>JAEUIH010000027.1 GCA_016795105.1 Planctomyces sp.
TTCTGAGCCATCGCTGGGTCCCTTTCTAAAGCTCAGAATAAGAGATTATACTGTCCCTGGAACCTGCAGCACCCCATGTATTCGCGACTTCGAGAACGTATCAGAAGGCGAACGCTGGCTTTCTCGCTGTTGATCTTGTGCATCGTGACCTACTTCAGCGCATTCCTGTACTTGCGGCGGGGGGCGAATTCGTCTGGTTATCCACAGATGTATATCTTCAGCACGGAAGCGATCGAGAATGATCGGCTAGTGACCATTTTCACACCGATCATTTGGCTTTCCGGCGGACGAATGACTTCTTCCGACCATGAAGTGTCGATGGCAGACGAACTTCCCCGCAATGGGCGTCCTGTGTATCTCCGCAGCAATCATCGTATGTGGTCAAGAATCGGCAGTCACTTTGATACTCTGCAGTCAGAGATACCGATTCACTAGCGATCATTCACAGCAAATCGCACACGCGACGGTCGACCTCGTGACTGAGTTGCAACGAATCCTCCAGGGCAAGGTCGTCCCGTCATTTCATGCCTGTCAGTGCCGACAATCCACAGACGGGGACCGCCAACGACGGCGATCTGCCGGGCCTGAGTGGCACAGGCAACGAATACTCGCCGCAACGCAGCTACACCGGACGCGAGCCGGATGCCGTCACCGGCCTGCTGTACTACGATGCACGCTGGTATGACCCCGGTGTGGCACAGTTCATCAGCGAAGACCCCATTGGCTTCGCGGCCGGGGACGCCAACCTGCGGAGATACGTTGGCAACTCCATGCCCAATGCGGTGGATCCGACGGGGTTGGAGGAGAAGGAGATGGAGTTGGTGGTCTTTGGTCGACCGAACGTCGGCGGTCCACGAGTGCAGTATCAAGGGGAAATCATGTTCCCTCAGGTTGCTCGCCGACTTGGAATCCCGGGCTCAGATGATTCGGACACGTATTCACGCTGGGACAGCAAAGAATTTGAAGCGGGTGTTTGGCTCGTGAAGCCGTATTACGCACGCGATACTAACGGCAAAGAGTACATTCGTTACTACAGTGCCATCACTCGCTAGATCGATCACCCATCGCGACCACCTCGACTTCGTGAAGCGTGGATTGTCCCACCACATCGCCTGCTCGAATTCCTTAAAGAAGATCGATCGAAGTACGAACAGATGGAGACGCTTGCTTTTGGGATCAGAGAGAATCTGACGCCGGGACAAGTAGAGACATTCGCAACAGGTAGCATTCTGCCCCATGCAAAAGAGGAACTAAAACGCCAGTGGACGGACCCGATGCTTGTGTATCGCGGCTTAATCGCGTGTGTTCTTGCGTCACCTAGACCTCGTCTCGGAGATCTTCGTCCTGCAGAAATTCGTGTAATCCAGAGTCGCGTCAACGCCGCCGGACGCCCACTTGAAGTAGTGGGCTCTGCGGCGCGAGGAACTCGCCGAGGGGTCGGCACGAATCTTCACATCGGTAAGGAAAAGGGGGTAACACGAAGTGATATCGATTATGCGATTCCTCCGTCAACCAGTGAGTTCTTTGATTCTGTAGGTCCTTTACCCGATCGCATTGAATTCGCGCCAACGATTCACTCGCCAATGGAAGGGCCATCAATTCGATTCGCTCCACATTCGCGTCCCATTTTTATTCCGAAAATCGGGGACGAACCCCTGTATGGACCAGCACCCGTCATAGAATCGCTTGTGCCGCTCGCGGTTCCCCCCGCGATTCGTCCGAATACTGACCCAAGGGAGTAATCCTGAATGCGCAACTCAACGCTGCAAAAAATTGGTATCGTCTCTGACACTCACGGAGTGCTGCATTCGAAACTCATTGAGTCTCTTGAGGGAGTCGACTGGATTATTCACGCCGGGGATGTCGGCGACGTCTCAATTCTGGAGGCTCTCCGCGCTATTGCGCCGGTATCCGCAGTACGTGGCAACCACGATCGTGGCATGGAATTCGCTGACCTTCCAGAGCATGATTTCATTTCGATTGGCGAAGACTCCTATGCATACGTGCTTCACGATCTGAAGGAAATTCAGTTTGATCCGTGGGCTGGGAGGTGCGAACTCGTGGTGAGCGGACACACCCATATTCCGTCATGTTTCGTGGATCGCGGTGTTATTTTTCTAAATCCCGGGAGTGCTGGAATTCGACGAGAAAGTGAACACATGTTGACATGTGCGATTCTCGTCAGAGTTGAACCAACATGGATGGTGCGATTTGTTGATCTGGAAAACAGTGAGAAAAGTGAATGCAATTCAATATCAGTGCAGCGAAGTAAAAAAGATACTTAGTCCGGTCGCGGGAACAAGTGTATTGATCAAGTCAGGAAGGATGCGTTCCGAATAACCGATGTCGCCACCATGGCCAGCAGCGGGAACAGCACTGCCGCGCTGGTGAATCATCTCGAATACAACGCATTCGGGGCGATCACGTCACAGACCAATTCCGCGTACCAGCCCCTGCAGACCTACACCGGCCAGATTCTGGATTCTGCGACCGGGCTGCTGTACTACGACGCACGCTGGTATGACCCCGGTGTGGCACAGTTCGTGAGCGAAGACCCGATCGGCTTCGCAGCCGGGGACGCCAACCTGCGACGATACGTCGGCAACTCCATGCCCAATGCGGTGGATCCGACGGGGTTGGACTTCGTAGACGTCGACGACCAAATCGCGATTTGGGTAGAAGAGGATTCGCTTGGTCGCAATGGACAGTCACATGACTTAGGGCATGTTGAGGGCGATACGATTACTCTCCGGCCTCAATATGGTGGCGGTCAAATCTCGCTGTCCAGGCTAAAGCAATTTGTTGATGCGGGCCTCAGACACCAATCACTATACATGCATGTCTCCACGCTGACGGGACTCAGTGACGACGACAAACAGTTCTCCATAAGGTTTGCAATCTCCGAGGTGTACTTCCAGACGAAAAACGCGACCTATCGAGCTGGAGACCAGTGTGACGAAGAAGGAAATATCACGGCCTCCGCAGGAGCGAACGGACCACTTGCCGCAATACTCATCATGCACATGATTCGGCAGGTTGCCATTGATCTGGCCATTGAATTTGCAGGGGGCACAGCGATTACCGCGATCGCCAAGGGCGGTAAACTGTTCCTTCGGGCGGGAGGAGAGACGATAGAACTCACCGTCGAGCAGGTTGCGAAAAAACTTGGAAAGAATGCTGATGAAGTTGACCTTGCCGCAATCGCTAGGCAACTTGATGGGAAGAAGTTGGATGATGTACTTGCTGCAAACAGGAAGTTGCCACGATTTGAAGGTCCAAAGCCGAACTACTCCGTTAATCCGGCCCATGTACCCGGGACCTTACGACATGGAAAAACACCGCTACCAGTCGATGCTGACGAAGTATTTCGTCACGCGGTCCCCGACGATCCGGTGAACCCAAGGAATTGGTACGGCCGAAATGCGAACGGCCAGATTTACCGATTCTCTGGAGGAAATGATGGCACTGCACACTTTAGCGGAATCGATGGCGTTGGAGATGGGATACGAAATATTACGAAATATGCACGCCAACGATTGGAGGAAATGTTGCGATGATCTTTGGAAAGACCGATAGTTTTGCAATCGAAGTCGGTGAACTCGAATCGTATCTCAATTTTTCCGGGATATACGTTCAGTTCCGGTTTTGGATCGGTAAAGTCCCAGTGGGAGATTGGAACGACCGGATATCGTTGCAGGCAAGTATTGAAAACGCTTGTACGATTCTTGAGACAGAAGCGATGCGACAGCTTTCTCCGTTCGCACAGAATCATGCTTCTGATGTGTTTCAGGCAGTGTATGATGCCTTCTACTCGTACGATTACACGAAAGCCCCAGTTGTTATTCCGAACCTTCGGGATCAATTCCATCTGGACGAGATTGGCATGGGAGCTATTCAAGACAAGTATGGACTAATTCTCGTTGCGACTTCAAACAGTTTGGAGAGAGTCATTGCCAAAGATTTGAGGCAAGAATTGCTTATTGCAGACGTGTCGGTGCCGGTGGGGTTTGTTGAGTCGGTACTGCGCGAGTTCATTGAGTGGGGAAGAACACTCTTGCGTGCAGCACGAGGTTGAAAGCTTGATTGTCCCGCAGGCGATTCTAAACGTTCTTCGGAGCGTGAGCCTGCTACCGTCTCGCATAAGAAAAAGAACGCGACCAGAGCCAACATGCAGGCTCTGGCGGCAGCTTTGTCCGTCAACGGAATCGCCTAGTAGTGATTCCGAATCTTGGGCCGACGATCCCCTTCCATACCCCGCGCCAGCACTTCAAACTCGCACCTGCCGTTGACTCCCGGGTCAAAAGTTCGCAGTCGTCTGCTGCCGTTTCGGGGCACCCAAACCGCGCTCTATCCCCCTCGCAACCCCCACTGCCTCCGGAGATTCTACGAACCAGTTTGCCCCCCGGAGTTACAACTCTCAACAACCATCGGGTTGATGACGCTCCCATCAGGCCTGCAGTTCTCAACCAGTCGCTCCCTCCGCAAATTCACCCCGCCGACACCACTCCAACCCCTGCTCCCGCACCTCAAACTCGCGCCTGCTGTTAACTGGCGGGTCAAAAGTTCGCGGACCCTCCCAAAACCGCCCCGCTGGTTAACAGTTTTGCTCTGGCGGCTGTTCACTGGCTCTTGAAAAGTTCGTAGTCGTCTGGTGTCGTTTGATGCACATCGAAAGAGACTCGAACCTGCCGAAAACATTGATACGTAACGATTTGCGTCGATTTACTCTCCCGGGAAGAGACGCGGGTGGTTACGTAGAGAGTCCCTTTCGGGGAGCTTTTTGAGACATCTCAAACTCCCGAAAACAATCCATCAAAATGAAGAACGCCGGGAGTGCTTCTCCTCGGCGTTTTTTGTTTTCCGCCCTTTGTTGCAAATCTCCTTGTTATGGGAGGCAAGCCCTGCATTCGGGGGACGCGAGTGACAGTGGGAACGATTGTCGGGCTGATTGCGAGCGGGAGCAGTACAGAAGAGATTCTTCGTGACTATCCGTACATAGAAGCCGATAATATTCAGGCTTCACTGTCTTATGCGGCATGGCGATCTGAAGAAGTGGACGTCGGTTCCACGCAAAGACCCCTCTGGCCCTGTGCCAGAGGTGAATCGGTTTGGAAACTAGAATAGCGATCCAAAAGGCGATTGACACCGACGTCTATGCACAGGCGCTACCCTGATGCAGCCAGATGGATTCGATTGGCATGTACGGAAATATGCCGTACAATTAATCGAATCAAGGAGCAAGCGATGGCAACTGCAAACAGCACCTCAAAGTCGGCTCGAATCGAAACTCGAGTTTCTCAAGAGCAGAAAGCTCTAATCGAGCGGGCTGCCGCCTTCAGTGGTCGGACCGTTTCCGAATTTGTGCTTGCTCATGTTGAAGTCGCTGCAAAGAAGGTGATCGACGAGCATGAGAAGCTGCACTTAGACCAGGCGCAAAGCAAAATACTGGTCGATGCTTTATTGTCTCCCAGGAAGCCAAACAAGATATTGAAGCTTGCTATGGAGGACTATCGCAAGCAGGTCGAAAGCCGATGAAGGGCCACGTTTGTGAGCCGCTCGGCAATCAACACGATCGAACGCAATTTGATTGTGGCGTGTCAGTTCTCAACGACTACCTGGCCAAGTATGCGAAACAAGATGTAAAACGAAAGGCGGCGGCAGTTTTTGTTGTGCTCAAGCGCGAGGAGCCGAAGCGAGTCATCGGTTTTTATACTCTGTGCGCGACGTCGGTAGCCCTTTCTGATTTACCGGAAGAGGTCACAAGAAGGCTTCCGCGATATCCCGAAATTCCCGCAATCCTGGCAGGAAGATTGGCTCGAGACGTGGATTATCCAGGCGTCGGCTCGCTACTTTTGTCCGATGCAATCACACGTTGCGTCCGAGTGGCAATTGAGATCGCGGCAAGCCTGATCGTTGTGGATTCCAAAGGTGAAGCCGCAACGCATTTTTATGAGAAGTTCGGGTTTATCTCGCTACCGAAATTACCTGACCGGATGTTTCTTCCAATGCAGACGGCAGAGAAACTTTAAACTCTACAGGTCCACGTTTGAACCGAATCGCGTCAGAAAACTGATCTATGAAAAGAGTATGGGTTGAATCCAGCCGCAGGGCACAGTTGGCGGCAGATCAAAGCCGCCCGTAAGAATATTCTGAGTTGGGAAAGTGCGGTGGAAATCAGGGAGTTAAGGTGATCGGTGACGCAGGACGATGAGCTGCCGATCAACGGTCGACGATACGAATCTGTCCAGATACGTCGACAACTCCGTGCCCAATGGGGTGGATCCGACGGGGTTGATTGATCCAGCCATATCGCTGCCTTGGCAGCCCTGTGCCAACGCACGTTCGTCAGCACCAGAACCGCGTTGATAACTACGGATCGGTGAATGGTGTCTCAAGAGCTCTTGTCAGCACGGCGACTGTGGGGTTCTGATACACGACCTGGACCTTGGTGCAATGCCGGTGCGACAAAGGCAAATTCGCCAGGTGTGGCACAACGACGCGATGCCATCGAAAACTCATCGTGCCCTCGCCCCCACTTTCATCACCGTTGCACGAACAAACGCCGCTCGCCCTGCAGAGACCCCTTTGGCCCTGTGCCAGAGGTGAACCGGTTTGGAAACTAGAATATGGTGAAGTGTACTGTGCTTCAAACAAGGCGATTCAGCCAGTGCAGCGGACGCCGGCGAGAATGCGCTAAGGCAACGACCACGATCTCATCGTCGCGACAGAGGTATACGACTGCGTAGGGAAACCGATGCAGCATTTGCCTCCGAATCTCATGAGGACCGGAGTAGTATTCCAGCCGTGGGGCACTCAGAGGATTCCGTTGAATCACGTCGAACGCAGAATTCAATTCAGAGATAAATTCATCGCCAAGTCCAGACTGTCGGTCTTCATACCAGATCGCAGCAGCGACAGCCTCGCCCTGCGCCGCTGGCAGTACTCGAAAATTCACGGTGTTGCCTGACGGTGACGGTGCTCGGCAACTGCCCGTTTCAGATGTTCCAGTGATTTATCAAAATCGACTGTAGCTGTTTCCCCCTGATCATAGGCAGCGATTCGTCGGTTGATCTCGTTAGACCAGATTTCCCCAATCTCCGAAGACGAAAAATGCCCTGCGGAAATTTGCTGCTCCAGCATATCCGCCAGAAAGGCCTGATCCGCCGGTGGCAAGGCCAGCGCCTGTGCGAGAATGTCATCTCTTGTCGTCATGGGGATATCCTGCTCTGTTCTCGTTAACCGAGGATCAATTCAGGCAATTTTCGCATCGACATTTTGATCTGTCGAGTGGATTTTCAAAAAAGGCAATTGGTACGTGTTCGACCACCAGAACACGGTCCGCGACGTGGCTATCTTCGATGGTACTCCGGGGGATCAGGCGGACGTCGTCAACCATCTGACGTACAACTCAGCAGGCAGCGTGGTGAGTGCCGACAATCCACAGACCGGGACCGCCAACGAAGGCGATCTGCCGGGCCTAAGTGTCACAGGCAACGAATACTCGCCGCAACGCAGCTACACCGGACGCGAGCCGGATGCCGTCACCAGGCTGATCTACTACCGCGCCCGCTGGTACGACCCTCGCCTCGGCAGATTCATCAGCGAAGACCCGATCGGCTTCGCAGCCGAGGACGCCAACCTGCGGAGATACGTCGGTAACTCCATGCCCAATTCGGTGGATCCGACGGGGTTGGATGAATTCGGCTTTGAAGGCCAACACGACCTTGAGGAGTGGCTCAAAACGCACCCAGACCATCCATGGCGACCTTATGTGGAGCAAACACTCAAAAACATGCAACATCCATGGCAATTGGAACCTTCCCCAAGTTTCACTGATCAATTCAAATGGGGGAATTTTAGAGATCTTTCATATCAGGGTTGGTTTGAGCGACGTTATCCTGGCTGGAATAAGGAAGCACAGGATCGGGCAAGAAAATACGTTCAATGGCAACTACTGAACTTTCAGCTTTCTGGAATCGAATCAGGTGAGTCGAACCAAATCGCCTTAGTGATACCAGACCGCGACAAAGAAAATCACTGGTGGAAGACCTTGATGCCTGCACTTCAATCTCAAGGCGAAAACAACGGAGAAACACTATATGGTGATTTGCCACAGTCAGCACGTGAAGCAAACTGCGATGGGCCAGGAGCATTCTGGTTCGAAGTAGTGAATACTCGAGCCCAGCGAGTGGGAAATGAACTTCATTGGTCAGCGGACGTCATTATCCGAGATGCTTTGGGGGTTTCTCCGCAAGATCGAGATGAAGATGAGGGAGCTGTCGAACTGGCTTTATTCTTCGGCGCCCTTGAAGACAAAATCGTGACTCACGCAGCATTCTCCATTAAAGGAAAACAGAAGGTCATCCCTGGCCTTGATGACTTTCGAGGATTCGCACTCATCGGCTATGAGAGTCACATCATGCGAATCCCTCGGCCAGACTTCATTAGAAAAGAATGACCAATGAAACGCCAATCCCGTTTTCTCTGTGTTCTTTTTGCGTTCACAATCCCAGTCCTCGTACGAAGTGTGGCATCTGTATTGATTGAAGATCAGGATGTTCTCTGGAAAAAGGGTTTCTGGATTGGGATCGCATCTTCAGTTCTCGGCTTATGTTTTCTGCTGGCTTCAAGTTGGAAGCCCAGGATGGAAACGGTCTTCATTGTCGTGCCATGGTTATTAATGCAGTTGGCTCTGATATTTTTTGATGTTCTTCCGAGCCGATTCAATTGAATGTTCGCGTATACGTCAGGTTGTCGATCGATTGTCTGCCACTCTTCGCAGCCCTCTCTCTTATCAACGATTCTACGAACCACGTTGCCTCGATGGCCAACACTCTCAACAGCCATCAGATTGCTAACGCCCCCGGCGAGCATTCGTCACCCAGGGGTCTGCAGCCAGCAGCCCAGCCGTTTCGAACGCCGATCTTTCCCCGCCGACACCACTCCAATCCCTGCTCCCGCACCTCAAACTCGCGCCTGCTGTTAACTCGCGGGTCAAAAGTTCGCGGACCCTATAAAAACTGACCCACTGGTTAACAGTTTTGCTCTTGCGGCTGTTAACTGGCTCTTGAAAAGTTCGTAGACGGGTTAACAGAATTGGGGCTTTGGAGAGTACTGCCGGTGGCTGAAAACTGAGAGTTTGAGAGTTGTTCTTTTCGGTGGGGCTAGTGCGGTAGCCGGTAAGTCCAGAATTGGCAATTTTTGCCAATTCCGCTATGATGACTTCACACGGAATCCAGGCACTTTGGACTTTCAGCGAGGATTGAAATGGCGACGAAAAACATCAGCCTGACGGAACACTACGCTGACTTGGTAGATTCACTGGTCAACTCAGGCAAGTACAAGAACGCGAGCGAGGTGGTTCGTGAAGGGTTGCGCTTGCTCGAGCAAAGAACCGCTGAAGACGATCGTCGACTTGAGTTGCTGAAGCATTTGGCGGCAGAAGGATTTCAGCAACTCGATCAGGGCGAGGGAGTTCGGCTTGGAACTGAAAATCAAATTGCGGCTCACATTTCTAAACTAGGTCGTCAAGCCGCTAAACGCTCGAAGAACGGAAAGTCTGGTTGATCCATGCCGCGTGTAGTACTTGCCAATGCGGCGAGCGAAGACATCGTCAGCATCCTGGAATGGAGTCATGAGAACTTTGGCGAGCTCGCGAGATTGCGTTACGAAGCATTGTTGACTAAGGCGATCATCGATATCGCAGAGTCGCCTGATCGCCCAGGATGTGTTGCTCGAGAAGAGCTGGCAGCTGGGGCTCGCACCTATCACCTCTGGCACAGTCGCAATCGTGTCGGGAAGACGCCTGGTGTCGTTCGCAATCCTCGACACTTCCTGTTATTCCGACCTGGAGCTCAGAGCGACATTGAAATCGGCCGCGTGCTGCATGACAGTATGGACCTGGCTTCAAATCTCCCCTCAGGCGACATGGTACAATCCAGCGACGAAGAGTCGCATGAGTGAGGGCATATTGGTCCCTTACTCTGGATCATTAATGGTGGCCGACCGGCTGCGCGACGGCAATCGGTGACTGCCGCTGTTGTTTGATTACTGCATCCAACAAGAGTCGCTGCCAACGTGACGAAAACCGGCAAGCCCTTCGGACTATTCATCTCGCTTGACCCCAGTGATGCGCAGTTCGATGTTTGCATCGCGAATGGCGAGGACCAACACGGTACCAACAATAACCTTCCCAAGGGTTACTCAAAATCTCTTGACGAATGTGCTGCCGGTGAATTGGTAAACACCGCCATGTGCCATCGCGAAAAGTAGATTCTGACTGTGATCCTCGTAAATATCCCAAATCATCTGAGAACTCAGTTCTTCATCGATCGCAAAATTGACCAGAGTCTTTCCGTCGTATCGCCATGCTCCGGTATCCCTGTCGCCAAACCAGATGTTTCCATGGCAGTCTTCGGCTAGAGCAAAAACCGATTGGAGCCCCGAATTCATGGAGAATCGCTTAGCCAAAGTGTTTGATTCGAAGGCGTCCATGGGCATCAGCCTCCCGTGCTCCCTGGAGAAATTGACGATGGTCTCGCCTTCTTTCAGCAAGACGCCAATTCCATTATTGCCAATCCACAACCTGCCTTGGCTATCTTCAAGAATGCATCGCACATGAATTCGGTCATCACGATTCGAATATCCGAGCGTTTCGTCGTTGATGGCCGTTAGGTTTTCGCCGTTGTACCCGAAGACACCTGCATAGGTGCTTATCCATAGAACATTGTTTTTTCCAGCGGAGAATCCGGTCACAGCGTAAGTATTGCCTGTGACCGAAGTCCCAGGATGTGGAAAAGGTAAGTAGCGGAATTGTTGCCCATCGTATCGAAAAACGCCCTCACGAGTCCCAGCACTGAACCACAAGTCGGTATCCGATTTCCGCCATTGCTCTTGCATGCTGCCCAAAAATGATGGAACTAACCTGGATGCAGACGGCACTGGCCGCGTTTCAGGGAAGGATACGAACGCGTTTCCTTCATGGCGGCTAACGCCGTGCTGAGTATCAACCCAAATGGCGCCCCTGGAGTCTTCCTGAACGGAACGAATGTGATCGTCGGCCAAGCCATCTTTGGTGGTGAAGTACTCAAACGCTTCTCCGTCGTATCGACATAGACCTTCACCGTGACTTCCAAACCAATAGTCTCCTCTACTGTCCTGGAAGATCGCGCATACCCCCACGGTGAATCTGAGTCGCTCGACTTCCGAAGCCTTGTTTTCGTCTGCAACGCCAGGCGGCTCATCCGGCAAGGCGACTTGCTGCCCAACACAATTGACGAGTGCGGAGCAAATGAAGAATGTGACTAGCGATTCTATTTTCATTCAGAATTTTCCTGTTGAATCCCTTTTGTACGGCCATAGTCAACAAAGAGTTTACGCTTGAGGCTCGTTCAAAAGCCCGAGTAATCCGCCCATCCCGGTGCCCCGCACTTCTGCGCAGAATGTTGTCGAACTCTATGATACCACACGGAACGAAACTTTCCGGTACCGTGACATTCTCCTGCAGGAGCCGTTCAAGACATGCGGCCTGTTCGCGTTTCTTCCAGCGGCAATGGACAAGGGTGCGCAACGGAGACTGTAAGTATTGACCTGCAGGTGAGAGTGATGCGCCGCGGGCCAAAAGAAAATCCACCATTTCTACGTTGCCGAAACAAAGTGCCCAAGTCAGTGGTCGAGCGTCCATCCAGCCGACCGCATCAATTGGCCGGCCACGCTCGATCATCAGCCGAACACCGGACCAGTTTTGCATTTGAGCGACTTGGGCAACCAGCGATCGGTCAAAATGATCCAGCTGTCGCAGCCATGATCAAAGCTTCTTTCACTGAGCGTGGCGAGACTCTCATGACCAATCTTTGTGCTGTTGCTCCCACTTTCACAACCGTTGCACAAACAGACGCCACTCGCCCTGCAGACCCCTCTGGCCCTGTGCCGGAGGTGAATCGGTTTGGAAACTGGAACGAGAAAAACAAGTCGCTCTTTTTCCTCATCTGATCGGATCGCGCAGTGATCCGTTCGGATGAGGAGATGACAGTCTGGATCGTTGCCATCCGCTGCGAGTGGATTCCAACGGCAACGTGCCGTGCGACCGCGTTGGGGTCAACCGCAGGCGACTCCCAGCGACATTCCGTGGCTGCTGCAGGATCATCAGAACACGGTGGGCTCCTACTGCGGGAACAACCCTTTCGAACTCTCTGACTGTCTCGTTAAACAGCTCCCTGCATCTTCATTGGTTCTTCGAAGATCACTTTCTGATCATCGCAGTGGCTTCTCGGCGGAGTATTTCGGGGATCAGCCAGTCAACGCTGATCGTGTCGTGCGGGACGATCGCTTTGCCTCTGTGTTTTTCGGTGCCGAGCGTACTCAGCTCCGCTGGGATGATCGTTTCAGCCTGGGCAAGCGTCCGGAGAGCTTGCTCGTGTTGACCGAGTTTCTCTTCGGACATGGCTCGTGTGACGAGAGCCAGAGCGCCGACATGGCCGGACAATGGATTAATCATCTTCGTTTCCAGGATCGCCTCCCCAAACTTTCCTTCGCGGTACAGCACCAGCGTGTTGCACGCGCGGAACCACTCCCACGCAGGCTGATAGGATTCGTTCGCGAAGCCGTCTCGCATTATCTGAATCGGCAGGCGGTCAAGCCGAACTGCATCGGATGACAGCAGGCTCCCTTTGCACAAGGACTCGGCGACAGCGGCATCTGTGATCGGCTCGAACGGCTTCAATGCGCGATCGCAGAATTGACGATGCCCTTCGACATCGCCTGCCAGCATGAGTAGTGCGGCGGTGTAGGCGAACAGGCCTCGATCCTGCTGAGCATCTTTTTGGTCGGTCTCGGCAGCCTCCGCAGCTTTGGCCCAATTGCCCTGCATTGCGAATTGATCACGTCGTAGTGCCTGATCGAATTCGGCGCTGTCGAAGAATGATGAGACTCGATGTGCGGAAATCGCATCCCCTCGAATGAGATGCCCGGCTTCGCTGCGGATTACTTCGGCGAGCAGCCAGTCGACGTGGACTGTTGTGGCCGCGACGGGGAGCGGGCCAGTGTACTCGGCAGTTCCAAGCGTGCGAAGTTCCGTTGGGATCAGCTTCTCAGCGTTCTCCAGGGACTCGAGAGCTTTCTCGTGCTGACCGAGCTTCTCCTCGGCCATCGATCGCACCACCAGTGACAGCGCGCCGGTGTAACCGGAAAATTTTGTTTGTTTCTGCGACTCGCTCAGAACCAGTTCCCACTGACCGGCGCGATACGCCGCCAACATACTCGTGGCGAGATAGAAAGAGCGACCAGTCTTCTGCTGCGGGTCATCGACGGCATCGCGTAGTTGTTTGATCGGCAGGCGAGTAAGCTCAACGCCGCTATCACTCAGGAGGCACGTTTTCGTGAGCGACTCTGCCTCGTCGGTCGTAAGCGTCCCGGTAAAGGTCGTGAGGTTCGTCTGACACGTCTTCCGATAGCCCTCGACATCATCTGCAAGCAATTGCAGCGCGGCCCGCCGAGATATCTCCACGCGGTCACGCGGATTACTGGCTGTCAACTGGAGGCTGGCCTTCGCCGCTTCAGCCCACTCTCCGAGCACAGCCCATTGTTCTGACGTCGTGGAGTTCGATGTCGGATGTGGCACGAACGGAGTCGTGCGTGCTTCGCTCTGATGGATCAGCAGCGAGGCTTCGCGGCGGAGCAGTTCGTTGACAACGTTGTCACGATACAGGGGCCATTCGGAAACCGGTAGTGAGCCTTTGTACCTGGAGGTGCCGAGATCGGCGAGCACATCGGGAGTCAGAGCTTCGGCCAGAGCCAGCGACTTCACGGCATCATCATGCCGACCGAGTTTCTCTTCCGCCATGGCGCGTGTCGCGAAGACTTGAGCGCCGGCGAAGCCCGTCAGGTTTGTGGTCTTGCCGAGCCATTCGAGCGACTCGTCAAAACGTCCGGCGCGATAGGCCGCAAGTCCCGCATTCATGACCGAGAACGATGCCTTCCTTTCGGTGAATTCCCGTATCGCAATTGCGTTGAGTTTCGCCATCGGAATGGCACTGAGTTCGACGGCCTCAGGTCGCAGCAGGCAGACCTTGCAGAGCGAGGACACGACGACGGGATCATCGGAATCCCTGAATTGCACAAGCATCTTCGAGCAGAGGTCGCGATATGCCGCTTCGTCACCCGCCATTAAGTTGGTGGTCGCGACGTTCAGCCAGGCAATGCGGTCCGTCTGTTGACGCTTGAGGACCTCGTCAAAGTCTGCCGCACTCTCTTTCCAGCGACCGAGACGTGAGAGATACGTCGCGCGAGTCAGGTAGCCGGCAGTCTCGGTTGGATTAAGTTCGATTGCTTTCGTGAGCATTGCGAGTTCACGCTCAGCCACCTGCGCGGCTTGCATGGCTTCCCACGCAAGTCGCTCGGTGACGTCTCGGGCTGCGGCTTGTTCACGCTTCCTGATGAAATCGCTCATAGACAACCCGGCCTCGTCGCGGAGTATCCGCTGATAGAAACCGGTCAGCGAATGTGGCCACTCTTCCAGCCCCATCTCGTCGACAGCAGCTCTGACTGTTTGCTGAGCAAGCTCGCGTTGTCCCAATTGCTGCAGAGCCGTTGCCGTCAGCAGCGCTCGAAGCAACGTATCGCCCTCGCGTTTCGCGCTGTCGTTATTTGAACGGTCGCGTTCTTCATCGCGATGCAGGACTTCGAGCGCAACCTGCGACTCTCCATTAATGAGACACGCGGCCGCGAAGAGTTCAACGGTTGGCAAGTCGCCGTTTCGCACGGCGGTTAGCAGCTCGTCAGCGAAGCCGCCTCGCGGTTCTTCGCTGACAGATAATTCGAAATGGCCAAGCCGCGCCTGCGGATATTTTGAGTTTCCTGATTCGAGTTCAACAATCAATTCATCGTCGTCTTTGAGTTCGCACGGCTGGCTCGCGACAAGCATTAACCAGTGCGACTTGAGAATGTGAGGCCACCCGGTCCAATGAGAGCTGAGGTCACCATCCAGCACTGCCCACGGGCCATCTTGCCGCATTGTTTCGGAGTCAAGCGGACGAACGTAGCTTGCGGATGCGTGCGACAGCGTTACCGGTATTTCAGTACCGTCATTGCGTCGGATGCGAACCCGAACCTCCGCGAGGTTAAAGCCCCCGCCAAACAGTCCCGAACCGCCGTCGGGAAGGGACGCATGCGGAACTATATTCAGACGCAGCGCCGCAATCTGCTTAATTTTTGGCGAACTTCGAATCGTGTAAATCGTGGGCTCGGTCGCGTTCTCGCCTGACGTCGCCAGAACAAGGCCGTTCGGCAGGAGAGTGAATTTCATGTCGATTGTTGAAGTGACGTCGGTCGGTTCGAGCGTCAGCCATTTTCCGCGTGGAGCGTCGATCGTCAGCAACAGCGAGAGGTCATTGAGCAGGATAGGCATCCTGTCTGTCATTCTTTCTTCACTTCCATCGACAGGGCGGAAGCCTGACTCACGCATCATCGCCAATAAGCGATCGCGGTGCTTAATCGCTTCATCAAGCCGGCCCTGCCTGCTCAGCTCAATCGCGACCGCCACTGATAACGGCAGCGATTTCGGACGCAGGACGTGCAATTGCTCCAGCAACCCGCGCCGAGTTGCCCGCGCAATGACGAGACTCTGAGCTGCCTCATCTGTCGCATCATCGAGTGCTGCTGCGAGCAGCTCGGCCATTTGCTCCGGGGTCTGCCGCGCGGCGACGAGCTGCTCCCAGCGCGTGCTCCATTCGTGTGACTCCAGCGGTACGAGTTCGCCGTTCTGCAGCTTGTGGTTCGTCGCCAGTTCCGCACGCCGCAGAAGCGAAGAGAGATCCTCTTCGATGGGCGGCAGCAGTGTCGAGAGATCGAGTACGGAATACCGTGTATTAGAATTCACGACGACGCGGTTTTGAGCCAACCCAACTGTCTCTGTCGACGCGCCATCCTGCCTTAACTCGGGCAGCAGCGGTACGGCGAGCTTGCTGGTCGCGACGTCCCATACATGCAGCGTCGCCATTTGGACGCATGCCAGCAGATGACGACCATCCGGTGTAAAGACGATGTCGTTGACTTCATCCGGATGTTGCAGCGGCGTGCCGACCATCTCGCCCGTCCGCCAGTCGAAAGTCCGAATGCGGCCATCTTTGTGACCGGTGACCAGCTGCTTACCGTCGGGACTAAAGGTGATGGACCACAACCCAAACTCGTCGCCAGGATGCGACATGCCAATACCGACCTTCTCGCCCGTCGCGAGGCTCCAAACCTGAGCCATGTTCTTGCCAGTGACGGCCGTCGCCAGGAAACGACTGTCGGGCGAAAACGCTATGCTTCGAGTGAATCCCCCTTGGATAAGAGGGCTGAAGTTCGGACAGCGCGGCTCACCGGTTTGAGCGTCGTAAATAGCGACGTTCTGATTTGGCAACACTACGACGAGTGTTGCTCCATCCGGAGAATACGCAACGCGTGCGTTCGGCGGCCCCGGAACATTTCCCGTGCCGGGATGAACGTGAGTTTGCTCTATTTGAGCTCTGGCCAGATCAACGACAACGACTTGCCCATCCTGACACAGGACCGCAACCAGCGGTCGCCCTGGTCGAGCGGCGACACTCAGCGGCGGCGCCGGAAGCACTAAAGCGGGCCACTTCGGCGTTCCCGTCGCGATGTCGAACAGAGAGAGTAGTCCGTTCGTGCCGTCGACCGTGACTGCTGCCACCGAGGCGTTGTCTGAACAAATGCACGAATCGAGCAACAAGCCGGTCAGCGTGATGGTCGGCCCCGCAGCGCTCCCATCCGCCATGCGTGCGACTTTCAGCTCGGCCTGCTTTGGCGAGAAACCAGCGTAGTACTCGTGATAGACCCCCTCTGTCACGAACTGTCCGTCGAAACTGGGACGCGGTCGCCATGAGTGATCGGCCCAGGCCACATGCCCGACGATCGGCGACGCCGGCTTCCGCTCCCAAATCACGATCTGCTCGCTAGCCGCGATTGCCAGCGCCTGGCTGTCGGAGGAAAACGCGCCGTTCGCCTGAGTATGCTGCTGCGGAATGATCGTCGGCGGTCCCACCTTTCCCTGGTCAGAGTCGCGCAACGGAAACACTCGCGCGATTCCATCATAGCCCAGCGTTGCCAGCGACTGACCATTCGGTGCGATCAGTGCCTGATGCAGGTGATTGGCATGCGACATGACGAAGCTCGTGATGCCGTCTGTGCTCAGCAATGCTCCATCCGTTGGGCCACCGACCACGATCCAGCGACCATCGGAACTGGTTTCAAGCGACCGATCGAAGTAGCCCGAAAGTTTCCAGTCGACCGCCTGGAGCTTTCCCGTTGCGACCTCGTACATGGCAGGCTGATGCGTCGAACCACTGATCGTCACGAAGAGGCGATCGTTGTCGCAAAACACCGGAGTCGCTCTGTGAGCTGAGGCCCATGACTCAGGCAGATGCTCGACCGGAGCAAAAAGCGGTGCGGGCAGCGTCGCGTCGTCGATCGCATAGACCCGTACAAGACGGTCCTCGCTGGAACTCAGAACGCGACTTCCCGAACGGCTGAACCGCACGCCACCAATCTTTGCCGGGTGAGGCCAGTCGGATTCCATCGCTGGCTCGTTGCTGACGTTCCAAACCTGTAACTGAGTGCCTGCGACCGCCACACGCGCACTGTCAGGCGACCATTCGACCAGGCTCATTCCTTTCACAGTATTGAATCCTCGCAGTGCGGTGCCCGTTGTCGGATCGAGCAACTGTACTTCGTCATTGCTGAATAGCGCTGCGATTGTTTTTCCATCGGGCGACATCGCCGCGTCGATGACCGCCGGAAACTGTTCGCTCCACGGCAAAGCAACTTCATTCCGCCAATCCCAAACGCGAAGGCCGTTCTGTCCGACTGTCAGCAACAACGAGCCGCCCAGCTGAAACTCAACGCGTCTCGACTCTTTTCCCGGTTTAAGCAAGGCGACGGGCATCATCGCATCGCTGCTCCAGGTCTGAGCACGCCGCTGATTGGCGATCTGTCGCTGGCGATCATGCGGAGTGAGCGCCGCTGCATTCGCAAACCACAGAACCGCTTTCGCGCCCTGCCCTTCGCGAGCCGCCTGCAGCCCGCGCTCGGTCTGCATGTCCGCCAGGAGATTGATCGAGCGAAGCTTTTCATCCTCAGCCCGCTGCATCGCCTCTTTCGCCCGGGCTTCTTCCTGTTCAGCGCGAGTTTGTTGCTTCTCGGCAAGAGCCTGCTGCTCCTCGGCGCGTCCGCGCTGCATCGCTTCCTTCTCGCGCGCCCTGATCGCTGTCTGCTCCGCACGCAGCGCGTCATTCTTGAGCTGGCTCTGCACCGCTGCCGTCCATGTCGCTGCGATGCCACCGATCGTCATCACGCACAATACGACCACGGCCAATCCCATCTGCAGCTTCCGAGCACGCCGTTCCGCGCTTGCCGCGAGTTCATGTTCCTTCGCTGTCTGCAAAGCCTCTTCCGCCCGAGCTGCCTCCGCTGCCCGATTCACTTCCGCCGCATGTAACCGCGATTCCACAGAAGCCAGATGCATCGTGACTCGCTCGGCCAACACCCCCGCATCGCGGGGCCGATCTTTTGGCTCCAGCTCAAGACACTGCTTCGCAATGGCGACCAGTTCCGCATCCACCTCACACGCATCAAGCCGCGCAAAGCAGTCGCTCAACTTTCCGCGTGTCGCCATGCGATAGACCTGAGTTCCGTCTGTTCCGACATACGGCGGCTGCCCGGTCAGAATCTCGCACAGGATCGCACCCAGTCCGAACACATCGGCTCGTTCATCGAGATTATCGATTTCTCCCAGCGCCTGTTCCGGCGGCATGTAAGCCGGAGTCCCCATCACGCTCCCGGCAAGCGTTTCTGAACCGTGACTGCCGATGCTCCCGACAATCGGAAGATCACTGCCGTCACCAGCGCCGGTTCGACTTCGCAGCGTTTGTATGATGCTTTGATCCTGATCCTTCGCGCGCCTTTCATCGACAACGCCACCCGTTGGCAGCACCTTCGCCAATCCCCAGTCCATGACCTGCACTTCGCCGAATGCCCCAACCATGATGTTCGCCGGCTTGAGATCTCGATGAATGACCCCGCGCGAATGCGCATACGCCATCGTCTGGCAGATCTGTTCGAAGATGCCAATGAATCGGCCACGGTCCTCTGCCAGATTCTGACGGTCAGCCAAAAAACGAGAAAACGTTTGTCCCTTCACTAGCTTCATACTGAAAAATGGACGTCGGTCACTGAACTGCCCCAGCTCATAAACCGGAGCGATCCCCGGATGCTGCAGCTGCCCGCCGATCTGTGCCTCTTCGATAAAGCGATTCACAACATCCGGCTTATCTTTATGAGCATCCAGCAGCACTTTGATCGCGAGATCTCGCCCCAGATCGGTATCGCGTCCCTTCAGAATCGCCCCCATCCCGCCGCGAGCGATCTCTCCCTGCAACTGATACCGGCTGTCCGAATCATGATTTGGCATCTCCGCCGACTTCGGCCGCACGATTGGTTCGGCCACTTTCGCCGGCGATTCCCGCAATGCGACGCGCGGCACCTTGTTCAACGTCTGGGCCAGCATCTTCAGGACGCTGTGACTCCCATCACCGACGACAATGGCCTGCTCGTCGGTAAATGCCGGAGCCAACCCTGCATGCAGCACTGCAGCCAGATTGCCGTCAGGGTCATCGGTGAGAATCGTGGCTTCCAGTTCCGCTGGTGACCTGTCAAGAAAGCTGCCGGCCTGCTCATGCGACTGCAGCAATCGCTCCAGTTGCTTCCGCAGTTCCAGATTCTCGCTACAGGATTTGTCGAGGAACTCGGCCCGTTCTTCAGCGGACTCGATCTCCACGGCTGCTTCAAACAGAGAATCCAGATTCGGTTTTTGGTCAGACATACGACGCTCCGGCCGCTATTACGGAGAAACTTGAAGCATTCCAAAGATCAGTGCGAAAACCACACATTAACCCCATCAGTATTCTTCGAACTTTCTTTTGTCGTCGGTGGGTTCACCATTCAAATGCTGCCTTTCAGTTCGGAATGCAGCCAGGCACGGGCGAATTTCCAGTACCGCTCGGCCGTTGCCGTCGAGATGCCCATCGCCGCCGATGCCTCGGGAATCGTCAACCCGGCGAAATACTTCAGTTTCACCAGCCTGGCCTTGTCGGGCCACTTTTGCTCGAACCGCGTCAGCGCCTCGTCGAGAGCCAGCAGATCCTCGACCGGGTTCTCGATGGCAGCGGCGGCGTCATCCAGTTCGACACGTCGCAAATCGCCGCCATGTTTCTGACTCTGTTTGCGGCGAGCCTTTTCCACCAGGATTCGCCGCATCGCTTCCGCCGCCGCGCCAAAAAAGTGACCTCGACCATTCCACTGCTGTGGCTGATCCACATCCACCAGCCGGACATAGGCTTCATGGACCAGCATCGTTGGCTGCAGCGTCTGCCCCGGCTTCTCCTTCGAGAGCTTCGCTGCGGCCAGTCTGCGCAGTTCCTCATAAACCAGCGGCAGCAGTTTATCCGCCGCGCTGGGATCGCCGCGTTCGATGGCTGACAGGATTCTCGTAACGTCTCTCATCAACGCATCCTATCCGTGATTCCTGGGACATGCGGCCGAACAGACTTGATTTCTGCAACCAAATTCAAGCCACGGCAGATCTGCAACTCGCGTTAAAGAATGTCGCTATACCAAGAGTGCCTGAATTGCATGGCCAGAGGTGAATCGGTTTAGAAACTAAAATAACATGACACTCCAAACAGAAAGCCGTAGTCACGCTCGATATTGCTTGAATGCTGGCTTCGACCCTTTTTAGCTTCTTCTGCATTTTCATCAACACCTTCGGGAAGTTTGGTCAATGGATCAGGCTCAATCCAAACAGGCAGCGCTCCGGGGATATCAATTCTACAACCGTCTTTTTTGGTTGGGAGTACTTGGGATTTTCCTGTTTCCTGTGGCGGCAATGGTGGTTGCGATGGTTGCCTTTCAAATCACGAAGAACAGCAACATATCGGCTCCCATCGCTTTGAGTGGACCGTTTTGGTCTGTCGCCGGCCTGGCAATTGCGTTGTTGGTGCGAGGAGCCCGGAAGCGAGCCTGGCGCAGTGTCGATCTGGCCCACGTCGCTGAAGCGTTGCACCTCGAATTTGCAATGAAGGCATCCAACTCTGTGATGGAACTGCTTAAGTCCATTAGCTTCATGCAGAATCCGACATCTGCCAAAGGAAGGAACGTGCTGGCTTCGACAGACAAAAACGTGCCCCACTTTGCACTCGACTATTTTTATGCCTACGACTATGGAGCTGTGTCCTTCGAGGCAGATGAGTCACTGGTTGTGTTTCCTGATCTCGTTCCGCACCTGCCTGATCTGTTTGTCTTTCCGATGGGTCTCGGCGATCGATTGCTCAGCCAGTTTTTCGGGGCCTTTCAACAAATCAAAGTGCCTGCTTCTCCCGAATTTCCCAGACACTTTCATTTAGGAAGTATTGATCCAGCCGCCGCAGAACGCATGATCACTGTTCCACTGCTTCAAGTGTTTCATCAGAACCCGAATCTGTCGCTCGTCATAGAAAATGGAACACTGATCGTCTTCTATCAGCTTCAACAAGTATCGCCCAAAGCGTATGCTCAATTCCTGTCCGCAGCACACCGATTGGCTCAGGCGGTTTGTAGCGTTCGTTGAGTCAAGGTTTCGATGGGATTGCGTGGATCGCCTGAGTCAGGTGGAAGCGGGAACGGAGCGGCATATTCGAAGTGAAAGTGACAGTGCTCGCGGAGGTGCGACTCTAATGACCAATCTTTGTGCCCTCGCATCTACTCTCACAACGGTTCCACGCAGAGACCCCTCTGGCCCTGTGCCAGAGGTGAATCGGTTTGGAAACTGGAACGAGAACAACGAATCGCACTTTTCCCTCATCCGACCGGATCTCGCAGCGATCCGCTCAGATGAGGAGATGACGGTCTGGATCGTTGCTTCGTGAGGCGGGGGAATTCCAGCGGCGGTGTGTTGTGCGACCCTGTTGGGGTGAAACGCGGGGTGAGTGATCCGGGTGAAGTGTTGCGGGGGGCTATGTTTTTGTGAAGATTGAATTGGCGAGGGTGGCGGTGCTGTCGGCGAACGTGTTTTGTTCGATTCCCATGGTGTGCAGGATGCTCAGGAAAAGATTGGCCATCCGGTTTTCACCCTGTCGCCAGTACTGGCCATGACGCAGGCCCATGTTGTTTCCGCCGGCGACGAGCGTTGGGAGGTTCTTAGGCCAGTGCGTGGTGCTTGCTCCACTGCCAAATAACACGATCGTGTTGTCGAAAACCGTGCCCTCCACATCACGATACTCTTCCATACGGCTGAAGAAATGCGCCAGTTGTTCACTCAGGAACCGGTCGTACTTTGCAAACTCCAGTTGCCCGTCTTTATCTCCCGCATGTGAGAGGTTGTGATGGGTTCGGGTCAGACCAAGCTTGAGAGGGAATGTATCGCTGATGCCCATTCCGTCTTCGCGATTGAGCATGAATGTCACTGAACGAGTGATATCGGCATCGAATGCGAGTGCAATCAGATCGAACATGTTGCGGTAATAATCGGCCGGTTCACCTTCCGGAGAAGCCTCCAGATTCAGATGGCTGTAGTCCTGCTCCTTCAGCGGTATGTCAATCCACTTTTCAGACGCAATCAAACGCGACTCGAGTTCACTCAGCGATGCCAGGTATTGTTCCATCTTGTCACGGTCGGAACTGCCGAGTTGTCTGTTCAGAGTGTTTGCGCTTTCAAGTACGGCATCGACCAGCTTGATGCGTGACTTCAAACGATCTCTTTGCGATTCGAGGGATGTGCGATCGGCTCGAAAGAGTCGGTCAAAGACGCGTCGAGGATGATTTTCAGCGGGGACTGGCCGGCCCTGCAGATCATAGGAGATTGTTCCGGTTCGAGAGAGGAAACCAACTCCAGCGTCGATCGACAGCACCAGCGATGGCTGACGACAGTACTGCCTCGTGTGCAGCGCGATGACCTGATCGACTCCGACCGAGTTAAAGGCTCCTGGCTTAGGACTGTGCAATGGTGCGCCGGTAAGCCACATATCAGAACAAACGTGCGGATCCGCTTTCGTTCCGTTTTCGTGGTACAATCCGCCGAGGAAACTGACATGATCCCGGAATGGGGCTAATGGTTCAGTCGACTTGCCGAATCGAAATTGACCATCCTCTTCTCCTGTCGGAAACCAGCTCCAGTCACTGATCCCATGTTCGTCTTTGGGGAGCGACATCCCATTGGCTGTATAAAGAGCGCAAAACCGTTTTGGGGGATTCGATGTTACGATTTCCCCCATGGCCTCGAGTGCAGGAAGCGCGAGTGCAGCCCCCGCGACCCCACGCAGAACTGCTCGTCGATCGAGTCTCTTTGCGATTGGCATTGTGTCAGTCCTTACTCGTCTGGAGGTTATTACTTCTTCAGGAACCACTCGCTGTGAATCACAAATCGGATCATGTCGCGCATCCGGTATCCATCACTTTTCAGTTTGGTTGCTCGTTCCCTGAGCTGGCGAGTTTCATTGTAAGTCAAACTGCGCCCAATCGCGTATACAGAAAGATGTTTCACGGCACTGAATGCGACTTGTTCCATTCGATCGTTGAGTAAATAGGTTCGCAGGGCGTTGAAATCTGCAACCTGAGTCCCATCAGGCAGGTCCGCAGAACTGTCGCTCGCGGTAGTTGTCGTAATCCCCCCAGCGTCGAATTGCTCAAACGGGAGTCCCCATGGGTCGATTCCCGTATGACATTTGATGCAGCCTTTGATACTCCGATGTCTTTCGAGGCGTTGTCGCAGGGTCAACTGTGTTAAGTCTTCCAGCTTCGGAACGTTTGGGGGCGGATCATCCGGTGGTTCCGCGATCATTTTTCGAGCAAACCACGCCCCTCGCTTCACTGGATTCGGCTCACGTCCATCCGACAGCCCCGCCAGAATCCCGGCCTGGGTCAGAACGCCGCCGCGATTGGGATCGCGATGTGCAACCGGAATGAACTCGAAACCGCTCTCAGTCCGATCTGACCAGCCGTAATAACTGGCGACCACTTCGTTGGCCAGCGAAAAATCTGATGCGATTAGATTGGAAGCCGACAGGTTGTTGCGGATCAGATATTCGAGGAAGCGAGCTGGCTCTTTTCGTAGTTCCTGCTTCACCTCTTTGGTCAGGCGTGGAAAGCGTTTGGCATCGATCTCAACGGCATCGAGTTTCTCAAGACTTAACCATTGAGATGCGTAGGGTTCCACAAACCGTCTGAACTTTGGATCGTCGACCATGCGATCGATTTGCTGATCGAGCTGCTCCGTCAGTTTGTCCGCGGCCGCCAATTCCAGAAGCTCCTCATCAGGCGGGGAGTTCCAGAGAAAATAGGACAACTTCGATGCCAGCTCCCATTGATCGAGTGGCTCCGCTTCAGGAGTCGCACTCTTTTCGATCAGAAACAGAAACTGCGGTGAGCTTAGAACGACCGTGAGAGTGTTGATCACGCTTTCACGGAACTGATTCGATGTTGGCTCTGTGCCTGGATTCTCAGTCGGTTGGTCGTTTGCCGGTTGTTCCTGAGTCAGCAGACTTTTTGTCTGTAGGTCAAAGTCTGCCTGCCATATTTTCATCAAGTACTGAATCTCGTCCTCGGTCGCAGGACGCCGGTAAGCTCGTGAAGCGAACGACGTGATGATTTCGCGCGCGTAGCGAGGCAAGTCCTGCGAGTGTTCGGATGGGATGAAGAGATTGCGATGGGGAGCCGGGGGCCATGAATCGTAAAATGGGCCCTCGAACTCGACGCTCCGGATCAGCAAACGCGGCATGTCGCGATCATCCGTATATTCGCTTCGAACCCCGATTTCGCGAATGCCTGCCAGGTAATTTACGTTGTCCTTTTCGACATCGGGGTTCGGGAAATTCTGGATCGCCCCCTCGAAGACGAACTCCCGAAGTTCTGTATCGGCAACCAACTGCGGTTCGCCAACGGGAGCCAGAGTACTGCCGCAGTCACGCCGCAGACCAACATGCACACCAAGCTTCGGTGAGCGGGATTCGAAAGCGAGAAAACGCCGACCGAGGGTACTCGCATCATCGATTCTCCTTAGGTCAATCCGGTCGATCGAACTGGTAGGGCCCGTGAGTTTGGCCGATATCTCTGTCTTGCCTGGGGCCAATCGAATGACCGCAAAGGGACCAGGGATCATGTTCCCGGAGAGTCGCATTTCGTTTGCGTTGGATTGTGTTACCGTAATGCGTGCATGAAGACTGCCCTCCGGGAATGGAGCGGTTGCGAACTTGCGTCCCGGTTCAATAATGGCTTCGATTTCAGAATCCGTTAAGGCGCGTCGGAACAGACGCACATCATCGATCTCTCCCAGAAACTTATTTCCGCCCTGGATGCGTCCGATGTGCAGGTCTTTGGTAGCGTTATCAAGATTGGCACCCTGAATCGTTCCTGTTGCCACATGATAGCCGTTCACATAGAGCTTCGTCTGGTTCTCCCCGCGTTTGACCACGGCGGCGACATGCTGCCACTGATGTGTTCGAAGAATCCCGGGCGCGGACTGCACGACACCATTGAGTTGCCGATTTTCGTTCATGGTTTCGATCCGCAGAATGCCTCGATTGTCCGGCATATCAAAGTACCAGCCATGCTGGTAGTTATACTCACCAAGACAGACGATCCCTCCCTGTCGCAGTTCGTGCGGGTTGATCCATGCAGTAACACTGAAATCCCCCTCACCAACATTCATCCGTTCATCACGCGGGATGACGGCAGCTCCGTCGTTCCCGTCGACCGACAGGCTTTTTCCGAACGGGGAATCAATCAGCTTCGTTCCCGGCGTGAGTGTTCCGTTAAAGACTTTGTCAGGGCCAATTCCGTTGGCAGATTCGTCGAAGTTCCAGATGCCGATTAACTGTTCGTTGAGTTTGCTTGCATCAGGAGCGACAGTCGGTTTTGAAACTCCGGGGGGGTAGATTTCCAGTTGATAGATTCCACCGTCGGTAATATCGGCCGACACCGGGGTGTGGAAGTCTGACCGGATGGAATGCTGGGCGGGCGGCTCGAGTTGCGAAGAATTCTCTGTCGGTGTTGGTTGAGTTTCGGCGAGGATACGTCGATCCAGCAGAAGTCCATCGACCTCTTTCGCTGCTCGAACCCTGATACGAAACCTCCCGTAGTCAGGGAGTTCTCTGAGGGAGATCTTGAAGTTAGCATGGGGGCCGTAGGTATTTGATTCGCCAAAGATCTCCGGGCTCGGAATCGCCGGGCGCAAGAGCAATCCTCGGGGAACAGTTTCGAACGCCAGCCCTTTTGGGTACCCCTCGCTGCCTCGCATGCAGGCGAAGACCGCGTGATAGATGCTGTTAAAGTCTCTCCATCCACGAACAGTGTCGTTTCCCTGATACCCTTCGATGAATCGAAATTGTCGCTGCATCGCGAAGGGGACAAACTGGAACGGCTTTTGAAGTGGCGGTTCGGTCACCACAAAATCTGCGTTCGATAACAGAAGATTGTTGGCTCCCAGCACCAGATTGTCGGGGCACGGTTCCGTATTGATGTTCTCGCCGAGCTCCATCCGAAAGTGTTCAATCGTGGGTGGCTGGTTTTCGTCTGTCACTGCGAGGCGTAATGCCTTTTCCGCGATTTGAAAGTAGGCATCGAGCTGTAGCGGCGACAAGGCCAGTGTTGCAGTGTTATTGGTGAAGCCATCTTTTGAGACGCCGTCGGGTGGGAGGATGTCGGTGAGGTTTTCTTCGATCATCAGGAGTTCACGAAGCGTGTTCTGGTACTGAAGAACTGTCAGTCTGCGAGCCGATCCGTTGCGGGCGACATCTCTGGAGCGTGCAGCATCCAACGCGTGTGTCAGCCAGTCATCAAACCGCTTTCGTTCTTCAGCCGATGGTTGAAGGGCGTCTTCCGGAGGCATCTCATGTTCCCGGACTTGTCGCTGAATTGCTTCCCAGAGTGTCAGCTTGTTGTCGGGCAGCATTCCGTCCAGATCATCCACGCGAATCCCTGACTCACGTTCGTTTTCATTGTGGCAGTCGTTGCAGTAGGTCTTGAGGAATGGACCGGCATCTTTGGCAAATGTGTCTGCTGACGTCGTGGTGGTCTGAGTTGGCTGGCTCTCAGCGAGAAGCTCCCCTTTGGCAGGATCGGAACTGTCCTGGGCAGCGCAAAACGGAGGAACCATGATGATGGCGAACAGCACCACTGGAATGATTCGAAGATAAGCAATCACGCTCGCGTTCGAAGCTGAGGTCTGTCTTGAGCTAGCCATTGGCATCAACATTCATTCGCCGGGGAGGAGGGTGCGAGGAGGGGGGGCAGGAGGCACAGTGGGTTAATGTCATGTCTTTTGGAGATTTTATCAAACCACTGAGCAGAATCGATGGTGATTTTGCCTGTGCGGGCGAGGCAATTGGTCTAACCACGAAAGGCGCGAACCACACGAAAGAATCGCAGGGGATCAGAAGTTCGATCCAGGCAGAAGAATGGAAGCAGGAAAATGGTAGAGTCCCGCATTCTTCTGCCATATCCCGAACTCTCGACCCCCTGCGGTACGTTCGTGCTCGTGCTCAGTGGTAACGGTGCTCGTGCTCAGTGGTAACGGTGCTCGTGCTCGTAATCGATTGCCCACGCATTCCTCTGCGATTCGTTCGTGTATTTCGTGGTTACCAATCACGATTGCCGCGAGCAGGGCCTGTGGTCAGTTGCCTGAGGCGACAATTCTTGCTGACTGCGTGGAGTTGGTCGTGTTGAGTTCAGTTGTCGCGGGGATGTCAGGGACGACTTGAGGGCTGATTTCATTCAGGTACTGTGAGTGGTGTTCGGACAGGATTCGCCAGACTTCACAGACCGTTTCAGGTCGACCGTGGATTTCAGTGTGGGTTGTGGGTACGTAGAGTTCACTGTCGACTCCCGGATGCCGTGCGCTGGTGATTCCCACGACGCCGTCGCCTCGACCGTCTCCAATCGAGAGGCGGCCATCTCCGATGATTGAGTGCATCCTGACATTGTTGTTGACAGGCAGGCAGTAGAGTGTTCGCAGCAAAGTGCTGTCGGACTTCAGAAGATCAATACTGGTCGGTATTCGGTATCTCACTTCTCGGGAAAAGACGCCCGGATTATTTGCGACGAGTTGTCGATGTGAAGCTCTCACACGAGGATCCGGTTGAACAAGAGTACTTCCAATTTGTCCGACAACTCGTGTTGCCAGCGTTGAGCCACGATGAGGGACAGCAATGAAGATGGCGCGTCGGACGGAGGGTTGAGGGGCAAAGTAGAAGTTCTCGTACAGTTTGTTGCGGGACGCATGGTCTGCGTTAATGTTAGAGAGAGGGCGATTGGCAATCGCCTGCCACATGTAATCGTTGCTGTATGAGATTTGGGCTTTCGCGATGAGTCCACCCATGCTGTGTCCGATCAGGACAATATGATCGAGGGCGGGGTCATTTGAGTTTTGTTTCAGTTCAGCGAGAGCAACATTGAGGTCTCCTCTCAGCTTCGCGGCAGAGTTGAAGAATGGTTGTCCCGTAGCATAATGAAATCCCCAAATCTGATATCGATCCGAGAACCCGGGTATGCTGCGCAACTCACTTGCCATGTTGACCCAGGTCCGCGGGCTGGACAGCAAGCCGTGAATCAGGACGACCGGGATCTTGCCTGGCTGCCATGGGTCAAGGAAGAACAACCCGGTTTCTCCGTCATCCATTTCCGGGTGAATAAACCACTCGAACGGATCCACTTCGCTGGTTCCACAGATTTCATTGAATGCAAACGGGGCCGAGAAGTCTGCGGCGAGCGGTTGTGAGTCTGCGGCGACGGAGAGTTCCGTTACGTCCAGCGGATTATAGAATTCGAGGACGGGTTGCGATGTTGTGTATTCCGTGTCATTCACTGCGACGGCTTCGGTCTTCAGGATGGCCGTCACCGAAAAAGTACTGTCAGGCAACAGAAATTGTTCGCCGGGATGTGCATGAGATGGAGACTTCCGCCTTGCTACGATGGGCAAACCCCAGCCGGGTCGTTTAACTTGTCGTGTCAGTGAGTCTGCATGATAGGCTTGAACGGGGTAAATCACCTGAAGATCAGAGGGTTTCCAGGGAAGACCGATCAGGCGGATTGGAACCGTTCGAGTGCCTCCTTCCCGATGAATGACAACGCCCGCTCCAGGAACGTACTGTCTGTGTCTCTGAGCACAAACGAGGAAGCGGCCCAGGGTTCGGTGGTAGATATCCAGAATCTGAGGATCGTATTTTCTGTCAACGGTGCCGGATTCCAGAGTCGGCCAAAGCTGTTCCAGAGCATTCAGGTAGTGGGCAGTTGCGTCAGGTGAACCAGTTCGATCGCAGTAAGCCGCAAAGTTGAGTTCGTTGGCGGACGATTCCGGCATCGAAGGTGGATAGGCGCAAATCGTCTGGCCGACTTGTCGATAAGGGAGGTCGGGCTGACACCAGAACTGCTTTTCGCCAACGAGGCTGCAGCCGGAGAAGAGGATGAGCATCCAGAATGACAACAATGCTCTTTGCACATCCATGCCGCTGTTTTCTGAGGACCGATTGATCAGCATCCATCTGTGCTGCTGATTTACGTCCGGCCTCGCCTCCCTTTGCATCCCGCAAAGAACGAAGAACCGGGTTCTCTAGTTCATCGGAAATCAGTTGATAAGGATCGTCTGGTTCCCGGTTTACCTCACCGCTGCATCCGATAGTCCGAAGCCCCGCACATTAAAAGCCACAAACCAGGTTTTGATCGGAGCACTGATAAAGGTAACGCAAGTCCTTCAATTCTCCACATCCCCTGCCTTGCGCCGGTCTCCCGGTCAGTGGAGGCTAGTTGATTGAGGCTTTTTTGGTCAATAACGAAAAATAGAGGAAGCTGGCGCGTGCCCGTGCGAGAGGCAGGTGCGTCGCTGAACAGACAAGCAAGCCTCGGGAGTAACAGGGTCTGACCCCGTGCATTTGGAAGGAGGCCAACGCAACAACCAGTTCGCGTATGTTCACGCGAGCACTTATATTCATTTGTATCATATCTAACCACTTGAGAGACTTGATCGATACTGAACAGATGAACAAGTTCAGAGAGTGTCGGGGTCTGGCCCCAGATTACCGCGCGCTGATGCAGTGAAGTCCGACCTCTAGCTCAGCCCTGTTCTCACGCACACTAGTGTTCGTTTGTGGCGTTGCGTGATTATGTGAGGCGGTTGATCGTGACTGAACAGATGACAAGTGCCGGGAGCATCGGGGTCTGGCCCCCTGCTCTGAACAGATGAACAATTTCAGAGAGTGTCGGGGTCTGGCCCCAGATTACCGCGCGCTGATGAAGTGAGGTCCGACCTCTAGCTCAGACCTGTTCTCACGCACACTAGTGTTCGTTTGTGGCGTTGCGTGATCTTGTGAGGCGGTTGATCGCGACTGAACAGATGACAAGTGCCGGGAGCATCGGGGTCTGGCCCCATGCACTTTGGGGGTCTGGCCCCCTGCTCCCAGAGTTGGTTTGTGTCGGGAGTGGCAGTGCGAGGGCAAGCCGGAGAACCTTTCACGGATTGCTATCGCGTCGTTGATTGAAACAAAAGAGGTCTATTCCTGACTCTACGCTTTTGCGCGTGGTCCTGGTCACGGCAGGACCGGCGGACGGACTTCCTGGCATATGCAATTTCTTGTCGGCCATCGTTTTGAATCAGGTCGCTGCTGAAGTTCAAAGATGTCAGCATCTTTTTTGCAGGTTCGCTTCAGCGTCTACGCATAAACGTCTAAGGCAGGTGGCAGGAGTGGTTTCGTCGCCGGCCACAGTCAACGCACTTCAACGGAGGCGGGCGGGAGCCTGCCCTTTTTTTGCTTCAAACTAAGGAGATCCCGTGGGGACAGTTCATTTAATTCGCGGCGACCATGTTGGAAATGTCAGCAATGCGATGGCTGTGCTTACCTGGATCGTCCGCAACGTTCCAAACTTCGTGAGGGAAGTACCTGAGGAATGGGTTCACGAAGTCGTTGAAAGCCTTGAAAAGCAAGGCGTTTCTGAGCCTGTTATCTCGCGGGCAATCAAATTAGCGAAAACTCACGGCTATGACTTTGGCGATGGCCGGATCGAGACTTGGTTTGGCAGAATGCGGTGGATTTACCTTCCAAAGCCACTTCCGGCGAACGGCTTGGAACCGGATTCATTAGGCGAGGCCGAGCCGATGACAATAGAACGTGCGAAGAAACTGGCGGCCATTATTGAGAGCCAATATGACAGGGCGGTACGAGACGAAAACTATGAAGCTCAGGCACGCATGATAAAGGAGTTCTGGGCACTTGTCAGGAGTCTGGCATTCGCGGCAGCGGCAGCAATAGCGAGGGGCAAGGAAAAGAAGCCTGCGGAGGAGTCACGGACCGAAAGAAGACTCAGGGTCGGCGAACAGCTTCGGCTTCCTGCAGCAGGCCAGACCGGTGGTGGTCATGGTACGGGTGGCGGTCAGATCGAAGACTACACCAGAACGGCTGAGCAACTCAGACCCTCAGCGCCTCAAGTGACGGGAGATGCGGTTAATTTGGCGAGAACGGGCGTCCGAAACCCGACGGCGCAGGATGTGCGGACAAGAGCAGTCCCTTTAAGATCGCCTCAGCGAGGCGGAGCATCTCGGGGAGGACGTAAGTAGTTGGCCATTTCTCGCAGACCAGAATAGCAGGTAGGGCCTGCTGTGCGGACCAGAGTTGTGGGTCTGGTCCCGTGTGCCCCCGGACCCGCGTTCGGTTGTATCGGCCTGTGCCGGTGTGAGAAACTTCAGTGCGACCGAACTGATGAGCCGTTTTGGAGGGAGAGTCGATATGGCTGCGTTGAATCTCGGTGCGATGAATCGCCGTGAGGTCCTTCAGCTGGGTGCCGCCTGCGGGATTGGTGTCAGTCTGGGGGACGTGTTTCTCCCCAATCAATCCATCACAGCGGCTTCTGCTTCTGAAGCGGCTGTTCATGAGAAACCACCGATTCAGACACGAATGTTCTGGACGTGGGATCACAGTACGGAATGGGCTTTGAACCGACTTGGGGCTCATACTCATGGGTCGTGCAACGAGTACGGACGTACGACGCAGTCATTTATCGATGACTACACGGCTTTGTTTCGCTGGTGTGGACGCAACAATGTCGACGCTGTTGTGGTCTGGGGTTTGCTGCGTGATGGTCATGGCGGTCTGGAATCCGCGAAGCGATTGTGTGATGTGGCGGCGAAAGAGAATGTCCGTCTACTGTGTGGTGTAGGGCTGAATGCGTATGGCGGTGTCTACTACGAAGGAGACTCACCGTACAACCTCGAACGGCATCTTCAGGCGCATCCCGAGCTCTATGCAGTCGATGCCGAAGGAAATTCCACCAACTTCAGCATCGATGCGATCGGCACCCGAGTTCGGCTTGCCAATACCAGCACACCCGGTCCTCGCGGTTTTTATCATGCCTGCCCTTCGCGGATGGAGAACCAGGAGTTTGCGGTGGAGTCTCTGAAGTGGTTGTTCCGGAATCTGGAACTCGGCGGCGTGCAAATCGAAACAGGTGACACGGGCGTCTGTCAATGTCCACTGTGTCGAGATCGTCGGAAGCATCCTGCGGATACCTTCTCCTGGGAAGACATGGCGTTGATGTATCCTCTGGCAGCGGAAGCAGTTCGCTCTGTTGCCCCGGACGCATGGATTGTGTGCGAGACTTATTCTCATCCTGAGCCATACACAGGTCCGAAGGTCGCACCCGGCTTTGGAGATGGCAAGGCGGCCTGGGCTGATGAATCGCTGACGAAGTTTCCTCGAGGTGCTTTCGTCCAGTGGGTTGCGGATCGATATTTGAGACAGGCGGATCCTGATCGCGTCTGGACTGACAAGGGACAAGTCTCTTGTGATGGGCTGCGGCATGTGATGCGCGCTCATGTTGGGACGGACTGGGGTTGGGGCGCGTTTCGCGGAGAGGTCGCTTTGGAGTGGATCTCTAAGCTGGTGCAGCAAAGCGTATCATCTGGTTTTGAGGGCATTTCGTTGTTTGGCGAAGTGTCACCCTTTCATACAGGGGCCGAACTGAATTATCTGGCGTTGTCGGATTTGGGGAGTGCTAATAACCCGACTTCGGATCAGGCCGTCTTTGAAGAGCGAATTGCTGGTCCACTTCTGGGAGGTCACTCCCACGCCATTGATTTCGTTCGTTTTGCGGGTTTGCTGGATGCTCGGTTTCCGAACAGGCGAACGGAAATCCCGGCGGCGATCAGCAGTATCTATAGTCGTCTTCCCTTGTTGTCTCCGGAGGTAGGGCGGCGATGGTGCTGGCTGGCAAATCAGCTGGCGTCGTTTGTTTATGGGTGATGGGTGATGGGTGATGGGTGATGGGTGATGGGTGATGGGTGATGGGTGATGGGTGATGGGTGGCGGGTGGCGGGTGGCGGGTGATGGGTGGCGGGACGGGCAGGAATGCCCATCCTACATTTGGGGGCTCTGGTAAGTGTTGGGGTTTTCTATCAGAATGGGGTGTACGTGTGACTCAGGTGCCCTGACCCCTTGCGTGAGTGTTGATCAATGGCAGTGTCTGTTGAGCAGTTTGTGAAACAGCTTGAAGACAATGGGATTCTTGCTGATGGAGTCCTCAGTGACTTTTTGCCGCCGCGGATGACACCGAAGAATGCTGAGGAGCTTGCTCGTGAATTGGTCAAACAGAAGAAACTAACACGGTTTCAGGCAGAAGAGTCTTATCGCGGCAGAGCGAAGTCATTGGTGCTTGGCAACTATGTGTTGATGGAGAAGATCGGGGCTGGCGGAATGGGCCAGGTCTTTAAGGCTCGGCACAGGCGCATGAATCGTCTGGTTGCAGTGAAGCTGTTACCTCCGGCAATGACGAAGAACAAGGCCGCGATTGCTCGGTTCGAGCGCGAAGTCCGAGCGGCTGCCAGACTGCGTCACCCGAATATTGTCGCTGCGGATGACGCGGATCAGGCCAATGGTCTCCATTTCCTGGTGATGGAGTTGGTTGAGGGAGGCGATTTGTCGGCGCTGGTAAAAAAGAATGGCCCATTCAGCGTAGATAGGTCTTTAAACTACATTCTGCAGGCGGCACGAGGACTCGAAGCGGCTCATGCGGAGGGGATCATTCATCGAGACATCAAGCCGGCAAATCTGTTGCTCGACAAAAAAGAGACAGTCAAGATTCTGGACATGGGTCTGGCGCGCTTCGAAGGTGGAGACGAAGATTCGGATGAGTCGGAGCTGACTTCAACCGGGGCTGTGATGGGGACTGTAGATTACATGGCACCGGAGCAGGCGGTGGATACGAAATCGGCAGATGCTCGGGCCGACATCTACAGCCTGGGCTGTACTCTGTTTTATTTGTTGAGCGGTAATGTCACGTATGACGGCGACTCGCTGATGGCGAAGCTCCTGAATCATCGCGAGCAGCCAATCCCGTCACTGCGAGCACTTCGGCCGGACGTCAATGAGCATCTGGATGCTGTGTTCTGCAAGATGGTGGCCAAGACGGTTGAGGATCGCTATCAAACAATGACCGAGGTGATCCGCGGCCTGGAAGCCTGTCGGAGCGGGACGTTTGCTCAGGGCGGTTCGTCAACTCAGGTCGGGTCATCTGCATCGACGTCAGACTTTTCGATGTCGACGATTGATGAACAGACGGATCCGCTGGCCTTTCTGAGCAATCTGAGTGGTCAGACATTGCCTGTGACCAGAGTGTCTCATCCAGCGACTCGCCAGTCAAAACAAAAAGCGGCGCCGACGTCGACGAACGCAGCTTCAGAGGCAACGATTCTGACGAGTAACCAGACTCAGGACACCGATCCGCAGACGATAACCTCAACCCCTGATCGAGTGGCTGCGAAGACGCGTGCGAGGTCAAAAGCGGGGGAATCTCCTCCGTGGTGGCGAGACGTCCGCGTGCAGGCTGGAGGTGGAGCGATCTTCGTATTGTTGCTGCTGGCCGTGATCTTCCTGTTGAAGACTCCCAACGGAACACTGCGAGTGGAGATACTTGATCCCGAAGTCGAGATGCGTGTGAAGGGGACGGAGCTGACGTTTCAGGGTACCAATCTGCAACCGATTTCGCTGCAGGCTGGTGAGAAGAAGCTGCTTGTGACACGTGGTGATCTGACGTTTGAGACAGAAGCGTTCACACTCCGCAAAGGAACCGAAACGCGAGTCAGGGTAGAACTGCTGGGCGACAAACTGATTGTGAATGGCGATGGCAGAGTTATTGCCGAACAGTCGATCAGTTCCGGGGGTGTGCCAGGCACTTCTGAAGGTATGACGACTTCAAACACAGGCACCGAGTCAGTAAACGGGGCATCACCGGGCGCTGTATCCTTCGAAGCGGTCAACGTACCGCCTGGGACTTCGACGAGCAAGCTGTTCATGCACGACTCCGCATTTCCGCAATGGTTAAAGGATGTGCAGGGAATGGTGGTTGAGCAACAAATCAGGGCGGTGAGCAGGAAGCTGAGGGAATTGAATCCGGGATTTGATGGGAAACTCGGGCTGGAACTGATTCCTTCACAGGGGATCGGTGGGACGCCCAGGATTGAGAACGGTGAGGTTACTCAATTGGCGATGTACAGCGACAGAGTAACAGATCTGTCACCGATTCGTGCTCTCGCAGGCCTGCGGTTCCTCCAATGTGACGGGTCTGATTTCAACGGGATACTCAGGGATGTTTCTCCGTTGCAGGGGATGCGACTCGCGGAGCTTCGACTCAACGGAAATCCTCAACTGTCTGATATATCACCGTTACATGGTCTGTTGTTGAACTCTCTGGATATTCAAAAAACTGCAATCACGGATTTAACGCCACTGAGAGAGATGCCGTTGAATCATCTCAATCTGCATGGATGTGATGAGGTTGTTGATTTGTCGCCACTGAAAGATCTGCCGCTGACGTTTTTGGCGACGACCAGCCAGTCCATTGCAGACCTGTCACCGCTTCAGGGGATGCGGCTGAGAACATTTTCCTGCTGGAGTCCTCTGGTGACGGATTTCTCACCGCTACAGGGCATGCCACTGTCGTTTTTGGAACTCCATCGAACTCGGATCGACGACTTGTCAATTCTCAGAGGGATGCCTCTCACCCACCTCGACTTGTTTGAATGCATCAACATCACAGACTTTTCACCTCTCAAAGAGCTTCCGCTGGAAGAGATTCGATTCGAATTCAAGCCCGAACGGGACACAGAGATTCTCCGCTCGATCAAGACGCTGAGGCGGATCAATTCCGAACTCGCAACGGAGTTCCTCGCGGCTACTGAATCGCAACCGACGCCTGTCACAAGGCCTGTTGGCGCCACCCCGTCGTTGGCAATTGCTCCGTTCGATGGCGCTCAGGCGAAGGCTTATCAGGAGGCATGGGCCACGCATCTTGGAGTGCCGGTCGAGTTCACCAATTCGTTTGGGATGACGTTCAGGCTGATCCCGCCTGGCGAGTTTATGATGGGCACTGACAAGGCCGAGATTGAAGCCAATTCTCAAAGCGTTCAGCCCGCGGCACACCGCGCAACATACCTGAACTCCGCAAACGATTCGACACCGCGGCATTTGGTTCGAATCAGTCGACCGTTCTATATGCAGACACTGGATGTGACCAATGCCGTGTACCTGAAAGTCGTTGGAGAACGACCAGTCCCGAACCCATCGTTTCCGAGTGACTCATATTTCCTGAACCCCGACTTCCCTCTGTCGAATAACATCACGCTTTCGATTGCAGCAGAGTTTTGTGATGTCCTGAGCCGGAAGGAAGGCAAGACGCCGGCTTACCAGATCGTGGATGGGAAGCGAAAACGCAATCTCAGATCAAATGGTTATCGACTTCCGACAGAAGCAGAATGGGAATACGCCTGTCGAGCCGGAACAACCACCTGGTGTTTCTTCGGAAATGCCACTGACGGGAGCAAACTAAGCGATTATCAAACCGAGTATTCCGGTCGATTTGCAAAGCCGAATCCGTTTGGACTATTCGATCTCTACGGAGGAAGTTCAGAATGGTGTTATGATTTGAGAGCCGCTTATGGTTCAGATGCTGTGGTTGACCCGTTCACGGAACCGGGAGATATGGATGGAGTGTCCCGCGGTGGCAGCCACTTCGCTGGAGGTGGCAGTGACTTTTCAGTTTGCAATAGCGTGATTCGGACTCCGATCCGTCCGTATCCCGTGGACCATTACTACGGTCTCGGTCGCGTGATCCTGCCGATTGAGTCGCAGTAAGTAGTCATCACGTCTGGTGTTGCGGACGGGGTGCAGACGTGGGTGCGGAGCGGCGGAGGGCAGAAGTGCATGTCGGACGCTGCAAGTGATGTTGGCATTCTGATTTCGTGTTTTTTAGAAATACAGGGATTGACGTCGAATCTCGCCGCGGTATTCTTTAGATAAATAGAAATTAAAGTGTATCAGGGAGCGACGTGATGGCGCGGCCGAATTCGGAATATCCGACGGAGCTGGAGCTCCGAATTCTGAAGATTCTCTGGGAATCAGAACCTAAGACCGTGAGGCAGGTTCGTGATGATTTGGCGGCGGAGGGTCGCGACCTGGCGCATACCACCGTGATTACCATGCTTAGCACGATGGTCGAAAAGGGGCAGATTGAAAAGCTGGAGCCACTTGAGGGCAAAGCGTTTCGGTTTTCGCCCCTGATTCAGAGAGATGACGTTTCGAAGGGAATGCTTGGAGATCTGATCGAGCGGGTGTTTGATGGTTCCGCCGAAGCTGTGATGATGAGCCTGTTTGATGTCACGAAGCTGGATGAAGACGAGTTGGCAGGGTTGCGCAGGCTGTTGAATAAGAAATTGCGGGAGGCCAGATCATGAGTCACTGTGCAATTGACTGGTCTGAGCTGTCTCTTCAGGTGTTGGTGACATTGGGTCATTTTCTATGGCAGGGTTGCGTCGCAGCGATTCTGTTGTTCGCCACAGAGCGATTTCTTCTGTTCGCCGCAGAGCGATGTCGTCGGTCGACGTCTTCGACTACAAGGTTCAGAGATCCGAACGCAGGGTATCTGTTGGCCTGTATTGCATTTTTTTCGCTCCCTTGTTGTGTCCTGGTAACCTTTGCGCAGGTTCATGATTTGCGCGGACCGATCCTGATGGAGACTGCAAAGGCAACAGAGAGTCGGACCGCAGCTGAATCTTCAATCCGGGAGTCGATCACTGAACCACCCGGCGTTTCGGACGTTCGGCGGGCGACTCGAACGAGCTCTGCTGAGGACGGTGTACGACGATCTGATCTGACGCCGAATTTCAGGAGAGAAACCGAGACAAGCGTACCATTTGCAGAGACACCCACTCGGCCTCGCACTGCGACATGGAACAATATCGTGCAAGCTTCAGCGCCATATCTCTGCATCTGCTACGCGATTGGTGTCGTCTTGATGCTTGCTCGAGTTGGACTGTCGATCATCGGAAGTTCGCGACTGCGCAGGCTGTTTCAACCGATTACCGACTCCGGACTCCTGAACATCATCGCCTTAGAATCGGCTCGACTTGGGATCGGGCGAATTCCATTTGCTGCTCTGAGTCAGCGAGTGTCTGTGCCCGTCGTTGTTGGAATCATAAGACCAGTGATCCTGTTGCCACCGGCGTTAATGTCCGGCCTGAATCAAGGCCAGCTGGCAGCGATTTTGAGCCATGAACTGGCTCACATTCGACGATACGATCCGATCATTAATTTCCTGCAGCGCATAGTGGAGGCGTTTCTGTTTTTCCATCCGATCACATGGTGGATCAGTCATCGGGTCAGGCTTGATCGCGAGCATTGTTGTGATGACATAGCGGCCGCCAGCGTTGGGCGACTTCCCTATGCGGCAGCATTGCTGCAGATGGCAGAGTTGTGTGTCAGGCATGATGCGCGACGTGTTGCGGCTCTGGCAGGCCTTTCGGCAGGCGGAGACAGTGTCAGCGACTTCGGTGATCGAATTCGGCGACTGATTGGTGCAGACGAGTTGAGTCGCGTTGGAGTCACATGGCGAGGCTTCGCTGCTGGAGTCGTTTTGCTGTCACTCCTGCTCGCGTCGTTCGTGGCGATGGGACAGGCACCAGAGCTTGCGATGAGACAGGTATCAGAGCTTGCGGCGAGACAGGTACCGGAGTCGGTCGACGAGAAAGCAAGTGAGCTTGCACGCGATGAAATCTTTTCGCCAGAGCCGTTGTGGCAAAGGAAACTGGCGGCTGAAGAAGTTGCGTCCGAAATGATCCGCACTTCGCCACTCATGATTGCGATGGATCGTGTATTGAGCATCAGTCAGGACTTTGATCTTCGGACAGGTCAACAGATTGAGACGCCGTTGACTCGGTTGCCACGGATGGACGAATTCGAGGCAATCCTTGAGCCCATTCTTCGCCGCAAATCCTCAGATCGAAAGTTCATTGTCGAGGTTCTGACAAGAATGCCCGGCAAGACATTCTCTATGCCGTCGTATGATGTGAGAATTCTTCGGGCTTCCGATTATCAGCAGATTGGTTCGACAATTACACTCGACGGAATATTCGATGTGCATGCCTGTGATGCAGACGTGGAGAGCGGCGGCTCCTTTCTGCTGCTGGGAGATCGGGAGAGTGTCCGGATCTATCGCATTGAGACGGGACAGATTGAATCGACTCTGCCAGTCAGGGTCAGGCGTGTCGACTCAGTGGCGTTCTGTCCGGATTTAGAGTGGGTCGTCGTCTCAGACCAGAACGATTTGCATTTCTGGCGTTGGCGCGATCAGGCGCCGGTGAAAACAATTCATGCCGGACGAACGATCAGCAGCCTTTTATTCACTCCGGACGGGCAGTATCTCGCTGAAGGTCCGGACACGCAGGCCGACATACAGATTCGCGATATGCGGACTCTCAGGATTATCGCTTCGCTGCGGGATGAAGTTGACTCACCACTGATGGTCAGCTCTATGGATATTACTCCGGACGGTCGTTTTCTGGTCGCTCACAATGAAGTGTCGGTAGACCAGGAAAGGCTGACGATTCCGCATCGGATTCATGTTTGGGATTTGCGGACTCGAATGCCAGTCTTTCAGATCGCTACAGGCGAATGGGTAAGGAATGTAGCGTTCAGTGATGACGGTCAGTTGATCGTGGGTGAGTTCAGTGGAGCCGCTCATGGGGCGATGATTGCAGCCTGGAAACTACCAGATGAGGTGAATCATTATCAGGCTGACGTATCGACTGATGTCGGAGATCGCCTTGGCGATGGTGTTCAGTGGTCGCGATGGGGCGACCTTGATGGTTTGTTGTCCGGCGCAAGACTGATTCTGCCGAAAGACGTGAGTAAAGCCGAGCTGCAATCGGGTCAACTGCTTCAGGTAGAGTATCGACTTGCGAATGTTTCGAATGAAACGAAGACACTGAAGTGCTTTCTGAATGAGGGCCCCGTGGCAAGTTCGCTCGACGGAAATCATCGAATAACAGTTGACCACCTCAATTGGCATCGCGAACCAGTTACGCTGGTGATTGAACCGGGAGGTGTTTTTGTTGATACAGAACATATTGTTTCGGTCGATACAACGGGTCTCGAACCTGGGGAATATCAGGCAGCATTCGGATCTGCGTTTCACTACCCTGATTCGATCCTGGCGAATGTGACCCATGAAATTCCTCATCGTGGAAGCATTCCATTCACGATCACCAGAAAATCAAACGTCAAAACGCATGAATTGCCCCGGAGCGATATCCATTGGGGGCAGGCCGCAGGAGGACTGCAGATCGGCGCCAGGTTCTTTGGTGACTCAACTGAGTTTGTCGACGGTGCAATCGTTGAAGCGGATTTGTTCGTTGCCAATGTTACGAATCAACCGCTGAAAATTTCGGTGGTTCTCCCCCATCCGGGTGATGGGTGGCTGTTCAATGTTGAAGACGCCAATGGGTCCACCGTGATGCTCGAGAGACGGACGCCAATCGACTTTTTCAGCCCTCAAAGATATTTGCATCTACAGCTTGCACCGGGAGAAGCAGCTCCAATGACGGGAGATCATCTGAGAGTCTCTCTGACACAGGCACAAAACGAGGAAGCATTCGAAACATCGTTGCCGAGAGTCATCTTCCAGATTGTGCATCCAGACAGCAGCCCCGCTGCCTCAACACTCCCAACAGGACAACCGTTGGCAGATGAAGGAGGCAGCCGAATACAGGGCCGGCTCTTATCCGCTGGAGGACTCTATTCGGCAGTATTCGACGTCACGTTGCTGCAGCCGGGCGTTCCGGGATTGCGGCTGGCGCTGGATACCGGAAATGTGCCGTTCAGTGTCGTGCCTGCGTCTCTTGAAACGGGCACACTCGAGGGAAGGATTTCCGCAGATGGAATTGTGTCAACACTCCCACAACTCCGGGAAGAAACACCGGAAAGTCCACGACTGAACATGCGTGCTACTGATGATGAGCGAAAGAAGTATGAGGCATCAACTCCGATCAGCAACGAAGATCGTGTCGCAGCAGAACATCAGAATGCACAGAAAGAACTTGAGAATGCCGCGGAGAAGATCCGGGCGATGGCTCAACTGCCACCAGTGCAGCCTGAAGAGGAACTCGAATCAGCAATCAGGACGCTGGAAGAGTCGCCCGATACGGTCAATGCGAATCGACTGGCAGTACAGCTTGCCAATCATCGGATCGACGAAACGACAGAGCAATTTGAACCGGCTCGGCTTATCGGTCTCCGCATACTCTGCAATCGCGAACAGTCGAGCACATTGGCATATCTGCGGTCTCTGAAGGACTCGAAATCGGAGCAGGAATCGTTCCGAATCGATCAACTGATGAAAGCGGTTGAGGGAGGTCGCCTGCGTGCACCAATCCGAAGTCCAGTGTCACCACCACAGGTTCCGAAAGATCGCGTACACGTTGCAACACTCTTCGACCGGAAAATTTATCTCGATGAGCTGGCTGAACCACGAGCCGCGCAACTCCTTCACATTGTTTCAAAAAAGCTGACCGACAATTACAGAGCTCGCGAAATGCTGACGCTCAAAGAAGAGTGGCTCGAATCGCTGAACAGGGAGGTCTGGAAAAACGTCCAGAGTGGACCACGGAGTGAGTACGAAAAGGAACTGACGGATGAAGAACGATTCGTCATGTCGTATGCATGGCAATATGCCTCGATGCAGGACTGGCTGCTGACTAAATCACTCTACGAAAAGTACGGTGGTCGAGTTGGTATGGGGAGTCTCGGGATGTGGTTGGCCCCTGACGGCAGAAATGAGTTGATCCGCGAAGCGATCGAAGCCGGTAACGTCAGGTTTCATGATCCGGCGATTGAGCAGTTGTTCTGGAAGGAAGCGAATAAGGAGAACTTCGCCGATACCTACCCAAAAGGTGATCGACTGCATCAACTTCTGAGTCAGCCGTTGCTCAGATAGTAGCCATCACGTTCCGCGCGCGGCGGTTATTTGCAGGAGTGGAGGGCCATGAGGCAGTAGGCGGTGACGAGGTTTGCGTCTCCTTCGTACCAGCGGTCAGCAGGATTGGCCCAGCTGCCGTTGGATTGTTGAAGTTCGGCGAGGCGCTGGATGAGTTCGGACTTCCAGTCGTGTTTCTTTCCGTCGCCGTCTTCGAAGTCGGTCACTTCCATAATGGACATGGTTTTTGCAAACATCTGCAGATAGTAGTACAGTCCCTGTTGTCCCATTCCCGGGTTCTCGCGCAGGGTATAGTTGCTGCGAATCCATTTTGTCGCTGCGATGACTCGATCGTCGTCCTTCTTTAGGCCCGCATAGATGATGCTCTTCAGGCCGGCATACGTGATGCTTCCGTACGACTTATGACCGCCGTTTTCAGTGGTTCCAGCTTTTGATTCGCCACCTTTCGCAGGCGTGTAGATGAATCCGCCATCGTTGACTTTCCCGGCATACGGCAGGTTATTGTGTGACGATTCCAGATTCTGAGCCCTTGAGACGAAGACGAGTGCTTTTTGAATTGCCGGATCGTCTTCCGGTACACCTGCTTTTCGAAGTGCTTCAATCATAAACTGAGTATTCGACATGTCGGGACGCTGTTTGCTGTCGTATCCAGCTCCCCCATAGGCTCCGTCTGTCGATTCAATTCCTTCTCCTTCGTCCCACTGAAGTCCTCTCAGGAACGATTCCGCCTTCTTGATGGCGGCCGTGTATCTTCCTTCCGTATTGGCTTCCGTCAGTGCCAGCATTGCAATGCAGGTTTCGTAGTTCTGATGTCGACTGGCTTGAGCGTGAATGCCTCCGCTTTCCTGTTGATGTTCGATGAGGAACTTCAGGCCCTTTGCAACAACAGGGTCATCGGCCGGTCTGCCACTCTGAAGCAGTCCGGTAATAACCAGCCCGGAGATTCCGACAGAGTCCGAGCTTGTCCATGATCCGTCGGCGGCTTGAGTGACTTCGAGAAACTGAATTGCCTTTTGCTGCATCGCGGGGAGATCCTGTGCAGATGTCAGCGATGCGATCAGGGTGGATGCGAGTATTGCGGTGAGGAGGTGGATGTGGCGGTTCATGGGAGAAGGGCTTCCTGTCGCTGGAGGTTGTTGCACGGGGGTACGCGAATGGGGGGGGCGCGAATGGGTGAGTGCGGGGTGGGGTGAGTGCGGGGTGGGGACGGGCAGGAATGCCCATCCTACTCTTTTTTAGAATTCGGTGAGGACTTCGCCGTTGCTGCGGGTGCCCAGGCTTCGCCAGACTCGGAGGTCGATATTCTCGCTGATGGCACGGGCGGAGCCGTCGACCAGTGCGGCCTGAACGATGCCTGTGTGGTAGCTGCGAGACGTGATTGCGGCGTAGGTGGGGAGGCCGTTGATTCCGTTTTTACCTTCCTGCCATGAGTTGTAGTCGCAGTCATATGTGATACCGGCATTGACGCAGGGGACGTCTGAGTTCGGAGTCAGAGTCGTCGTGAACCCTTCGTGGTGGACTCGACCATCCGGCCATTCCGTATGACCAGTGTCCTTAAATTCAGTGGCAGATGTGATGATTAATGCCACATCTGCGGCAGACGTGGGAACTGCTGTCGTCGGGGGACCGCCATTGCGGCGATAGGGAGTCCATGCTTTGACTTCGGAGACCAGCAGAGTGGAGCTGGTGCCATCTGTGAAGGAGTGAAAGCTTAGTTTTGAATTGGGGAACGTTGAACCATCACCACCAGAGCCAGTGACGGGATTCCAAACGAACCATGTTCCATAGTTGAATGCATACGATGTTGGAAACAGGATGGCTCGACCACCACCTGCATCGCGAGATCGATCTCCGTTTGGATCGCTGGGGCAGGAGTATGTCGGGATTTTCAGTCCGCTGATTGCCTGCTGATAGTCCCATGCAATGCTGAGATCAACGTTTGAATAGAGGTTCCCCTGTTCGAGGTAAGGGAGAATTCGACCGTGGATTCCCCAGGATCCGTTATTTCCTGTGACGGTGATGGTGGGATTGATACAGGCGCTGGGAGGAAGAAACAGATAGGAATCCGCATAGTTGTGAACTGCGAGAGCGATTTGTTTCAGGTGGTTGCGACACTGAGTCCTTCGAGCAGCCTCGCGGGCCTGCTGGACGGCCGGCAGCAGAAGTGCGATCAGGACAGCGATGATGGCGATCACAACCAGCAGTTCGATGAGAGTGAATCCACGATGGCGGGATGTGCGGCATTTGGTGTCAATCAGCATTGAAGGATCACTTTCAATGAATTCCGGTTCAAACAGGTAGGGTGCTGATGCTTAGAGTGAAGCTCTGTCTGGAGGCTTCCAACTGTGACTCTGCACAATGCAAACCTGATGCCGGATCGCGGTCTACAGCCGTAATTCACTGTGGATTGTGCAGGATCCTGAGTTTTCCGTATTCAAAGTACACTCTATTTCCCCCGAATCGTATTCCGTTGTCTTGAAAGAGTCTGAGCATGGCGAAATTTCCGCCATCGGTGGCGGAATTTCCGCATTCACGTCCCATGACTAAGTGAAGTCGCAGAGCAGAGGATGTCACTCAAACATAACACCCATCGGTACTGCAGTGCTGTTGCCGATGGAATGCGGGGTGCTGTTTTGGTCGAGGCGGCAGTTGCTGAATCGCAGTCCGTTGATCCAGTCTTTAATTCGAGCGCCGACTTCGAAGTCTTTGAAGGTAACGTCCTGAAGTCGAACATCTGAAACGGCGGTGACGAACAGTCCGAGGGATTGTGGAGTGCGATCTCCATGAAAACGGCAATTGTTAATCACAACTCCATTGAGTCCAGGGACTGCTGTATTGAGTTGTGGTTGGTAGGCGTGAGTCTGGCTGGATCGATAAACGTTGTCGGCGAGTCCATTGAGGACCATTCCACAGCGGAACGCTCGATCGATGACAACGTTCTCGATCCGATATCCTGTGTGCGCGTGTGGTCGTCGATCTATTGGAGCAAATTCAAATCCACAGTCGCCTCCAAAGATCGCGATGGCCGAAGCGGCTGACGAGACTTTGACGTTGCGGATCGTGATGTTGTAACAGGCTGAGCAGCGAATTCCGGCGTCGTTGGCATCGACGTTGCGGGTGAGGTTTCCGATGGTAATGTCTTCGATCAGAATATCGTGAGGATGAGTCGAATAGATTTCCTGCTTCTCCCAGAGTTCTCGCATATGAGGGATGGTCTCATCAGCGGTTGTCATCTTCCCGACGCTGCCCCAGTCCATACCAATGCCCAGCAGTGCTGCAGAGGAATCCGGAATATGAACTCTGCGGATGATCCCATGACATCCCTCAGACATGATTTGAATGCATGAAGCGGGGAATGGCTGATCAATCGTAATGTCCTCAATCGTCCAGTCCGCGATTCTGGAAAAGTAACTGGGCTTCTGCGGTGTTCCTCCGTCGTCATAGGGAGCTCCAATGCTGATGCCGGAGTGCCAGATTCCCTGCGACCCCTTGTTCTCGCTGCGTACGATTCGGATGGTGCCGTTTCGAATCGCGGACTTATTCGACAGTCGAACGCCATGTCCATTGGAACGCAAATCCAGCAGGAGCGTACTGCTATTAAGATCCAGTTGGACGCCTTCGGGGATCAGAAGTGCATGTCGAGAGATCTCGCCATGAACCAGGGACTCCTGAACGGAACAGATCAATTCAGCCTTCTCCTGAATGCGAACTTCACCTCCGTGTTGTGCCTGCTGATTCAGGATCATCTGCAGCGACGTTCCATCAATGGCTTCGAAGTTTTGCGAGAGGCACTTCGCACAAAGAAGATTCGTTAGCAGGAGAATCGCTGGAATGAACAACAGCCGGGGAGTAATCACTGGAGCTAACCTTGTAAATCGGCAAACCTGTCTCGAATCCGCTGAGCGACATTACAAACAAAGGAGCCACTTATTAGACTCGTGAGGCGACGACTAGTCAAATTCTTCTGACGATACGAACCTATGACGGGAAATCGGTGTATGCAACGCTGCGTGTTTCGCTCCATCGTTGGGGCTGTTGTGCTGTTGATTCACGGATTTGCGATGGGACAGGGGCCTCGAGTTCAGGAGATTCCGCTTCCTCCGGAAGCGACGGATATCAGCTATTCAAAGGACCGCGGCGATATCAGGATGAAGTTTCCGGAGGACATGAAAGCTGCCGGAGAATTTTATCGCACCGAGTTGACTCGACAGAAATGGACCCGATCGAAGAAGGACAATCTGCAGAAGAACTTCTGGGTGCAGACGTTTTCAAACGGGGATCGGACTCTGGAAGTTCGTGCCGATAATCGTGGAACGGGCTGCGAAATCCGTCTGACGCCGACGGGATACCTGTGGGACGAAGATCTTGCTCCGCGACCTGAGACAATTCCAATCCCGGAGGATGCCAGTGACGTTGAGTATGATGACTTCTTCGAGAGGATCGAATTTAAGCACGAAGATACTCCTGAGGAGTTGATTGAGTTCTATGCATCGAAGCTGATTCCCCCGACATGGAACAAGTCGACCGAGGATCGGGCTGATGAAGGTTCCGGATACCTGGTTCGCGAGAGCGGTAAAGCATCGGTATCCATCCGTATTGAAGTTGAAGACGAAGAGAGTGTTGTCACCATCAGTACAGAGGGTATGTCGTGGGATGAAATTGAAAAGAAGCAGGCCGAGAAGGAAGAAAAGGAAGAGTCAGAAAAAGGCGATGATCCTGCCATGGCCGAAGCTCCGAAACGCGCGGAGAAACCAAAGCGAGGCATCGAGAAGCTCGAAAAACTGGCGTCGTCTGCAAGTGTGACTGTTGATGGGAAGACAACACAACTTACTGAAGTGATCGCCTATGAGTTAATCTCTTATGGAGAATGGCGAACTCACATCGTAGCCACAGCCAGGCCTCTCAAGCAGGACTCCCTGTTGAAACTGCTGAAGTCGAATGTTCCCGAAGAAAAGTGGGAGGACCAGTTTCGGTTGCCAATGCCCAACGTCCGGCTGGTTCTGGATGCGGACGACAGTCTGCGTTCCATTCAGCTGCAGGCGGACGGGATTCCCGGTTCTTCAACGGAGATCACCGGTGAAGCAATCGTTGAGGGCGGGAGAGCTCGAGGCAAGGCCGTGTTGGCTGGAGACAAGTTTTTCGATCACACCTATTCGGCAGAGATTACATTCGACACGAAGTTGATCAATCCATCGGAGGCGGCTCCAAAGTTGCTGGCGGATGCACCAAAGCTTGATCACCGAGGCTCGATCAAGCTGGACGGAAAGCTGAACCGGCTTCCACATGTGATCGCGTACGAAGAGAGCAGCTCAGACCGAAAGGTGATCCATGTCGTGCTCACGGCAAAGCCCGTCGATCCTGCAAAAGTGCGGGCATCGCTGAATAAGTCGGGTGAGCTGGAAACTAGTGTGATTGGCTTTCAGCCGCAGGTTGATCTTGTTGTTGACCAGAGTGATGAATTGAGTTCAATGTCCATCTGGTGCGACGGGAACTCAATCAACTGGAGCGGCAACGACAAAGTCACGTCGTTGATTCAGAGTGAGGGAGATCGGATCCGGGGAACGGCACAGACAGTGTCGGCAGAAGATGTGTTCGGCAAGCCATGCGAGTTTGAAGTTAGCTTTGATACAGTGATTATCCGAGCGGATTCAAAGAAGGCCGATTGAGACTGAAGTGATTTCGGGTGACATTGACGAGAGACTGGATGAGCCCTGAAGAACCTGACAAATTGAGTGAATCGTTTGCAGTTGCACCGACAGCACATGCGGGTCGAGGGAGTGACCAGTCTTCCACTTTGTCAGCTGGTAACCTGGATGAGACGGACGACGGATTTGTACTGAGTTCAGTGCCGCCCGACCTTCCTGAGGGGAAATATACACTCCGAGAGAAACTGGGCGAGGGTGGGTTTGGATCTGTTTGGAGTGCGATTCAGCTTCAGCCGATACGTCGCGATGTCGCTGTCAAGGTGTTGAAAGCCGGAATGGATTCCGGAGAAATTGTGGCACGTTTTGCTCAGGAGAAGCAGGCACTGGCCGTCATGGATCATCCGGGCATAGCCAGGGTCTATGATGCCGGAATGACGGCCAGTCATCGCCCATATTTTGTCATGGAGCTGGTTCAGGGGGAAACTCTGAACCGCTTCTGTGATGCGGAGAAGCTGAGCATTTCTGCAAGGCTGGGACTTTTTGTGCAGGTTTGTGAGGCCATTCATCATGCACATCGAAAAGGAATCATTCATCGCGACCTGAAACCATCGAACATTCTGGTGTGCCAATCTGAGTCGGGTAGTCAGATCAAAGTGATTGACTTTGGAATTGCTAAGGCCACGACACCGGTATCCGATGTTTCGATGCAGACTCAGGTCGGGCAGTTCATGGGAACGCCTGCCTATATGAGTCCGGAGCAGGCGGATGGGATGGTGGACGACATCGATGTCCGGACAGATATCTATAGTCTGGGCGTCATTCTTTACGAGTTGCTGACGGGTGTTCGTCCGTTTGATTATCAGCCAGGGCAGCGAGTCAGTGTTGATGAAGTTCGCCGACGAATTCGCGAAGAGACCCCTGCACGTCCCTCAACCCGCGTCCGCCATCTGCGTCCCGAAGAAATGGTTGAACAGGCAGTTCGTCGAGCCACAGATGCTCGAAATGTGCAGGCGATTCTGCGAGGTGATCTGGACTGGATCACGATGAAGACACTGGAGAAGGATCGTTCACGCAGGTATGACTCTGCGAACGATCTGGCAATGGATATCCAGCGACACCTGAACCGTGAGCCTGTTCTGGCATGTCCACCCAGTCGGTGGTACGTGATCTCGAGATTTGTCGCTCGACATCGACTTGCGGTGGGGATGGCGGCAGCGATGATCGTAACACTGCTGTCGGCGACTGTCGTTTCGACAGTACTGTATTTTGAAGAGCAGCGAGCTCGAACGGAAGCCGACCGCGAAACAACTCGCTCGCGACAGGTCGTTAAGATTCTAAGCGATATGATCAGTGCCGCCGGTCCGTCTGTATCACAGGGACGCGATCCTCAGTTGATGAAAGACCTCCTTGCCGCAACCACTGAGCGAATCGATACAGAACTGCAGAATCAGCCTGAGATTGAATTGGACATGCGTCGGCTTCTCGCGAGAGCCTATCAGGACATCGGCGAGTTTCCGTTGTCGCTGAAGCTCTATCAGCGAGTGGTAGAGCTCGAAGAGCGTTTGCATGCCGGAGACAAAACAAAACTGGCCAATGCCTATGCTGATCTGTCGGAGGCCATGGAAGCTGTAGATCGACTTGAGGACGCCGAATCGGCGCTTAGGAGGTCGATCGAGATTCGTGAGTCGATGGACCCTGTGCCAATTCAGGAAATCGCGAGGGATCGTGAGCTGCTTGCATGGCTGTTGTCGCGACGAGGAGACTTCACGGCTTCTGAGGTGGAAGTGCGAAAAGCGCTTAACGAATACCCGGATGGGGCTGAGGGCGCTTTGAAGTTTCGGTTTCAGGCATTGATGACACTGGGTCTGACACTTCTGAAGACTGCTCAGTTTACGGAGAGCGAAGCCGTACATCGTGAATCGCTTGCGATCGTTCGGTCGATGTACGACAGGCCACATCCTGAAACTGTCACAGCGATCAATAACCTCTGTCATATCCTCGTTGAAGTGGGAAAGTTTGACGAGGTGCAGACTCTGGCTGAAGAAGGGCTGAAAATTGAAGAAGCACTTTCCGGTCAGCCGATTGGGACATGCACCGATGCGCTCAATAAGGCACTTTCATCGTGCCACGCACATCGTGGAGAATATGAAAAGGCCATGCAGTGTTTGAAGCTGTCGATTCAGGCGGCAACTGAGGTCTACGGCCCGGACCATCGTTTCACAAACGATAAGCGATCTCTGCTGGCACAGGTTCAGCTGCAGGCCGGGCTGATTGACGACGCAGCAAAGACGTTGCAGGAGGCCGATGAATTGGGAGGAGATGGAGAATCGGCGGATAACTCGCTGGCCATCGCCGCTGGAAAGCTGGCATTTGCGCGTGGAGAACTTGAACGGGCGGAACAGATTGCTGTTGCGGAGTACGAAAGAACAAAGGCCGAATCCAAAACGCCTTCGATTGGTCAGATTGAGGCGATCCTGTTACGTGCGGACATTTGCCTGAGACGCCAGGAGCCTGAACGGGCGCACGAGCTGCTGAACGAAGCGACTCAGATCCTGAAGCCCGGTCAGAACACGGGCTCTGTTTTGCTGGAACAGGTAAATCAGCGACTGCGGCAGAGCACGAGCGAAAGCCCAACGGTGAAATGAGAGAATGACATCAGAACGAGGGTGTACGTCAGGAGGATGCAGACTCCCTTGATGGTGCTGTCATCTTCAAATGAAATGCTAAAGGCCAGCAAGCCGATGATCAGGCCAACCGCCAGAAGACAGCTCCCCCGCATGAACATTGTTCGTGACGATACGTGTTTCTCAAAGAGGGAACGAGCTCGAAGCGACCAGCTGATGGTGCCAAGTACACATCCAATCGCATAGCCTTCGAGCCTCATCCCCTTGGCGTATCCGGTCACCTGAAAGTTTCTACCGACAAGGAAACCGATGATCATCAGGGCGGAAAGAAGTAGTAGGTATCGAAGGTACACACTGCTGCTCCAACATCATCAGGCATCGTTAGTATGCTGTAGTGTCGCGGACGGCACATGGAATGTGCGAAAAGTAGCAGGCAGACTCCGTCTGCCGTCCGCAACCGCACTGGTTTCGAACTGTGGATGAGAGCCTGTTGACGGTGACAAGGAGGGGCGTAGCGGACGGCACTCGGAGAGTGCCTGCTACTATCTCTTGACCCGTAAATAGATTATATGTAATCTATTTGGACATTGCGGTGAGTTCGTGATTTCTTTAGGGAGATTTCAGGCATGTCAGTTCTGTCGCCTGGTATGGTTTCAGTGGGCCTGTTCGTATTGCGAGCGGGGATTGGGTGTATGATGCTGGTCCATGGGATTCCGAAGCTTGTGGGATTCCGTGAGATGTCAGCCGGGTTTCCGGATCCGATCGGAGTGGGAAGTCAGATCAGTTTGATTCTGGCGGTGGGAGCAGAGGTAGGGTGTTCGGCGATGTTGATCGCTGGTGCGTGGACTCGTCTTGCCGCCATCCCGCTGGCGATCACAATGGGCGTCGCATTGTTCATGATACATTCGGCGGATCCGTGGCAGTCGAAGGAGTTGGCTGCGATTTATTTGCTTGTGTACGTCTCGCTGATCTTTACTGGTGGCGGGGACATTTGTCTTGACAGAGTCCTGCGTCGCCGGTCGCAGTCTGGAACCTAGTTTCTATACATCAGTTCTCATATTCAGATCGAGCAGGAGTGATCGATGAAGATTCAGGTAGTTTTTTACAGCATGTACGGCCACATCTTCACAATGGCGGAAGCAATTGCGGCGGGAGCACTTGAAGTACCGGGGGCAGAAGTTTCAATTTCTCAGGTGCCGGAGCTGGTTCCTGATGCGGCACTGGAGCGAACCGGGGCCACGGCGGCTCGGCAGAGATTTGCTCATATCCCAATCGCGGAACCTCGACAGCTGGCGGAAGCGGATGCGATCATCTTTGGAACGCCGACGCGATTTGGCAACATGGCGGCTCAGATGAGGAACTTCCTGGATCAGACAGGGGGACTCTGGGCGAAGGGGGCTCTGATTGGCAAGGTAGGCAGTGTTTTCATCAGCACGGGGACTCAGCATGGTGGTCAGGAAACGACGATTACCAGCTTCCACACGACCCTGTTGCATCACGGCATGATCATCGTTGGTGTTCCGTATTCATGTCAGGGGCTGGTGAACATGAATGAGATCACTGGTGGCACGCCCTACGGAGCCTCAACGCTTGCCGGGGCGGATGGATCACGCAGTCCGAGTGCCAATGAACTGGAGATTGCCCGATTTCAGGGTCGACATGTGGCAGAGATTACTCGCAAACTGACATCGGCACCTTCATAAGGCATAGGTTTGCTCAAACATCCAGGTGGAGACGAGCACGCAGAGAGTCTCTGCGTGCTCAATGAACCTCAACTACTTTTGACGGATTGCCCAAAGGTGCTGGAAAGTTCGAAGGTAGATTGTGCCGTTCGAGATTACTGGAGACGCTGACTGGTCTTCTCCAAGATCATTGTCGGCCAGAACCTTGAATTCTCGTCCTGCCTGAATCACTGCCACATGTCCATCGCGAGACGTCAGGTAGAGTTTCCCGTCAGCGTAGACGGGAGATGCGCGATGGCGCTGCCGACGTGTTGCCTGGGAATAGACTTCGGTTCCCGTTTGTGCTTCCAGCACGGTCAGGTTGCCATTTTCCATACAAAGATAGACAAGGTCATCAACAATCACGGGCGTCGGAACATCGGGTGTTCGCTTCCAGGTCCAGACATGTTGATCTGCAGCGCTTGTGATATCACCACTTCCATTGGGGCGAATCGCGATGACGGGATGTTGTTTCGCCGATGGGACAATAATCAGCCCGGGTACGCTCACCGGTGATGCAACAAATCGCAGCGTCGGATCATAGGGAAGTGACTTGTCGTCTCGGCTATTCAATCCGCCACATCGCCAGACTTCATGACCGTCCTTCAGATCGTGAGCGACAATAAAATCTGCTCCATGAGAGAGCAGCAGCTTTTGTTTGTCGTCCTGATAGAGCATCGGAGACGCGTAGGAATGTTCGTTCTCTGCTTCTGCATCGCTTGGTCGGTCAACCTTCCAGATCTGCTTACCCGTCGCGGCTTCGAGAGCAACCACGCAGGCTTCGCGGGTTTCCGGGTTTCCTTCGCCATGGATCAGCTGAAGATACAGGACACCATTGTCGAGCACCGGAGTGGAACTCATACCAAATTGAATGCTGAACTTGCCGTAACGTTCCTGCACATCGGCTTTCCAGACCTCGCGGCCATCGACGGTGTAGCAGGCGAGAGTTCCTTCACCCATGAATGCCCAGACATGCTTTCCGTCTGTCACCGGCGAGGGTGATGCCGAGTTTCCTTCGTCACCGCGAGCAACCTGATTTCCGGCTGCAACAACCTGCTGCCACAGTTGTTTTCCTTCAGTGCTGGCAGCGATCAGCAGTAGTTCACCGGCGTCATTGACGGATGTCAGGAAAATTCGGTCACCCCAGACGACTGGTGTTGCACCGGCTGGGCCAGGAAGGGCCAGTTTCCATGCAACATTCTTGTCAGGGCTCCACTCCGTTGGAAGATTCTTCTCAGTACTAATCCCGTTCCCCGAAGGACCTCGCCAGTTCGGCCAGTTATCGGCTGTCGCCGTTTCGGCAAGGGCAAACGAGAGTGCTGCGAAGAGGAATGCTCGATATCGAATCACCATGGAGGGAGTTCCTGTATAAGGTGGGATGCTGTGAAATGAATACTGCAGTTTGTCGACGTTTTCCATGGGCGTCAATCGATTATGCCTGCATCGACAATAGTAGCCATCTCGTTCGGCGAGATGAAGCGAGCCCTGGCATTTCCTGCGTCCGCTGGATGCAACTCACCCACGCGACGCCTGCCAGGATCGGAACCAGGATTCGTCATCACGGCGGAGCGTGATGAGTACTTTGGGATGCCGTTCAGATGAGTTACTGCGACAGTTTCATTACACTGCGGCAGCGGTGATTCCGGTGAACTGAGGAGGATTGTCATGGCAGTATTCGGTCGCGGTGTCAGAATTATCCAGTCATGTCTCGTCTTTGTCCTGCCGCTCTTTGCAGTATGCCAGTACTGCGTAACGTCGGTGGGTTATGCGAAAGAACGTTTGAACGTGCTGTTTCTGTTTGCGGATGACATGCGAGCTGACACGATTGCGGCTCATGGGAATCCAAACATCGAGACACCAAATCTGGATCGACTGGCTCAGAAGGGATTCACTTTTCGACGCAACTACGTGTTTGGTGGCAACAGCGGGGCAGTTTGTGTTCCAAGTCGGGCGATGCTGATGTCCGGCCGTCGCTGGTTTGATATCGACACATCATCGCTGAAAGGGACTCTGCTGCTTCCCGAACTGTTGGGGAGCAATGGCTACGAAACGTTTGCCACTGGCAAGTGGCACAACGGTGAGGCGTCGTGGCTACGTGCATTTCAGCGGGGACGAACCATTATGTTTGGTGGGATGTCCGATCACACAAAAGTCCCTGTCAAAGATCGCCTTTCGGATGGGTCACTGTCTTTGTTGCGAGTGAGTGATCAGTTTTCAAGTGAGATGTTTGCGGATTCCGCGATTGAGTTCCTGAAGACTCGGGATCGAGATCGTCCGTTCTTTGCTTACGTGGCATTCACCGCGCCTCATGACCCGCGACAGCCTCCACAGGAGTATCGTGACCGGTATTACCGCAAGTTGCCCCCACTACCGTCAAATTTTCTTCCACAGCTTCCGTTCGACAATGGAATGATGAACGGGGGACGTGATGAAAACCTCGCTGCCTGGCCCAGAACCGAGGCCATCATTCGTGATCAACTGGCAGAGTACTATGGCTTGATCACTCATATGGATGATCAGATCGGCAGGATTCTCGAGGCACTTGAACAGTCGGGCGACGCTGAAAATACTCTCATTGTATTCACTGCGGATAACGGGCTTGCGATGGGAAGTCATGGGCTGCTCGGAAAGCAGAGCGTCTACGAGCACAGTATGAAGACGCCGCTGATGATTGTCGGGCCGAATGTTCCGGCAGGTGAATCGTCATCAGCGTTCACTTATCTTTTCGATCTGTTTCCAACCATCTGTGATGTGTTGAAGATTTCACCACCACAGAATCTGGCTGGCAGCAGTCTTCGATCGATCTGGTCAGGGGAGAAGAAGGAGATTCGAGACAGCCTGTTTTTGCCATACATTGATATTCAGCGCGCCGTACGTGATGATCGCTGGAAGCTGATTGCTTATCCAAAGATTGAATATCTTCAGTTGTTCGACTTACAGTCTGATCCTGACGAACGGCACAATCTCGCAGGGCAGCCGGAACATGCGGATGAACTGAAACGACTGCAACAGTTGATGGTGAGATGGCAGACTGAAACCGGTGATCAGCTGAAGGTGCCAGCCGAAAGCCGTGAGCCGCAAGCGATTGATCTGACGGGCAAGCCGAGAGATCCTGATCAGTGGCAGCCAGAGTGGATTGTTGAGAAGTACTTTCGGCAGTAAGTACTCTGATTGTACACATCACGCTTCGTCGTGATGTCGAGTCCCTGGCAGAGGTTCTCGCAGCGCGTGGCCAGGAGCGTCGTTGACGGGCAGGAATGCCCATCCTACATTTGGGGGTGACGGGCAGGAATGCCCATCCTACATTTGGTGGTGACGGGCAGGAATGCCCATCCTACTTAGTGGGTCCAGACGATGCGGAGCATGAAGGCGTCTTTGAGTTGAGTGTCGGGGTAGGAGGATCTCAGCTCCAGTTCGCGATCGAAGACGTACCCAAACTCCCAGATGGATGAACTGCCGGAGCCATCATCGGTTTCGAAGCCGAGCACCAGACGATAGTCTCGATAGGTCATGACATTTCCAGCGCCATCGGGCATTTCGATATCCCATGTACCTCCATCAAGATAGCCCGCCAGGTAGACTCGACTGGATTCACTGAGAAGGTAGTCGATTCGAGGACGTGGAAAGACGAGGTCGAGTCGAAGCTCGGAGATTGAAAAGTCATGAAAGGACATGCCGATGACGGGCAGGATGGCGATGTCATCCCGATCGAGATAATCAACGCCAAAGATAACGTCCCGGCTATGATCCAGATGCAGCATGCCAACGGCGTGGCTTGGAAATCGGACACCATCGCGGGCGCTGCCTTCAAAGTCGCTGAACACACCAACGCTCGTTGCAAGATCAAAGCTGAGTTCATCGGAGATCTCGCCTCGATGCTGATAGCCCAGAACGAAATCAAAGAGTCGCGGAGGGATCGGAACTGAGATTGGTCCGCCCAGCATGTGGAAGTTGAACGCCGTGGTGATTCCACCGATCGAGCCTCGCTTCAGATACGGTGATCCCTGCCAGCTCAGCCAGCCGAACTCCTGCCCACTGCCTGGCAGCCAGGTCCAGCCGGAAACAGTTGAGCGATAGTTGCGATACGGATCGCTGTGCCAGTCTTCGAGGACAAAGTTCTGTGTCCCGTCTTCTGACTCACGAAGTTTGCTTCGGTTGCCATCGTCTGACAAGTCGATGGAGCCGTTGACAGCCTCATTGTGATTCTGCAGGTCAGGCGGAGTGACTCCATTGAAAAGTTGCTGGGGATCACTGGTGGCAAATGGCAGTGGTTCCGGAACGACGAGATCAGGTGGTTCCTGCAGAGTCTCTGTAACGTCCGACTCACCAATCTGAATCTGGTTGATCTGATTCTGATGGTTCGGTGTCAGGTTGTCTGAAGAGCCAAAGAGTGTAGCGCGTCCCGTGACGGTTTCAGGAGAACCGATCTCAGGCAAGACTGGAAGTGAATCGTCGGATTCATCCTGAGGAAATGTGAACGCACTTGCCTGAGCTGCCGTATGAATCAACACTGCCTGAATGAGCAGTGATTGAATGAGTGTTGCTCGCAACACAGTTTGACCTCCAGACAAGCGACTCTCAACAGGAAGCAGAACTTCCAGCGGGGAGCGAATCATGTCATTAGAACGACTTTGCAACAAGATCATCTGCTTCAACATGCATCCTGTTTACCCGGCAAAAAATGCCGGTGTGGGAGGATTCAGTCTTCCTCCTTCGGAACATGGTCCGCAACTGTTCGCAGAAGAGGAGAAATTCCTGGCATCAGATGCGGAATTCGTTGAGCAGCATATTCGGCAGCGATTGCCGGGTTTTGACTTCAGAATTTAACGAATGCAGGAATTTTGACGGAATGTTGCGGAACGGCAACACTGTTGTAAGGGACCGACAACCGTCCTGAAAATGCGACATCCGGGTGAAGTCGCTCCATCCTGCCATCGGAACCTGACCTAAGTTTCGAATGATTCCATGGTGGATCACCAGGTGATAATTGCGCCTGGGTACTGATGAGCAGGTTTCTGGTGGAGTCCGCCATGTGCGGCATAGCCGGCGTTCTGTATTCGGATGCCAGACGGTCCGTAACTGAAGATCTGTTGACTCGGATGGGGGATGCGATTGCGCATCGAGGTCCGGATGGGGTAGGTACGTACCGCGGTCAGTCAGTCGGACTTGTCCACAGAAGGCTGGCAATTATTGACCTTGCGGGTGGGCAGCAGCCGCTTGGAAATGAAGATGACAGCCTGCAGATTGTTTTCAATGGAGAGATCTACAACTATCGCGAGTTGCGGAAATCGCTTGAAGCAAGAGGTCATCTGTTCAGGACGAATTCCGATACAGAGGTCCTGGTACATCTCTTTGAAGACCTGGGTCCGGCGATGTGTCGTGAGCTCCGAGGGATGTTTGCGTTTGCGATCTGGAACACGAAGACTCAAGAGTTGTTTCTGGCACGTGATCATCTTGGGCAGAAGCCGCTGTACATCTATCGCGACCATGAGAAACTGCTGTTTGGTTCTGAGCTGAAGGCGATTCTTGCGCATGGCAGCCTTGATCGTGCGATTCGCGTTTCGGCGGTTGAGGACTTTTTGACGTTTGGATTTGTGCCGGGATCGACCAGTATTTTTCAGTCGATTGAAAAGCTGCCTGCCGGACACAGTGTGCTGTTATCTCCAGGACGACTTGATGCAAGTCCTCAGCAGTACTGGCGCCTTGAATTCAAAGACATTGTTCAGCGAAGCAACCTGGAATGGAAAGAGTGCATAGACGAAGCCCTGAAAGAAAGTGTTAAGGCGCATCTTGTTGCAGACGTTCCGGTGGGAGCGTTTCTCAGCGGCGGGCTCGACAGCAGTGCCATTGTTGCCACAGCATCCCGACTTCGAGCAACTCCGCTTCAGACATTTTCGATTGGGTTTCAGGAGAAGGAATTCAGTGAACTTCCGTATGCCGAGGCAGTCGCTCGGCACTTTTGCTGCCTGCACACCGAAGAGATTGTTACACCGGACGCCGTTCGCGATCTGGAAGACCTTGTCTTTTTGTACGATGAGCCGTTCGCTGATGCATCGGCCATCCCAACCATGGCCGTGGCCAGAATGGCTGCTCAGCATGTGAAGGTGGCTCTTTCCGGGGATGGGGGCGATGAGCTTTTTGGAGGCTATGCCAGGTATTCGCATGACCTGAAAGAGGCTTCACTTCGAACCTTACTTCCGGGTTGGTTTCGCCAGCAGGTCCTTCGCAGACTCGGAGCAGTGTGGCCAAAGGCTGACTGGCTTCCACGAGCGCTGAGGCTCAAGACGACACTGCAGAATCTGGCAGCTTCGCCGGCCGCCGCTTATGCCAACACTGTCTCAGCCTGTCGGTCACTGACTCGGAGAGAGCTGCTGAACAAAGACCTTCAAAAGCAACTCTGTGATCACGCACCGGAGCGAATCATTGAAGCCGCGTTTTCCGCTGGTGCGCGTGATCCGCTCAGTGGAATGCTTGCGGCGGACACTTCGGTTCTGCTGCCCGATGACTTTCTGACGAAAGTGGATCGCGCGAGCATGGGATTTGGGCTGGAAGTTCGTCCTCCGCTGATTGACTGGAAAATGATGGAACTTGCGGCATCAATGCCGTCGGACCTGAAGGTGAACAACGGCTCCGGAAAATGGATACTAAAGCAGGTCTTTGAATCAAGACTGCCGGATCAGCTTGTGCATCGACGAAAGCAGGGATTTGAGCTCCCCATTGATATCTGGCTGCGAGGGCCATTACGAAATCAGGTGCATGAGATTGTGCTGAAGCCGGATGGACCACTTGCTCAGTTCATATCGATCTCAATGGCCGAACGACTCTATGGGGAACACTGTGCGGGTCGAGGTCGACATGGTCAGGTTCTGTGGTCGTTGCTGATTCTGGGGCGATGGCTGGATTCGTGGGGCAATTCATGCCTGAAATCCGGACCGCAAAGAAGTTCAGCTTCCAGGCGATCCCCGATGGGAGTGTCTCATTCCGGAGGCCATCGATGAAGCCTTTGTTTGCGAAAGATCAGCGATCTAATTCTGCGGCGGGAGTATCGGTTGATGGTCAATTGCTGCTGAATTCGATTCAGGATTTGCGGTCAGCGCCTGTAAGTGGCGGGATGTGTTTTCCGAAAGGGGCGTTTACTGCGTCGACTGATGCCTCCGCTCGAAACCGGTTTGTGTTGAAGTGCCCTTTCGACACTGTTCGCTATGTCGCTGAAACGGTGGTTCTGGACCGCTGGAGCGATGGAAGCGTCCGCTGGGCACTCGTAAATGCAGTCCCGGCAGTCTCCCTGCATCAACCTGTCGGTCAGTCCTCGCTACTTGATGCTTTAGAGCCATCAGAAGCGGAATCATATTTGAATTCAGGTGCAGTGAAGAAGGAGTCGGTTGACGGCACCTGCTACTACCAAATGCCGGTTACGGTCTGTCCAGCGCCCGAGTTTCAACTCTCGTCGAGACGACGGACCAGCGTCAGGTTCCTCGAGAATCGAATTGAATTGAGATCCGCAGACCTTGATGCCGATCAGCCCTGTGAACAAGTCATTGAAATTGAGCCGCAGCTGTTTGATGACTTCGGCAATATGATGTCAATTCGACCTGGGGCGATTGCAGAAGAATCTGCAGGCGAACTTCGGCAGGTCTTTCTGATTCCGATACAGGTTGTTTCGGCGCCATGGATTTCTCTGCAGTTGAGATTGATCTGGTGGCCTTTGCTGGGATATCTCGAAGTAGAAACGCGACTGCGGAATACACGGCGAGCACGTCATGCAGGCGGGCTGTGGGACCTCGGTGACCCCGGTTCATGGAGGTTCTCGGGGCTTGAGCTGTGGATTCGGAGTGACGATTCGACTTCTGCATCCACCATGCACTGGACGTCTGAAATCGATCTGCCATGGCGATGTGCGGCATCCCGTGACGTCGTATCTATCGTTCAATCCGGCAGCGGTGGGCCGTGGTGGTCCAGTCGGAATCACGCTGAAACCCCATCTGAACGCGGATACACGGTCCATGCCCCGGAAGGAGTCCTGCGAGGGTATCGGGCGGAGCCAACTTTGATCGGAAGCTGCGGTAACGAACATACTGCCGTGATGATTCCTGAATTCTGGCAGCAGTTTCCGGCGCAGATTGCCTGGAACGATGGGCAATTCGTGTGCGGTGTGTTCCCGCGGTCAACTGGATGCATTTTTGAGCTTCAGGGTGGCGAACAGAAAACGACACGCGTACGAGTCCGTTCGTTTCGTTCGGAACCACACGATTTCAGTGATTCGATTCGATGGATGCATCGTCCTGGGCAATTGATACCGACCACTTCTGCAATCGCGAACACAGAAACGATTCCGTGGTTTCCAGGTGAGTTGTCATCGATTCCGGCAGGAGCTCGACTCAGCAGCTATTTTAGTGAAGCGATGTCCGGCGAGTATTCTCTGACACGACGGCGAGAGAAGATTGATGAGTATGGATGGCGCAACTATGGAGATGTTCCGGCTGATCATGAACAGACTCATTACGCGGGATCGAACACGGTCATCTCACACTATAACAACCAGTTCGACATGATCTTTGGCGGCATTCAGCAGCTGCTGAATGCCGGGGATCCGATGTGGCTGAATTTGTTCGATCCTCTGGCCCGTCATGTGATGGACATAGACCTCTATCACACGAACGAAGACCGAGCAGTCTTCAATGGTGGTTTGTTTTGGCATACCGACCACTATGTTGACGCTGCGACGTCGACCCACCGCACGTATTCAGTTGCAAATCAAAAACCGGGGCAGCCTTACGGAGGTGGCCCTGGCAACGAACATAACTACACCACCGGTTTGCTCTACTACTATTTGCTCACAGGTCATCCGGAAGCTCGTGAATCAGTCGTAATGCTTGCCGACTGGGTCATCGCAATGGATGACGGACGAAACACAATTCTCGGGGTTCTGGACGGCGGACCGACGGGATTTGCATCAGCAACCGTATCACCCGATTTTCATGGGCCCGGAAGGGGCGCCGGTAATTCGATCAACGCCCTGATGGATGGATGGCTGTTGACGCGAGACCCACAATACTGCACGAAAGCCGAAGAACTAATCCGCAGGTGTGTACATCCTGAGCAGGATCTTGAGGCGCTTCATCTTGCAGATGCTGAAGGGCACTGGTCATACACTGTCTTTCTGACATCTCTGTCGCGTTACCTGCTGTTGAAACTGGAAGCAGGTCAGACGGATTCAATGTACAGTTACGCGCGGGCGGTGATGAGCCACTATGGCCGCTGGATGGTTGTGCATGAATGCCGTACTCTGAGTCAGCCGGAGAAGCTTCAGTATCCAACAGAAGCGTGGGCGGCCCAGGACTTCAGAAAGGCCAACGTGCTGAGACTGGCTGCTGTCTGTGAAGACGATCCGGCACAGGCAGAAGCAATGCGGCTGCGTGCGTGTCAGCTGAACGACGAAGCATGGGCCGATCTGCTTTCATTTGGAGAAGCCCATCTTTCGGCAAGGTGCCTCTCCATTCTGATGACTGAAGGACTTCGTGATGCTTTTCATCGCGTTGCTGATTCGCGACCACTGCCTGCAGGTACGCATCCGCTGCCCGAGGTTCAGTGGGCGATGTTTGTTCCACAAAAGGCACGTGTTCGAGAGCTTCTGAAGAGGCCTGTGCATCTTGCCGCTAGTTTGTTGAAGGTTCTGTCGCCACATCGATGTTTAGCAGCCTTGGACGCCTTACGGCGCCAGTTTTGACGGGGGTTCTATGATACAATCTGTTGCTCAGCAGCCAGTCGGAGTTCGTCCGGTGCTTGCTACAGGTCGCGACAACAGACCTGTGATTTGTCACGTGATCCATTCTCTGGGAGTTGGGGGAGCCGAGGTTCTGCTGGATCAGATGGTTCGCAGAATGAGTGATGAATTTCGATTCGTCGTCGCCGTGCTTGATGAAGTCGGTGAAATCGGGGAACGTCTGCGAAGAGACGGAGTCACTGTTCACCATCTCCATCGGGAACCGGGCATAGATCGCAATTGTGCTCAGAGACTGAAAGCGTTTGCTGATCAGCAGCAGGTCTCCATACTGCATGCTCATCAGTATACGCCGTTCTTTCAGGCGATGCTGAGTCGCGGGCTTGTCGGACGACGACCAGTAGTGTTTACGGAACACGGCCGACATGTTCCTGATCTGCCTTCTCGCAAGCGAATGATTGTTAATCGGCTTCTACTCAGGAAACGCGATCGGCTGATTGGGGTGGGCGAGGCAGTCGCAGATGCTCTGATCAAAAACGAAGGCTTGCCGGCTCAGCGTGTTGAAGTCATTTACAACGGCGTTGATCTGAATCGTTATCAGCATACAGATGCTTCCGCAAGGGAACTGATACGAGCGGAGTTCGGATTCAATTCCACTGACTTTGTTGCTGTTCAGGTGGCGCGGCTGCATGATCTGAAGGATCACGAAACAGCCATTCGAGCCATGAAAGTGGTCTGTGAAGAAGTTCCACATGCCCGATTACTGATCGTTGGGGACGGAGACTGTCGTAGCCGGATTGAACAGCTGATTGAGGAGAACCAGCTTGAATTCAATGTCGTGATGGCAGGGGCAAGAAACGATGTGCCCGATCTTCTTGCGGCTTCAGATCTGTTTTTGATGACCAGCATCAGTGAAGGGATTCCTCTGACACTGATTGAAGCAATGGCTGCCGGTCTGCCGGTCGTATCAACGGCTGTTGGTGGTATTCCGGAAATGATTGAGTCCGGTGTGAGCGGATATCTGCATGAGGCACGTGATGTCGGCGGTATCGCTGCATCTGTGATCTCACTAACTCGTGATCTTGAGCAGCGTCATCGGATCTCCGTCAACGGTCGAAAGACTGCACTGGAGAAGTTCTCTCTGGAGACGATGCTGTTGCAATACCGGCAGGTCTATCGAGATGTCGCAGGAGTTGCCATATGAGTTGGCAACAATCGGTGGAATCGAACGGGGCGCTGCTGATCTTCTCCGATGACTGGGGAAGACATCCGTCGTCCTGCCAGCATTTGACACGACACCTGCTTCAGCGGTATCCGGTGACATGGGTCAATACAATTGGGACTCGAGCACCCCGACTGAATTTGGCAACTGCGCAAAGAGCACTTGAAAAGCTGCGTGACTGGACGCGGCGCAATGATGTGAAGACTGGCGGTGATGAGCAGTCCGGTCAGTCGAGTCGTGATGGTGTTCCGGATGCACGGCCTGAGGTGGTCAGTCCTCGCATGTGGCCATGGTTTTCGCAGAAGTCAGATCGGAAGTTGAATCGCTGGCTGCTACGACGGCAGCTTCAGCCATTGATTGAACGCATGCCTCGTCCGGTGACAGCTTTGACAACTCTGCCGATTACTGCAGACCTGGCCGGAGTCCTGCCGGTAGATCGATGGGTCTATTATTGCGTGGATGATTTTTCCCAGTGGCCGGGGCTCGATGGAGATACTCTGCGGCGAATGGACCGCGAGATGATTCGCAAAGCAGACTCAATCGTAGCGGTGAGCGAGACGCTTCAGTCGATGATTGCTACCGAAGGTCGAGTCTCCACACTACTGACCCACGGTGTTGACGTGGATTTCTGGAAACGTCCTCAGACTGACACCCGCATAACATGCAGGGTCGATGAACTGCTCCCCAAGGATGTACCGCTCATTGTGTTTTGGGGGGTTGCAGACCGGCGAATGAACACGGCATCTCTGCGAGCACTCTCAAAGGCACTTCGAACTGAGAAGATCGTGATTGTCGGTCCGACTCAGGATCCGGATCCGGCAATTTGCTCGTTACCGAATGTTGTCATGCTGCCTGCACTGCCGATCGAGACGCTGCCTTACGTTGCGGCAAAGGCTGCTGTCCTGATCATGCCGTACTCTGATCTTCCTGTCACTCGGGCAATGCAGCCTTTAAAGCTGAAGGAATATCTGGCGACTGGCCGGCCGGTTGTTGCAAATCACCTGCCTTCGGTTGAGCCGTGGGTGGACTGTCTCGATTCTGCCTGCAATCCGGAGCAGTTTGCCAGCCTGGTGTTGTTGCGACTCCGAACGGGTACTCCCATTAGTCAACGACTTGGAAGAAAACGACTTGAAGACGAAAGCTGGTCAGTGAAGGCCATGCTCCTTGAAGAACATTTCTGTTCAAGAATTGTCTCGGCCAGGTCGGCTGCAGATCAAGTGGGCTTTATTCCGGAAATCATTACGGGCTGAGGTTGTTATGGCGCGTTCAATCAGAGTTCCAAGCACAGGCCGTCCCATGGTGCTGCATACACGTGTGGTAACCGGCACTGGTGGTGGCCCGGAAAAGACGATCCTGAACTCGCCGCGATATCTGCGAAAATACGGATTCGATTCCGCATGTCTTTTCATGAGACCACCCGGTGACGAAGGGTTTGCTGTCCTTGAAAAGAAGGCTGCCGCGGCAGATGCTGAGATACTCGGGCTGGATGATCGCGGGCCGTTTGACTGGAATGTTGTGCGTCAGTGCATTCGAGCCTGCCGCGAACGCGAAGTGAACATCTGGCACGCACACGACTACAAGAGCAACGCTCTGGGATTACTGGTTCAGAAGTTTCATCCAATGCACCTTGTGACTACGGCACATGGGTGGGTACGGTTTACATCGAAGACGCCTTTGTATTATCGCATTGATCGTTTTTGCATGAAGCGATACCGGGAAGTGATCTGCGTTTCACAGGATCTGGTAGAGGCCTGTCGAAAGACGGGTGTTGCCGCGGAGAGGCTTCAGCTGATCGACAATGCAATCGTGCTGGACGACTATTCAACGCAGCCACCCACGCTGAAAGATCGAATGAAGTTCGGCTTTGATTCGGGCATAACGGTCATAGGAGCTGCTGGGCGGCTTTCGGAGGAAAAAGGATTTCATCATCTGATTGATGCTGTTGCTCGTCTGATACGGGATGGGCATCAAGTCGGTTTGGTCATTGCCGGCGAAGGACATCTTCGAGAACAGCTTCAGCAGCAGATTGACCTTCATGAAATGCAGTCTCACATTCGACTGGCCGGATTCCTGTCGGATCCGCGTGATCTTTACCGTGCAGTTGATCTGTTTGTGCTGAGCAGCATTCGTGAAGGACTGCCGAATGTGGTTCTCGAGGCGATGGCTTCACAGCGTCCAGTCGTTGTCACTGCCTGCAACGGCATTCCACGGCTTGTTGAAAACGACCGGAACGGTGTCGTCGTTCGACCGGATAGTGTCGAGTCTCTCTACAATGGTATTCAGAAATGTCTGTCGTCGTCCTCGTTCTGCAGGTCAATCGCTGCAGAAGGTCGAACGACGATCGAAGAACAGTTCTGCTTTGACAGACGCATGCAAAAAGTCATTCGTGTTTACGGAAAACTGTCGGATCAGCTGAGAGCCTACACTGAACGGCGCCTTAACGATGTCACTCATGAATCAGGCGATTCAAATCCGATGGCAGCACAGCCAGTTGACACGAAGCTGGCCGTCAGCGTTTGAAGATTCCGGTTTACGGCTCCTCGTATTTCTCACAGTCGAATTCTCTGTAAGCTCAATACAACATGAAAACGATCGTTACAGTTTCGAGATCAATCCGAGTCTGTGAGTCCACGAATGCTCCCGAAGGCTGGAACGACTATCTTCGTCGGTGGGGATACGATGGCTTCCACCTGCGAAGTGAGTGGTCGACGATTTTTGCAAGTGCTCTGCGGCACCGACCGCACCATTTATGGGTGGAAGACTCCGGTCGAATCACGGGAGTGCTGCCGCTGATGTACGTAGCAGGACCGCTGTTTGGACGATTTCTGGTGAGTCAGCCGTATTTGAATACTGGTGGAGTTCTGGCTGATTCCGGAGATGCCGAAGCGATGCTGATTGAGTCGGCCGTGCAGCTCGCAGAAAAGCTGGATGTTCGACATCTGGAACTGCGGCATGAAAAGCGGATCGATCATCCGGCACTCAACGGTGTAAATACCGAAAAAGTGCATATGCGGCTCACACTGCCATCGACCAGCGAAGAGCTATGGGAAGGATTGAAGTCCAAGCTTCGAAGTCAGGTTCGAAAGCCGCTGAATGACCCCGGTCTTGTCGCTCATTTTGGGCATCTTGAACGGCTGGATGAGTTTTATTCGATCTTCTGCCAAAATATGAGAGACCTCGGCACACCTCCGTTCAGCCGGACTCTGTTTCGGGAAATGCTGAAGCAGTTTGGAGAACAAGCTGAGATTTGTACCGTCACTTTTCGGGAAACCCCAGTAGCTTCCGGATTGATCGTGCATGGACCGGATGTGACTCTGATCCCCAGTGCCAGTTCGCTTCGCGAGTTCAACCATACCAGTTGTAACATGCTGATGTACTGGCATGTTCTGAAACGATCGGTAGACCGAGGTCAAAAGGCTTTTGACTTTGGACGCAGTACACTGGGAAGCGGTACTCACAAGTTTAAAGAACAATGGGGGGCAGAAGCATATCCTGCAGTCTGGCAGTACGCTTCGCGAACCGGAAAAATCTCTGAAATGCGGCCCAACAGTGGCAAATACGATCGAATGATCGAGACGTGGAAGAAGCTGCCGGTTTGGTTTACCAGACTGATCGGTCCTGAAATTGTGCGGGGAATTCCCTAGATCTGTTACCCGCGAGGGAGGCTCCGGAATCGGATTTAACGATTCTGACAACCACTAAGTGTGGGTGTTTTGAATCGTCTTTTGTTCGAGAGCCGGGATCCCATTTGATTCGTTTTTGGAACTATGCTCGATTGTACCGGGGGAAACTCAGCATGCCTGAGGATACCCGGGGCTGCGGCTTCCCCTAAGTGATTTTGTAATGTCGTTGTGCAGGACGTGCTATGTCGTCACACGTGACGGGTTCCACCGATTCGGTTCTCGACGAAATACGGTCGACAATTGCATCATTTGAATCACTGCGATCAGCGGCTTCCGCTCGACGAAAACTGACAGATGCTGACTCGATTGGATCGCAAGACAGTCCGGTTGTGCCAGAGCGTTCACACGTCAACACTCCACAACCTGTTGTTCCAGTGGCTTGTCCAGCTCAACCCGTTGTCCAGCCGAAGAAACCGGATCCGTTCTACTTCCTGAATGCCAAGTCACTGCCCCGGAAGACGTTCGAATACAAGGAATCAGAGCCAGACACTGATGGGACAGAAGAACTTCTGAAGAGTGAAGTTGCACCGGTGTCTACCCTGCCGAAAGCTCCGACGGTTCATGTGTCTCAGCGAGCCGTTGACAAGTCCGCAAAGATCATGATCGTGGACGACGAGCCGCTCAACGTTATGACATTCCGTCAGCATCTGAAGATGGAAGGTTATGAGAATTTCATCACGACCAGCAACGCTCGCGAAGCACTGCAACTGTTGAGATCTCAATCGCCCGATGTGTTGCTGCTGGATATTCGAATGCCGCAAATCAGCGGCCTGGACATACTGCGTGTTGTAGGTCTTGACCCCATTTTGCAGCATATTCCGGTACTGATTCTCACCGCAGCCTCAGATCCGGCAACTCGAAAAGAGGCGCTGGATCTGGGCGCCAGCGACTTTTTGCAGAAACCGATTGATCCAAACGAACTGTTGCCTCGTGTGCGAAATGCGCTTGTAATCAAAAAGCACTACGACCTGGCGGCGAGTGAGGCGGCTCGACTTGAACAGCAGGTGGAACGTCGAACTCGCCAGCTGGATGCAACACGCCAGCAGTTGATTCTATGTCTGGCACGAGCTGCCGAGCATCGCGACAACGATACAGGAAATCACGTAATTCGAGTCGGTCGCTATACGTCTCTTATTGCAAAGCAGATGGGATACCCGGAGCATCATCTGGAAATGCTGGAACAGGCGGCTCAGCTTCATGATGTAGGCAAGATTGGCATTCCGGATTCGATCCTTTTTAAACCCGGACGACTCGCGGTTGATGAGTATGAAATGCTGAAGAGACACTGTGCTCTCGGAAAGCAGATCATAGAACCCATTTCGGAAAAGGAATGGAACATCCTCAAGACGCATACGCGAATCGGCGAAAGTATGCTGCACGTTCGATCGTCGTCACTGCTCATGCTGGCTGCGAGGATTGCACAAACTCACCATGAACGCTGGGATGGCACCGGTTACCCGCTTGGCCTGCAGGGCGAAGACATCCCGTTTGAAGCAAGACTCGTGGCCGTTGCCGACGTCTTTGATGCACTCTCCAGCCGTCGACCTTACAAAGAACCATTTCCACGACAGAAGTGCTTTGACATCATCGCAAAAGGGCGAGGTACGCAATTTGACCCCGCTGTTGTCGATGCATTTTTTGAATGCTCCGAACAGATCATTGAGGTCCAGTTGCTGTTGATGGACGAAGAGGATCGAGTCCCTAAAGGGGAATGGAAGTCAGCGGCCGGCGCCGAGCTGGTCGATGACTTCTAAGCAATCTCGAAGCCGTTCATGCAATCAGTATTCGTTCTGTGCTCCGCTTTCCCCTTCGATTCCGCTGAAGGTTGCCTGAGCGATTTGTCGAATCACTCGGTGATCACGCTCTTCTTTAAGGCGTTCGATGGCAGCTTCGAGAGACATAACTCCAAGGTCTCCATCAATCCGGCAACGAACAGCAACTGCGTTGTTCTCGGCTTCTTTCGGTCCGCAGACCAGCATATAAGGAATGAGTTCCAGCTGAGCATCTCGAATCTTGGCCTGCACTCGAGCGCTCTGCAGATCCGTTGAGACTCGGAACCCCTGGGCTCGCAGTTTGTCAGCCACAGTCTTTGCGTAGTCATCCGTCTTTTCACTGAGCGGCAGGACGCGGATCTGCTCCGGTGCAAGCCAGAGCGGGAATGCACCAGCAAAGTGTTCGATGAGCATTCCGACGAAGCGTTCCATGGATCCGAACGGGGCGCGGTGAATCATCACAGGCCTGTGAGACCGGTTGTCAGCTCCCGTATACTCCAGCTGGAATCGTTCCGGCAGATTGTAGTCGAGCTGGACAGTTCCAAGCTGCCACTCCCGTCCCAGACAGTCCTTGACCATGAAGTCCGCCTTCGGCCCATAGAAAGCGGCCTCGCCAGGCATCTCGATGAAATTCAGGCCCATCTCGGTCAGCACTTTGCGGAGTGCGTTTTCAGCGTTCGTCCAGTTCTCCTCACTGCCGACATACTTATCACTGTTTGGGTCACGCATCGACAGCTGAACACGGTAGTCCTTGAGTCCAACAGCATCGAGTACAAACTGAACGAGCTTGAGGGTATCTCGGAATTCCCCTTCGACCTGCTCTGACGTGCAGAAGAGATGTGCATCGTCCTGAGTCAGTCCGCGAACTCGCAGCATTCCGTTCAGTTCACCCGACTGTTCATGTCGATATACGGTTCCAAATTCAGCGAGTCGCACTGGAAGATCGCGGTAGCTGCGCTGCATTGCTTTGTACATTTGAACGTGATGCGGACAGTTCATTGGCTTGAGCAGGAATCGCTCCTGCTGCTTTTCCCATCGACGCAGAACCTCCCGCTTCTCGTCGGCAGAACCACCCGCCGGGAATTGTTCAACGGCGAACCCAAGCACCTTTGCAGCGTCGAGCAGTTTCTTCTCATCCTCCGGGGTCGGAGGAGTCAGCTCTTCATCGCGAGGGTCAAGCCTGCGGATCCAGTGGTCCACAAGCTGGCCGGCTGGGTGTCCGAAGATCGGCGAGAACTGTGAATCGCGATAATATGGGAAGTGGCCGCTGGTCTCGTACATTTCCACACGACCAATATGAGGCGAATAGACTGGCTGATAGCCTCGCTTCAGAAGTTCCCCTTTGATGAATTCTTCCAGCGATGCTCGAATCGTCGCACCTTTGGGAAGCCAAAGGCAAAGTCCCTGTCCAACATCCGGGTTGATGGAAAACAGACCCAGTCGCTTGCCAAGAACTCGATGGTCCCGTTTCTTTGCTTCCTCAATCTGATCGAGGTATGCCTTCAGGTCTTTACGATCAAACCAGGCAGTGCCATAAACTCGCTGAAGCTGTTTTCCGGCCGCGTTGCCCTTCCAGTATGAGCCCGCCACGCTGAGAATCTTAAAGGCCTTGATCTTTCCCGCATGAGGGATGTGAGGGCCTCGACAAAGGTCCACAAACTCACCCTGCCGATAGAAGCTGAGTGATCCATGTTCGGCAAGTCCCGTGCGAATGTGTTCAACCTTCAGATCCTGTTTCAGGTCACTGCAGAATTGAATGGATTCGTCGCGCGTCATAGAAAAGCGTTCGAAGGGCTCAGCTTCATCGATGATCTTCTGCATTTCAGCTTCGATTCGAGGGAAGTCGTCTTCGCTGATCGGGGTCTGCAGATCAAAGTCATAGTAGAAGCCATTTCCCAGAGTTGGCCCGAACGCGAGACCAACACCCGGAAACAGACGCATAACGGCCCTCGCCATAACATGAGCACAACTGTGTCGCAAAACACCAAGTGCTTCTGCGTCTCGTTCAGTGATCAGTTTCAGGGGGACTGGTCGCTGTTCGGTGAGGTCCTTCAGGGGACGCATCGCGTCAACCACTGTGCCTTCGATACTGGCGGCGATCGTGGCTTTGGCAAGACGTTCGCCGATACCAGCGGCCACGTCGAGTGCAGATGCCTGATCGGATTGTTCGAGCAGAGTACCGTCCGGGAGTTTTACCTGAATCATGGGGTCAAAGCGTTCTGAAAAAGTAGTTGGCTGCTTCCGAATGACTCATACGAGAAGCCATCGGAGCAAACCTGCAGACACCAAAGTCGGGTTATAGTTCGCTCAGGGCAGGGACACAACAGTAGTTCACCCGGCTTAACCCAGCACTATCCCAGCCACGCAGGCCGTCATAAAGCAGGCGAGAGCCCCCCCAATCATGGCTCGCAGCCCAAGTTCGGAGAGTTCTTTTCGACGTTCCGGGACGAGTCCCCCGATTCCACCGACCTGGATCCCAATCGATGCCAGGTTTGAGAATCCGCAGAGTGCGAATGTCAGAATCGCCTGAGTTCTCTCCGAAAGATGCATTGCGGGATCTGCAGATTTCTGCCAGTCCGACAATCGCTGGTATGCGACGAATTCGTTGGCGATCGTCTTGAGTCCCAGTAACTCACCCGACCGCATGCACTCATTCCATTCAATACCCATGAGCCATGCGAGCGGTGAAAACAGATAACCGCAGGCTTTTGAGAACGTCAGCCCGGCAGGGTCCTTGACTCCAGCAAGATTCTGAAGTTTGAGGGACGTTGCTTCAAGGAAGTAGTCAAACATCGCAATGAGTGCGAGAAAAGCAATCATCATTGCACCGACATTCAGAGCCAGCTTCAACCCCTCAGAGGCACCGACTGTGGCTGCTTCAATCACGTTGGTTGTGAGCCTGGGTAATTCATGCCGGGTATTGCCGGCAGTTTCCGGAGTCTCCGTTTCGGGTTCCATCACCTTTGCAATCAATAGTCCCGCCGGCGCAGAAATGACCGATGCTGTGACGAGGTGGCCGGCACTGATGCCCATGCCGACATAGGCTGCCATCACGCCTCCCGCAACAGTTGCAAACCCCCCGATCATGATCGCCATGAGTTCCGAGCGAGTCATCTTTGGGAGATAGGGCAGCACCACAAGTGGGGCCTCAGTCTGGCCGACGAAAATATTCGCAGCGGCAGACAGGCTCTCTGCTCCTGATGTCTTTAATGACCACTGCATGACTACTCCAAGGCCACGCACGATCAGTTGCATGATTCCCAGGTGATACAGGACACTCATCAGTGATGAAAAAAAGATGATGGTGGGAAGGACCCGGAATGCAAAGTAGTAATCCGTGTACTTATCTCCAAACACGAATTTGCATCCCGCGTCCACAAAGCTGAGCAGTTGAGTAAAGAAGTCACCAATGGCAGTAAAGATAATCTGGCCTGTTGATGTCCCCAGGATCAACTGACAGAGCACGACCTGAAGTACCAGGCCCGAAATGACGATTCGCCACGGAAAGAGTCTCCGATTGGAACTGAGCAGCCATGCAATGAACACCATGACCAGAAGTCCAAATGCTGCAATTGCCTGATGCATCGACGAAAGCCTGAAACGGAGAAAACAGTGTGTGCCGGAGATGGTATTCGGGAACGGATTTTGTGAATGTCGAGTGAATCCTGCAAGCAGCGGGACTCTATCATTTACCCCCGATTTACAACGGACTACGATGTACACCACGGATATTTGTCCACCGTCACTCCGCAATGCTCATCAGGATCGTTTGCAATGATCACCCACTTCCGCCGATCTCTCCTCCTTGTTCTCCCCGCGACCTTACTGTTCTCCAGTCAGTCAGCCTCTGCACTTGATGATAAAAACGCTGAAGCGGTCAAGCCCGGCGCAGAGGCATCTGCGAAGGAGGAGGAAGGTTGGATGCCGTTGTTTAACGGCAAGGATCTTGAAGGCTGGAAGGTGACGAATTTCGGGGGTGAAGGTGATGTGTTTGTCGAAAACGGCGAAGTGGTGATTACGCAGGGAGCAGACCTGAGCGGAATTCACACCGAGAAGACCATTCCAAAGATCAACTACGAAGTCGTCTATGAAGCTCAGCGAGCGGCAGGAAGTGACTTCTTCGCCGGAGTAACATTCCCGGTTGGCGAATCCACCTGTTCGCTGATTCTTGGTGGCTGGGGTGGCGGAGTCTGTGGTTTATCAAGCCTGAACGGGCTGGATGCGTCGGAGAATCAGACAAGCACTTACCAGGAGTTCGAGAAAGGTAAGTGGTACAAAGTTCGACTTGTCGTGAAAGAAGATAAGATCGAAGCATGGCTGGATGACAAACAAATCGTCGACTGCGAAACAAAAGGTCAGAGGATCACGGTTCGGTTTGAAGTCGAGAAATCCAAGCCTTTCGGTTTTGCGACCTGGCAAACCACCGGTCGAATCCGTAACGCAAAGATCCGTACTCTGCCCGCTCCGAAGTAGTTCATCGATCGTCCAAAGTACTCATCATACTCCGTCGTGATGACGAACCCCCGGCTGTGATTCTGATTGGAGCCACGGCTGACCAGTGGTGGGCGTTGGATCGCGGAGCGATCCACAACGATGTTGACAGGCAGAAATGTCCACCCTATTGCTGGGACGCTGGATCTCCCGGGATGCCGCCCTCAGTTGCTGGAGTTGATGGCGTCTGACTGCGGAACGCGGCCGTCGAGACGAGTTCCGGTTTGGGGGTATAAAGGGCGTTGATCTTTGCAGTCACAGGGCTGCCGTAAGTTTTCGAGTCAATCCGGGCAGCAGTGCCATACCAGAATCGGGCCTGTTCGTAGAGACCTGCTTCGGCGGCGAGATCCCCGACAGCAATTCGACCTTCGATGTCGGAAAGGCCGTCAAGCACGGTGAGTCTCTTCTCGGTGTACTGTTTCTTCAGGTCGAAGAGTTGAGTTGCATTCTGTTCGAATAGAGCAGCTTCATCGTCTTTGCCGAGCGTCTTTGCGATTTCTGTCAGCAGTTGATAGTACTCGGCATCTCGCGTGTATGTCGCCAGAATATCTTTGAGTCCCGGATAGACTTCTTCACACTTTCCCTTCCCGTTTTTGAGTGCGAGTCGAGCAAGTATTTTTTGAACCTGAACGTCGATCCCCATCGACATTTTTGCTTTTTCGGTGATCTGCATCGCACCTTTTTCGTCACCAGTTGCCAGAAGTGCTTCTGCTCGAGCCGCTTCTTTGGCAGGGACGTCTTCTGCGGATTCGACGTACTTCAGCGCTTTTTCGAAGTCGCCCAGCTTGATGTAGCACTGGACCAGCTTGAGAGTGCTCATCCCGGTCGTAGGGTCACCCGGGTTTCCTTCAATGGCATTGATGAAATACGGAACGGCTTCTTCGTAGCGATCGAGGTCGAACAGGATATTGCCGATCAGGCCACTGGACGTTGATGCTTCAGGAGTTTTCTTTTCGATGAGCACATTGAGGTATGACAGAGATTCGTTAAGTGCACCCATTTCAAACAGCTGGTTTCCCAGCAGAGACACTGCATATGTGTTTGATTCGTCTTCCCTGACTGCTTCGCGCAGAACTTCCACGCACTTCATGCGATTACCGCTTTTGGCGTGCGCCTGAGCAAGGTATGACAGAGCCTTCGAACGTACAGATGCTTCCTTGGATGCTTCTTCGAGGATGGGAACCGCGAGTTTTGGGCGATTCTTTAGCAGGATCAGCATTCCTTCGAGCAACTTTGTTTCGGCTGCTTTGGATGGAATCTTCTTCAGCTGATTAACAGCTTTCTCCATCTCGAGCTGATTCATCGCCTTGTAGGCCGTGTTCGCATCTGTCACGAACTTGTCGCCATCGGGGGGTACCAGACTGTTGATGACAGCCAGAAGTACACCGGCTCCCAGGACGAACATAATCGCCCAGAGCCACCATGGGACGCCGCTTTGAACACGCGGTTGAATCGGAGCTTTTGACATAGCGAAAAAACTCAGGTGATCATAAAGATGACAGCGAAACAGGAAACTCCTGGCGAGCACCAAACGTAGGCGAACGCGAAACACGACGCTACGGTCGAAAGCAATATTGTTCCGGCTTTGCCGTGTTCGTTCCAGATTCTCGACCACCTTTCGGCTGATTCTGGCCGAATCGGACCGTCAATCCCGGACGAACTGAACAAATCGCGTCGTCCGAACTACGCTAAACAGCGTTCCAGCATTGGAAAATACTTGACTTTTGCGATCATCTTTCGCTGAACGAGTCAAAAAACAGTCAATTGGCCCCAATTTTTACGGTTTCCTGGCGAACCAAAGCCCGAAACAGCCCGCATACAAAGGATTTACAGAATGATCTCTGACGAACTTGAACGACTCCAGCGATTGCGAAATGAAGGAAGCTTGTCGGAGGAGGAATTTCACCAGGCCAAGCAGCGACTTTTGGCATCGGAATCCGGAAAGAACCCCGGTGGGTTGATTCAGGGCATGAATCCGAACACCTGGAACATGCTGATGCACCTTTCTCAACTCCTGGTTGCTGTCGGCGGGATCGGTATTGCCGCACCTATTGTGATGTGGGCACTGAGTAAAGATCAGTCGGCCGAAGCGAATCGCCACGGTCTGGTGATCATCAACTGGCTAATCAGCAGCCTGATTTACAGCTTTGTGGGGGCGATCCTGATCATGGTTGTGATCGGAATCCCACTGCTATTCGCTTTGTTCGTGGCGTCCATTGTGTTCCCAATCATTGGCGGAATGAAGGCAAACAACGGAGAAGTCTGGCGGTATCCTCTGTCGATCGATTTCTTCCGTCCACCGGCTTAGCTGAACGGGGAACATGCTTCCCAAACGCTCCGGTTGACGGTACTTTATGCAGCAGTCGGGCATTGCCCGGCATCCGTCTCGGTAGCTCAATTGGATAGAGTGTCGGCCTCCGAAGCCGAAGGTTGTGGGTTCGACCCCCGCCCGGGACATTCTGCATTCAGGTGAAGGACCTTCCTTGCGGCGAAGTAGTGCTTGCAATCGATCACGAGCACGAACCGCTGGAGGACGTCGCATCGTGTAGAAGTCACGGAAGAGGTCAACGCGAATGGTCTGGCCAATTTGGTTGACGAGAGCTTTCTTCACCGTCATCACTTTGATCGTGACGGTGATGGATGTCGCGATTGGTCAGGATTCAACGACCTCACAGGAGTCGCAATCACCACTTCTGACTGCAGACGACGGCAAGATCGTTCAATGTGCAGTCAGAGTTTTCTCTCAGCGGCACCTGCTGCACCCTGCGGTCGATGATGCGTTGTCCGAAAAGATGATGGACCGCTTCGTTCAATCATGGGACCCACAGAAGCTGTATTTTCTGAAGGCCGACATTACTGACTTCGAAACTCAGAAGACTCAACTCGATGATCAACTGCTCGCAGGCAACGTTGAATTTGCAAATGTAGTCTTCCTGCGGTTTCGACAGCGAACAACGGAACGACTCAGTCATGTTGGTCAATGGATCAATGCCGAACATGACTTTACCGTGAATGAATCCCTGACGACCGACGCCACTCAACTCGATTGGGCGACAACCGTCAATGAGTTGGAAGAACGCTGGCGAAAACAAGTGAAGTACGAACTGTTGTTGTTGAAATTGAAGGGTTATGACACTGCCGAGTCGCGTTTACGTCTGCAAAGGCACTATTCGAGAACTCAGGCACTATCGAATCAGGTTGAGCAACATGAACTTCTGGAACGGTATTTGACTTCCCTGGCGAAGAGTATTGATCCGGATTCCCAATTCCTGTCGGAAGCGACGATGGCCCAGTACCACATTGGCGTAATTCGGATGGGTAGCATCGGAATGAAAATTGTCGAACAGGACGGGTATCTCGTTGTGAAGGAAGTGATATCGGGCGGATCGGCGGAGGAATGCGGTGAGATCGAAGCTGGTGACAGACTCATTGGAATAGCCGACAAGTCTGCGAAAGGATTTCTTGACGTATGGAATATGAAACTCGATGCTGTTGATGGCGCCATTCGCGGACCGTTTTCCACGACTGTTCAGGTACAGATACTCAAGCCAACGGACGAAATTGAAGTTCACACGCTGAAGCGGGCTGACTTTTCCCCATTCACGCCAGATGAACAGTCGCGGAGCTGCATTATCGAATCTTCCGACTGGATTGCGGGAACAAATGCCCGGATCGGAGTTCTAAAGATACCTGCGTTTTACAGAGATTACGAAGCGGTAGCGTACGGCAAAGATGCGATGAGCACGAGTCGCGATGTGCGCCACATTCTCCAGCAATTCAACTCGGAGAACCTGGCTGCCGTTGTTGTTGATCTGCGTGGCAACAGTGGCGGATCATTGAGTGAAGTGCTTGATGTCTGTAGATCCATTGCTGGCGACGGCCCGATGGTTCAGGTCACGGACTCAGAAGATCAAGTCACTTTATACCAATCCGATGAATTGGACGATCGCTGGAAAACTCCTGTGCTTGTTGTCTGTGATCTCTCAACTGCGGGAAACGCGGAACTCCTTGCAGCAGCGATTCAGGACTATCAACGTGGCATCCTGATTGGCAACGCGCGAACACGTGGCAGGGGCACGGTGCAAATCTTCGTCGATGTCAATGACAGTACATCTCGGATCAGCCCATCTTTCGGATGCGTTAAGGCTACCATCGCTGCCCTATTCCGAGTGAACGGCAACAGCATCCAGCATGCTGGAGTCGCAGCTGACATTATTCTTCCTTCGTTTTCGGAAATCCTCGATTCAAGTGAAAAACCATTTGAAGATGCAATGAACCTTGCCCCAATACCACCCGCGAAATACACGCCATTTACCAAGTATGTCAACGATTCTATCATTGAGCAAATGTCCAAACGCAGCAGCGCCCGAGTGCTCAACAGCCCGGATTTCAGAATCGTTAAGGGACAAATTCAGCGACACATCAATCGAAAGAATGAGAAGTCGGTTTCGCTGAATCAAACTGACGCCGCTGCCCGCATGAAGGAACTGAAAGCGGCAGCAGATTTGGTAAGTCAGATGGGATCAAAACACAGCAGCGACGGAATCTTTCCGAAGAATTACTACAACACCGAAGTGGTTCACATAGCGACGGACTACATTCAGCTCCTGAACGCAATGTAATTGACATTCCTCAGTTGCAGGCCGCCGTAAGTGCCGCCTCGCGAACGGAAGGAACTATGCGATTCCGTGAGAATCTCGCCAGATGTCTTTGACTCCCTGCCGTGATGCAGTTCGCAGAAAATCACTTTTCCGTTACCAAACTCGGTCGCTGGGTTCAGCCTGAGATGTAAGACCGGCCTGTTACGTATGCAGTTGAAATGTTCTGCATATGCACTGTATCACCTGTAGCTTTGAAGCCCCTGTCCGAACAGAGATCGGGTTCTTATTCGGCATCCACGTTCCTGTTTGTGAAGAGTCGTGGAAGCAAGTCGTTTCCCCGTTCGTGAAAGGTGTCAAGCAGTGTCTGACCAAGCCAGTTGGGCCGAGTCGGGTTGAGTCCTCGCGCAAGTAGCTTTTCAATCAGTGCAGGGGATTTGAGACAGGTCAACTCATCACCGATTTCAAGACGTGCGATCACGGTTGGGTCCGAATTCAAAAGCAACTCAAGAAGATCCTCGTCGCAGTTTTGCATCACACAGCGAATGAATTCATCGTGTTGAACTACAATGGAGCCACTACGAATTGACTGTTTCAGTTGGTCAGTGTCCATTCTATATGGCGGCAGGTAGGCTCCGTGTCTAAGCAGGAGCTCCTGCAGAGGTTTCGCATTTTCACCGTGATAGAGCTCCGAGATCGTCAGGCAGCATTCACAGGAGTCGACACCTGCATTCGAATTGGCTCCTCGTTCGAGTAGAAGTTGTGCAACTGAGAGATGGTTTGCACAGCATGCTTCGTAAAGAGCTCGGCCTTCAGGGGCGCACTCTTCTGGCGCATTTGGATCGGCACCATGATCGAGCAGTAATCTGACGATGTGCAGGTAGCCGGATCGCGACGCATAGGACAGCGGACGAAATCGCGCCGAGTCAGGTTGCGTTGCCAGATTGACATTGCGGGAGATGAGTTCCTCAACGCGTTCCTGGTCTCCGACGGCGGCAGCCACTGAGACTGTGTATTCCGCACCGAGTGCCAGCAGACTACCAACTAAAACAGAAGTATTGCGCAATGTTGGATGGAATCGACCTCGCGTCTCACGATACCAATAGTCGGTCGCCCCGTTGACGGCCAGTAAAACCGGTGACTGACCATCTGCACGCAGTCCGTTGATCTGCGTTCCCATCGTAACGAATCGCTCAATCAAACGCAGTTGGCGAGTAATAACACACCAGTGGAGAGCATTGTTGCCGAGTGAGTCGCTGGCTCTCACGAGCTCAGGTTGTTGGCGCAGTACATCTTCGATTCCGGAGGAATCTCGGGCGATGATGGCATCTCGGAGTCGGTCAAAGTCGGGGCTGTAGTTGAATCGTTCTTTCATCGTTCGCAACAGCAGCGACTCGATTTCGCAATGTCCGTTGGCATGTGCCGACAACAGCAATTTGTCCCACGAATTATAAGTGTATCGCGACTGCCCGGGGTCAGCCCCAGCCTCAAGGAGCAGTTCAACGATCTTGGTATGTCCGGCGTTTACGGCCCGGTGAATCGGGAACTGGTACCAGTACTGAGCGTTGACCAGTCGATGGTCTTTCTTCAGCAATGCCTCCAACTGCGCGATGTCTCCGGTCGTCGATGCTTCAAACATTGCCCAGGCGTCGTTGCCGTCGAGGGGTTCGATACCGTAGACATAATTCGAAGTCTTCATCTCTGTTGGCTGAGTCATGAGCTGCGCAGGGCGATAGGTGATTCGATTTGACTCGGGTTTCGTCATCTCAGCATTTCCGTTCACGCAGAATTCGCTGTTGGGCAGCTCCTTCAGATCTGCGACCGAGTCAGTCGCCAAGAAACTCTGAAAGTTGCTGCATCGTACCCGCCCAGCCCTGTTGCATCGAAGCGTGGAATGCCGAAAAGAAGTCGCGTTGAGGTTTAGAGCCGTTGAACGGTCGTGCCTCGACGGTAACGAGTGTGCCTCTGCCAATTCCAGCATGATCGATCATCGTCACCGTTGTCAGAATCTCAGGTGGAAAGTCACCAAGTCCCTGAAACGGGGCCGAGGTCACCTCGCCGTCGGCGTTCGAAAAGCTGCTGACAAACTGAATTCTGTCTGGATGTTCGATGATCTGAAAGACCCAGCGCCCCCACATCTCCATGCCATTCGGATGACTCATGCAGTAGTGAAAAATACCACCAACACGAAGATCGAGAGTTGCGGACTTGAAGTGAGAACCTTTTGGGCCAAACCATTTGATCAGGTGCTCTCGCTCGGTCCATGCCTGCCACACGGTTTCTCGCGATGCACGAAATACGTGTGCGATTGAAAACGGTGGGTCCTGGTCGTCTCCATCTGACATAATGGCAAGGTAATCTTCGAGGTTGGCCAGATGTTGCTGGCCGCCTTCGACGGCTCCAAAGTTGGTGATCACGAAATCACGTGCTTCTGCGGAGGGGAAGATTGACCGCAGCGTGACTTTCGTTTTCCGTTTACCAACCTGATCGAAGCTGACTTCACTGCGGAAACTGACGGCGGCATTGTTCACCTCACCGCCAAGCTGATAAACCAGTCGTGAAGGTTCCTCGATCTCAAGATAGTCGATTCGATTCACATAGTCGTGCCCATCTGGACCATGCATCGTGTATCGCCATGACCCGCCCGGTCGAAAATCCATGGCATGCGTTGTCGTGGTGAAACCAGCCGGTCCCCACCAGCGACCGACGTGCTCTGGATCAGTCCATGCCTTCCAAACCAGCTCCCGCGGAGCTGCGAATGTCCGGCAAATGATGATTTCCAGAGGGTTGTCCAGATTTGGCTGAGACTGATTGATGTCAGCAGGCATTCAGCGGCTCGTTTTCTTTTTTCGGGTAGTGGTTGAAGTTGGTGGTTGATCCATGCTGGACTGCATCTCGTTGAGATACTGATCAAGTCGATCAAAACTCGCTTCCCAGAATCTGCGGTAATTGTCGATCCAGGACGCTGCCTCCTGAAGCGGCTTTGCACGCAGTTTGCAGGGACGCTTCTGTGCCGAACGTGTGCGTTCAATCAGACCGGCTTTTTCCAGAACTTTGAGATGTTTGGTAATGGCGGGCAGAGTCATCCGGAACGGCTCCGCCAGTTCCTTTACAGCGGCATCCCCCCGGGACAAACGAACCAGAATGGCTCGTCGCGTTGGATCGGCGATGGCTGCGAATGTGCTGCTCAGTTGATCGATCGACATGTTTTACCTTTCGGTTAATTAACCGATTGGTAAAGTAGCATTCACTGACAGATGAGTCAATTGTTTTTGCGAGAGAACCTAAATTGAGGATCAACGATGAGCGGGTTGCTCACCGTAGTGTAATCAGTTGGCTGGTACGGAGACGCTATTCAGGTCTGGGAATCGGCTTGTGTTCTGCGTTGTGCTGTACGGCGCTGGCGCGACGCAGCGAAGCCGTGCCAAATCGGCTTCGGATCTGATCGGCGACTTGATCGAGTCTGGCATCTTTTTCGTGGTCATCTTCAGCAAACAGTTTCTGCTGAACAGGTTGTTCCTTTTGCAGGTTTGATACACCCATGCCAAGAAGGCGGACAACCAGAGGACGATCGGGTAACTCGGATGCCAGCAGCTGTGACGCCACAGACCAAAGTTGCTTTGTGCCATTAGTCGCCGGAGACACACTTTTTGCACGTGTATATGTGTCAAAATTGCTGTAGCGGACCTTGAGATGAACGGTGCGTCCCTGAACCTCATGACTTCTCAGGCGACGAGCGACCTGTTCGGTGAGTTCCATCAACCATGCCCGGAGTATATCCATGTCACTGATATCTTCTGCGAAAGTGGTTTCGTGGGAAATCGACTTCGCTTCGCGATCGGCAATCACGGGTCGATTGTCGATACCGCGGGCCAGTTGCCAGAAATGCTCTCCGTGCTGACCGAATTCATCATGCAGATGCTGCATACTCAGTGTTCTGAGCTGGCCAATTGTCTGAATTCCAAGACGGTCAAATCTCTGGCGGGTGACCTTTCCAACGCCCCAAATCCGACTGACTGGCAACGGATCCAGGATACTTTGGACCGCTGCGGGTTCGATCACGGTAAAACCGTCGGGCTTGTCCATATCGCTTGCAAGCTTGGCAAGGAACTTGTTGGGTGCGACCCCAACTGAAGCAACCAAATTCAGCTCATTCCGTATGTCTGTTTTGATGGCTCTTCCGATGGTTTCGACGGATCCAAACAGCCTTTCACATCCGTTGGCATCCAGAAAAGCCTCATCCAGTGATAACGGTTCAACGAGAGGCGTGTAGCGATGAAAGATTCCTCGTATTTCTTTCGAGATCTGAGCATAGTGTTCCATTCGAGGTCGCAACACGATGGCGTGTGGACACAACTGCAGCGCTCTTGCGGTCGCCATAGCGCTCTGCACGCCAAATTTTCTCACCACATAATTTGCAGCGGCAACAACCCCCCGGCCTTCCGGCGTTCCTCCCACGATGACAGGTTTGCCCCTCAACCTCGGATCATCTCGCTCTTCGACGGACGCGTAGAATGCATCCATGTCCACATGCAGAATCATCCGATAGCCCGATCGAAGGCGATGAAATCAAAACCAAGTAATCAGCACTGGCCCGGGATCATAGCATGGTGTGGCAGCAATTGAGAATGGGGCGAGAACAACGGGTCTGACCCCGCTCGGGTGCTCGCGATTTGCGGGAAGCGGCCGCAGGACTCGGTCTCAAAATCGCCGAAACTCCCATCACGTTGCGGCAGGCGTATGCAGATGCTCCTCATGATTCAGATTCTCAAGAACCGTGCGGATGAATCCCCAGACTATGGAGATTCGGCGGATTCCGATCTATTGGTGTCTATCGTCCTCTCAAGAGACGTCTCGCTACTTTGTGTCGCGACGGAATGTCTTAGCTTCCGGAGTAGCGGATTTGGCACGCAATGCGCCAATCGCTTCGCGAGTCAGTATTTGTCGAGCACAGCAGTACGCATATAGTTCGCGACCTACTGACACGTCAACAGTCAGCGACTCGCCGTTGCGCGAGCCGAAGATGGATACATCGAGCGTCCAGTCACCTTCCGTCTTCAATTGCTGAGTCAATGGATAGAAATGGTCCAGCGCTTTCCCATTGCCATAGATGTATAGCCGTGCCGCAGCTGATACTCTTTCGAAAGTCCATTGTTGATAGGCGCGTTCAAGCTTGTCGAGTAGCTGCCTTGTCGGCGCTCCGGGAGAGCCGGCCGCCCAGTGCCCAAGGTCGATATGCAATGAAGCCAGACTTGGGTGAATCGTCACGAATCCGTCATCTGCGTTCGTGGGAGAACTGGCAGATGGTTTCAATTCCCTCGGAGAAGAGTCCAGCTGCAGCTGTGAATCTTTCAGTGAAATTGCGATTCCGTGGTCACCAAACGACTGCCCAAGAGCATTGCCATCGACATGGAATACAGCATCGCCATCAACGTTCACGGTGCCCCTGAACGCTGATGCAATAGTTTCTGAGTTCATTGCTTCGGTTGTCGTTCGAAATCTCGCACCCGCAACCGGCTGTTGATCCTCGGTTGACTTAATCCATGCGGCTAGTTCGCATCGGCCGACGTCAATTATTTCCACAAACACCGCAGCGAGAGGCGTGCTGCTCAGAGGTGATGCTGCGACCAAGGCGCGAAGGCTCGGACGAAATGACTGCGGTATCCTGCAATTGACGGTCGCAGCCACAGTGGTGTCGGCTGGGATCTGCAGACTGGAAGACCGTTCTGGCCTGAATTCCCGAATCAGTGACGCAAGGTCACTCTTCGGCTTTGCGTGAATTTCGAAGTGAGCTTTGAACGGATGGCCCTCTCTCGGCTCCCGCGTCCAAGCGTAGGCCTCTTCGACGTCAAACAAGAAAGACTGCCACAACACCAAGTAGTTCTGGCCTAACGCGCGCCGCAGCGTATACGGTTCAATGGGCTCGGCATCGCGCCGCTGCAGTTTCACTGATGTCCCTGCTTCAACCTGTTCCAGATATTCCGCCCGCTGGTGACTCGGGATCGATTTGAGATCGATCCACACAGACCAGTCTTTGCCAGTGCCACGTTTCGCCAACTCCGCAAGCTCGCGAAATGGTGCATACTCGACTTCGGGGTCGTCGCTCCAGACACATAGCCCATCGGAATAAACACAATGTACATCGACAAACGTCGTGATTCTACCATCTGCTTCGACGTTAGGAACACGGTTTGAAATTGTCTTGACAAATTCCGTTTTGCCAAGAGTGATTTCTCCACCACGACGACTCCGGATATTCTCCACGTAATCATGAAATACCGCCGCGCTTTGTACTTCACGAAAGCGTAGTCGAAGTCGTTTGCCACTCGGAGCGACGAAATAGGCAATTCCCGTCGTCGCCTCAAATCTCAAGGCATCTGTAAATCTGTGAAACATCAACTCCTGGATCGACTCGGCGGAACGGGGCCGGATCGTGCCGTGGTCCGACATGGAGGCAATCAATTCTTCTCGGCGGGCCACGGCCAATAGATTGGCTCGCCCGTTATCGAACACTATCGCGTACGGAGATGGAAGCTGCTGGGCGCAAACGCTCGACGGATCGCCACATACGCAAGCCCACAATGAGAATACAATGGCGCAGCCACGAAGCCCCTTTGTATGCAGCTTTCGATCAACCAAATTATCGTCGAATGCGGTTGAAATCGCGGCGAAGTCTCTCTTTGTGAATAATGGCATAGCTGATCCCTTTAGAGACTCAGAATTGCCTTGGTTGCGTGACTTCAGCATCTGAACCGGAGACAACCGAGTAAGTACGCAAGTTCTTATTGACAAATTCACATAAAAGCCCACCCTGGCTGACTGACGTCGCACAGACGACCTGTGATTCCCAATACTCTGGGAAGACGGAGCCTGAACGAGCACATTAGATGATGCTGAACTCACCACTCAGGCCGGGCTGTAGACTCAATGCCGAATTGTGGCAACAGACGGTTAACCGTCTGTTGCCGTCTCAATCAAGTTTCTTCGACGAATTTGGTGCATACACCTGATAACGTACGAACGTTTGATTGAATTGCACGAATCCCGAGAACTCACAAGACCGCAAGACACCATATTAGAAAGTAGTCCATTATGGAATTGTCACGTTCGCGGCCTCAAACTCGAGCAAGTCGTATTCACCAGCACCGGTATATCGTCCTTCAATTCCGGCAACAGCATTGTATACGCCGGAACTGCTGGTTGATGGTCCATTGAATGTATCGGAAGACCAAGTCGTCTGGCTACCGGGATTCAACGAAAAGCTACCGCTGTTGCGAGCCCATTCAAACGAGTTTGTATCGTGAATGGTTAATCCGTAACGAAAATCCCACGGATCATCAAGAGGGTCCACCCACGCTTCGAAGTCAGCTTCTGCTTCAAGGCCGTATATGCCATTGCCAAGATTCGAATATCCCATCGTGACCATTACAACTTCGCCACCCGAACGAGGGATTGCGACGGACCGCCGCCCGGAAGCTGCAGTGCGTAAGCAGCGGGTCTGACCCCGGTTGATGGGGAGAAGAATGGAGTGGAGTTGGTGTTCGGAGAGCGTTGCGGTGAGGGCGATGTCGAGGCTTTATCGCGGCAGGGCAAGGATTTGGGCTGCACCTCAAGTGGCAATGAAATTCCGGGGGACTCAGGAGACAGTCCCACTCGGACCGTTCTCGAACCCCGCATTCTCAGCACAAAAAGGGGATGAAAACAGCGGTTTCAACGCGCATTGCGATCGCGCTTATCCAACCTCGATTCTTGAGGCTCGATCAATCAACGGTTTCAGCAGCCGACAGATAGTGACACTATGTGACTACGGTCGAATGACATTGCTGGACGAAACAAGGAAATCATGACAGAGCCGCGTGTTTTCCTCTACCCGGCCCAGGAAATCTCAGAAACTCAGCGGCTCGGAAACTTTGCGGATCCTGCTGAGCAAAGTGGTCAATATTGGGGCTGACCCTGCCTGGGTGTGCTCTCTTAATCGTGCAGACGTTGAGTCAGCCATTGCACTTTGTACTCAGTAAAGCTTCATTCATACTCACGAGCCCTGGAACGACGAAATCGGTAGAGCTGATTCGCCGAAGGCTGAAATTCTGTTCTTGTACCCCTGTTACCGCGGGAGTTGATCGACCAGTGTGCCAGAATCGTAAAGAAGGTGGCATGCCCGGGAATCCTGGGGTAATTCAAATGGTGCCGCTGAACTGGGTAATGACGCGGGATCATATTTGTAGTAATAGGCGATAGAATCGAATTGCTCGCGTTGACCCGACAGAAACTGGATTGGGTTAATAAAGAACTTTTGGTCGACCTGTGTGTGATCCAATTCCCGCTCAAAAGGAACGGGGGCTTGACCGAGAACGGTCAGGCTGTCGATGCGACTCCAGCCGGAGACGGTTGACTCCCCTTTGTGTTCACCCGGATCCTTCGCATGGAGCCTATGGTTGATAAATACCTCGCGTACAACGACCAATCGCATCATGTTTGGGACTGGCATCGGATATTTGAATGGCGGTTTAATGAGCGTATCCGGGGGTGGAGGCAGCGGATCTTGTTTTGGTTTGGGCGGACTTGGCTTTGGCTTGAAGTTTGTAACAAACTCGACGGTTACACCGCGATCCAGTTCGTCGTCCTCGAACCTGGATTTCGAGTCTTCTTCACCTCGTGCCCTTAGTTCATCGAGCGGTAGAAACTCTGGTGGAACCCCTTTTTTAAGCAAATAATCTCTCACCGCGATCGCTCGGCGACGCGAAAGTTCCATATTGTAGTGAGCGTCCCCTTGCTTGCTGGCGTGGCCCGTAATTCGGACCACCTGTCGCTTCTCGATGATTTGTTTCACTACTCGTTTGTCGAGTTCCTGCTTGTGCTCCGACTTCAGTTCGTCACCGTCGAAGTTGAAGTTATGAAAGAGAATTGTCTTTACAGGGAAGGGCGTGGTGAGGCTTTGACTGTCGTCGTCGACGGTCACAAGTCCCTTGCCGGTCTCTTTACCTTTTGCCATTGCGAAACCCCGTTGTCTGTAAGCAAGGTTTGATTGCCGCATCATGCGTTGTTCACGTTTATGTATTGCCGGGACGCGTTCAGTTCATCAATTCCGAGGGCGTCTCAGCACATAACTGCGCAACGCGAGGTTCGTGCGGCAGAAAATACACGGCACCAGATCAGTTTTCTGGAAAACAACCGAACCGGGCTGGCGTACTGTCGCAAAATTACGATGAAACTTGTGCGATTTCTGAGTCCGTCGAAATCGGCGCATTGCGATGCATTCCCTATCAGATTCACGCCGGTTTCCAACTATAGCTTCAGCAGATACACCGCTCGCAGCGCAATGGACTCACTTGGGGAATCCGTATCATTGTTCGCGTCAACAGTGAGCCCAGGCACACTGGCAGCAATCGCAAAAATCTACGCCGCGGCAGCCATTGCAGCTTACGGGACACGTGCGGCCTATGAGGGGCCGGTGTGGGGTCAGACCCCCCGGAAAATTGGGTCTGACCCCCGATTGATGGGAACATTG
>JAEUIH010000280.1 GCA_016795105.1 Planctomyces sp.
GGCTCGGCGGGAACCGCAAACATCATCGTCAGAAAGTTTGCCGCATACGAGAGGCCATTGCGCGGATAGATCATTGGCTGGCCAATCGACTTCTTGTAGGCATATGCGGCGATCGTCTTGAGCTTCGACAACAGCCGGACCATGTTGTGATCCGGATCGTCTTTCGGATCGTCGGGGTAGTACGTCGACATGCACGAAACCATTGCCGAAAGCATGGCCATCGGATGACCGGTCGGCGGAAATCCCTCGAAAAACTTCTTCATGTCCTCGTGGATCATGCTGTGGTAGGTCAGCTTGCGACGCCAGTCGGCAAGCTGCAACCGATCGGGAAGCTCGCCGAAGATCAACAGGTAGGCGACTTCGGAAAACGCCGCGCTTTCGGCCAGTTGCTCGATTGGGTAGCCACGGTAGCGCAGGATCCCCCTCTCGCCATCAATGAACGTGATCGCGCTTTTGCAGAGCCCGGTATTCCCGAGGCCCGAATCAAAAGTGATCGCGCCGGTCGAATTTCGCAGCGCGGAGATGTCGATGCCGACTTCCCCCTCTGTGCCAGCGAGCGTTGGAAATTCATAGTCTTTGCCGTCGATCGTCAGTTTGGCCGAACTCATGCGTCGCTCCGATTCCCTAATGATTCAGCAGTCACCCGGACCGGG
>JAEUIH010000281.1 GCA_016795105.1 Planctomyces sp.
AGCAGCGCCGCGACAGACGACGCGGCAACGGCAGCCAGCGAAACGGCCGGAGAGTTCTGGTCGTTCCGACCGCCGCTGCGTCCAGCGATTCCCCCAATTGAAGACCTCGAACAGGTCCGCAATCCGATCGACCGGTTCATCGCTGCGAAACTCGCAGCGGTCGGTCTGCAGTTTTCGCCAGAGGCCGACCGGCTGACGCTGTTGCGGCGTGTCTACTTCGATCTATTGGGCCTGCCACCCGCGCCTGTCGAGGTCGAGGCATTTCTGGCGGACGCCGACGAACTGGCCTACGAGCGACTCGTTGATCGCCTGCTGGCAAGCCCCCACTACGGCGAACGGTGGGGGCGGCACTGGCTGGATGTCGCGGGTTACGCCGACTCCGCCGGCATTCTGGCGGAGGACCGTCCGTTGCCGACAATGTTCCGGTATCGCGATTATGTCATCAGAGCGTTCAACGCGGACAAGCCGTATGACCGGTTCCTCGAAGAACAACTCGCAGGAGATGAACTCAACGACTACTGGACGTCGCACGCGAATGATCAGCGGCTGCCGGAGGACGTCGTCGAGGGGTTGATTGCGACGGGTTATCTCCGCTGCGCTCCGGATGCGAGCCGTCCGGATTTCTCGACAATCAAGAATGCGGATGCGCAG
>JAEUIH010000282.1 GCA_016795105.1 Planctomyces sp.
CCAACTCCTGCAGAAGAAGGCGCTGGTTTCTTCCTTGCTTGCGCGACATCTGCTCAGGCAGATACCCGTCATGCCGAATAACCAGCGGCACCAGCACACGTGGCAGGTCGGACACGGGCTGCTCATGGACGACACCCTGATAGCGCACCCCCCGTGGCAAAAGCCGGGTAATCCGCGAACGGCTCACCGAGCCGGTCACGCCCATTTCGTACAGGCTCTGGACGTCGGCAACCCCGAGTTGGCGCTCCATCCTCGGCAACCCTGCCAACCACGCGCCGCCCTCAACCAGCCATTCATCGGCGTCGAGAACCAGATTCCAGTTCGCATCCGCCAGATCGAGGGCCCGGTTGCGGGCAGCGGCGAAATCATCACACCACTCGAAGCGATGCACCTGCGCATCGCAGCACTTCCTGCGGACCGCATCCGGGCCAACGAGGCGCTGAGGGACCCCGAGCCGCGCCCGTCCATCCTCGAGGATGACTTCCGGCGCAGTGAACTCCTGCTGGAACCGGCTCGCCCGATCGCTCTGCTGACGCTGCCTTCCTTCGACGACCTTGGCGCCCGCAGGCCCGGACGATCGGCGAACAAGCGCCACTTGCGCGGGATCTTCGACCGGATCCATCACCACCGCGTCCAAAGCCTGA
>JAEUIH010000283.1 GCA_016795105.1 Planctomyces sp.
GACCCAGCGGCCCTTGCCGTCCATGCTCACCTGGATGCCATGCCCTTGGATCAGACCGACGAACTCCGCGCTGGTGAACTGGCTGCCTTGGTCGGTGTTGAAGATCCCCGGCGTGCCATGGCGGTGGACGGCCTCCTCGACGGCTTCAATGCAGAAGTCGGTTGTCATGCTGTTGGACAGCCGCCAGGACAGTACCCGCCGGATCGCCCAGTCGAGTACCGCAGCCAGGTAGACGAAGCCTTTGCGCATCGGTCCATGGCCCACACAGGGTTCGCCCGACGGATGTCCAAGCCTCGCAGTAGGTACGGAAAAACGGGATTGCCGGGCTGCTCGCGGCTGGTGTTCGGACGCCGGTACAGCGCTTCGATGCCCATCTTCTTCATCAACGTCGACACATGACGGCGGCCAACGGGGACGCCCTCCAAGCCCAAGAAGTCTCGGAGCATCCGCGCTCCCGCAAATGGGTGGTTGAGGTGCAACTCGTCGATCCGCCGCATCAGCGCCAGATCACCCTCGGAGACCGGCTGCGGGACATAGTAGACCGACGAGCGCGACAGATTCAGTAATCAACGGGGACGCCCTCCAAGCCCAAGAAGTCTCGGAGCATCCGCGCTCCCGCAAATGGGTGGTTGAGGTGCAACTCG
>JAEUIH010000284.1 GCA_016795105.1 Planctomyces sp.
GGGTCGGATCTCACAAATCGACGATTGGCGTTCTCGAAACAAACAACCGTTCAAGTATCAGACAATTTCGCGGCGCTGTCCACTCAGAAACTGTTCGACGGCGTCTGGCCGCTCGGCGGAAAGTCGCGCTTGCGTCGGTCCGAATGCCGTCGTATCCTGGCTTTCACTTGTTGCTTTTTCCGGCATCCGGCAAGTTCGCCTCGACTAACGCCCCCGCCGAAGTCAAAGGGGTTTTGAAAATGCTGCCATCTTTTCCTCGCGGCCCGAAGTCGGTTTCACGCGGCGGATTCACGCTCATCGAACTGCTGGTTGTGATCGCCATCATCGGCATCTTGATCTCGTTGTTGATCCCGGCGGTGCAAAAGGTGCGGGAGGCGTCGGCGCGCACGCGCTGCACCAATCACCTCAAGCAGATCGCGATCGCGGCGCACAACTACCACGGCGTCTACAAGGCCTTTCCTTATGCGGCGCGGGCCGACGTGCTCGATGCTTACAACTGGTCGCAAAACCTGCTGCCGCACCTGGAACTGTCTGCCGCCTACGCGAACTACACGACAATCAACGGCCCAATCACCAAGATCGGCGACTGGCCCGGCGCTCACGGCTTTGGCGCGAGTCCCAAGCTCATCGCGGCGCGGACGACG
>JAEUIH010000285.1 GCA_016795105.1 Planctomyces sp.
TTCTCAGCAAAGACACGCCACCTCTTCAACCCCCAGCCGTCCCGCCAGGGTCATACACCAGTTTCGACTTTAGCTCGCCCGAGTTTATGAAATCATCGATGGCAGGCAGCAAGTGCTGGCGCACGGGTCACGAGAAATGCCGATTTGGGGTCAAATCTACAAGGGGCAGGGTGCTCCGTCGTATGACGACTTTCCCTACAGCCCGGAGGCGTTCGCTAGGGGTCGCATTTTGTTGCTGATCGATTATCTCTACCGCATCCAAGCGAAATAGCGCGAGCCACGCGCGGCCGGGAGAGGTACAGGTGCCTTCGGTCAATGCGCATATCGAGCGCCTGCGCTGACTCAGCAGTGCACGAGGGGTCAGAGACATTTCCGCTTTTCGGAACACCAAATGACTCTGACCCCTTGGTTCTTTGGTCACGAGCCAGGGCGCGGCGAGTGGTTCGGGGTTATCCAAGTCCTCTGGCAACCATTTCCCGGAACTTCGTTGCCTGCCCGGGAGAAGGGATTTCCGCTGCCAGGGCGTCCACTGCGGCCTGAAGACTGCTGACGGAAGCGAAATGATCTTCGCAGATGATGGCGGCCATCGGTCCGATACAATCCGCCAGACAGGTTTCGAGAACGGCTTTCTGCTCGGAAGT
>JAEUIH010000286.1 GCA_016795105.1 Planctomyces sp.
CGGGCGAGACGAAGGTCTCGGCGTATTCGATCTCCACCTCGCATGGCCGGCCGAACATGGGCACATCCAGCACGGTGCGCCGCAGCAGGCGATTGACGCCGCCTCGCCGTCGTGTCCGGGGATCCACCGGCCGACGACGACGGTCCCGGTCGCACACGATGCGCACCCGCCCGCTGGCTTCGTCCATCACAACTTCCTTGATCACCTGCCCCTCAAGCCCGAAAATCCCTGCCGGGATGACCGCTCCCATATCCTGTACCTGCCCGCGTCGTCGAAAAACCGTGTAGATACACGATCTCCGGGGTGTCGGTCATCTATTCTTACCGTAGGAATTACCGGAAGAGCCCAAATTTCAGTTCTGCTGACGATGTGGCGACCATCATGAAAATACCTTGAAGTGTTTCGATTCTTGATGTTGCGAGATGATCCAGGTCGAATACCAACGAAACGTGTAAGTGTATCTCAGTGCTTTGGACTCTTCCCCTTTTAGTTTGAGCAATCGGGCGGGCGCCTCGGTAGGTGAGGCAATGCGCGTACCGTAGCAGATCGACTATCTGATCAAGGTGTACCGGCCCGGATTGATTGGACACTGTTTTGCAACTCAGGCTGCCTTTCGCATGGCATAGGCCTGACGGGCTT
>JAEUIH010000287.1 GCA_016795105.1 Planctomyces sp.
TGAAGCCCGTCAGGCCTATGCCATGCGAAAGGCAGCCTGAGTTGCAAAACAGTGTCCAATCAATCCGGGCCGGTACATCAGCAAAGACACGCCACCTCTTCAACCCCCAGCCGTCCCGCCAGGGTCATACACCAGTTTCGACTTTAGCTCGGCGCGCACATTTGGAGCGCAATGGACAAATTCGCCGACCGCTACAAGACGAAACCCGAGTTTGACACTTCCGGGGCACAATTTTCACCCACCCCCAGTAACGGCGCGGGTTTCCAGGCGCCAAGTCGCCAAAATCCTAAGCCGGACGAGCCGGAACCAAACAGGGGTTACGATGGGAGCCTGATGGATGACAGGGAGTCTGATCATGGCTACGGCGACGCTTGAAGAGCGCTATGCGGCGAATTTGCACGGTGTGTTGTCCTGTTTTGATCGAATGATTATTGTCGGCACGTTGCCGGGGGCTTGCTACGCGGCAGGGATGACGAGCTACCTGTACGTGCACGGTATCCGCGTCTTTGATTACCCGCGATTTGCCGAGCCGCTGCGAGAGCGCATTCGGGAGCGGGCACAGGAAGTCTGCACGGCAGCGGGGATTGACATCGAACACGTGAGCAAGAGCCACATTCGCAAGGAGGATCTGGTGGCAC
>JAEUIH010000288.1 GCA_016795105.1 Planctomyces sp.
TGGCCGAAGGCGATGATGTGGGTGCTGCCATCAACAACGCAATGGGATTGATAGAGGAAAATAATGAAGACCTAAAAGGTATCTTGCCGAAAACCTTTAATCGCTTCCGTTCTGAGGTATTGCTTTCGCTGATGCGTGTATTTCATGGCGCTCAAGAACTTGAGGGCGACAACTTTGGTCGTATCTACGAATTTTTTATGTCGGAGTTTGAAAAAGACTCTGGTCAAAAAGGTGGCGAGTTCTTCACTCCGCCTTCAATCGTTAAATTGATTGTTGAAATCATTGAGCCTTACCACGGTAAGATCTACGACCCGGCCTGTGGCTCTGGCGGCATGTTTGCGCAAAGTGCGAAGTTCGTTGAAGCACACAAGAAAAGACCTAGTGAAGAACTCGCAGCGTTCGGCCAAGAAAAAACTGCCGAGACTATCAAGATTGCGAAAATGAACTTAGCAATTAACGGCTTCTCTGGAATGATCAAGGGTGGCAATTCCTATTACGATGACGAACATAAGGCTACAGGCAAATTTGATTTTGTAATGGCTAATCCGCCATTCAATGCATCTGGCGTGGACAAAGATCGAATCAAAGACGACAAGAAGCGCTACCCATTCGGCATGCCATCAACTGACAATGCTAAT
>JAEUIH010000289.1 GCA_016795105.1 Planctomyces sp.
GAGGTCAGCATCGGCGATTTCGTCCAGCACGGGGAGCACCACGAGAACCACCGCTGTAACTTGCTGGAGTTCATCGCCGATAACGAGGACACGCCGGACATCGTGAAGCGGCTTTTGAGGGCAGGACTCCGCAAGTCAATCCTCGTGGGCGGGGGCGCGGCTCCGGCGCTGACGCTTGAAATGCGGGAGTTCGTTCTCGTCAGTGGGAACATCCCGACGTGCTACTGCGGCAACGGCAGCGGCTTCAGCGACTGCACCTGAAACGGATACCCACGCCAAAAACCCGCGAGCTGTCGCACTTGCCAAGGAAGCGGTAGCGTCTTCGACCGACACGGACAGGTGTTCGGCAGCGTCGAGCGCGGTTCTAGGCCAGACTCGCGCGCTGTGAAACGTCAACCAGGCGAACGCAAGTGTTAACTCGACTGAGGCTGAGGCTGAGGCTGAGGCTGAGGCACAAGTTCACTGCACCATTCCGTCAACGGCGCTGACGACTTTTCGTCGCTGGTTCCGCTACGGTTACGGGTTAACGGATCATCGACGACGCCGCCAAGACAGGTAGCTGATTCAGCCAGGCGGATACAGATACCCGATTCAGCCAGGTGGATACAGGTACCTGATTCAGGTAGGCGGATACAG
>JAEUIH010000028.1:0-70509 GCA_016795105.1 Planctomyces sp.
GAATGCCCAAGCTACGACTTGTCCCGCGCTGGTTCGAGTGCTGAAGCGGCGCAGGGGTGTGCTCGGGCAGGAATGCCCAAGCTACGACTTGTCCCGCGCTGGCTCGAGTGCTGCAGCGGCGCAGGGGTGTGCTCGGGCAGGAATGCCCAAGCTACTTATGGTGCAGTCACTTTGTGACCTGACCATGACGTTTGAGACGTCAGTTCGAGGGTTGTGGCATAGGGTGGGATTGCTGGATCAGGGACTGTGATCGGCGTATGTGTGAGGGTGAGCAGGAGTAGTTCTGTGTCGGAGACAGTGCGGCTGAGGTTCAGGATTGTTCGATCTTCATGCTGCATCGGGCGAGCATATGTAAGATCGAGCGACGTCCATGGCGGTCCCTGATCGAAGATTGCCGTACACATCGCGACATCCGGTGAAGCGGCGGACGTTGAGACAGTCAGGTGAATGTCTTTGTTCATCAGATTGCGAATCACGTTGAGCATGACGAGGTTATCCCAGACTCGCATCCCGTCTGCGGTCATTCCCAGTAGCTGAAACCTTCGCTGAATCTGAATTTGTTTGGATTCACTCCCATTCCATGCATGTGGACCAACTCCGCGAGCAGCAAAGATTGCGACTGCTGTGTTGTCTTCTTTGTTGATTGAACCCAGCAGTTGACGGATGGAGACAGCGAATCGGTCCGCAGATGCCTGGCCCTGCAAGATCTGTTGAGCGACATTCCAGCCGAGTTCGTCAAGCAACAGAACATGTACGTTTCTGACAGCGGATAGTTCGGTTTCCGGCTGACTGTAGACCGACAACGTCAAAGGAACGTGGCGCTGGCTATCGAACGACACAATCGTATGCTTCAGGACCAGCCCTTTATCGGTCTGCTGTGCGTTCAGAGGCTGATTGGCTGATAGCTGATCAGCTGATGGCTGATCGTTGGGGGTGTCTTGAAGATGGATGTTGACGGATTCAACCTGAGTCAGGGCCTCGAACTTTACGGGACTGTCCAGAGTACCCAGGTTCGGCCATGCAGCGAACGATCGAAGTTGCAGCTGATTGCGAAGTTCCGACAGCCATGCGGGGTTTTCGGCGAGTCGAGCAGCAATTTGAGTGCCTTCCGGAACGGGAGCTTCGGGCACAAACTGTTCATCAATGTGAGTATTCTGCTCATCAGCAGGCAGATCCGAAAAGACTCGCAGCTGTTCCGGCTGAAAAAACGGTGTTGCGATTTCCGAAAACTGACTGGAGTTCTGTTTCAGGAAGCGATTCATCCAGACAAACGCATGAGTCCTTAATTCCTGAGTGTCCTTATGGGGACCTTCGGTGATACAGAGGCCCAGGTTTTCCGGCTTTCCGTAGAGTTGATAGATGTGGCGGACCTGACGATGGATTTCCACGACGCCTTCGAGAGGAAAGATTGTGTCCTTATCTGTATTTGAGATCAGAAGTGGACGCGGGGCGACGAGTGCGGCCAGTTTTGCATAGTCCCATTGGTATGTGTTCACAAAGAACATGCAGTCGCAATGCCCTTCAACGCAGCCATCGACAACATGATTGCGGAGTGTTGTGATACCGGCAACAGGAACTGCGCACTGGATCCGTTCGTCGAGTGCGGCAATCCACCAGCTATAAGCGCCTCCGCCGGATCGTCCGGTGACTCCCAGCCGGTTTCCGTCTACTTCATGCCGGGACTGCAGGTAGTCGAGTGCTCGGATGCAGTTCCATGCCTCGACACCCGCAGGCGTATATCCTCGTGAATTCCACCACCAGCGGTTATAGCGATGAGTCCCATGATGGATGCCTTCGATTTCTCCCATTTGCAGCGTATCAATTGTTAGACAGACATAACCGTTGCGGGCAAACCATGCTCCATGATGCTGATAAGTCACTTTATTCCCGAAGCTGATATTGTCTTTCTTTGACGGGCCATGGCCACATACATACAGGACAGCAGGAGCCGGTTCGGTTTGTTGTTTGGGGAGATACAGACTGCCAGTGACATAGAGTCCGGGCATGGACTGAAAATGAATTTTCTCAACTGTAAAATCCGCTTCCGTCAGCGTGCCGGTGACAGTTGCCTGAAGAGGTGTTTTTTCCGGGAGAGGCGCGAGCCCCAGCATTTCAAAGAGCTGCTGACGGAGAATTGTTTGTGCAGCCTTCCATTCCTCGATCGACCGAAACTTTGTCAAATCACTTCGGTCTTTAATGATGTCCACCTGTTCTCTGAAAAACGACTCAAGTTGCGGGTTTTCCGCCAATGACCAATTGGGATTCTGAGCACTGGCAATTCCGCAGATTGCAACACAGAGAAACTGCAAAAACCAGCGAAGTCCAGTGTGAAGAGAAGTCAGCATTCCGGAGTTCCTGATGAAAATGAACAGAAGCCGTTGAGGGGCGGTTGTTCGAAGTCTGCCTGATGTCGATACTTCAGACTCCTCCGAAGTGCATCTGAAACAGAAGGAATTACTATGCGACGGCTGATTGACTCACGTTGGATGTCTGAATTGTTGTTGGATCAGGCGAATCGACTCAGACGATGCGATGTGATTTTTCGTAGCATCAGTCTGATCACATGGGCTGGAATGTCAATGCTGCTTGTGGGGTGTGGCACCGAACAGGTTGTGGCACCGCAGTCGCAGCCAGCGCCATCCGTGAAGGTTGCAGGACCTCAGGTGATGACCGTCACTGATTATGAATACTTCACGGGCCGAGTTGAAGCATCAAGCGACGTTGAAATTCGGTGTCGAGTGACGGGCTTTGTGGAGTCAGTTCACTATGAGCCAGGGACGGATGTCGAGAAGGGACAGCTGTTGGTCACGATCGACAAGCGGCCTCTTGCTGCAGATCTCGCCCGATCAGAAGCTTTGCTTGTCCAGGCAAACGTGGAGGCAGAGAGAAAGCTGATTGTGAAGAACCGAGAGGAGAAGCTGCGAAAAGAAAATGCCAGTTCTGAGGATTCTCTTCTGCAGGCAACTGCTGATTACGATGCTGCCGTCGCTGCCGTGGCCCTTGCGAAAGCAGATGTTGAGGCGTCCACAATCAATCTCGGCTATTGCGAGATTCGCTCACCGTTATCAGGCCGCATCGGAGATACTCTGGTTGACGCCGGAGATCTCGTCACTGGCGGGCCGAGCGGTGTTCTGTCATCGACGCTGATTGCAACCGTTGTCTCGATTGATGATGTGAAGGTTTCATTTGAGATTGATGAGAACACAGTGCAGCGTTTGCAGCAGATGATTCGCGATGGCAGGCTGACGACAGGTTCCGAAGAAGGAAATCCGGTTGAAATTGGACTTGCGATTCATGGAGACACTTACCCGTTGTCCGGCATACTGCAGTTTGTAAATAACACTTTGAATCCACAAACCGGAACAATCCTGCTGAAGGCGATCTTCAGCAATCCGAAACCCGACAACGGTCCTCGTATGTTAACGCCCGGGATGTTTGTTCGAGTACGCCTTCCACTGGGAAAGCCTCGCGAGGTCATGATGGTTCCGGAATCGGCGCTCATGTCATCGAAGGGACAGCGAATGCTGTATCTGGTGGGGGCCGGCGACAAGGCTGAGCGAGTTTTCGCGGTTGTGGGTGCTCAGCTTCAGGGGATGCGCGAAATCGTTTCGATCCAGGCAGAAGGCAGCGAAGCAGTGCGTCAGTTAACAGCAGATGATCGAGTGATTGTTCGCGGACTGCAACGGGTGCGAACCGGGGAACCGGTCGTTCCGGAAACAGAACAACCAGCCGGAGATGCTCAGCCATAACGGCCTGAAGTCTTCTGATCGATTCTTTGATGTCGATAGTGTTGCTCGGTGTTCTGTTGACTCGGTGTTCTGTCTGCTCGGCTCTGAGTTCCTCATGGAGTTTATCACGTGTCCGGTATTTCGAAGTTCTTTATTGATCGACCCGTGTTTGCGGCCGTCCTGTCGATCGTGATTGTGATTGCGGGAGCCGTTTCGGTTACGTCACTTCCGATTGCCCAGTATCCGGAAATTGCTCCACCAACGGTTCAGGTGACATGTATGTACCCAGGAGCCAACGCTGTGGTTGTTTCGGAGACGGTGGCAGCGCCGATTGAGCAGCAGGTGACGGGTGTCGAGAACATGTTGTACATGTCTTCTCAATGCACAAACGATGGCCAATACAGTCTGACAGTGACGTTTGACGTTGGCGTCAATCTTGACATGGCACAGGTGCTTGTTCAGAACCGAGTCAACCTTGCATTGCCTTCACTACCGGATGTTGTGAAGCAAACGGGTGTCAGCGTCAAGAAAAAGTCACCCAGTATTTTGCTCGTAATCAATCTGTTTTCTCCCGACCAGTCAGTGGATCAGCTTGGACTGAGCAATTACGCCACAATTTATCTGCGAGACGAGCTCGCACAGGTGTCGGGCGTGGGCGACATCAGCATGTTTGGTCAGCAGGACTACAGCATGCGAATCTGGCTGGATCCGGATAAGGTGGCATCGCGCGGGTTGACGGTCGCTGAAGTTGTGGGGGCGCTTAAAGAGCAGAATGTACAGGTGGCAGCGGGTTCTTTGGGACGTCCACCGGTACCGACAGGCCAGGCGTTTCAGTATACGCTCAGCACATTGGGGCGACTGACAACTGAAACGGAATTCCGTGACATCATTGTTCGATCCGGCAAAGAAGGAGAAGTTGTTCGTCTGAAGGAACTGGTCTCAGACGAACGCTTTGAAGCGAACGGAGACAGACTCGGAGGCGTTCAGCTCGGAGCAAAGAACCAGGATACGCTGTGTTTTCTGAATGGCCAGCCGTCAGTTGGGTTGTCGATCTATCAGCTTCCAGGGTCGAATGCACTGGAGACTGCGGATCGGATTGAAGAGCGAATGAACGAGCTGAAGGCCTCATTCCCCAAAGGCATTGATTACGGGATTGTTTATGACACGACACCGTTTATTGATGAATCGATACATGAAGTGTTCAAGGCTTTGCGGGATGCGATTGTTCTGGTTGGGATTGTGGTGTTGATTTTTCTTCAGTCATGGCGTGCGACTCTGATTCCATTGATTGCGGTCCCGGTTGCGATTGTCGGGACATTTGCTGTTATGGCAGGGTTGGGCTTCAGCCTCAATAACCTTTCGCTGCTTGGACTTGTTCTGGCAATCGGAATTGTGGTAGATGATGCAATTGTGGTTGTGGAGGCTGTTGAACATCATCTGGAACATGGCCTTTCACCCGCGGAAGCTTCGCGAAAGGCGATGGATGAAGTTGCAGTACCGGTGATTGCGATTTCGCTGGTGCTGATGGCCGTATTTATACCGTGTGCCTTCATCAGCGGGATTACGGGCCAGTTCTTCAGGCAGTTTGCCGTTACGATTGCAGTGTCCACGTTCTTTTCAGCACTCAACTCTTTAACACTCAGCCCTGCACTTGCGGCTTTGATGCTCAAGCCGAAAGATCAGCAGCGGGATCCTCTGACGAGGCTCCTGAATCTGTCTCTGGGGTGGTTCTTCCGCCTGTTCAATAAGGCATTTGACAAAGCCAGCAGCGGATATGCGTCTGTTGTTGGCTGGCTTTTGCGACTGAGTGTGATTTCTCTGCTGATCTACGGTGCGTTGCTCTATGGGACGTGGGAGAGTTTCACTCGTGTTCCGGTCGGCTTTGTACCGGCCCAGGACAAGGGATATCTGCTGGTCAATGTTCAATTGCCTGATGCGGCATCATTGGAACGGACGACGGCAGTCATGGAACAGTTGGATCGGATCGCACGAGGGACTGGTGGAGCGGGTGAAGCGGACGGTGCATCCGGAGGAATTCCGGGAATCAGCGACGTGATTTCCATTCCGGGGATGTCGGTTGTTCAGAACGCGAATGGTTCAAACTTTGGTTCGATGTTCATCATTCTGGATGAGTTTCACGATCGCCATGGGCCGGAGCTGACTTCGGATGCTATTGCAGCAACGCTCCGGCGTCGCGCGTTTATGGAAGTGCAGGATGCATCAGTGGCCGTCTTTGGTCCTCCTGCTGTTGACGGGCTCGGCAATGCAGGCGGTTTCAAAATCATGATTCAGGACCGTGCAACGGCCGGGCTCCAGAGTCTTCAGGAGGCGGCGGACACAGTTGCTCAGGCGGGCAATCAGGTTCCAGGGCTTGTGGGGCTGTTCAATCCATTCCGAGCTGATACGCCGCAAATGTATGTGGACGTAGATCGAACGAAGTGCAAAACGATGGGAGTTGCTCTGAATGATGTCTTTATGACGCTGCAGGTCTATCTCGGTGGATTTTATACGAATGACTTCAATCAGTTTGGTCGCACATGGCAGGTCAATCTTCAGGCGGATCCTGCGTTTCGTCTGACTCCGGAACATGTACGTCAGCTGAAGGTTCGGAACAATCGACTGGAGATGGTGCCCCTTGGAAGTCTGCTGAAGATCTCGGAGACCGGTGGGCCCGGACTTGTGACTCGTTATAACGGAGTCACAGCAGCCGCTGTGAACGGTGGAACTCTGCCGGGAGTCAGCTCCGGAGACATGATCTCAATGGTGGAGGGTGTCGCGGACAGGGAGCTGCCCGAGGGCATGACATCCCAGTGGACCGAGCTTACGTATATGCAGATTCGTGCCGGCAACACCGCGATTGTTGTGTTTGCCCTGGCAGTTGTGCTTGTTTACCTCTTGCTGGCTGCACAGTACGAAAGTCTGCGACTGCCGTGGGCCGTGATTTTGGTGGTTCCGATGTGTCTGTTGTGTTCAGTTGTTGGAGTGATGATTGCTCGAATGGACCTGAATATCTTTGTCCAGATCGGACTTGTTGTTCTGGTGGGGCTTGCGAGCAAGAACGCGATTCTGATTGTCGAGTTTGCTCGTGAGAAACGAGCTGCAGGAGAATCTGCGTTTGATGCTACAGTGACAGCCTGTCGCCTGCGACTCAGGCCGATCCTGATGACCTCGTTTGCCTTTATTCTGGGTGTGATTCCTTTGGCAATTGCTACTGGGGCCGGTGCAGAGATGCGTCGGACTCTGGGGATCGGTGTATTCTCCGGAATGCTGGGTGTGACGGTCTTTGGTATCTTTCTGACACCAGTCTTCTATTATGTGCTGGAGAAATTTGCAGGCTGGTTTTCCAAAGCGAAGTCGTAACGCCGAACCGGACCAGCCAACTGAATGTTCCAGGGGCATGTCCATGTTTCGGTTAATGATCCAGGTTGCAATCTGCTGGATTTACAGCATTGCTGCGCTGACGGTCGTTGCTCAATCGGTTCCTCAGCCCGTTCAGACGATTGGGGAGCAAACAACACCGTTTCGCCATTCTCTTACGCTCAATGGAGAGTGGGAGTTTCATCGAGACGGTGAGGCAGATCAGTGGAAAACGGTCACAGTTCCGTCGAGTTTTGAAGACCATGAGGGAGTCGGGTTTGACGGGATTGGCTGGTATCGAAGGATGCTGCCAAAGCTGAGCGTGCCTTCAGGGTATCGAGTAATCATTCGATTTCACGGCGTTGCCACCAACGCAACTGTCTCGTGCGACTCTGTAGCGGTCGGTGAACATCTTGGAGGATGGACGCCCTTTGACTGCGATGTGACGGAACAGGTCAGTGGTGGCAAATCAGTTGAGCTGAAGGTGCGTGTTGACGAGCTTGTGGGGCATAATTCACAGGGCTTTCTGCCGGTCTTTGCACCACACTTCGGGGGAATCTGGCAGGATGTGGAGCTGCTGATTGTTCCTGAGGTTCGGATTGACGATCTGAGTTTATTCGTATCAGGAAATGTGGCCGCATCTACACTCGATCTTGGGTGCAGAGTTCTGAGTTCAAATCAGGCTGCGGGCAAAGACAGCAGTTCATTGTCCGTTGAAGTTCGTTACAAGCAAAGGTCTGCTGATGCAGGCTGGACTCCCTCTCAGCGATTCGAACTCAGGAGTATTGAAGCTCAGCACAGCGAACAACAATTTTCAGCAGGCGTACACTCCCCTGCCCTGTGGAGTCCGGAGCACCCTGAACTCTACGATGTCGAGCTAACGCTGGTTGACGGAGAATTGCCGATTGATCGGGTTTCGACTTATGGAGCGTTTCGATCCATTCGCGTTGATGGTGATAAGCTGTTGCTGAATGAGGTTCCCATTCAGATTCGAGGCATCCTGAACTGGGGTTATGCGCCACCGCTGGTGACTCCATCCAGAGACCCGGCGTTCTGGAGAAAAGAGGTTGGATTGCTCCGCGGGTACGGATTCAATCTGATGAAGTTCTGTTTGTGGGTTCCGCCTCGACAATATCTGAAACTCTGCGATGAAGAGGGGATTCTGACATGGATGGAGTACCCCACCTGGCACTCTCAGTGGACCAGTGCTAACAAGCAGGAACTTGAACGCGAGTTTCGTGAGTTCTTTCATTACGATCGGAATTCGCCGAGTGTTGTGCTGAGGAGTCTGACCTGTGAGACCGGGCCCTCGGCTGATCTTGCTGTCATTCAGAGCCTTTACGATCAATGCCATCAGATGATTCCAGGTTCGATCGTGGAGGATGACAGCAGCTGGATTGAGTGGAATCGAGTTCACGACTTTTATGACGATCATCCATACGGAAATAATCACACATGGCCTGGTACACTCGAACGGCTGACAAATTACATCAATGAACATGGTGTGAAGCCGCTTGTACTTGGGGAAGCGATTGCTGCGGATACCTGGGTCGCCCCTGAGTCTTTGCTGAGCGATTCTGTTGGCGACCATCCTTTTTGGTATCCCGGGTTTATAGATGACAACAAACGCTGGATATCTGAGCGACAGGAGTTGGACGGGGTTGTGGGTGTCGATCGCCTGCAGAGAGATTCACTGCGGTACGCGTTGCTCATGCGGAAGTACCAGATTGAAAAGTATCGACAGAGCGTACCGTTTGGCGGCTATGTGGTTTCAGTAATTCGCGACTTTCCGTTTGCCGGTATGGGGTTGCTGGACTTCAAAGGTGAACCAAAGTGGGACGCCGCAGAGTGGTCATGGCACGGTGATGACATGCTGATCGTGGAAACTCCCGGGGATCGACGTTCGTTCTTTGGCGGTCGCTCTGTTCCGATGAAGGTTCAGCTCAGTGGCTTTGGGGCACAGAATTGGGATGAGGCTGTGCTGACTGTTGAGCATTCAGGTCGGGTTGTTCGCAAGGCAACGATCCAGGGACCTTCGGTCTCAGGGATTTGCAATCTGATGGAGTTTGACCTGACGTTTGGCAACGTTGATGCGCCAAAGCGAGAGACGGTTGAGTTGATTCTGCAGAAGGATGGGTTTGAAGTTCGAAACCACTGGGATTTTTGGGTATTGCCAAATCGTTCAGCGTCAGCGGGACAATTGGTTCGGATTGATGCATCGGCTCAGGCGAAGTTTGCGTGGATCGCCGAACACCGCAAGTCAACTGTGGCTCCGGATGTCAGGGCGGTGACAGTTGCGACGAGACTGAGTGATTCTTTGCTGGATGATCTGGAACAGGGCGGACGGGTGCTGCTGATACCAGACGGGTCGGGAGGAAGTCTTCCGGTTCACAACCAGTGGTTCCTGAGAGGTGGCCCATATTTTGGAGGACATCAAATCCTGAATCGTCTGCCGCTCGACTGCCTGGCCGATCTTCAGCATTTCGATCTGGGGAGTTCCGTAGTAAGCGATCTCCAGTGGCTTGAACAAATCGATGCCGGATTGATGTTGTGGGATAACCACGACATTCGCTCAGTGAAGACGCATGGATTGTTGTTCGAGACAGGAGTTGGTTCCGGAAGACTGATGGTGAATACTCTGAATGTCAGTGATTCAGGCAACGACGCAGCAAAATGGCTGGTGGGTGAATTGATTGCCGAACTCTCCGGAGATCAAAAGCCTCGACGCAGTCTGTTGCCTGAACAGATTCAGGCGATGCGATACAAGTTGAATGAGCAGACGATTGACCTTACAGAAAAAACGTGGAAATTCCGCATCGATTCGGAAAATACCGGACTGAAAAACGGATGGCATGAGAAAGAACTGAGGGAAGCCAGTGAATGGAAGCCGATTCAGGTTGGGCGGCATTGGGAGGGTCAGGGTTATGAGACTCTGGATGGCTGGGCCTGGTACCGTATTGATGTTGAGCTTGATGAGTCCTGGAAGGATCAGCCGATCTTTGTTTGGATTGAAGGGGCCGACGATCACTACGAACTTTATGTGAATGGTGAGTTTTCCGGAACGGCCGGGGATATTGCTGCGAAGCGAACCGCGTTTGAAGATCGACTGAGTTTTGATGTGACGGAGCATGTGAAGGATCACGATCAGATTCAGATCGCGATTCGAGTCTTTGATTGGTATGGTGCAGGCGGACTGTTTCGTCCAATCAGGTTGAGTACAACTCCGCTCAGCCCATCAGCGATGATCCTGAAGTAAGGTCCAATGAATCAAGGGTAAAACGGTATGGCTCGGGAAGATGACCTGGCACTGGTTCGCGAATACACGAAAAATGAAGGTCTGGTTCGGCATATGCTTGCAGTAGAAGCTGCGATGCGAGCATATGCGGTGAAGTTTGGTGAAGACGTTGAGTTGTGGGGATCGGTTGGACTGCTTCACGACTTCGACTACGAACGCTGGCCGGATCCCCCGGACCACCCGCTTAAAGGGGCCGCGATTCTGAAGGAGCGAGGCTATTCAGATGTGTTGATCTATGCAATCAAATCGCATGCCGATTATCTTCCTGATTGTCCGAGAATCTCACGGCTCGACAAAACACTCTACGCCTGCGATGAACTCTCCGGCTTTATCACAGCATGCGCCCTTGTGCGCCCGGAACGGCTTGAAGGTTTAATGCCAAAGAGCGTTCGCAAGAAAATGAAGCAGACAACGTTCGCTGCCGCTGTAAAGCGTGAAGACATCATTCGCGGGGCCGAAGATCTGGGGGTAGACCTGGATGAACACATTGCTTTCGTGATTGCTGCTCTGCAGCCAATTGTTGTTATGTAGCTTGGGCATCCCTGCCCGAGCACACCCCTGCCCGGCTACTGTGTCGAACCAGTGCTCGAACCAGTGCTCGAACCAGTGTGGAGACGGGCAGGAATGCCCATCCTACATTTGAGACGGGCAGGAATGCCCATCCTACATTTGAGACGGGCAGGAATGCCCATCCTGCTTAGGGCTGGAATTCGGCTTCGCAGATGCGGCAGTGATCCCAGGTGGAGAGATGCAGAATCAGGCCGGGGTCGTTCAGGAGGGGCGGAGCCACCGTTTCAGGAAGAAGTTTGCTGATCAAGAGGTTGATTGCGCGCTGAGGAGAACAGTGAGGGCACATGTCCAGCGCAATCCCGTTGAGGGCGAGTTGTGACAGAATTGAGCCCAGAGCTTCCCAGGCTTCTTCATCCGTCAGTTGATCGACGTTGAGTTCGCGGATTGGCGGTGTTTGAACAATTGAGGTCAGTGTTGGTTGTGAAATCGATGGAAGGTTGTCACTGGCGAAATCGAATTCCCAGAGTTCATCCTCTTCGATCGTCATTTCCGAATAGTCGTCGTCGTTCAGCCGAAATTCATCGATCTCCTGATCGAATAGAGGAGCATTGTCATCGAGGCCGAAACATCGGGCGGAATGTTCGGGTGCTGACGGACTTGCCAGGATGGAGTTTTTCTGATGGGTCTTTCCACCGGGAGGTCCTGACAGAGACTGCGATGTATCTGCTTGTCTTGACGCAGAGTGACTGCAACCCGACTGAATCACATCGAGGTGGCGCGAGGGTTCTTCGAGAAACTGAATTGTTGGGCGGACGATTTCAAGCACGATACGTCCATTTTGTCCGTACCACTCAAAGTACAGGCATAAGGCTGTTGGTTCGAGAGGTACCCTGACAGTGCCGGAAGCAATCTCTTCAATCGTAACTCCATGGGGTACTTCGCGAATCATCCGAATTTCACCGTCCCCCATGGAGCCAACCTGACGCCATCTGAAATGATCATCAAGTCGTTGCGATGGAAACTGCTGAAAGTAACCGCCACATTCTTCGTGACACGAATCAAACCGGAAGGAGCGGCCGGCGAGTTCGCCTTTTAGATTGCCAGTCAGAGAAAAGTGAATGATTTCACAGCCGTGTTCCCTGGCATCGCGAGTATTTGCGGCTTCCTGCGCTACTACGAAATAGCCATAAACGGAGTTCTGAGTGGAATTCCGGATTTCACCGCGCAGGACGTGATTGTGCAGCCTAAGTGCCATTGAGCTTCTCCTGAGTTGTCCATCATGGTGTCTGGCTATTGGCAGGCGAGCCTTCCAATTCGCGGCGAATCTAGTGTGCTTAATGTGGGGTGTCAATGGAGTACACGTGTAGATCGCGGCATTCACAGCGATTTTCGAGGGCATCAGCCAGCTGTGATCAGCCAGCTGTGATCAGCCAGCTGTGATCAGCCAGCTGTGTAAAGCTGGCGAAGCGGGGTTCCCGGGCAGATAATATGGGGTCTGCCGGAGTTGTCAGTGAGCTGCAGATCGAGCGGAACGCCGAGAAGATCATAGACAGTGGCAGCGAGATCAATCGGCAGGACGGGGTTCTGTGACGGATAGGCTGCATGGCGATCGCTTGCGCCATACACCTGGCCGCCCTGAATTCCGCCGCCGGCAAGGACGGAAGTGAAACAGTTCGGCCAGTGATCTCGACCATCTCGTCCCGCCCCTGCATCACTGTTAACCTGACCGATGCGAGGTGTCCGGCCGAATTCTCCTGTCCAGATGACAAGCGTATCATCAAGCATCCCTCGTTGTGAGAGATCGTCAAGCAATGCAGAAAATGCCTGGTCCGCGACAGGCATCAGTCGGTCACGGTGATCGACGAAATTGCGGCTGTGAGTATCCCAGTAGACGCTCACATTTTTGATTCCGTCATTAGGCCAGAAGACGGTGACCAGTGGAACGCCGCGTTCCACCAGTCGACGCGCCTGCAGTACAGACTGGCCGTGGGGATTTCGGCCATAGCGATCTCGAACTGAGTCGGGTTCAGCGTTGAGATCAAATGCAGCCCTACCCACGGCAGATTCCAGCAGCTGGAATGCTCGATGGTAGTGTCCCTGCATCGTCTGCATCTGAACATTTCGTTCCGTGGCGGCAAGTGTAGCTTCGAGAGACCTGAGCAGTGCCTGCCGATGCGACATTCTGGGATCGGTGATATCAACCAGAGGTTCCATTTCACCCACACGGAAATCAGGTGTTGATGGATCCGCATCAATCGTCAACGGGTCCCAGGCAGGTCCCAGCCATCCTGCCGATTGCCCATGAGATTGTTCAACAAATCGTGGAACATCATTGTTGAGTTTCGGACGCATGGAAACGAATGGTGGCAGCGGCTGTCGTCCATATCCGAGTTTTGACAGCACTGCACCGTAGTGTGGCCAGTCCTTGCGAAGGTCTCCCGGAAGCGGCGGTTTTCCAGTCAACAGATAATGAGTTGCCGAAGTGTGGTTGACGTCTGAGTGAGTCATTGACCGAATGATGGCCAGCTGATGAGCCCTTTGAGCCAGCAGTGGAAAGTGCTCGCAGATCTCGATCCCGGAAACATTCGTTGCAATCGGATTGAATTCTCCGGGAATTTCGGCCGGCGCTTTCGGTTTGAGATCCCAGGTATCCTGATGAGCAGGTCCGCCCCACATAAACAGCAGAATGCAGGCTTTGGCCCTTGCGGGACGTGTCTTTTGCTGAACGACAGCTGCGTGACCCTGCAGCAAACGAGACAGGTTCATGCCAAGCAGACTTAATGATCCGGCCCGGAGCACTGTTCTGCGGCGAGTTCTTGATGTTTGTGATCCAGCTTTGCTCATGGTGAATACCTCAAACTGATTTCGCCATTACCGGATTCCAGGTCTGATCATGCAGTCACTGTATGCATCAGAGTTTACTTCTGGTATTCAACCTGTTGTCCCGGAGTCGAGTAAACCGGGAGACAGAGTGCCCGAATTCTGCACTCGTGATGTTTCACAAGATACATGAACATCAGGACGAGCGAAGCCAATGCGGCGATGGATCCGAAAAATGGTATCAGTGTTGAAATCGAAAGGATGGACCACCACAGTCCCAGCGACTCACCACAGTCGTCGGATTCCTGACCAAACGTGTTGAACAGACTTCGATAATTTTGTGACAGCTCTTTCGTGTAGATGAATTTCCAGATCAGATCAAAACAGGGGATCAACAGCAGGAAGGCCTGTCCAGAGCTGACTGTTCGATAAGGCTCAGGAATGGCGGACGCACATCGGTACAGCAGATAACAGATCACGGCCCTGAATGTCAGGATGATGATAAAGACACAGCCATAAATGGCGGCAATAATCATGAGTGGAATTGCTGGATCCACTCCACCCGACGGAGGCCCAAACTGCTGCATCTGTATTTTTCCTGACTGGTTCCGAGGATTGATTCACGGAGTCTGTTTCAAGTTCTGGTGTCGGGTCTGAAAAGGGATGGGGCAACATTCGTTGAGAGAATCAGCTGACGAGAGAATAGCTCATTGACGTTTTCGCGGATACAATTCGTGTGGAATTTTGGACTCTTTCAAGTGGTTGATCCCTGATCGCCAGCCCGAGTTCAGGGCTACGAGTATAACCACCGGAAGATTGCATGATTTGCAGCAGAACTCAGCCAGCAAAGCAGAATACTCGTGAACCTGTCCGAATATCAACGTCCTCAACTACCACCCCGTCCCGCCGATGGTCACAAGGGAACTTTCGGACGCGTTGCTTTGATTGGGGGATCACATGGAATGAGTGGTGCAGTCACGCTTTCGTCTGTGGCAGCACTGCGAAGCGGGTCAGGTCTCGTTACAGCGGTTGTACCTGCCTCCATTCAGGGAATCGTAGCAGCATTTGAACCATCGATAATGACGTTCGGGCTGAAGTGCGATGCGGAAGGACAGTTGAGTTCGCCGTTTGAAACTCAACTTACGAGTTTTCTGAAAGTCTGGGATACCATTGGAATTGGGCCGGGATTGGGGCGAAGTCAATCTGCTTCCGAACTGGTCCGATGGGTTCTGGAGTCCTTTGAGGGTCATGTGCTACTGGACGCTGATGCATTATTTCATTATTCGCTGCTCGATCATACTTCGCGGAGTTGCACAACTCACTCTGTGGTTATGACACCACACCCCGGTGAGTTTGCTCGGCTTGTCGGACAGAGTGTGACAGCGATCGAGTCCGATCGAGTGAAATGGGCGGCGGGTTATGCCAGTGAGCATCGCGCTGTAATTGTACTCAAGGGGCACCGTACGATTGTGACTGACGGAGTCACAGTCTATATCAATACGAGCGGAAATTCCGGGATGGCAACCGGTGGAAGTGGCGATGTACTGACGGGAATGATCACTTCGCTGCTGGGTCAGGGGATGTCTGCCATGGACGCGGCTGTGCTCGGTGTGTTTGCCCACGGCACGGCCGGTGATATCGCAGCACGCGATCTGACGGAACGAGGGATGATTGCGTCTGACCTTTTGAAATACCTTCCGGCCGCATGGCGTGAATGTGGGACATCGATATGATTGAATCGGTTTTTGCAGGTGGTCTTCTGATCGCTGCCTTTGGGCTGTTGTACCTTGTCCTCGCCGCAATTCGTGCGAGATTTCGGAATACCGGCGTCTTAAAGTCAACAAAAACTCCGTTGATGGTGACTGCGATTGGGCTGTTCGTCGCATTTAGTCCGGCCATCTTCACTCGAATTGTCCCAATAGACCTGGGACCGTATGAAGATACCGTAGACGGAGAACGTCATTTGACTCTGACTGGATGGGATCGCAAGGACTATTCTGTCATTGCTTCACGACCGGATACCGTTGTGCTGCAGATGGCCAATGAAGATGTTTCTGACGAAACAATGAAACACCTTGAGGGCCTTAAGAAGCTTCGAGAGCTCGATCTGAGTTTTACAAAGATTACGGACAAAGGTTTGTCGGTTCTCCTCAACCTGCCAGAGCTGGAAAGACTCAGACTTCAGGACGTGCCTATTACTGATAACGGATTCAGGACATATGTGATGCCGCACCCGAAACTGAAACAACTGGTGCTCCAGGGGACACAGGTTTCCGAAGAACTCAAGCAACAATGGTTATCAGAAAATCCGGAACGAATGGCAATGTAGTTGGGTTCACAACCCGCCAAGTCACTGTCTGGTGATCAAAAGGAGACATGTCAATGTCGAAGTTAAATACCAGGGTTGGACGCGATTTTCAAAATGCTCTGTTGCTCGCGAAGGCCTGCGATCTTGCTTATTACCCCGAAGCAGAGGGACGCCCGAAGTTTCAGCAGGATCTTGGAATGGATGCTCACCTGATCAGTGTCGACAACACTCAAGCCTATGTCGCACATGACGATGGTGCGATTGTGGTTGCGTTTCGAGGATCTGAATCTCCGAGTTCGATCGATGGATTCAAAGACTGGCTTCTCACCAATGCCAAGAACTTCCTGATCCTGCCGGAAGGCCGAGCGGGAACCGATTTCGTCGCAGCCGGGGTCGGTGCGAGGTTTCATAAGGGATTTATTGAAGCACTTGAGGAAGTCTGGGCACCACTTCTGGCGGAGGTACAGAAAGTCGTCAAGGGGAAGGCTCGCCCTGTATTTGTGACGGGACATAGTCTTGGCGGAGCGCTAGCATTGTTGGCTGCCTGGCGGATGCATCGCAGTTTCATACCAATCCATCAGGTTTATACGTTTGGGGCTCCCATGATTGGAAACGACAAGGCTGCCGCTGCATTCCAGAAGTCGTTTCCCGGCAAGATCTTCCGCTTTGTGGATCGACGCGACCTTGTTCCTCGTCTGCCAACAGTCAGTTTGCAGACGAACGAGTATCTTCATTGTCAGGAAGAAGTCCCGCTGGGGCCGCAGAGCGTTACGGATGCAATTCGAGATTTGGCGACCTCCACACCTCAGGCGGCGTTCACCACAGCCATCATTGATCAGTTATGGGGGAAGGTCAATACCGGTGTGAGTTCTCACCTGATGCCAAACTACCTCGCTCAAATCACAGAGGGACTCAGCGGAAAAGGCTGATTTTTTTCGTTTGTGCGATTTTTTGCGCAGCAGATGACTTTGGGGACACACAAAGATGTCAACTATGACTCAAACATCCCCCAATCATCCCTGTGAACAAACTTCGACCTGCGAAATCGCTGAGTTGTCCGATTCCGTACTTGTCCGACGCTTTGTTCAGGATGGTGATCCAGTTGCGTTCGGGGAGATTGTGCGACGTTATAGTTCACTGGTCCTGTCAGTTTGCCGGCGCGTAACCGGACAGACGGCAGATGCCGAGGATGCGTTTCAGGCCACATTTCTGGCAATGGCTCGCCGTCCTCGCAGTGTTCGAAACTGTCGTACTGTGGCCGGCTGGCTGTATGCAGTGGCGTTTCGAACGGCCGTGCATTCCGTGCGACTGAAAAGGCGAACTGCCATGGCCGATCTTCCGGAGATTCCTGCTACATCTGAACCCGATCCTCTGGAGATCATCGCCGCAAGTCGTGATGCGTCTGTTTTGGATGAAGAGTTGAGTCTTCTGCCGGAGAAGTATCGGGACGTGCTTGTCCTGACTTACTTCAATGGTCAGACGAGTCAGCAAATCGCTGATCAGCTGCATGAAAGCAAGGGCGTTATTGATGGTCGACTCCGGCAGGCACGGAACATGCTGCGAGTTCGACTGGCTCGACGGAGCGTGGCAATCGGAGTTGTCGCTGTTGTTGCATCTGCATCCACAGCTTCAGCATCGGCTGCTTCTTCCGAACTGGTGAATTCCACCATCACACTTGGAACCCAGGCACTCGGCTATCCCGTGCCTGATCCTGTTGAAACATCACATCTTGAACCCCTGATTCCAGCGGAGACAATCATGATCAGTACGAAACTTATTGCGGGCAGTCTGTTGAGTATACTCGCGGCATCAGTTGGATTTTCTGCGTTTGGAAATCTGTCCGCCGGAGATTCAAACTCAGGTGAAGCCATTGTTGAGCAGGTTGCTGAGGGCTCAGCATCCGGGGAGCAATCTTCAGCCGTCAATGTGCAGGCTTCCAGTACATCTCCTGAGATTAGCGTTAGTCGAGGTGCAGTCGTATCCAGTGAAACCGCGGTATCAACCCAGGTCAATCTACCGACTGTAAAGGACTCGGTTCGAGCGGCTGTGAGTCATCAGAGAAAGGTCACTGAAAAGATCAATGGGGCGTTGTCAGAGACCGTTTCACTTCAGTTTTCAGGAAAAACGCAGCTGGCCGACATCATTCGTCTTCTCAACGATGAGCTCAGTCATGCCATACCAGGGAGAACTGAAGTGATTCAATTCGATAAAAGCGGGCTAAATGCCGCTGGGGCGAGCTCTGAGGAGTTTTCAGTTGAAGAGATCAACCTTGAAGGTGTTTCGATGGAAAGCGCCCTGAAGTTTGTTCTTGCTCAGGCGTCTGTAGATGGGCCCGGCGCGAAATTGGACTTCATCATCCGCGATGAACTTTTGCTCATTACGACTGAGGAGGTTGCAGATTCAGAACTGTACACACGAGTGTATGATGTTGAGAAGATTCTGCCGTTGTTCAGGTCAGAGATGTTTCATACGGCGGAAGGGAGCCTCAATGCTGATGGAACATCAGTCACAACGTCTTCAGTTCCAGCGGCAGGTTCGCAGCTGATTGAGGCCGTAACGCGGCTTGCCGAACCTGATTCGTGGTCGTCGAGTGGTGGATCTGGCGAGTGTGTTGCTGCCGATCGGCATCTTGTGGTTCGACAGTCTCGGCGAGGCCATCGTGCTGTGGCTGATATTCTTGAGCAGCTTTCTGAAGTGGCTGTCGAACTGTAGCAGGCAGTCTCCGACTGCCGTCCGCGCCGCCGCTGCTGGGATTCTTGCGGACGGCACATGGAATGTGCCTGCTACGGTAGCAGGCATTCTCCGAATGCCGTCCGCGTCGCTGCTGTGGAACTTGCGGACGGCACATGGAATGTGCCTGCTACAGTAGCAGGCATTCTCCGAATGCCGTCCGCGCCGCGGTAGCTAAATCAGCGGAGAGCGAGATTATCGCGGTGAATGACCTCGCCGTATTGACCGTGCGTTCCTGAGGGCAGTTGATCCTTACGACGCCCCTGAATGCCTCGGAGTTCATCAGAAGAATAATTGGCAAGTCCGCGTGCGAATTCGATGCCTTCCTTTGACTGAAGACCTACAACGGATCCTGGCTCGAACTCCCCCTGCACTGCCGTGATACCGACAGCGAGTAAAGATTTTCCGCCATCCCGCACTGCTCGACATGCTCCATCATCCAGGGTCAGCATTCCGGCCGGGGCTGTGGTGAAGCCGATCCAGCGTTTCCATGCCGGCATTGATCCACCCGAAGCGAGGAACAGCGTGCCGGTGGCTTTTCCATGGCGAATATCGTCGAGGACTGCGTCATTTCTTCCACTGGCAAGGATGACCGATTCGCCCATCCCCGTTGCTGACAGAATTGCTCGCAGCTTTGAATGCATGCCTCCGCGTCCGCGCGTGCTGGTTTCTGAGGAAGCCAAACCCAGAACAGATTCGTCAGGCTTTTTCACCAGCGGAATCACAGTGCTGGCAGGATCAGATGGCGGACCTGAAAAGAGACCAGCGACACCGGAAAGGATCACAAGGAGAGGGTTAGGCACCAGGGTTGCCAGCATGGACGCCAGCTGATCGTTGTCGCCGACCGCAATCTCTTTGATGCTGACGGTATCGTTCTCGTTCACAATCGGAACAACTCCGAAATCGAATAATGTCCGGATTGTGTTTCGGACATTGAGATACCGTTGACGACTGCGAAAGTCGTTTCCGGTGAGCAGCACCTGGGCGGTTCGGTGCCCTGTTTCAGCCAGTGCATCATCCCAGGTCCGCATCAGATGAGGCTGCCCGATCGCGGCTGCAGCCTGAAGTTCCGGAAGTGAATCTGGTCGACGGTGAAGTTCGAGGATTCCAATACCGGCACCCACCGCACCGCTGGACACCAGGACGACTTTACGTCCGGTCTTCAGAATCCTGTCAATCTGGTCAGAAAGACACTGAATGCGTTGTTTGTCGAGTCGATCGTCGTCTGTCGTCAGCACGTTGGTGCCGATTTTTACGATTACCGTTTCGCAGGACTGAAATACTTCCTGTCGAATCAAATCATCCATCTGATGTTCCATCATTCACTGAGCTTTGGGAGCTGCGGCGATTACTGTTGTGGCGCAGCTGCTGGCGGGTTCTGCTTCCGTTCTTCTGCCAGTGCCCGAAGTTTCTCAATGTCTTCCATTTCCTTCAACTGCTTTTCCGTCTTAAAAAACTCTTCAAGAGATGATCCCATTGCATTGCAGAGTTTTTCAATATTTCGCTGGGCACTTCGGTTTCTTAATGCTTTGGCCTTGTCCACAGCTGGAACTCGAACAGTGTTCAGGTCTGTATCAAACTCTTTCTTACCTTTCAGGCTCTCGATTGCTTTGAGAGATGTCTCAAGTTTGGCTTCATCTCCCGTCTCTGCGGCCTTCTTGGCCATACCTTTGAATACGGCACGGCGAGCCACAACATCTACGAGTTCATCTCGAAACAGATACAATTCACCTTCAACTCCCAGCCGCAGCGAATCGTCGGGAAGTTTCACGGTGTCGGTCGGCAAAATACCTGGCGCATACGGGACTCGAGCCAGCAGCATTCCGCCGCTGTAGACATACAGCCAAAATGTGGGATTTGCGGGATCTGTCGGAACGACAATTTCACCATTTCGATCACTCACGTGTCGAACCGGCTCACCCACACCCTCGTCCTTGTATCGTAGCTTGGACACTCGATCCACTCGATGGCACACCAGAGGCCTGTCCGTGCGGTTACTCAAGACCAGCCGCACCCTGCTCTCCTTTGCCATCGGACGCTGCCGCAATGCAATCTGCTGAACGTTGCGACCTCTGCCGCCAAAGGGAGCCATACCGTGCGAAATCAAAACACCCGTGACGCGGCTGCGGTCAATGTAGTTCGCGGACGCCTCAGCCTGAGCTCCGTTGTCGGTAACATCCTGATCCGACGAAGACACACCTTCACTCAGATACTGGGTATCAAACCGAGTGACTCGTATGTACGTCAGATCGAGCTTTTGAAGTGACTTCAGCAACTTTGGGTCTCGGCGATCGAGATGCCTGAGGAAAGGACGCAGGACATCGCCTTCAGCAATCTGGGCTGCCGAAGGATCGCGCGGTGGCAGGTCTCCAGCCTGGAGAAAGAGTTCCAGCTCTTCCGTTGCCGGCAAAGCCTGCGACAACATCAGCACCGGCCGGAAAGAGTCTCTCATCAGACCGGCCGCGATTGACCCCAGTGATCGATAATCCATCGTTGACGATGAATACAGCGGTGTCAGTTCCTGTACTCGGCAATCGAATTCTCGACATCCAACGTTCCAGAGATTCCCGGATTCTGTGAAGGAGATCAACATCACCTTTTCCGGATCAGAAGTGGGAAAGCGGGACTTCATTTCGTCTTCTGTCAGGCGTTCCAGTCGGGAGATTGACCCCGGCGCAAACCAGTCACTGAACACGACGGTTTCGTCCCACATGTGTCCATACATGCGGTCAATCGCATTGCTGACATCACGGAGGATCAGCGATCGAATGTGTTCTGAAACCGGTGCTGATGCGGAAATCCCGATTTCCACCCGAACGCTGTAGGGCTTTCGGGAAAGTGGTAGAACGGGCGCCTGCGGAATTTCCTGAGCAGCCGGCGCTGCCTGGGGAGCTGAGGCTGTTGCAGCAGCAGCGGGTTGTGTTGTCGCTTCAGGAGTCTGCGTCGTCGAGCCTGCAGGTGCTTCCTGAGGTGCAGCGGTCAGAGTCGAACAGCAAAACAGTCCAAGAAGCAATCCGCCAAGTGCTGGCAGCAGAGTCCTGAAGCTCGTTAGATGAATTCTTATGGTTTGATCAGCCATCGTTCCACATTCTGATACGGTGTCACAGGGCGACTCGAGTATCCTGAGATATCTTTTTGAAATGCCGCAAACTCGTCGAACTCCCACAGGGGGATCAGGAATGCCTGAGCGGCCATATGCCGATGGATCGTAAACAGCTTTGCCTGAGCATCGACAAAGCTTGGTGCATAATCGAGGTTGATCAGCTCCTGCCTCATCCAGTCCGGGAAGACATCGAGACGTCTCACATCAAACGTAGTGTCATTGGTCATGACCTGCCAAAGGTCGAACAGCGGCTCTTCCATACGGACAGTGCGATACATCAGGTCCCATTCGGAATCGGGAAGAGGATTGCCGGCCTGGTCTCCAATGACAATGTCGACATCAAACTGAATCTTTCGCCAGTAGTTGACGATCCTTTCGGCGGAGAGTTTTGCCAGTTCATCCGGCTCGACGACGAGTCTGAGTTTTGGCAGTTTGATGTAGCTCACATCTGTCGCAGCGCGAAACGCTTTTGGATCAAAAGGCTCTGTACTCTTCTCTTCTTTGGCTTTTGCTTCAGCGATGGCCTGCAGCTTTGCAAGTTCGGCGATTTGAAGTTGCTTCTCTGCGGCAAATCGGAGAGCGAATGCGAGTCGAATATCGTATGGAGGCGATGTTTCAAGGGGGTTTGTGGCGTAACTGCGTTTTCTCCAGGCAGAGCTGGTCGTGCGACCATACTTCATGGTCTGGTCCCGCAGAACGACGTTCTTGAGAATGGCTTCGCGATCGATGGCGAGTGACAGTGCTCGTCGCTGCTGTGCGCTTGTTATGTTCTTTGAGTTTGGGTTAAAGACAATTACATGGTTGACGGGAATTGCATAGGGCTCAACATGAAAATCGGGCGATGCTCGAACGGCATCAACTTCCCATGGTCTCAAAGACGGGATGTAGTCAATCTCACCTCGGACAAGTGCCTGAATCATCTGATGCCGGTCAGCGAACTTTCGCTCTTCGATTTCGGCGACATGATACTGAGTCGCTGCAAGTCCTTCGGGTTCCGGCTGTACTCGTACATACAGCCGTCGATTTTCTTCATTTACGCTTTGTTGAAAGCGGGTCGAAAGAAGAAGGTGCGGTTCCTGTTCCCCAACTTCCTTTTGCTCGACGTCCGTGTCTGCGGTCTGTGAAAGCTCCGGGTTGGCAACGACGACTGGAAATCGAAGCAGAGATTCAATGCTCAAAGGGACGCGACTGAACTTGAGTTTCAATTCGGTCGGAGATCGCACCGAAAACTCTTTTACAAATGAGGCGAGTCTCGGATTGTAAAGTGGGTCGTCCATGTCGAGTTGATGACTGATTGCATCTGCAATCTGATTCGCTGTGAGAACGGGTTGTGACTGCCAGTGAGGTCTGGATTCCCTAAGCGTCATGACCAATTCGCGGCCGAGGTCTGAAGGCACCCATTTTTCGAAGAAGCTGGACTTGTAGAACACAATTTCATCGGCAGTTGATGGCTCAAACAGCGGGACTTCTACAAGTTCGAGATGGCGAGCCTGTGCGGGCTGCGGACCCGGATAGACGATCTGATCACTGGAAAAAGAGTCCACTCCAACTCTGAGCCGTTGATTTCGGGCAATAATCTGAGCGTATGAGCCGCGTTGATTGCCTGTCAGGGGCCAGATGGTATCCGCTTCGGTCGCCTTGATCGCGGCTTCTGAAAGTTTACCCTGGCTGACAAGCATCATGGCCTCATTCAGAGTTTGTCCGGAGAGCTGTGTCAGGCGTTTCGTCCATTCAGAAATCGTCAGGTGATCCGGATAGTATCTCTGCAGACGATTCATCAGGAACCGGGCTTTGCGATACTGTTTCTGCTCGACAGCTGTGGCAATCATTCCGCCGATAATTGTGCCAAACCGGAATTCAACCTCAGCGTTTTTACTCTTTCTTGCGGCAAGTTCATCGAGCAGTGCCAGCGCGGTGTAGATATCTCCGGCCTGAGCTCGTTTCTCTGAATCCGCCAGAAGCACATTTTCGAAACGAGGGAGAGACTGTTCCCAGTTCGGGATCTGAGAGTCGACGACCAGCAACAGGTCATAAGCCTTTCGAATTTCTCCGGCCTGTGTGAGCTGATCGACCTGCTGCAGACAGAGCTCTTCGAACAGGATTACTCGTTCGATCGCTGTGACGGGGATCTTATATTCCGTTACCGCATCTCCGGGGAGATTGACCACAAAGCTGCGAAGTTCCGCGAGACGTTCTGTCCGTTCTTTTCGTTCTTCGGCGGTTTTGGGGTTACTGCTTTCGAGACTTGACCGTTCTTCTTCGCGTCTCTTCAGCGTATCGGGACGCGGATAGAGCGGACTCACCACGAGAACCCGGTTTTCAGGTTTGAGGACCAGCCAGTCGAAGGTCCGGTCATCGAGATTCGCTTTCTGCAGCATCTCTGCCGTCGGCAACTGCATTTGCTCCAGCAGAGGCAATTCTTCCTGATCAGGGCGTTCATCCTGAGCGAAAGATTGATTGCTGTCCGCTGCAATCACCGTCAAGGCAATCAGCATTGAAAATCTGAGGAAGAAAAGTGTTCTGTTCATCACGAATCTTCCTATTTCAGCAGTTCAGCGGGGATGACATGCAAACTTCCATCGATCGCGAGCAGCATAGGAATTCCGCCGATCACCACTGGTCCCTGGCGGAGAGCCTGTCCGATCGACGTGCTGTCACCTTCCTGAACGCCGTCGCCATTGATTCTGAGCAGTGTTCCATCAGAGAATGCGGCGAGGAAACCATCGGAAGGAAGCCTGAGTGGCACACCAGCCAGACTTCTGCCATCGATTCGAATTCGCCCGGCTTCCCGAAGTCCATTGTCAATCACGAACGTTCTCAGTTCTGTACCCCCTACCTCCAGAAACAATCGATTACCGCTGATTCGAGGAGAAGCACTGGGGACTGCGCCGAGGTCAACATCTGCCAGTATTTCAAGTGTGGTCGCCTGGAGCGCCAGCAAGTGTCCGTCAGCGGTTGCAATGTAGAGCAGTCCGGCATCAGCTGCAGGGGGCAGTTCAATGGGGTGCTCGATTCGGCTGATACCAACTTCTGCCAGTTGAGGACGCGGACTCGGGCGATACTCGACTCGGATCAATTCATTGGCGGAGTTCACTGCGAGTACCATGGTATCGCTGAGTGCGGTCAGAGATTTCCATCCGCCCTGCTCTCCCGCGGCCTGTGCTGCACGGTAGTCTTCGGCGGGATTACCGTCTCGGGTTGCGGTGAGATGCAGTCGACCCGGCAAAGGCATGACGATACCGGCCGCAATGGCAACGGGCTTACCCTGAGGAGCATCGGGCAGGTTCCATCTTCGTTCGAGTTGACCGACTGGAGAAATCGTCCACAACGCCGGTTCGGGCGCCCCGCAGTACGCCACAAGACGATTGTCGAGTGTCGCAAGTCCATCGACGGGTGATGCCAGCTTGTCGGGCAGCCGGAACTCACTGACAGATTCCAGCAGAAATCCACCCTTCTGAATGTCGGAAAGAGAAGCTCTGTAGACTTTTCCAAAGTCGCCAACTGCGAGCACATTTCCTTCGTTGGTACTTCCGCCGAGAGCCACAACGTTCGTCGCCAGAACGGTTCGCCATACTCCCTTCATCTGATCTTTATCGGCGCAGGTGAGGTAGACCGAAGACAGGGTCGCTTCGCGACTTGTGATGTAGACATTTTCCCCTGCGTCCTGAATGGGCTGAATGTGAATCCCTTCAGCGGTGGCAGCAGAGTTCAGCATCAAGGCGTTGGTTTGAGTATCAAACTTCCGGAGGTTTCGTCCACTCAGCCACAGCTGACCTCCTGAACCTGCCAACAAAAACATCCGAGTCTGAATGCCATCTTCAAGCTGATTTGCCCCCACTTTGGACAGCGGCGCCTGATCCGGATCATCCGTGATTCGAAAGACTGTAACCCGCTGTGGAGACGAAGGAACATAAAGTTGACCGCCCCAGAGCAGACTTGGATCACGGACCTGTCCGTCGACAGACTCCGTTGCACGTACGGAAAGCTGTCCAGTTGCCGCGTCCTTCTGAAGAACTCGGACACGGCATGCACCAGGAGTATCATTGTCATACAATACAAAGACTTCACCGGCGGTAATCATCGGGGCTTCAACAGAACCCGGCCGATAGTTGATGTAGGACACTGTAGTGCATGCGAGCGGACTGATTGAGAGTGAGTAAACAAACATTTGATCGCCCGGGATCAGCAGCGACTTTGCATCGCGTGACAGAGTCGGTGGGCCGATGACTCGCTGAGTGAACTTAATGCGTGCAATGGCGCGCCCATTGGCAACCGCAATCTGCAGGAGTTCTCCGGCATCCGTGGTGACATACAATTGCTGTTCAAACAACAATGGTTCACCGGACGGACGTGATCCGACCGCCTGTCGCCACAGGAGTTTTCCGTCAGATTGTCGCAGAAGCACAAGTTCGTTGAGATTTGAGTCATGAACGAGGACAGCGGGGTCCGAGCCATTGACCTGAATTGGAGAGAAAGCGGGCGACGATCCGATCACGCGTTTCCAGCGAGGTTCTCCGGTCACGGTATCGACGGCAAAGCAGCTGTCGATGCCCATCGAAAACACAAGCTGTCCCTGTGAGACCTGATCATTGGTGGCACTGGTTCTGAGAGTGAGCGAAAGACCATTTGAAGGAACACGTGGATCATCCGTCTTTGCATCGACGCCGATATCAGACCGAACAGTCAGTTCCAGTTCGCGTTTCAGAATTTCCTGAAGGAGTGCAGCGATATCCTTGTCATCACGGAAGACCTCGTATTGTTCAATCAGGTCCTGACGCGAGGTGACGGCAGAAGTGGTGTTCCCTGCGTCAAGGAATCCGCGAATCTGTTTCTTTGCATCTTCAAAAACGGTTCGTTTGAGGATTGCGGCTTCAGCAATTCTCTGTCTTCGGATCAATTCTTCTTCTCGATCCTTTGGGATTTGGTTTTCCGGAGAGAAGCGTTTCAGGATTGCCATAGCCTCAATGCTGACGTTGAGGTGTTCCTGTTTCTGGCTGATTTCGGCCACACGAGCCCCTGCGAATGTCAGTCGATCGGCATAGCGTCGAATATTGTCACGCTGTTCTTCAAAGCCCGAAAGTTCTTTGCCGATTCGGACCATTTCGTCCAGCTGTTTGAGCCCTTCAACGACATCTACGGTTGCCGTCATGATGTTTTTTTCGACTCGAGTCCGGTGGAGCCCAAGTCTGGCCGTATCACCTGACTTGCTTTTGGCGTAGTTCTCGAGAAATTTTATGAAGAGTTTTTCAGCTTCGCTGTATTTCTGTGTTTCCAGCGCGGTCATGCACTGCTTCAGCGAACGGCTTTCGTTTTCGCTGAAGTACATAAACAGAAACAAAGCGGCAAGCAGGCTCACGGCGATGGTACTTCCGAACAGCACCATTACCGCCGGTGATCGGACCACATCCTGTTCACCGGGACGCGAAGCGCCTCCGGCAATTGTGTCAAACAGCCGTGTGATCGGGCCACGTTCGAGTTGACGTCGAGCGCGTTCGTTTTCTTTTTGTCGGCGTTCGATGTCTCGGTCATCATTTCCGGGATCATCATCATAGTCTTCGGCTTGTACGTTCCTGGCCATCTGGTTTTACACCGTTTCTGCTGACTGCTTCGTGCTACAGAGGCTGAATCTTGTTTTTAATTCTTTGATAACCGGCCTGAGTTGCGGCGTCGATTACGATGATCCGCATTTCATGGATGGAATCCGGATCGATGACCAGGTCGAGGTCAGTGATACCGGTTCCATTATTTTTCTCCTGCTCAAGCAGGTCATAAATCTCGTCATAGCTTTTTGCCGGCTTTCCTTCGACATACATCACATTGTCTTTATCAATTTCAACTCGAATGGCACCGGTCTCCGGAGGTTCGATTGTGAAACTTGTGGCACCGTCCTGCGTTTTTGCCGGGGGGACATCGAAACACTTTTGGAGAGTGAAAGAGGCTGTGATCATGAAGAAAATCAGTAGAAGAAATGTAACGTCGACCATTGGGGTCAAGTCCATTTCGTCATTATCAACGCGGGGTTTGCGCGGAGTATACGATTCTTCGTCGTCGTCCCAGGAAGGGAGATGTTCCACGGGCCGTCGGCCGGACGGCTGCGCATCGTCTTCGAATTCAAGCTCCTCAACAGGGACGTCAGCATTGTCATCGGAGAGTCTTTGAGTTTTTCCGATGGGTGCGTTCCTGTCGAGTTCAAATCCGGGCGACTTCATTGTTCCCGGGGCGGGTTTCGCCTGAGGCGCATCGGCTCGCAATTTTTCTTCTTCAGCAAGCCTTTCCAACTCTTCCAGTCGGGGAAGCTTGACGAGATCGAGTGACCGCCCCTGTTTTTGTGCGTTAGACAGTGCTTTCAGATCCGTCAGAATTTCGTCGGCCGACTGATATCTGAGTGATCTCCGTTTGGCCATCATTCGATGGACCATGCGACACAGCACATCGGGCACTGCCGGATTTTTCTCCTTTAATGGAGGCGGCGCATTATTCAGGTGCTGAAGTGCGATCGCCATCGGGGTCTTTCCCTGAAACGGGGTCTGACCACTCAACAGCTGATAACACGTGACTCCGAACGAATAAATATCAGATCGTGGATCCAGCTCCTTACCGCTGCACTGTTCCGGACTCATGTACAATGGGGTTCCCATTGTAAAGCCCTCACGTGTGATGCCCCCGGCATTTTCTGGGTCGTGCAGCTGAGCAAGTCCGAAGTCGGCGACTTTGACATCGCCCTTTTTTGTGACAAGTATGTTTTCGGGTTTGATATCCCTGTGAACGATTCCTGCCTGCCCGGATGCTTTCAGTGCGGCAGCAACCTGACGCATTACGTGCATCGCCGAATTGATATCCGGTTTGCCACGGGATTCAAGGATGCTGGAAAGGTCCTTCCCCTGAACGTATTCCTGAGCAATGTAATGCAGGTCGCCTTCCTGGCCGATTGTATAGACCTGAACGATGTTGGGATGATTGAGGCCGGCCGCCATCATCGCTTCCTGTTTGAAGCGGGCCAGCATCACATCGCCCGACAACGCCATCATCGCAGGCTTCATGACCTTGACGGCGACATACCGCTGCAGCGTTGTTTGCTCTGCCAGATAAACATCGGCCATTCCACCGCTGCCGAGATGCCTCAGCAGATGGAATTCACCCAGAGTTTTGTCCGTTAGATCACTCATTGAGTCAGTACTTCCCGTTTACCGCTTTTCCTGAACAGCGAAGTGATACACAACGTTCTGTACTTCGGCGATCGCCGTTTCGACCTCACTCACTGTTCCGCTCGATACAAATCTCTCAGCAATGATCATCACTTCGATCTCACCGGCAGATGCTTCCTGCGTTAGTTCTGTTTTGAGTTCCGCGAGTGTTACGTTGCGGCCATCGTTTGTGATGGCAGCTTCAGCTCCGGGAGTCAATGGTGAGCTGACAACAAGTTCCACCATACCGGCTGCGTTGCGTGAAAGTCCGGACCGTGCTGTCGGAATATCCTTATCCGGCGCTCCCTGCATGGTTGATGTAACCATGAAGAAGATCAGCAACAGGAAGGTCACGTCGATCATTGGAGTGATATCGAGGTCAGCTTCGTCAAGCTTCGATTTTTTGGGTTTACGAACTTCATCTTCGTCAAACACGAATGCGGCTCCCGTTGTATCTCATTGAGGCGGCTATCGCCGATCTGTTCGCATTTTGGCGGCTTCAATGTCATCCAGAATCTGTCCAAGACTTTCACTGACAGCATCCTGAAGTTTCGCAATCCGCACAGACACCGCGGAGCCAAGTGTGACCAGCGGAACTGCAATCAGGAGCCCGGCGGCCGTTGTCCAGAGTGCGAAGCTGATGTCACCGGCCAGAGCAGCGGGATTAATGCCGGACGTAGCGGCAGCAGCAATTTTCCCGAAGGCGTTGATCATCCCAACCACTGTTCCAAGCAGCCCCAGCATTGGAGCGATTTTTACCATGGTTCCAACCCATGACCCCGTGTGCTCGAAGCTTGAAAGTATGTCGCGTTCGAAACGCTGTCCAACAAGCTGACGAATCTTCTTCATTGGCAAACTTCGGTTCTCCACAGCAACCATTGTCAGCTGCGGAATCGCCTTTGCCCAGACTTCCGGAGTGTCGCAGACTTTCGTGACTGCCTCGAAGTCTCCTCGGTCCAGCCGTTCAGCAATCGCGTCGACAAAAGTTCGCTCGGCAATAAGACTCGGAAACCGCTTCTGAGATACTCGACGCCACAACAGGATGATAAAGAACATCCCGAAGATGGCACACAACGCAATGCCGAGCCAAATGGCATTTTCGGCGAAGGTCAAAATTGTCGTAACGTCCATCTGTGCCAGCATGGGCGAATCTTTCGCGTTCAAAATACTCATGTGCATTGAATTGACTGTCCTGATTTCCCGTTGAACTCTTATTTCAGCTTCTGACTGGTGACGACAAACTGGAATCCGCCGCCGGATGGCCGAACCTCAAAAAACGTTCGGCGGATTTGTTCCGGTGGTCGACCGCCTGAGTATTCCGATTCGAGCTGGGCCAGCTGCTGCTCGACCGCAGAGGGATAGAAATGCAGGATTGCGGCATTCTTCGCATCAATCCCGGCTTTTTGAAACAACTCGACGTCCGCCTCTTTTCGATTTCCACCTTCCCAGTTCATAAACAGCCGCTTTTCACTGTCGCCTGTGGTGACTTCGCGCGTCGTTGGTCGATCGGCCGCCATATTAGACAGATAGACAAGCCTGTTCTCAGTCGCGAACAGAGCACCAATTTCGATTTTGAAAAAGTCCAGCTGTGAGGCGTATGTCTTCAAATCACCTGTATTTGAAAACTGCACAAACCAGCGGTTCTCTCTGCGAACACCGCCCCCAGTTCCCCCGCCGCTGCCGAATGGGCGTCCCCCGGTTCCTTCTGCACTTCCGGGATTGCCGGTGTTCTTCTGATCGGAAAACTCCGTGGGCTCCACCAGTTGAGCCGCATTCTCAGCAACTTCCACAACGGGATCCGTGATCTCCATCAGTTCCGTGACTTCCTGCTGATCATTGGCAACCGATGGGTCGTCCGTGGGATCTTCCGGAGAATCGACATCCGGGGTCGCGTCCGGAGTTCCATCTTCATATCCGCCACCCCCAGACTCCATGAATGGCTCTTTGACGACGTCAGTAGTCAGTCGATTGGCAAGCCAGATCGCAATCAAAATGGCCAAAGCCGCGGCTGCCATTGAGAGCATGGCCATCAGTCCAGCGGTCGCGATGTCGTAACGGTTGATCGTGAGTTTGGGGAGTTTGCGACTTGAGGCTCCGCGTTCTGCAGTACCGGATCGCCCAGATGTTGTAGATGTAGACATATTCTCCCCCCCTCTGCCGACTCATTCGGCTGCCGTCAGTGAATACAGGCTGAACAGCCTCTTTCGGCTCTCGACGTGCAGGTTTGACGCGGCAAGATGCTAGTCGTTGTCCATCTGAAATGTCAACGAATTGAGCACGCGTTTAGGGCAGCAGTCACACGATTCTTTGTTGGGTCAGTGGAGAGATCAGTGGCCCTGAGGGCGGCTTCGTCCCAATTGAGCCACCTCAAAGTCCCACGCCATCTGTTCCGCAGCCTCCCATTCCTGTGATTCTGCAAACTGAAGAATCTTTCGAAAGTGACTATGCTCAGCTTCGGTCATCTCTCCGTTCTTTAGTCGTCGCTCCAGAGCCGCGGACAGGCGCGAGACCTGGTCCTGTGACCTTGACGACACCGCAGTACGCGTCATCTGAATGTATCTGAGGTTTTCCAGGCCGGCGACTGGAGGCTCCGTCCACCATCGAAATCCCCAAATCACGCCGGCAATCAACAGAGCAGCTCCCATTATGAACTGCCACCTGGGCTTCTGCTCTTCATGTTGGTTGCGGCTGCTTCGAAAACCTGCGATTCCCGACATCGTTGATTTTCTCCCGTTAATATTCCCCAAGCGGCTCACCCTCGGAAATGCCCGAAAGTGCAGCCCACGTCGGCTGATGAATAAACTGCGATGCAAATCGGACACTGCCGTCGCCCAGGAGAATCATCGCTCCGCCTGAATGTTCCGAATACATCTGGCAGACATGCGCCAATGGGCTGTTCGGGGGATGAATGGGTGCAAATCCGGTCTCGGGATCGATTTCAGCAGTTGCCGGACCGCTGTGGACATTGACCAGGGTGGCTGCTCGATCACAGGCGGTAATAGGAAATCTGTCCGGCCGGTTTGTACAGACAACTGCACCCGGAACCACACCTACCCAGGTCTTGTCACTCAGCAACGGAACGTGTTCCCCCATAAAAACTGTGTTGGATAATCCGTCAGTGACATCGGCCACACGAGTTGCGGAATTCCGGTAAAACGGGCCATCGGCGATCTGTCGGTAGTCGTCCGCAGTGCTGCCCCACGGCTCTTCTCGGCCTGCGTTCATCACATACGTGGTCCGCCCAAATTCCGCGAGCTGTGCACCAGAGTCATCCCGAACCAGAACGGATGTTTCCGCCGACGTTGCAGACGGACATATGAACACTGGAACCTTAACGCGGGTCGAAGTCGAATTCTCGGTGGCCCAGGATGCCGTCTGAAAGTTCAAGGCATGATACAGGCCTGACTGCTCCACATATGGCAGTATCAAAGCACCCCACGCAAAGCCGGACGGGCCGTCGAATGTTTCCAGATGTCTTTGAGCATGGTGAGTATCTGCGATCCATGCGGGTGGGAAGACTCGATGAGCCTCTTCGTAGTTATGCAATGCAATCCCGATCTGGCGAAGCTGACTTCGACACTGGGTTTGCCGAGCCGCTTCACGGGCCTGCTGGACGGCAGGAAGGATCAGCGAAACAAGCACTGCAATAATGGCAATTACCACTAACAACTCGATGAGTGTGAAACCCCGCCGCATTCCGCTTCCCTCCGACAAACTCCTGAATTCTCACTGGAAAACTCACCGTGTAGCCATGGCTACGGCGGATTGTAGCGTCGGCTACGGTCTGGTCAAGGCCGAGGTATGTAGACATGTGGCGACGACTTGTTTACTGTCTCCGGGACGAACAAGGAGCTTCTTGATATGGAAACCTGTCCCCGATGACTCGACGTACTTCCCCAGCCAATCCCCACGCAAGAACTCGACGCGATCACGCTTCTGAGACGGCAGAAGATTACGTAGAGGCGATTGACGATATTGTTATGGAGCAGGGAGTCTGTCGGGTTGTGGATTTGTCGAAGCGATTTGGGGTGACTCATGTAACGGTGAGTCGAACAACGTCGCGTCTGGTTCGGGACGGGTTAGCAGAAACGGAGCCATACGGCCCTATCGTACTCACTGAAGCCGGCCGCCAGCTGGCTGAAACGTCCAGACGACGCCACGGTATCGTGGTTCAGTTTTTGCTGGTGTTGGGAGTGAGTCCGCCGGTTGCGGCGGTGGACGCGGAGGGGATCGAGCATCACTGTAGCGAGGAAACCCTGCAGAGGATGCAGATCTTCATTCATCAATCCCGGACGGAGGGCTCCGCGGATTCCTGACCACTCAATTTTGGTCGAGCTGACTGCCGAGCTCAATTCTGGTCGAGCTGACTGCCGAGCTCAATTCTGGTCGAGCAATCGCGCTGCGTGATCGAGTTGAGCGTTGATTTGGTCGTTTGTGCGAAGTGACCATTGTGAGGCGGGTTTGGGCTGATATTCTCTGACGAATGCGCCAACTTCCTGAGGAAGCATGGGACGAGCGTAGAAGTAGCCCTGAGCGTGAGTACACCCGAGCTGGAACAGCAGATCGAGTTGTGCCTGTGATTCGACGCCTTCGGCCACGATATCGAGTTCGAGGTTCTGGCCGAGAGCGATAATGGTGCGAACAATTTCCCTCGTTTCAGGGCAATTCATCATGTCACGCACGAACGATTTGTCGATTTTCAGGACATCGAGTGGAAGTCGGTGAAGATATGCGAGTGACGAGTAACCGGTACCGAAGTCATCGATTCCGATTCGAACGCCGAGTTCCCGGAGTTCGCTCATGATGATTTGAACGGATTCCGGATTTTGCATCAGAGTGCTTTCCGTCACTTCGATGCTGAGTCGAGCGGGATCAACGCCTGTCTGCGAAATGAGCATCAGCAGATCGTTTTTGAACTGAGGATGTCGAAACTCGCCGGACGAACAATTGACCGTAACATTCCAGGACTTCGGGATTTGTCCCTGTTGATCCCAGTGGACGAGATCTCGTGCCGCAATTTCCATGATGTTCTGGCCGAGTTTTCCAATGAGTCCGAGCGCTTCGAGAACCGGCACGAATTCATCGGGTCCGACCAGAGTACCACGGGGGTGGTTCCATCTGCAGAGAGCTTCAAAGCCTTCAACCTGCCCGTTAGACATGCGGATGACCGGCTGATATTCGAGGTGGAACTGATTCGACTTGATGGCCGTTCTCAGATCGCATTCCAGTTGTAACCGGAGTGATGCTTCGGTCTGCATTTCGGGCGTGAAGGTTCGAAATTGTCCTCGCCCCGAAGTCTTCGCGTAGTACATGGCAGTATCTGCTTCGCGGATTGCATCGGCCACATTCTTTTCTGCCGGGGAACCGAAGGCGATTCCGATGCTGACGCCGACGGAGACATCATTGGCGCCGATGGTGATCGGTTCCGAGAGGATGGAAATAATCCGTTCTGCGATGAACTCTGCATCTCGTTCAGAATGAAGATTCTGAAGAAGCACGGTAAATTCGTCCCCGCCATGACGCGCGACGCACCAGCGTGACTGTTGACGGGCCACGATATCGGACGTTCTGAGTGAGCTTTCGAGTTTTCTTGCAACCTGGCACAGGAGCAGGTCCCCGGCATCGTGTCCGAGGCTATCGTTGACAAGTTTGAAGTTGTCGAGGTCCAGAAACAGGACAGCGCAGTAGCCGTGAGTTGCGGGATCGAGTCGCAGGACTTTGCTGAGTTGTTCTTCGAACAGCAGTCGGTTGGGAAGTCCCGTCAGGATGTCGCGAACTTTTGCATCGGTGACGTCGGCCAGCGATCCGGCCATTCGATAGGGGTTACCGGAAGAGTCAATCTGGAGGACTCCGCTGCACAGCATCCAGCGAAATGTACCGTCGCGGTGCAGCATACGGATTTCAGTTTCAAACCGTTGTTGTTCAAGAGTCAATCGGCTGCTCAGAAGAAGAGCAAACGGGTGTCTGTCATCCGGGTGGATGCGTTCGAACCAGGAATCGATGGTAGATTCCAGTTCATTGTTCTGGTATCCCAGCATTTCTTTCCAGCGGGATGAGAGGAAGATCTGCCTGCGAGCCACGTCCCAGTCCCAGAGCCCGATGCGTGAGCCCTGTGCAGCCAGCGCGTATCGCTCCTGACTGCGTTTCAGTTCAGCTTGTGCTCGGTGAAGTCTGAGCTGCAGAGAGACTCGAGCGATCGTGATCTGTGCATCGAGTGGTTTAGTCAGGTAGTCATTTGCACCCTGTTCGAAAGCCTGAACGACATTCGTGCGTTCGGATTCGGCAGTCACCATGATGACAGGCAATTCGGCCTGAGGGAATCGTGCTCGAATCTGCTTCAGAGTTTCAAAGCCATCCAGTCCATCCATAATCACATCGAGGAGGACGAGGTCAGGAAGCTCGGATTCCAGTTTCTGAATGGCATCGGAACCACTGAGAGCCGTTCGGACTTCATGCCCAAGGCGGCTTAGCATACGGGACAGAATTTCCCGGTTGACACGTTCATCGTCCACCACAAGAACTCGATAAGGAGGCTCTTCTGAAGGTGTGTCGATCCGTGAAGAGCCGCCGTTGGGCAGCCAGTCCGGTAGTTGATTCATGCTGATCATCAGTGGGGAGTTCCGGTTCACGAAACCTGTCTTTTACTGAAGGCTTCATGGAGCGAACGAAGAACATAGTTGTTCAAAGTGACGTGAAAATTTAGTTCGTAAATCCGCGCGGGGACCGGAATCCCTCGACGTTTGTTCCAGTCACGTTCCTGAGGTCCGGCTGATATGGATTGATTCGAAAAGTCAACATGGAACTATTCGAAGGGCTGAATCGAATTGCCTGGTTGTGTTGAATACTCAACTGGCGCTAAGCGAGAACGAGGCTGAAGTGGGAGCGGCCGCATTATGAGTCGCAGATCGTCGTTCGTTGAATCCGAAATCACCGCTGGAATCCTCAGCCCTCTCACAATAGTGCACTTGAGACTAATCTGGCTGAAGTGACGATTTCCGTGATTGTTCAGCTCTGTGGAGCTGCGGTTCCGAAGATCAGTTGAAGTGAAACCAAACAGGCCGACGCCAGTCTATGCAGGCCAGTGACATCTGACGGGAGTATAGAGTGAGATGCTGCAGGTGATCCTGGAATGGAATCTGGATGTCGCAGGGTTTGCACTGTTTGTCATCAGCTTCATGATCTTCATTGACCAGCGTTATATTAAGCTGCATTTCGATGAGCGTCGACGCGGAGCATTGCGGGCGGCCGGGCTGATCATGGTGTTCGCCAGCATGTATCTGGCTGTCGGGCGCGGGGAAACAGAGCGCGAACAGCTTCAGAAGGCGATTCAAGGTTTTGCGCCGACATACGCTGACGAATTTCGTGAGCATGGCCACGAGATGATCAATCCGGACACAAATCCGGAAGATCCGTTATATCGGGAACTGATTGAGAAGGAAAAGACCTGGCTGTCTCTGAGTCGTGTGGTTCACGACATCTATACGATGCGGAGAGATCGGGACGGAACTGTACGCCTGATCGTTGATTCGGAAACCGATTATGATCGCAATGGGCGGTTCGAGGGTGATCGGGAGTCCCGAACTGAGATTGGGGAAGAGTACACAGAAATCACTCCTACAATGGAGATTGCTCTGCGAGGCTTTGAGTCATTCGACGGACACCCCCATACCGATCGCTGGGGGACTTGGGTGAGCGCATATTCGCCGATTCTGAATTCCGCTGGTCAGATTGATGGGATTGTCGGTGTGGACTTTGATGGCAGCGAATGGATTTCATCAATGTTGTGGGCTCGAGCATCTGTGCTTGGGTTCGCTACAGCCCTGATCCTGACGGTCCTTGGAAGCAGTGGCTCTGTGGCATTACTTGAGGCAGAGCTTCGGCAGAAAGCTGAGCTGAGTGGAGAGCTGCAGCGTAAGAGTGAATCTCTGGAGCAGATGAACGAGCAGTTGGTGAAGGCACGCGATGCCGCCGAGAACGCGAATCGGGCCAAGAGCGAATTTCTGGCGAATATGAGTCACGAAATTCGAACACCTATGAACGGAATTCTGGGGCTGACCGAGCTCCTGCTGCAGTCGAGTGTAAGTCCTGACCAGAAGCGAAGTCTGGAACTTGTCGTTTCCTCGGGCGAGGCACTGATGACGGTGCTCAACGACATTCTGGACTTTTCAAAAATTGAAGCCAATATGCTTCAGATCGATCCAACACCGTTTGAGCCTCGCGAGGTTGTTGGAAACGCGATGAAACTGTTGGGGCTGCGAGCAGAGCAAAAGCGAATCGAGTTGACCTGTCGGATACTTCCCAGTGTTCCGAATGTGGTTGTGGGCGATGCCGGCAGAATTCGACAGGTTCTGGTGAACCTCGTCGGCAATGCCATCAAGTTTACTCATCACGGTGAGGTCGCTGTGACAGTGGCTGACATCCGGGATGGCAGTCGTCCGGCTGAGTTGCTGTTTTCGGTGCGAGATACCGGAATTGGGATTTCAGGGGAGCGTCAGGCGTCGATTTTCGAGCCGTTTATTCAGGCTGATGGAAGTACAACTCGACACTACGGAGGCACGGGACTTGGCCTCGCGATTTGCACTCGACTGGTCGAACCTATGGACGGTCGAATCTGGGTGGAAAGCGAGCCGGGGGTTGGGAGTATATTCTACTTTCAGATTCCGTTTTCTGCGGCACCGACGTCAGAGCATGATCAGGTCAACGATGATGCGGGAACGATTCCCAGACAACATGTGCTTGTGGTGGATGATCATCCCACGAACCGACTGATTCTCGAGGAAGTACTGACTGCATGGCGCATGGATGCCAAAGCCATCGGACACGGACAACTGGTGCGTGAAACTTTGCTCGAGGCCCGCTTATCAGGGAATCCATACAGTTTGATTCTGCTTGATGTTCACATGCCGGATATGGATGGGTTTGATGTTGCAGAGATGATCCGACAAATTCCGGAAGCGAGCGATGTACCGGTGATTCTGCTGAGTTCTTCTGATGCGGTACACCACAGTCGATCTCTCAGGGGGGCCAGGATTTCTGGCTATCTGACGAAGCCCATCAAACAGTCGGAACTCCTCGAAGCAATTCTGAAAATCAGCAGTACCGATGCCGCTTCGACTTCGAGCACAACGAACTCCGGCAGTGCGACTTCCGAGCGAACAAAGCCAGCCGAGCCTGTTGCTGGTTCTGCGTCAGGAGAGAATGGCGATCAGCCGGTAAATCGTGGACGGCTTCTGGTTGTGGAAGACAACTATGTAAATCAGCAGTTGATGCAGAGGGTGCTGACGCGCAGAGGTTATGACGTCGTGATTGCTGCCGATGGAAATGAAGCTGTCATGCAGCTTGCTGCAGACGATTTCGACGTCGTTCTGATGGATTGCCAGATGCCGGTAATGGATGGCTACGAAGCAACGAGGGTGATACGCCGAGCAAATCGGCAATCACGTTCCGGGCAGCGTCTCCCCATCATCGCACTCACGGCGAATGCCATGAGCGGTGATCGACAAAGATGTCTCGACGCAGGGATGGATGACTTTGTAACGAAGCCGATTTCGTTTGCATTGCTCAGCCAGACTCTCGAAAAATACTTAGTCCTTCCGAGAGCACAGGTCCTTCCGAGCCCTGGAGATGTGGAACCGGTAGATCCAGGTACTCCGTTACATACAGATTCAGCGACGGTCGTGGATCATGGTCAGAAACAGCCGGCCGTCAACGATTCACTGATGGTGTTGAATCGTGAAGAGCTGCTCGGGCGAACCGGGGGGGATGCAGACCTGATCGAAATTCTGGCAGGCGCGTTTCGAGAAGATTCGCCTAAGCACATAAACGCATTGTGCGTCGCATTGGCTGACGACAATGCGGCGGACGCAAAACGCATTGCGCATACAATCAAGGGCTGTGCCGGAAATCTCTCGGGCATTCGTCTGTTTGAGTTTGCGAAGACTCTTGAACAGATGACGATTCGTGGAGATCTGACATCAGCGAGAATGTGTATTCCACAGCTTGAAGTTGAGATCAGCAATCTCATTCAGGAGATCGAGGAATTCTCAGCGTCGCTCCATGTGGACCGGTGTACTCGGTCCTGACAAGCGATGTTTGACTGCGAGGAAAATCCTGCGTTAAGTCTCAGCGCCGTCGGCGACGTTGAGGGGGTTTTGTGGAGCCCAGGAAGTCGAGATCATCCACAACTTCGACATCATCCACGATTTCCACGTCGTCAATAATCTCAACACCATCCTCGATGATTTCTGCAACGTCGAGGACTTCGGAATCATCAATGACTTCGACGTCATCCAGGATTTCAACATCGTCTACAACTTCAACATCGTCTACAACTTCGATGATATCGACGTCGTCCACAAGATCGCGAACGGCTGTCTCCGGTTTGAGGCGAATATCATCTTCTATGATGAGTTTCGGAGCTGGTCGGCCTGTCGGAGCTGGTCGACCTGCCGGGGTGGTCCCCTTTTTGGCAGCCTGAGTGGCGACCTTGACAAGTTGTCCATTTTCGATGAACTGAAACTGCACATCACCGATGACGACGTTGTCCTGATTTCTGATCTGTCGTTCGTTGTCGACACGATCTCCATTCACCCAGACCCCATTCATGCTTCCGAGATCGCGCATGAAGTAGGTGTTGTCGACCTGAACGATGGCGCAATGGAGTCTTGAGATTTTTGTACTGACATCGAGTACAAAATCGCAGTCCGGACTTCGACCGACGAGCACAACTGCCCGATCGACCGGGATTTGTTTTCCCGGACCCAAAGGTTGGAGTAACGCCACCATATCTGCGGAGCTCAGGACTGAAATTCAACGGTCGATCTGAACACTCGATTCTGTCAGTTTAGGGGAATTCCTGCTACAAAAATCCGGATTTCCGGCCTTAAAAATCCCGGAATGGGTCCATAGATTCATCTTTGGTCCGGGTTTCGTAGAATTCGCGGCGGGTCGCATCATTGGGTGAGGCGGATTGCAGGGAATATTCGGGGTATCGTCTGAGGATCGACGAGCAGGGGTTCAGGAACACATGAGTTTGTTTGCCGGGCAGGAAAAACAGAATCGGGAGCGTGCGAAACCGCTGGCTGCACGAATGCGGCCTCGACAGTTATCCGAGTTCGTTGGCCAGACCCACATTCTTGGGGAGGGTAAGCTGCTGCGCCGGATGCTGGATGCGGATCGACTGGGGTCGATGATTTTTTACGGTCCGCCGGGAGCAGGCAAGACATCACTGGCCGAGCTCATTGCAAAACATACTCGACGAAAGTTCGAACGACTTAATGCAACAACCGCCGGAGTGAAGGAAGTTCGCGAACTGCTGTCGGCAGCGGAGCAGCGGTTGTCAGTAAGTGGACAGCAGACGGTTGTGTTTATCGATGAGTTGCATCGCTTCAGTCGAAGCCAGCAGGATATTCTGTTGCCGGACGTGGAGAATGGTACGATTTCACTGATTGGTGCAACGACCGCCAATCCATTTTTTTCGCTGGTGGCACCGTTGATCAGTCGCAGTCAGGTGTTTGAGTTTCGAGAGCTTGAGCGGGATGATCTTCTGCAGTTGATGCGTCGAGCCCTGATGGACATTCATTATGGGCTGGGTGATCAGAAAACAGACGTGGATGAAGACGCGCTGACGCTGATCGCAGAACTGTCTGACGGAGATGCTCGACGAGCCCTAACGGCCCTTGAAATTGCCGTTCTGAGTGTGTCGCAGACAACTCGGCATGTTGATCGCGGGACTGCGGAAGAGTCATTGCAGCGACGCGTTGTCAGATTTGATCCGGGTGGAGACGACCACTACGATGTGACAAGTGCCTTTATTAAAAGTATCCGGGGTACGGACCCGGATGCTGCGTTGTATTGGCTGGCGCGGATGCTTGAAGCCGGCGAAGACCCCCGCTTTATTGCTCGCCGTCTGGTCATCGCCGCATCAGAGGACATTGGAAACGCAGATCCACTGGCATTGTTGATCGCAACGGCAGCGTTTCAGGCGACGGAGACAATCGGAATGCCCGAATGTCGGATCAATCTTGCACAAGCCACCACGTATCTGGCATCGGCTGCGAAGTCGAACGCGGCCTATGTTGGTATCGATGCGGCGATCTCGGATATCAGAAACCACACGGTGCTGCCGGTACCAATGCACTTGCGTGACGGACACTATGCGGGCGCTGAGCGACTTGGACATGGCAAGGGGTATCAGTATCCACATGATGCTCCCGACGGATGGCTTCCTCAGGACTATCTCGGCATTGATCGGACCTACTATCACCCGACAGGTCGAGGCAAGGAATACGAATTTGCTCAGCGACTGGCCGCCGTGCGTGCCCACAAGGCAAAGTCTTCGGGAAGCAACACGGATGGAAAGGAGAATGCGTGATGGCTGGCAATCAATGGCAGCCTGCGCAAGTGCTGAGAATCTTCCCGGCGGTACTGGCATTGATCGCCGCCGCATGGGTTGCATTCGAAGGTATTTCAAGACTGGTCCCGGAATCCGGGACGGATCTGGATCATCGAGTCGTTTTGTCACTTCGCTCGTCGTCTGACCCCGGTCGGATGGCGGGCCCGGAAGTGCTTGAGGAGATGATGCGGGACTTCACTGCTCTGGGAGGTTACGCTGTCCTCGTCTCCACAATTCTCTGTTTTTCGACATACCTGTCGATACGTTCGGACCGCTACATGGTGCGTTTTTTTGTCGGGACATGCGTGACAGGATATATCGTGAGCATGTTGATGAAGAAACTGGTTGGCAGAGATCGTCCGTCCATCGTGCCGCACCTGTCACACGTGGAGACGAGCAGTTTTCCGAGCACACACTCGATGATGTCCGTGATTACCTTTCTGACAATTGGAGTCTTGGTTGCGTGGCATGCGGAAGATCGCCGTCTGCAGCGACTGGCTTTGGGAACTCCACTGTGCCTGACACTCTTTGTTGGAATCAGCCGCGTGTGCATGGGAGTGCACTTTCCCACGGATGTGCTGGCTGGCTGGTGTGCGGGGCTGTTGTGGTCATGGGCATGTTTCTCATTTGCGGGCAATCGGCTGCAGAGCAGTTGGAAGAGTTGACTGTTTTAGCCAGATTCTCATCGCCCCTGAAGGAATCAAAAAAGGTGTGAGCAACTCGGCAGAAATAGTTGGAACTGGCCTGCACAATGACATCTTGCGAGTGTATTCTCTTCGGAGCTGGGACAAAAACGGGGTTTACATGTGGTGATCCGCAGGTGAACTCAACAAGCCGGTTTAAGTTTTCGCCCACCCCAAGTGAGATTCACGGAGGATTCAGATGTCTATTCCCCCTCGGACGAGTCCGGAAACGGACCGATGCATGGACCTGATCCAGCAACTGGCGAGTGTCGTTGTTCACGATCTGCATGTGGATGTTGGTTTCGAGAATGTGAGACTGACAGGTCGTGCCGGTTCGTGGTATGCCAAGCAGGTTGCAACAACGGCTGCTCGAAAAATGTATCCTGACCTGAGAGTGGACAATCAGCTGCAGGTCATAACGATTCGCTAAGTACCTGCAAACTTCCGGCAATCAATCAGAAGGCGAACAGCCATGACGACGGTTGCAGATTTTGGAGCGGTCGGAGATGGCGTCACGGACGACACGGAAGCGATCCAGCATGCGATTGATGAATCTATCGGTGAGGTTCTGTTTGGTCGTGGCGTTTTTCGGATTACTCGATCCATCCTGATCGACCTCGAACGAATTGGATTGACCTCGATTCGAGGGCGAAGTGGCACGGCCACCATTGTCTCCGAAGCGCGAGGCCCGGCATTCATTCTGAAAGGTACTCACAGCGGGAGTGCCGATCCAGCTTCCTTCAAAACGGAAATCTGGGAACGCGAACGGATGCCCTGTCTCGCGGATTTGGAGATCACCGGAAAGACTCCCGAGTCCGATGGAATCCTGGTTACCGGCGCCGTAATGCCCACGATCACGGGAGTCTTGCTGCGGAAACTTCGGCACGGCATTCAGATCACCGGTCGTGCAAGGAATGTGCTGATTGATCATTGTCATATTTACCACAATCTGGGGATCGGCGTATTTCTGGATCGCGTCAATCTGCACCAGACGATTATCAGCAATTCCCATATCAGCTATTGTCGGCTTGGCGGGATTCGGATTGAAGGCAGTGAAATTCGCAATCTACAGATTACTGGTAACGACATTGAGTACAACAACAATCGTGCCCATGCGGTGCCGGAAGCGGATGCTGAGCCTACGGCAGAAATCTATCTGGATGCTCGCGTTGGCAGCATTCGCGAAGGGACGATCTGCAGCAACACGATTCAGGCCACTTACAGTCCTGGTGGTGCAAACATTCGGATGATCGACCAGGGGTCGGGCAAGCACCCTCAGGTTGGGATGTGGACAATCTCCGGAAACCTGATTGGGAGTCAGTGGAACAATATCCATTTGACAGCGGCACAGGGCGTGACCATCACCGGCAACTATATTTACTCCGGACATCACAGAAATCTGCTTTGTGAAGACAGCTTTCAGATTGTTGTGGGTGACAACTGCTTTGGACACAACGCTGACTATGGAGTTGAGCGAGAACTCTGTACCGGAGTGACGTTTGAGCGTTGTCAGGACACGATCTTTAATGGCAACATACTTCAGGATTGTCAGACGGGGCGGCATCTGTTTCCTGATGCCCCGGAATTGCAGCGAGAAGCGCTGCTGGAACTAAAGAATTGTCACAACTTCATCGTCAGCAATTGCCAGATTCTTGATTCGGCGCCCTATGGAATACGTCTTGCCAACTGCCATGACATGACGCTGACGGGGATTACAGTGACAGATCGCAGAACGCCACCTCTGATGAAATCGGCAGTTTTCTGGACTGGTACCAATAAGGACTCAATGATCACGGGAAGCCGACTGGGCCCCTGTCTTGAAGATGTGATTCAGAGCGAGCAACCTCCCGAGGTGACCAGTTGTATTCTGAAAGCGACAGCTGCTCAGTGAGTCAAACCAGCACAGTGTGCGGATGTGCTCACTGCGTGTCTCGTAAATCAATGAGGTTCACGGTTCAAAAGCGACATTTATAGGTTCGGCGCGACGTTTGCTTGAGAAGATTGTCAGTGCAAAAAGAGTACGTCCGTGATCTGTGTTTGGCACGAGCAGAGAATTGAACGGGAGCATCATTATGTCACGTCGAAACGGAATGATTCGGATTACGGCGTTGTTTGGGCTGATTGCAGCCAGCCTTGGACTTTGGTTTCTGAGCCAAAAGGGCGAAGCTCTTGCTCAGAAGAAAGACGATGAGCCGGCACTCAGAGCGTTTATGCGGCTGAAGCTGGATGCCTCGAACAAGATTCTGGAAGGGTTGTGTACCGACGATCTGTCTATGGTAGTTGAAGGGTCGGATGTGCTGCTCAAGATGAGTAAGGAAGAGAAGTGGAGAGCATCGAACGACATGCTTTACCGCCGGTACAGTACGGAATTCACTGATGCCGTAAGTGATCTCCGGGAAAAGGCGGTTGAGCAGTCGGTCGACGGAGCTTCATTGGCATGGATCAATGCCACGATGAAGTGCCTGAAGTGTCATGAGTGGGTTCGCAATACGATTATTGCTGATGGTGGCAATCCGGATGCGATTCGGGAAACGGATCGCTCCGTTCTGTCGGGACTCTTTAAAAGCAAGGCAACTGCTCAGCAAACCGTAGAGTGAGGTGAGCAGAAGACCGCAATGATTCAGGGCCAGATGCGGGAGACGAGAGATGCTGAATATTCTGGATGACAATTTCAAAGAGGAGTCCGGTGATGATTTGTCTGGTGACGGTGTCCTGCTGAAAAGCAGCGGTCGTACAGACGGCCGGACACCGGATGTCAGTGGAGAGTTGAATCTGATACGCTGCTGGGCGCTTCAGGTGAGTGACTATGGATGGCCGCAGTTTGGAGAATTCTCTCATCGGCTTGCGGCTTTGCGAGGTGTTCTGGCAGCCAGTCTTACTCGGCCAAGAAACTGCCACTGTGAGAATTGCTCAAATGCCGTCTGTGAAGATGATGGGCATGATGATGCGGAGCCGCTCAATCGGGCCGTTTCATGTTTTCTGGCCGAGTATGATGAGTTAACTGCTGTAACAGGTGACGCCAAATGCGAGAACCTTTCGTGGCTTGAAGCGTTTCGAAGATTTGAGAAACTGACTTCGGTGTATCAGGATCTTCGGGACGCGGTTGCCTCACGATGATGTAAAGCCGCAATTGACAGAAAAAGGATGGCTCAATGAAACGTTTGCGGATTTTCGGATGGCGACTGTTGGCTGCTGTTGCTGTCATGCTGGGTGTTTATGGTATCGCCGACCGAGGATTACTCCTCGACAGTGCGTTCTCAAGCCCCGGCCCGGTCTCCGCACCTCAACTTCAAACCGGCGACGATGAGATTGCAGCGCAACCTCAAAAGCAGGATGTCGAAGAGTTCATGGCTCGAAAGCTCAAATCATCGCAGCGGACGATTGAGGGAGTCATGACAAACGACTTTCAGCTGATTCGCGATGAATGCTCAAAGATGGTTGATCTCAGTCGACATGCAGCATGGAAGCAATTGGCGAGTCCGGTTTATATTCAGGACACCGCCGATTTTGTTGCAGCAGCTGAATTCCTTGAGAAGATGGCAGCCGCGGAAGATGCAGAAGGAACGTCGATGGCATTTTCACGATTAACGGCATCTTGTGCGAACTGTCACCTGCATGTGCGTACTCCACGAGTTGCACAGCTGAAGTACAACGGTCTGCCTGAGGGCAGACAACTTCTGGAGATTGCTCGACTCCCCTGACAGTCCGTGAAGAAGGCTGGCAAGCAACGACCGGGAGCAATCGTTATTTGTTGGCATTGAGTTCAAAGTCGCGGATATAGTCGTGGCAGGCGATGCAGGTTGCCGTCAGATTCTGCTGATAGTAGGCCGCCCCTGCCATGTTCTCTTCCTGAGCCATTTTCTCCAGACGAGCTGCCTGTCGCATGAATTCCATGCGAAAATGTTCGTAGACTTCATCGTCCGTATCGCCCTTTTCCCAGCCGGATGGTGGGTCGAGGCTCATCAGTTTCATGGCTCCGGCAGCATCGGCGATTCGTTTGTAGTCGTGAGTCACGAGGCCTTCGAGAACACGTTGTGCATTGCTCAGCTTTGCAAGCATCAGCGGGCCGACGGGTTGCTTGATGATGCGTTCCTGCGACGATTCGACGGGAATTGGAGTGACTCGGTCCTGGGCCTCTGCATTCCATGCCGACCACACCCCAAACGAAAGCACACTCAGGCCCGCCGCCACTCCGAGTTTGGCCATATTGATCATCTGAAACTCACCTTTAGAAAAACCGGATTGCCAAATCCACTTCTGACTTCCTGGAATTTGAATGGATTTGAGACCAATACCGCAAGACCGGGTTGGTCATTCGGTCGAGAATTCCAGGTCCGGGTTCTTTATTGCCAAGTCTTTATTCAGGATTGAACTTCCCATGCTGGCGATTATTGCACACGACGCGAAGAAAGAAGACATGCTTCAGTTTGTAAGAGCTCATGTGGATTTCTTTCGCACAAAACAACTGGTCGCAACCGGGAATACCGGACGCATGTTGTCAGAGAATCTGGGACTGACCATTGAAAGGGTCGCCCATGGGCCGTACGGAGGTGACCTGATTATTGGAGGACGTGTGGCAGAAGGACTGATTGAGGCAATTCTCTTCTTCAGAGATCCTCTGACCGCCCAGCCACATGAGCCAGACGTATCGGCACTGATGCGAGTCTGTGATGTTCACAATGTGCCGCTGGCAACCAATCAATCCACAGCCCACGCCGTTGTCCAAATGCTGCAGACAGCAACCTAGCTTGGGCAATCCTGCCCGAGCCCGCGCCGGTCCGTCCATGGCGGGCATCACCTGCGCTGGGAGGATTTCGTCGAGCGTGCGCAGGAGTTGCCAGGATTCGACATCACGGCGGAGCGTCATGAGTATAGTGTCGTGATGGCTACTTTGTCTGCAGGTGCTGAACCCACGCACTTGGTATGTTGATCCAGATATTGTCGCGACGAATTCGATACTGATCGCAGTATGCTCGAAGCAAATCGTCAATCGCACAGATTCGTTCGCGTTCTTTTCCTCGAGTAATCACGCGGCGAATTGGTCGTACATACATGTATTCGAAGTAACTCAGCACTCCACCTTTGCGCAAGAGACGAAAGTACGCATCAGTGATGACTCGTACGAGATCCACCGGGAAATTGTTCAGCGGCAATCCGGAAATCACAAAATCGTAGGGTTCGGAGGTCTGAAACTCCTGCACCGGAAGTTGATGCACGGTGCACTGCGATGCAACGCGTTTCCAGTGGGGTTCCGATTCAAAGCGAGCCTTGAGAATTCGAACGAACTCGTCATTCAGCTCAACCAGATCAAAGTGGTCACCAGGTTGAAGTGTCCGAACAATTTCGTCAGTCACCGGCCCAGTACCAGGCCCAATCTCCAGAATGCGGACTGGAACCCCCGGAACCCTGGCAGCGAGATAGCTGGTCATCGATCGAGCAAGAAACCGACTGCTTGGGGCAATTGCACCTGTCGTTTCAAATCGCTTTCGAAACTGTCCGAAAAATGCAAGCTGATTCTTCAGTGTCGACAATGTGATGTCCTGCAGACGGAAGAAAATGCGAGAGGGGGGAGTCGAACCCCCACGCCAGTGAAGGCACAGGATCCTAAATCCAGCGCGTCTGCCAGTTCCGCCACTCTCGCGTTCGGGGAAGAATAAGCACTCAGACCACGAACCGCAACTCTGCTCGCAACATTCTCATCGCAAAGTACTCATCACGGCGGAGCGTGATGGTTACTTTTGCGAGAACTCGCTGAAATCCAGCGTTGCAAAGTAGTCGTCAACGGTTTCTGCTCGACGGATTTTCTTGACACTGCCATCTGGTCGGACGAGCAGTTCAGCACTGCGGAGTTTTCCGTTGTACTGAAAGCCCATTGCATGACCATGAGCGCCGGCATCATGAATGACGAGCAGATCTCCGCGTTCGACCACGGGCAGAGGTCGATTGATGGCAAACTTATCGTTGTTTTCACAGAGTGAGCCGACCACATCGACGATGCGGTCGTGCGGTGCAGATTCCTTGCCAAGCACGGTGATGTGGTGATAGGCACCGTACATGCCTGGACGCATGAGGTTCGACATACAGGCATCAACCCCCACATAGTCGCGGTATATGTGTTTGTGATGGACGGCGCGAGTCACAAGGAATCCGTGAGGGCCGGTGATCATGCGACCGTTTTCCATGAAGACTTTGAGTGGGTCGAGTCCTGCCGGAACGACGATCTGGTCGTAGAGTGCCTTCACACCCTTTCCGACGACGTCCAAATCTACAGGCTTTTGCTCCGGTCGATATGGGATGCCAATGCCTCCTCCCAGATTCACAAATTCGATCCGCACCCCGATCTCTTTTGAAATGCGGACTGCCAGATCAAACACCATCCTGGCAGTTTCGACGAAGAAATCGCCGTTGAGTTCATTCGAAGCGACCATGGTGTGAAGACCAAACCGCTTGACTCCGAGATCCCTCAGTTTCCTGTAGCCTTCAAACAGCTGAGCTTCCGTGAAGCCGTACTTGGCTTCTTCGGGCTTTCCGATGATGACATTGCCTTCGCGAGCTGAACCGGGGTTGTAGCGAAAGCAGAGGATATCCGGGAGGCCGACACCTTCGCGCAGATAGTCGATGTGCGTAATGTCATCGAGGTTGATAATCGCGCCAAGCTTTTTCGCAGCGGCGTATTCATGAGCCAGAGTATTGTTCGACGTAAACATGATGTCTTCGCCAGTGATGCCCACTGACTCGGACAGCAGCAACTCAGGAAGACTCGAACAATCCGCTCCCAGGCCTTCTTCCTTCAGCAGATTGATAATATGCGGATTCGGAGTTGCCTTGACGGCAAAATATTCTTTGAAGTGCGGGTTCCACGAAAATGCTTTCAGCAGGCGTCGCGATGTTTCTCGCATACCTCGTTCGTCGTACAGATAGAACGGGGTTGGATATTCCGAAGCGATGCGGGCGATTGTTTCAGCTGAGAACGGGAGTGGCTTTGCAATTGACATATGGATTTCTGAGCAAGTTCAAACGGAGGATCAAACACGAATTTCAGCAGCCTCATCAACCGGTGATCAGCTACATCTGCTGTGAGAGGTTTCAAACCGCAGTGTCGCCGGACACTTCACAGTTTTCAACACAGTTACCCTTCCGGTTTCTTCGAAACTGGCGGACAAGTGGCCTGCAGAATGGCCGCGCTGAACTATTCGTTCAGGGGGAGCAGTAGCCCGGCGAAGAATCCAGGCCAGTTTCCAATTCCGCTGAGCGGATGGCAAATCAACATTGATGGCTCGGTGTACTCGACACAGATCGATTCTGTATTTTGGGAGACCGAACTTTCTGAACAGGGTGCACCGAGTTCAATCCAGCGTCGAAAATCGGCAATCACCGACTCTGACAACGGCTCGGACGGTGGCATTTCAAGGCCGTCGTAGCAGATCGCCTTGAACAGCAGGCTCTCATCCGGGTCTCCGTCTACAATTGCCGGACCCAGGTCACCGCCCTGCTTCATGTGTTCAACACTGTCAAGACGCAAACCGCCTGCGGGCTCTTCAACAGAGTCAGAATGACATCGATAACATGAGTCCATCAACACTGGGCGGATGCGGTTCTCGTAAATGTCCGCTCCGTCTTCGATTCCAGCAAACGTCATGACCGGACTTGTGGGACCAAGTCCGATTGCGATTGCCAAGAAGAATCGTTGAACGCGAGAAGTCATCACGGTTGCCTTGAACGGATTCAGCCACCAACCATCAGGCCGAGGATAACGAGTCCACCGAACAAAAGGATAGCCCCAACACTGAACACTAGTCCAAGGATTGCGAAAATCTTCTTCCGATCAGGTTGAAACAGAGCGACAAAACCAAAAATTGCCGCAAACAGTTCCATCAGGCCGATCCCAATGACTCCGAAACCGAGCAGCATCAGCTGTGGCGAGTCATCCGGGAGATTTTCAGATTCCATGACTACAGCAGCGACAATCAGAACCACCATGCCCAAACCGGACACCAGTGAAAGCAGAAAGGAAACGATGCCGAAGCCCGAGTGTTTTAGTTCCTGGTAAGCTCGTTTCGGTCCGCCATTGTCGTAGGCCGAAGATTGAGAATACGGGTTCGGAGGATAATCGGGCATCTTGAGACTCACGGGAAACCAACGAAGGGGGCTGTTGTACAGATGATCGCGATTGAAAACTCGGCGGTCAGATGAAGTATTCCCTCTAAACAAAGAGTACACAAGCGGGTTCAGGGGAAATGCGATGCGATTTGGTTCCACATGCAGTTCAGAATCAGCTTGACGATCATTCCGTTTCCGAACAAATGTGGAGGAAAGGGAATGGAACGGCGGAGGTTTGTAGCAGTCGTAGGAGCGTGTAATGCGATCTGCGGTGAATCGTTTCGGGAAATTCGATCCCTCATCTCCCGCGAATGGTCGATGAAAGAAGCAGGAAAATTCCGCGTTTTCTCGATTAGCCCGAGTGTTTTGAAGAGCTCCCTCTGGTTTCCGGAGGTCAACTCGCCCACCATATCGAGATCAAGTTTCCTCAGAAGGTCCGTTGAACGGGTGATTTCCCATGTCGCATCGAGTGATTGAAGCCCCTGCATTCCGTCGTGGTTTGTCGCGAGCACTGAAGCTTGTGTTAAAGAGCAGTCTTCCGGGTCTTTTGCTGACGACTTGTGCACCGGCAGTTGTCGGATGGCAATCTGGTCCGGCTGTCGGGATCACCGGGAATGGTGCGGATGGTCAAAGCCGAAGTCAGTCGGTTTTCACGTTTCCACCGGATTCGCCGCGGCGCATTGTTGAGGGAATCCTGATTGCGCAGGAGCGTGACAGGACTCCGGCGGCTAAGAACTACCTTCGAATGCTGCTTGATCGACAGCTGAGTCCGGGAGAACTTCTGTCTCTGAAAGAAGAATTTGGGGTCGGAGTATTCCTGCAATTGAATGCTGACCAGTCACTTCAGCCAGATGCTTCGATACTACTGAAGGCGATAAACGATGCGACTCAGAAGTCTGTACCGTCGGATGAAAGACTACTGCAGCTTGCTGCTGGTCTGGGGCAAAAAGGACCACAGGAAGAAGCCGCAATCGAGGAGCTGTTTACCGCCGGCAATCGAGCGGTTGTGCCATTGCTGAATCTGGATCCTTCATCCGCTGCCGGGCGCGTTGGAACTCAGATTCTTGCGTCGAACGTTTACGAACTGCGCCATGGTTTGGTTGCTGCTCTGGAAACATCAGATGATTCCACTCGTGTTCGAATTGTACGGATGCTTGGACGATGTGGAGATCATGAAGTGGCATTCGATGTCATTTCATTCATCCATGCGGCGGACTCTTCGGACGAGTTGCGACAGGTGAGTATTGCAGCTTCGGGCCGACTGCTTGGCAAAGATGTGTCTGAGTGGACGGTTCAGAATGTCGCAGATCTGTTAACGGATAAGTCTCTGGAACTACTGCGGACTGCAGGACGGAGACTGCCAAAGACATCTTCGTTCGGTGATCGACAGTCCGTACCCTCACTTCCGCAACGGCAGGCTGCCGTCGAGAGAGCGACTGTATTGTCAAAGAAGGCTGTGCAGATTCAGCCTCCAATGATATTGCGTGCTCAGGCAATCCAATTGCTGGCGGATCTGTCGCTCAAGCCAGTCGATATGACCTCTGCCAGCGTAGCGAACCCGCCTGAGGTGGTTGCTTCAAGTCAGTTCGGGGAGATCTGTGAGATCGCAATGTTGGAGTCATCGTCGATCGAGATTTCTCCCGGCGTTGTTGCACTCCTGATGCTGGTGCAGGATCGAATTCGAACCGATGACTCCTTTACAATTCGTTCAGAGACGCTGAGACATGTGGTAAATTCCACAGATCCGCGAGTTCGACTTTTTGGTGCTCTTGTCAGTCAGCATCCTCGGGTTGGTGGGAACGGTGGCAGAGTGAAACAGACACTGAGTGCTGTAGCCCATGGAGCAACTGTTCCGGAAGCTGTTGTCATTGACGCAGATCTGCGAACCGCGCGAGAGCTTGCAGAGTCACTGAAAGATTCCGGCTACCGGGCTCTCGACGCAACCACGGGGATTGACGGGTTCGAATTGGCCGCCGGACAAATGAATTGTGAACTGATCCTTGTTCACGCAAACTGCGTCTCATGGGATTTGTCACTGACGATTACGAATTTGAGAGCGGATGCGCGAACTCGAATGACGCCGATCGTGATTTATGGTCCCGAATCGGCAACACGATCGGCAGAGCGGCTGGCTGCGACAATTCCGGGGGTATGGTTTATTTCTGAACCATTGTTTTCCATTCGCACTGTGACGAATCCTCCGGTCACTCTTGCTGATCAGCTGCTTCTGGAAGGTGTTCCTCTGCCATTACTGTTCGAAGAAGAGCGAACTGTTCTGAAGACACTGGTTCCTGACGCGACATCGAATGACGTTGCGAACCAGTGAGTGAACAAGCCCGTGAGTGAACGAGGCTGTCATCGCGGGCCGCGCAGCATGATGAACCCGATCACAATGACGACGATCAGGCCTATTCCGTATTCCTCCGGACTCAGGTTCGAAAGTCCTCGACTGACGATGACTCGAACCTGATACATCCACGACGTGAAATCGCTCCAGACTCCTGCCACCAGCATGACGTGCCTCCTCAAAAGTTGAATGAGTGAAGCCTGGAACAGAAAACCGGGCAATGCGGCTGATTTTGTGACAACGAAGAGTCGGATCGACAGGATTTCGTCACGGATGACGACTTTAGCGACTTTGCCGCCTCGCTGTTAGTTGAGCGATTTCAGAGACTGAATTCGCAATGATTCTCGATTGACGAGAGGTTCGCCGAAAGCGGCACCAATCGCCCATCCCCAATAGCGAGCCCGATCCCGGATGTCGTCGATGATGGTTGGGAATTCCTGAGGTTTGCCCTGAATCAGTTGACTCTGATAGCAGCAGACCGCCTTCATTTTGGTATCGATGTCCTGAGAGATATCCAGCACGAATGTGGGTGTTGGGTGAATTCTCAGGTGGATACTGAAGAAGTGCAGCAGCATTGGGGGCCAAAAGGGTGCTCCATCAAGATCGGACCGGCTGAGTTTGGACCAGAAGCGAGCATCATCGCAGAGACTGCTGGCTGCCACGTGGTCGGGGTGAGCATCCTGCCAGTACGGAGCGAGAATAATGCCAGGTCGCGTCAATCGGAAAACTTCCGCCAGTTTGCGCCGGGCTTCAAGGGTTGGCTGAAGGCTACGGTTAGGCAAATTGAGACAGGTTCGCCATGCGACACCAAGCACCTCAGTGGCCGCGGCAGTCTCTTTTTGTCGAACTTCGATTGATCCATTCGGAGTGGGCTCGCCGTTTGTTAATTCAACAATCCCCACTCGCATTTTTTGCCGAACGCATGACGCGACTGTGCCTCCTACGCTGATTTCAGCGTCATCGGGATGTGGGGCGACAACCAAAACGTCGAGTGGCTGCATTCCTTGATTCCTCTCATCTGGGCGCCAGCCTATAAAATCTGTTAAGTCTGACATTGTCTTGTCGTTTGCGTGGCTGGCTGTGTCAATCGTCAGCAAGTTAAGGGTAGATAGAATGAGCCGCTTCTCAATTTTACTTACGGGTCTTGCGATCACCGGCAGTCTCACCGGTTGTGCGGTCATGGACATTGGACGTGATGCAATGACTCGAACGACAAGTATGTTCAAGCCGGACGGTCGGGACTACGCCGACGGCACGGACGAAGACGGCAGCGAGTGGAACTTCGTGGGTGACGAAGGTCGCGCTGACCAAAAGCGTGAACGCGACCCGGATCCATGGTGGAAGTCATCCATCATGTCTGACAAAGCCAGGAATATTGAGCACAATCTGGGGATTGACTAATCGGCAATTTCTGCAGTTTGGGTGATCTCATCGGCAAAAGACGTATGGACACGTTTTGCAGGATTGATTAAATCTCGGGTCAAAGTTGCTGAATGATGCCGCACTGCGGTGATTTCTGCTGCTTTTCTGCCGAGTTTGCTTTCCCTTCGTATGTCCTGTCTGTTTGCCCACGGTTTCCCTTCTGTCGGGAAGTGTCTTTATGTCCTCCAGTCATTCGAAAACCTGCAGTCTGCTCATGTTTTGCGGGATCGTGTCTCTGGGGCTTGCTGGTTGCATGCACCCCGCCGGAATGGGACCAGGTTATGCAAGTCCCTATCAGCCAATGTACGGTGCTCCCGGGATGATGAACGCTCCGGGAACTTATGTGGTTCCTCAGACGGATGCTCCATTGTATGCACCTGCAAACGGGGGGGCTGGAAGCAGCACGTTTGAAGCGAATCCTGGCGACGGCTTTGATGCGCCCGGCGGTTCCGGGGCAAATGACGGCGGCGTCCCGGCTCCTCGGGATCCAGGCGCTGGGGGCTCTGGCGGCACGAACGGCAATTCCAACAGTCCGTTCTTTCAGGACATTCCGTCATCCGGTGGCGGCGGGGTTTAAGTTCTGATTACGAAAGGTAATCCGAGTCGCAGACACCAGCTCGCTTGTGCGTGATTATGGGGGCTATCGGACGGGAATGGCGTAAAGCGTTGAACGATCGGCAACGAACATCACTCCGCTGGCGATGGCCGGTGTCCCGGAAACCGCAGACGGAAATGTGAACTCGGCTGTCTTCTCAAGAGTGCTCGATGCATTAAACACAGACAGCGTGCCGTTCTCGTCTGCGATCAGGACTCGACGGTCGACCAGCAACGGAGATCCCCAGATCGACGCGAAGCAATCATGCTGCCAGTACTGTTGTCCGGTATGAAAATCCAGGCAGTGCAGAAATCCACTCGTGTTGGGAATAAACACCAGACCCTGGCTGACGACGGCTGACGAGATTGTTCGTCTGAAAATGTAACCCTCTTTTTCTCCAGTGATTGATCCATCGACATCGATCCCTCCAAATCGCCACTGTTGACCATTTCTGGGATTCGGCTGCCAGCCGCCGTTTTGATCCGGAATCAGCGGGCTGATGTTGCCAGTTCGAGTTGCATCGACGCGATATACAAAGCCAACACCGTCTCCATGTTCAGGATCCTGACCGGTGGCGATGACAACACTGTCGTCCACAAACACCGGAGTTGCCACCACTTCCGAACGATCTCTCGGGGCGATGTCCGGCGGATTGAGATCGAACCACCAAACGAGTTCTCCGGTTTGAAGGTCAAATCCATACAGGACTCCGTCTCCTCCCGTAAAGAAGGCCTGAATCTTTCCTTTGACGACGCCGATTGCAGGCGAGCTCCATTGACCGTGAAGAAGTCGATTGAAGGGAGATGGAGCCTTCGAGGCTTTCGATGGAATATTGCTCGACCATGCAATCTGCCCCGTCAGCCGATTCACCGCCAGGAAACTGGGAGCATCTGGCGCCGGAACTGTTTCGTGGTCTTCTCCGATTCCGTTAGAAGTGTTGATCAGTACGAGGTCACCAGAAACCACGGGTGAACTGGTTGCGAGATTGTGAGGGTAGACACCAAGATCGCTGATCATGTCAACGGACCAGATGATATCGGCATCGAAAACCTCACTGTCTGTTTCGCTCTGCTCGGGGCCATCGTTTTCACCGTCATGAAAACCGTCTAAGTCCAGGCACATCAGCTCGCAACGATTTGTCACAACGTAGACTCGATCTTCATGCACCGCAGGCGTGGAACAAATTCCCTGCTCGGGCCAGTCATTTGCTGCCCCCGATTCAAGTTTCATACGGGTCAGCTGCCAACGCAGATTTCCCTGATCCGTATCGAAGCATAATAGGACGCCTCGATCTCCTGAGTGCTTTGGGCTGTATTCGCCCCCATTGTTGGTTCCGACGAGCACACACCCGGAAGAAATCACGGGACTGGTGTAAGTGACTGAACCGAGACGACTTTTCCAGAGAATTCCGCGGCCGGGTGTATCGCCCTGCCCGGTTTCAAAATCCAGCTTCAGATTCGTTGTGGGATTCACAGCGTTCCGGGTACCGGAGCCACCCAGCATTGCCCAGTTGAGCTTAATGATATCTGACTGAGCATCTTCGGATTCGTCACCCGGCAACTTCGGGACTCGAGCTCGATCTGCAGGACTTGCATCGAGTGTTGCAACAGCGACGGTTCGAGGGCCTCGACGAGGGAAAGTGCGATCCGAGTCAGAGTTCTTAGGAGATTCTTCACGGTTAGCGGATGGTTGGTTGTCGCTTCGCTTTGGTTCCGATGTCGAATCGCTGCAGCCGGAAAGGGTCAGGCTACCGATGAGCAGCCACAGGGATTTGGACTTCCAGTTCATGATTTCATTCCGAGTGAGCGCGTACCGAACCGTTGGGACTGCAAAGTTGTCTCAGTGAGTGAATTGAAAGTCCAGTCAGCGCATGAAAAAAGCGGCATCCCTGCCGCTTTCAGGTTTATCGAAGTTTGAGATTCGCCGCGAGTTGAGGGCGGCCCTGGAAGATTCACTCCCAACCCGTTGATCTCGCGATTCTCAGACCGAAAAACTACTTTGCTGGTTCTGCGGCTGGTGCAGCTGGAGCCGGAGCTTCAACTGGTGGAGCCGGAGCATCTTCAACTGCTGGTGCAGCTGGAGCGGCCGCTGGAGCAGCGGTAGCACAGCCGGTGCTGCATCCTGTTGTTGCTGTTGCACAGCCACCACAAGAAGACTTGCAGCTGGACTTGCATGAAGACTCACACGCTGGCTGGCAGCTTGTGTGACAAGCTGGAGCTGCATGACAAGCAGGCTGGCAGCTTGTGTGACAAACTGGTGTTGCGTGGCAAGCTGGTGCTGCATGGCAAGCTGGCTGGCAGCTGGTTTCACATGCTGGAGCAACGTGGCAAGCTGGCTTACAGCTTGTTTCGCAAGCTGGTGCAGCATGACAAGCTGGAGCACAGGATGAGACATGATGGTAAACCACATGTCCGCAATTCTTCTGCTTGTGGCAGTGGTTCTTTTTCTTTGCTTCTGCGGTGCCTGAAAGCAGCATAACGGCTGCCAGCGCCAGAATTCCAAATCGGTTCATCGACATCTTCCTTCAACCAAGACCAAATCTATCTCGCCCTGCCGTACATGACACGGCGCAAGCAGGACAAGCTGAGCGTGTCTCCAGCTTTCCTGCTTTTCGTGAATTCACAGGGCACCGTAGCTTGTGTGACCGGCATTTGTCAAACAGACAGCCCTTCTTTTCAGTTGTGGCTAACCCCTGGGGAGCGAGTAATTTCAACGAGATTTTCGGGAATTCGCTGTAAATCGCCATTTGAATCGACGCAGGCAATAACGGAATTCGCTTCGGCAAGCAGTTCAGGGCCTCGAAACAGCTGGTACGAATGTTCCAGTCTGGCGGGCGTTGTCCTTGAGATTTCTGTTTTGAGCTGAAGTACATCGTCGTAGCGTGCTGGTTTTCGGTAGCGAACATCGATGCGCACTACCACGAGGAACAGTTGAAGTTCTTCGAGCCGTCGGTAGCTGCCACCCTGAGCTCTGAAGAGTTCTGTGCGGCCGATTTCGAAATATGTCAGGTAATTTGAATGATGGAGGAATCCCATCGCGTCTGTTTCGCTGTACCGAACGCGGATTTCAGTGGTGTGCTGGGTGAGAAGCGGTTGATTCATAGGGGCGTCAATACTGTGTCAGCAGAGCGGTTTGAGGGCCCGGTAGCGGGCAGGCGGCCCGGCAGCGGGTAGACTGAGTGAGGATCGTATTCTGTGGTGGAGCAGCTGCAAGGAGCTGGGGGGCGATGAAGAGCGTGATTTTCGTGTATGGATCGCTGAAGCGTGGCTATGCGTTACACGGGCTGCTTGAAAAGCAGCTTTTCATGGGAGAGGCGGAGTCAGTGGCGTGTGGCCGTCTATTTGATTTAGGCGATTATCCGGGCCTTGTAGCTTCGGAATCCGGATATCGAGTGCGGGGGGAATTGTATGCCGTGACAGCGGAATGTCTGGCAGCACTGGACGGGGTTGAGGGTGTTGAGGACGGTGTTTATGAGCGGCGTCGGATTGAACTTGTATCACCGAATGAGTCAATTTCTGCGGAGGCCTACTTTTATCGGCTTTCGGTAAACGGATGTCGGGAAATTGGATCGGAGTGGCATCCCGAACGGTGATGCAGAGGTGTCCCGGAAGGTGTCAAAGAGGGGAATTCAAGGCTAAAACTGCTGAAATCCCGTGGTTAGCAGTGGTGAATAGCTGCCATGGCCCGTGTGTCATCGGCATAGGTTGCCGAAAGTGGAAGGAGCCGGGGAAATTGGAGAAAAAAAGGTTCTCAGAGGGATTGCCATCGTATTGACCGTTCCTGAAAGCCTCGGCTATCAACCCGTCTGATCGTCGAAAGGCCGCGCATCCCAGGGGTGCGTTTTGCCTGGACGCGAAAGAAGAAAACGACACATTGAAACACATGGCTAATACGGTCATGGATGATCGCTGACAGGGGTAAAGAGCCTCTGTCGAGCATTCCTGAAGGAGGAACTACATTGCACAAGGCCATCGGACTCATCACGTGCGCTTCGGTGATGGCCGTGTCGCTGTACATGTTCAGCGGCGGCGACCCATCTCGAACGCTGTCAGCCCAGACTGACTCTGCAGGCGGAGACAGCTACAGCTCAGCCGCCCGAAGCCTGCTGCAGGATGCCAGACAGCAGGCTGCAGAAGGTAATCTTGAAGAAGCTCGTCGGCTGGCAGAGACTGCAGAGTCTCTGTCAAAGGACTGGCCGGCCGGAGAAGAGACACCGGCTGAATTCCTGAAGTCACTGGAATCAGCAGCAGGCAGCCAGGCGGCTGCGGTCGCTGATTCGGGTGAAGTGAACCCATTCGCTGAGGCCGCCGCGGCAACGACGGAGGCGGCTTCGGAAGTTTCGGGAGCACCAACCAGTAATCAGGTGCTTCGGAAGAAGCAGGCTCAGCGGCTTGTTCGGGAAGCCCGACAGGCTCTGACAGCCGGCGACATTCCGATGGCGCGATCGCGAGCCATGCAGGCCCGTCAGCTGAATGCTGCATGGGGACTGTGGGATGATCGGCCGGAGCATGTCATTGCTGAGATTGACCGGACTACAGGAACGAACACGTTTGTTGCTCGAAATGCGGCTCCGGCGGCACAGGGGCAGGCTGGCGGCGCTGATGCTCAGTATGCTGAAGCTGCTGAACTTCTCCGCCAGGCTCGATTGGCAATGGATGCACGCAAGCTGACAGAAGCGCAGCAGCTTGCCGAGCAGGCCGCGAAGATCGATGTTGCCTTTGGAATGTTTGAAGATAGTCCTCAGCTTGTTCTGCGAGACATTCAGCGTCTGGCTCAGACATCCGGCAGCGAAGACATCGCGTTCGGTGAAACGTCAGCTGCATCTGATGAACTTCAGCAGGCTCGTGCTCTTCTTAAAGATGCACGAAATGCACTCGTTCAGGGACGTTTGTCAGCGGCACGTGAGAAAGCCGATCAGGCTCGTCAGCTGAATGTCACTTATGATTTGCTCGACGATCGACCAGAACTTGTTCTGAACGACATTGATCTTGCCATGCGTGGTCAGGGAAATCAGAAGACCGGTGCTGAAACAGGAAACCTGGCTGCAAATGAATCGGCAGAATCACAGAATGCACGTCAGCTGACAACTCAGGCCCGACAGGCTCTGGCTTCCGGCGACCTGCAGAAGGCACGAGCTCTGGCTGTACAGGCACAACAGCAGGATGCAGCATATGGACTGCTTGAAGATCGACCGGAAATTGTGCTTGAAGACGCCGAGTTGATTGCTCGACGAGAAATGCAGAATGGTTCCAACGCGTTTGCTCAGGCCAATCCAATCGACCTGACACCAGGCGAAGCGGGTGAAGGACGAACAGCATCCGGCAACAGCGTGGCACCCGCGAATTTCAACAACACGATGGAATTGTCGGTTCTGAATCCGGAAGGTGAGTCTGCGGATGCCGCCTATCGCCGAGGTCTGGATTTGTTCCGCAAGGGAAATCGTCCGGCTGCCAAGTCGGCTTTCCAGGTTGCGTGGAAGAATGCGGGAGAACTGGATGGTCAGCGTCGTCGGCAGCTTCAGGACTTCCTGCAGCAGCTCGCTGATACTAAGGCAACTGATGTCCAGCTGGCGTCTGCTCGTCAGGATGAAGTTCCTGTTCTTGAACTCGGAGCTGCCCAGGAGCCAGCACCGGCTGGAACAGACTCTGAAGACCCAATGGCACCAATGGGTGATTCAAACCCACTCAAGGCTGCGGCCGATGTTTCAGATGTTCGTTACGATCGACTTCGAACCGAAGTGATGAACAGTCTGTTCCGGGCTGAGAAGCTGAAGGAAGAGAATCCTGATGAAGCTCTTCAGATTCTGGACAACACACTTGCCACGGTTCAGGCAGCTCCGCTGAGCCCTGAAGCAATCGAATCTCTGTCTGGTCACATTCAGAGAAGCCAGACTTCGATCCGTCAGTGGAAAGAACAGCTGGCTCCACGGTATGAGCAGGAAGAGAAGAATCGAAATACGAAGGAAGCCATCGCAGCTGACGTCAAAGCTCAGATGCGAATGGAGAAGGAGATGAAGGAACTGACAGATGAGTTCAACAAACTCATGAAAGAACGTCGGTATCCGGAAGCTGAACTGATTGCCAAGAAGGCTCGAGACCTCAATCCTCGTCTGCCGGAAGTGGTGATCATGGTGGAAAAATCCAAACTCGCACGTCAGAACGCCTTCAACGACGAACTGCGTGAGAAGAAAGCAGATTCCTTCCTGAAGACGCTCAACGACGTCGAAATCGGTCTGGTGACTCCGGGAACTGACTATGCAATGCCGGACGCCAAGTCATGGAAGGAAATGACGGCTCGTCGCGAACACCTGGGCCGATCGGATGCTCGTGAACGAACTGACAGTGAACTTCAGATCGAGAAGAGTTTGAATTCAAAGGTATCTCTCCACTTCCACGATGTACCTCTGGCCGACGTGATTCGTCACATCTCAACGGTCCATGGAATCAACATTTCAATGGACACGCGAGCTCTGGAAACGGAAGGTCTGACAGCCAGCCAGCCGGTCAGCATCGATGTGGATGGAATTCTGCTGAAGAGTGCACTGAATCTGCTGCTTGATCAGGCCGGTGGTCTGGTCTACTCCATCAAAGACGAAACGTTGCGGATCAGCAATCGTCTGGATCAGGAAACAGAGTTCTCAATTCGAACCTACAACGTCGCCGACCTTGTTGTTCCTCTCGATGCTCCACGTTCCAACGACGTGAAAGCCGGGATGAAGACGATGTCCGGCGGAATGACAGGAAACAGTGGTGGTTTGTTCCAGATCAACGACGACCTGACTCTCGGAATTGGCCCAAGTGGCTCACCAAACGGAGATCGAACGTCTTCCGGAAGTCGTGACAACATTGACTTCTCAGGACTTGTCGATCTGATTACGACAACGGTTGAGCCAGGTTCCTGGGATGTTGACGGTGGTTCAGGCACAGTGGGTTCAGACGAGAACACTCTGAGCCTTGTGATTCGACAGACTGCTCCGGTTCATGACCAGATCAGCGACCTGCTGACCCAGCTGCGTAAGCTTCAGGACCTTCAGGTCACAGTTGAAGTACGATTCATCAGCGTGTCTGACCGGTTCTTCGAACGAATTGGTGTGGACTTCGACTTTAACATTCAGGATACGCTTGGTGATCCTCCTGGTGTACCAGCCTTTGGTTCTCGACAGCTCACCTTCCCAGGCGGTGGAACGACCGGTGGTGGTGGTGGTCAGAATCAGGGTGGAGGAGACCTGCGAGGTAATACGAACCAGGGTGGTGGTCAGGGTGGTCAGGGTGGTCAGCAACAGCAGCAGGGAGCTTCCACTGGTCTGTTTGACCCTGTTAACCGAGTCCGTTCTCCTCGAGATGACTTCCGGAATACAACCGTCGGTCTGGCATCTCCAGGTCAGTTCACGGATGACATGGACATTCAGTTCCGTCAGGGATCATTTGAAATCGGTGTACCGGACTTTGGTAACTTCAATCCGGATGCAGGTATTCAGGTGGGTATGGCAATTCTGAGCGATATCGAAGCGTTCTTCTTCATCCAGGCTGCTCAGGCGGATGAACGATCGAACATCCTGTTTGCTCCGAAGGTCACACTGTTCAATGGTCAGGAAGCATTCATCAACGACAACGTCAACCGAGCATTCGTTGCTGGTCAGATTCCTGTTGTCGGAACGGGTGCTGTCGGATTCCAGCCGATCATCTCCTTCATTCCTGAAGGGATCAACCTGTCAGTGATTGCGGTCATCTCTGCGGATCGACGTTACGTACGACTGTCACTCAGCCCATCCTTCACAAACATCGTTGATGTGCAGACCTTTACTCAGGTCAGCTTTGGTGGAGGTGCTGGGATTGGTGGTGGTGGTGGCGGTGGCTTCGGTGGTGGTGGTGGCGGCTTCGGCGGCGGTGGTGGTGGATTTGGCGGCGGCGGCGGTGGTGGCGGCCAGTTCGGCTTCGGCGGGATTGGTGGTGGCTTCGGCGGCGGCGGCGGTCAGGGTGGATTCGGTGGCGGTGGTCAGGGTGGTCAGGGTGGTCAGCAACAGCAGCAGGGTGGCGGTAATCAGGCCGGTACTCTTCAGCTCCCAACCGTTGCTCAGGTCACAGTTTCCACAACAGTCAGTGTTCCGGACGGCGGTACGGTACTCCTCGGAGGAGTTAAGCGGCTGCGTGAAGGACGAAACATGGCCGGTGTTCCGATTCTGAACAAGATTCCTTACATCAGCCGACTGTTCAAGAACAGTGGTGTGGGGCGTGAAACAGAAAGCATTATGCTGATGGTCACTCCTCGTATCATCATCCAGGAAGAAGAAGAAGAACTGATCATCGGAACTGCCGCTCAATGACGGCATAAAGGTTGACTGGTCTGACATCTGATGTTGGTCCCGCTGCTCGTCTCAGGTGCGGTCTGAGCGAGCAGCACTGGTCAAAACCCAAATGTCGTTCCTCACTGCGGTCGAGCAGTTTCGGGGTCTGAGCCGTCGCGAAGTGCGGGTTTCGCGACGGCTTTTTTTATGCGCACTCGCTTTAGCACAATAAAGAATCCTTCCGTCACGTCCGGCAATACTTCCCACTCCTCTGGCTGCTGTTGAAGTTCCGGAACGTCTGCCACTTGCCGAATTTGGCTGTACGGATGCTGTGTGTCCAGAACAATGTAATCTGTATCCTGCGGCACACCCGGCTGATAGTCGTTCACGGCTCGCAGATATTCGCTGTAGTCGTACGATCGCTCAAAGTGAGTCAGCCTTGTGTGGATGTAATCCGTAGAAGCGACTCGAGCATCCGCAGGCAGTTGGTTAAGCACGCGAGGAAGCATTTCTGCCCGTTTCCCGGGCACGAACAGCTTCGAGTATCCGGTCCGAGAATCTCTGGACCAGAATGCGGTTCCGACGGGCATCATTGAGCTCACAATGCATGTCATCAGCCCACATGCAAACGCGAATCGAGCCGCCTGAACAGGTTCTGGTGACCAGCAGTTGCAACTGTTCTGCACCCACGCCTGAAAATGCTTTGATTGCACGCTGCTGACTGAACTCAAGCCGGCTGCGGCGGCCCAGAATAACACCGGGAGCATTGGTGCGTGGAAGTGATGATACGGAACAACCATGTCAGCGATGCTGCCATCACCCAGCTGGATCAGACTCAGCATCACAAAAGTCCCGGCTGCTGCTGCCAGTCGGACTGGCGACCGGAAAAACAGAAATCCTGCCGGCACGCTCAGCGCCGCGACATAAAACAATGTTCTCCAGCTGGCAAATTGTCCCAGAACTTTCAGTGGATCTCTAAGTGTTGTTCGAATCAGATCGCCCGGGCTGTTTCCCAGGTCTCCAAAATAGCGGCTGTAATGCACGACAGCACCACCACGAAACGCGGGAATGATGACGGTCACGGCGGCAAGCAGGTATATCACAGAAAATAATAGAACGCCTAGCGACCATCGCGATGATTGCCTGGCTGCCGGATCAATGCCAATTGACTGTCGATGAATCCACCACAGACTCAACCCCACTGGTCCAATGATCAACGCAAAGTCTTCCTGGGCTGACATTGCCACCAGAAAACAGGGAATGGCCAGTCGCCAGCGATGCCGTTCCGCAAGATCGATCCCCCAAAACAAAAATGGAAGTCCGTAGCAGCTTGGCCGGAGGGTTTTCAGGTCGATGGCGATGTCCAGATAGTGCATCGGAAAATACAAGAGCCATGTCGCTGCCAGCCAGAATGCAGCTGTCCGGATTCCACTGTAACGCACTGCCATTCGATACACTGGTACGGCACAGATCGCCAAAGAGATCGACTCGACGAGCTCAAGCATCAGGTGCGAAGGCCAGATCATGTGCAGGGGAAGCAACAGAAGATGGATCACCTGGATGTGCTCGCCGAGAAATAGCCCCTGGTCGAGGTAGCTGCGAAATCCCTTGCCGTGCCAGGTATTCCACAGGTGTTCTTCGTACATTGCAGAATCCCCATGCGGAATCCAAAGGCCCGCATAGAGTCGTTCGTTCATCCAGAATGAAGTTGCTATCCAAGTGAGAATCGCGATCCCCAGCACATACGGTTGCCAGTTACGATTTGGGGCCTCAGCTCGACCTCCCGTTGGCAGCAGGCTGCAGAATGAAGCAGCCGCAAATCCCGCGATCCAAAACGGCGATGTCAGAATATGGAATGTGGTCCAGAGATCGTTCGGGATCAGAGGGGCAAGTCCCCAGGAAATCAGCCAGATGCCACTGGCCAGCCAAACGCGTCCCAGACGATTTGCAGCCTCAGAGCCGCTGTTGACCGATCGAGTCCCTGCGATTGCCGGAAGTAACGCCAGAACGGCACACATCATTGTGCGTATCAGAACCGCTGACCACGCCAGGGAAGTGATGATCTGATTGCCGACCTTCTGAACGGATCCTCCAAGGAATTCAACAATGATCTGGTGGATGTCTGCGGGCCAGAGCGAATTTGCCAATTCCGGTGCAGAAAGAGTTGTCTGGAGAAACGCAGAGAAGACCGCAGCACCAAACACCAGGATACCGGCGTCTTTCATCCATTTTCCGGACGACCGTTTTGATTTCATGACCAGTTCTTCTTACGCAGGTTTCGTGTTTTGACTGCCTTGCCGACGGGATTTGGACTCGTATTGACCGAAAATTCAATTCCTGTGACGCTACAACCTCAAGAGATTCATGGATTCTGCGGTTTACGGTATGGAGTTTCAACGAAAACAGACTGTTCCTGTCTGGATCCGACTCTTGCTGCTGGGGGTCATGGTGATTCAGTGCGGCTGCGCGACGACTCAATTCGTTCGTTTGCGTGAGAAGCCCGTGAATCCTCTGATGTCTCGTCTAAAGATGTCTCGATTAGGTCATCTTCGCCCATCGGATCGCACAGAGTCATTTCTGGTGGCCAGTCGGTACCAGGGGCCGGACCGCCTGGAGGAGATGCTTCATCACGCTCAATCGCAGTGCGTTGGGCCGCATTCGCGTGAAGCTTTGCACGCATTGGCTGAACTCAACTATCTCGGTGCGGAGGCCGTTGCAAGTAAGGACTCCCCGTTATCAAGTGAGTTGTATCTTGATGCCGCTCATGCTGCCTGGTACTACTTCTCTGAACCTGACGATCACGGCGAACATCCGAATCCCGTGAGTGATCTGCATCGAGGCACTGCGGAAGTCTACAACGCGAGCTGCGAAGCGTTGCTGCGAGTTGCCCATCGTCAGGGGCGCAAGAACCTGATGGCGTCGCTGCAGATGCCTCTGACTCGACGTCAGCTTCTGGCTGAGATTCCTGATCCGACTCCACTTGTGAATGCTGAACAGGTGGGGGAGTATGATTTTGTGACCGATTATGAGTTGACGAATCTCCGGAATCGTCACGTTGCTCGAGGAATTGGTGTTCCGGTGATCGCCGTTCGTAAACCATCAAAGGTGGCACAGCCGATCGAGGATTACTATACGCAGGGTATGAGTTTCGCGGCGACAGTCGTCTTTCGGTTTCCGGAGGGGCTACCTCCCGGAGGTCAGTCACGTCAGCTGCCCGTGCAGGTTCAGGTCTTTGACCCTCGAGAGACCGATGGGATTTTTGTGCGGAATTCAACTCTGCCTCTCGAAAAGGACTTGAGTACACCTCTGGCGAAGTTCCTGAGCAATCCGGATCTGAAGCTTCTTGACACATGGGGGTTTGTCCGTCCCGACCGCGCTCGCAGTGTGGAGGGGCTGTATATGGTGCAGCCCTATGATCCGGATCGAATTCCTGTGCTGATGGTCCACGGTGTCTGGTCAAGTCCAATGACATGGATGGAGATGTTCAATGATCTGCAGGCCGATCCGGATATCGGCCGCCGTTATCAGTTCTGGTTCTATCTCTATCCGACTGGTGAGCCCCTTGCGTTTGCGGCTGCGAATCTAAGGGATGAACTGGATCGAGTCCGTGATGACTGTGATCCGCATCGCACAAACGAGCGGCTGGATGAAATGATTGTGGTGGGGCACAGCATGGGCGGTCTGATTTCTCAGATGCTGACGATTGACAGTGAGGATCGATTGTGGAATTCCGTCAGTCAGGTTCCCGTCGATCAGATTCAGGCGAATCCGGATGAAAAGAATGAAATCCGTCGTGTCTTCTTTTTCCAGTCGAATCCTTCCGTGGATCGAATCGTCACAATCGCCAGTCCTTATCATGGAAGTAAGTACTCAAACGCATTCACTCGCTGGGCAACAGGATCAATCGTCTGGCTGCCCAGCAAGACGATGCAGCTCAGTCGACTGGTGTTTGAGCAGAACAACGAGGTGCACTGGTGGGACCGGGTGCTGTATCCTCGTACCAGCCTCGATTCACTGACCAAAAAGTCTGCCGTTCTTACTCTGATTCGTGACACGAGTGTGCCACCGGATGTTAAACATCACAATATTGTGGGTGTCGATCGCGGCAAGACGGATCGCGATTGGTCTGACGGTGTTGTCCGCTACAGTAGTGCTCATCGTGAAGGCGTGGCCAGTGAAGTTGTCGTGCCAGCCAGCCACAGTGAAATCCACCGACATCCGCAGGCGATCAATGAGATGCGAAGGATCCTGAAAGAGCATCTTGTCGATGTCAGTCTCAAACGCCGAATCCCGGTGACTCCGGTGAATCAGCAGATGACTCCTGTGCTTGTGCCATAAAACTGTCCTCGATCGTACTCATCACGACGGAGCGTGATGAGTACTTTTTCTGTAACAGCGTCTTCCTGTTTGCGTAGTTGGTTGTGTTCGAGATCATTTCAGATTCTTTGCACGACCGGAGATAGCACGATGAGCACAAAAAAGACGCAAAAGTGGGAAACGATGAAATCACAGGGAAAGACTGCCTTTATTGTGAAGTACGGTGTGATTGGCTGGGGAATTCCGACGGCTGTTGGTTGGTGTGCAGTAACGGCATGGAAGGAGTCCGCAGCGACACTTTATGGCACTGTTCCGTTCGCTCTGATTGCGTTTCCGGCGGGAGGCATCCTGTTCGGAATGCTGATGTGGCGATTTAATGACTGGATGTACTCTCGGAAAGCAGATGCGGTATGATCTGCACCGGCCGGTTACCACAGCCAGAATCGCATTTCTGAGCGGTTGTTCAACGTAGAGTGAAAGTCAGATCGTCGATGGTCAATTCGGAATCTTTTCCTCGTCTGACAAATGCTGACATCGTCGCAGCTCGTGGACTTCGCAATCCGGTGGATCCATGGCGTCCTTATCATTCGCTGGTGGAACGAGAATGTTCGGCATATGGTGAAGTTGAAAACGTCGCGACGATCTTTTTGACGAATCGAGAATGTCCCTGGAAGTGCCTGATGTGTGATTTGTGGAAGAATACCACACAGTCCACAGTGCCATTGGGGGCCATTCCCGCTCAGATTGAGTTTGCGCTGAACGAACTGCCAAAAGCCTCGTCCGTTAAACTTTACAACAGTGGGAATTTCTTTGATCGGAATGCAGTTCCCGAAGTGGATCGGGGACGAATTGCAGAGCTGATTCGGGAATTCCGCACAGTGATCGTGGAAAACCACCCAAAGCTTTGCGGTCCCGAAATCGGCCGGTTTCAGGATCTCATTGGTACTCAGCTTGAAGTTGCGATGGGACTTGAAACCTCCGATCCCGCGACACTTGCAAGACTGAACAAGCAGATGACAATTGATGATTTCGCAGGGGCATGCAAAATTCTCAGGCAATTGGGGGTTCAGATCCGAGCATTCGTTCTGTTAAGACCGCCGGGTGTATCGGAGGGCGATGGTATTCAGCAGGCGATTGAATCCGTCCGGTTTGCGTTTGATCAAGGTGTCAGTTGTTGTGCCGTGATTCCGACGCGATCCGGAAACGGGATTCTTGATCGACTGGAGCAATCCAACTGGTTCAAATCACCGACATTGAGTTCTCTCGAGGCGGTCATGGACTGTACTGTGGCGTGGCAGCGAGGGAGAGTTTTTGCAGACCTGTGGGATATTGAACGATTTTCAGAGGGCGAATCGAACGTTGCAGAACGTGTTCACCGACTGGAGACCATGAATCTGACTCAGCAATGGATTCAACCGACATGGTAAGCTGTCCTGGCGGCGTGATGATCGATATTGACCGGGGGCGAACATGAGGGAGCTGCACTGCATCCTGGGCGCTGGTTTTGGAGGAAGCCTCCTGGCGATGAGTCTTGTTCGCCAGGGGATTCCTGTGGTTTTGATTGATCGCGCCACGCACCCGCGATTTGCAATTGGGGAATCCACCACACCTCTTGGTGACTCCACTCTCCAACGGATTGCTCGACGATACGGGCTCGACTTTCTTCTGCCCCTGACTCAATACGGTGCATGGAAAAATACTTATCCTCACCTGATGTGCGGACGAAAACGCGGATTTACATACTTTGACCAGACGACCGGATTCGACCTGACAGAATCTGACTTTCGCAGTCGTCGCATGTTATCGTCGGCGAGCGAGTCAAACGCGGTCTCTGATACGCAATGGCTCAGATCGGATGTCGATCAATTCTTCTTTGAACATGCTGATCGGCTGGGCGTTCAATGTCTGCAGGGATGTGACTACCAGTTTTTTCAGACTGATAGTGGCTGGAAGGTAAAAGGAACTTCGGAAGGGACTGATTTTCAGTTTGAGGCATCATTCCTTATCGATGCAACAGGAGCAGGCGGGGGTGTACTGCGCGAGTTGAAAATTCCGTACCAAACGGAAATCCTGCGAACCAATTCGCGTTCGATTTTTGGCCATTTTTCCGGGGCGAAGTCATGCGAGACATTATTGACGGATTCCGGAATTCAATGTGATGGATTTCCGTTTGCATGTGATGATGCTGCTGTCCATCAGGTTCTCCGCGACGGCTGGATGTGGCAGATTCGATTTGATGACGACAGTCTCAGTGCTGGATTTGTTCTAGATGCTCGATCTGGAGCGACGAATGATCTATTGTTGAGTCCTCAGCGGGAATGGGACATGCGGATTGCTGCAAGTCCATTCCTCAAACGACAGTTCTGGAATGCCGAATTGATCCGAATGCCGCGACTCTGCGCAACGTCGAGAATTCAGCGACTGACGACGCAGGCTGCTGGTTCCAATTGGGCGACACTGGCGAATACGGCTGGTTTTATCGACGCACTGCACAGCACAGGAATCGCTCATACTCTGTTCACGGTTGAACGTCTTGCTGACATTCTTGGTCGTGACGACGGTGAGCAACTTCGAACGCAAAGGCTGAATGGGTATTCGGAGCAACTGATCCAGGAGATTCGGCATGTCGATTTACTGGTTGAGGGATGCTACGCCGCCCTGCCCTGCTTTGACCTTTGGTGCGACTGGGCTATGTTGTACCTGTCGGCTGCCACCAGTATGGAGCAGAAAGTGGGGAATGTGGTGTCATCGGACGATTCTCCTGTCTCTAATCCGGGATTGCTCCGGGCCGCGGATTCAGCCTTCGTTGCCATGCTGAATCGAGCAAGGGTGCGGCTTGGAGAAGTAGTCGCAGCCGGATCAGTCCATCAGGACTGCATCGCCTTCAGAATCTGGCTGCGGGAAGAAGTCGAGCCGTGGAACCTTGTCGGCCTGTTCGATTCTCTATGCGATGGGCTCTACAGCAGCACAGCAGCGCCAAAGCGTTTGCTTGATCTGACTCTACATTCTTAACTGAATCTGATGTCGCTCCAGCCAGCGGATGATCCACCATGTGAGAGACAAAAACACGGTGAGGCCAATGCAGACGGGAACTGCTGCTGACGTTTCCGGGACAAATGCCGTTACAACGGTCATTGTGATTTCATGGACGAGATACGCAGCCAGCGCATTGATTCCAAATGAATAAAGTACGCCGGATCGGATACCCACAACGTCGGTCAGGAGTATAAATACGGCATAAACAATGCAGGCTGCTCCGGCAGAGAACAGAAGATAGGTCAGCGTGCCGCTTCGCTGACTCATCATCCAGTAGTTGCGAAGTCGTTGTTCCG
>JAEUIH010000028.1:70609-85299 GCA_016795105.1 Planctomyces sp.
GAGGGGGCGACGTGTCATGCACAGATCATAGGCCCATGTTCCGGCAATCATTGGCATGGTCCATGTGAGAAAACCGAGAGGTCCGCCATCAATTCCCTGGCTTCCCGTGTTGACCCAGTGGAAGTTGAACCACCATGAAAGTCCGAGATGCAATACAGCAGAGATTGCGGCCCATGCAACGCGGACTGAGAGTCCTGCCTGCAGGACAGGCAGAATCCAGGCGGATGTCACGGCAATATGCATCAGCGTCTGGAACCAGCCTCGTTTACAGAGCCACAACAAGGCACTGATCAAATCGCCATTCTGAAGGTTGGAAGATGTTTGTCCCGCCGTGGTGAATGAATACCAGAAGATGGAGATTGCGATCAGTCCTGTGATTCTGCGAAACATTCGCAGCCACGCTGCCTGATTCCCGAAGCGATCAACCTGCTTCAAAAAGCTGAGCCTCATCGAGAAGCCCGCAGCAAACAGGAACTGAGGCATCACCAGATCGGCGAAGCTGCAGTAGTCGTGTGAGTGTTTAAGCAGTATCGGGCAGACGGTATATCCGCCGAGAAAATTGACGATCAGCATCGCGACGACTGTAAGTCCGCGGAACTGATCGAGCGACTCGATCCTGGCTGATGTAGATGTGGCAGACATGCAGTTATTTTCTTCTTCGTATCCAGCGGATCGGAAGGGCCATCGCCATCAGAATCCCAATGGTCAATCCGGCGGTTCCGACAACTCTCAGATACGTCCAGCCCACTGTTTGCCGCTCTGCAAGAATAAGTACGGATGAGCCAACAAACAGCCCGGCGATCACCATTCCAACTGCAATGGTTCCACTTGCATGTTCAATGGTATTGTCATTCAGTCGATCAAGTCCCTGATGCCTGAGGTTAACACTGAATTCCCGGCGTCGGATTTGATCCAGCACATCTCGCAGTTCATCAGGCAGGTCTTCGATGAGTGAAAGATATCTCAGTGCACCAGCTTTGATGCGTTCCTGAGCGGCCTTAAAGCCATAGCGTTCACGAATCAACTGTTCAATTTGCGGACGCACATGTCCGACAAGATCAAACGTCGGATCGAGTGTTTGTCCGACACCCTGAATGGTCGTGAGCGCTTTGATCAGGAACACAAGATCTGCCGGGCAGCGGATGCGATAACGTCTGAGGAGTTTGAAGAATTCATCGAGCAGCATTGCCATATCGAGTGATTCGATTGTGGCACTGTCGAACCTCGCAACGAAGTTCCAGGCATCTCGACGAAACGAACGATCAAACTTGAGTGTCGTTTCTGCATCAGAAAGAGCCATGGTCGCTTCGATGACGCTGTCAAGATCCGATTGGACGACCGACATCACGAGTGATGCAAGGTGTTGCATCGTTTGCTTATCGATTCGTCCTGTCATGCCGCAGTCGATAAAACAGATCGCGCCATCTCGCAGGACGAAAATATTCCCGGGATGTGGATCGGCATGGAAAAATCCATGTTCAAGGCATTGTCGGAAGACGGCTTCTGAACCTTCCGCCACAATTCGGCGACGTTCTTCTGCGGACAAAGTTGTCGGATCAAGCTTTGAGAGCAAAACGCCGTCAATATGTTCAAGTGTCAGGACTCGGCGAGTTGTCCCGGGCCAGTAGACGAGTGGAAATCGGATGCGAGGATCATCGCGGAAATTCTGACGAAATCGATCTGTGACCCTCGCTTCATGAATCAGATCGACTTCGCGAGCAAGTTCCTGCTGAAATTCTCTGACGGTCTCGGTCGGGCTGTATCCCTGCTCGCTGAAGTACTTTTCCGTAAGAGCGGCAAGTTCCATCAGGATGTCCATGTCGGACTCAATGGTCTCTTCAACTCCCGGACGGACGATTTTCAGTACAACGCGCGTTCCGTCACGCAGTATTGCGGGGTGGACCTGTGCAATTGATGCTGCGGCAATGGGCGTTTCATCGATGGACAAGTAGAGTTGTTCAACCTTGTCGCCCAACTCTTCCCGCAGTCTTTTGCTGATCTCTTCGAACGGAATCGTTGGACAGTCGGACTGAAGCCTGCGGAGTTCTTCAGCGAGTTCCGGTGGAATGAGGTCGGGGCGAGTACTGAGGACCTGTCCAAGTTTAATGAAGGTTGCCCCCAGTTCTTCAAGGACTTCTCGTACTCGCACTGTGAATGGCTTGGTGATGGCAGGTTCTTCTGCCTTTGATCGCAGCAGAATTTCCTGTCCTCGTTCCAGTATTCGTTCGATACCAGTCTCTGAAAGCACCTGGCGAAAACCGTGCTTGATCAGAACTGCGATGACCTCTGCCGCCCGTTTCGTGTTTCGAATCCTGCGGCGAATCCCGATCGGGTCTGTCACGGTTTGCGATTCCTGTCCGGGTCAATCGCTTCTGCTGCACCTGAGAGAATTCCGCTGACGGCCGATAACAGCGTGCCGGCAATCAGTCGTCCTCCACGGACGGCCGTGCCGGCTACTTCTGTGGCAGCCTGCACGGGGTTCTGTGTCATCGTGGAGACTGTTTCCTTCAAAACGGGACGAATCGCTTCTACGGCACGTTCGGCGTGAGATTTTAATTCACGGACGCCCGATCCAACTTCTGTGCCAAGTCTTTCAGATGCATGGGCGACTGATTCCAGAATGATCTGGCTGATTGCATTCATGTCCGTCACCGTACGATTCAGGTCTTCTCCTGCAAATCGCTGGCCTCTGGCCGCGGCTTCCTGGACTGCATAATTTGCTGCCTGAGCCACTGATTGAACGCCTGATGTTATGCCATCAACCACACCACGCAGAACGCTGTCCGACTTCTCACCGGGCATCCGTCGAACGACTTCAACCGAGGTATTCATGATATCGGTCACTCCACGCCGAAGCGTTTCAAGTGTTCCCTGTGGGCCTCTCATCAGGTCAACAACCAGAGAATGAACACGTTCCCGGACGTTGTCGCCCGATTCCACAGCCTGCCGAACAGCTTCCTGTACCTGAGGATCCGGCGACGAACTGGCAGATGACTGACTGCTGGATTGATCCGGCTGTTGAGTGTTCGACATTTTGAAATTCCTCACGGCTCTTGCCTGTGAAAGTACAGTATTCTCACGCCACCGATTTTATCGCTACGCCGTTTGGATTAACAGCGTCGAACTTAAATTGCCCGAAAAGTAGCAGGCACATTCCATGTGCCGTCCGCGATACTGTGGCGGTGCATACGCAATGAGATGGAGACTGCGCTGTTGCGGACGGCAGACGGAGTCTGCCTGCTACAGTAGCAGGCACATTCCATGTGCCATCCGCGATACTGTGGCGGTCTTCCGTATTAAGTAAATCTCGGAATCGACCTGAATTAAAAGGCTTATCAGGTCTTGAATCGTATCAGCGAACAACTGACTCAACGGCGCAACGTGATGTCGCATCAGGAGAGTTGTTACCGATACCTTGCTGTATCTCTGCGTGCAACGCAGACCGCCGTGACTTCACCGGCCAGTTGTTCATCATCCTCCAGAGATGACTCATGACCGCTGGCGTTACACTTCTCAATCGAAGGACAACAGCGTGCAGGAAAGCAGCGGCTGCGATCGCCAGCAGTCCGCCCCCTGCGAGAATGACCCACGCGTTTGAGGTCAGGTGGTTGACAATTGCAAGGCACAGCCCATGGACGAGAAACCACTCATACGCGATTTTCGTGAACGAGCGGCTGAGCGACAACTCTGTGCGGATATAGAATGCCGGGATCAACAGGATCGCGGCAGTTGCACCATATCGAAACTCCGGCTGGATGAAACTCAGAATGACGAACAACCCAGCCATAACCATTGCGCCCATAACTCGGCGGCGAGGCTCAACAACGCCGACAGCAAATGCCGTCAAAAATGTCACCGCATGACAACGTGTAGCCGCAAATTCAGCTTCCTTCGCCACTGCAGCGGCGCACATTCCCAAAATAATCAGTGGCAGTGTGTAACGAGCATTTGTCAGTCGCACCAGCGTCACTGTGCAGTACAGCAGCAGCAATGGCGACATGAACCATGTGGCCACGTTGACGATGTGATCACCATGGGTCAGGTATCCGGTACCCAGCATTTGCGACAGGAACTGCCATGAGTCGAACGACTTTGTCGCCGTGACCCATGCCAGAAAGAATCCCGCCAGGGTGACGATCCAGTAGGCCGGGAACAGAAAGACCAGCCTGTCTTTTAACCATGTTGCAGGCTTTCGAGTCGTGACGGCTGAAAGATAACCACTCAGCAAAAAGAAGATCGCGGTTCCAATTCTTCCGATTCGGAACCCGCCAATATCAATCCATTCATCCAGATGTGAACTACTGAGTGAATGCTGCAGAAACACCAGCAGCGCAGCCAGAAGTCTCAGGTGGTTTAGTCCCTGAATCTGGCTGGAGGACGTCGATACTGGAAAGATCAAAGGCCGATTCATAAACCTGTCTGCTTCAACCAGTCGCGATTGACGGTTTCATGGATTCATATCCAAGATTTCGCCGATGCACGGTGTTCAGCCTAGCAGATGTCTCGACGGAGAGATGATTTGTGAATACTCGGTGGCAAAAAATTTCCCGGGACTCAGTTTAAACCGCAGAGGTTGCGGACTTGTTGCAAAAAAGCAACACGTGCAGAGTCAGTCGTGTCGGCGGGATTCGCAGGTTCATCCGGTTTTTTGGCTGCGTTGATTCAACTGCTACGTACCATGCTGCAAGACGGAGATTATCTCACCGATTGTTGTATTGTGGGACGGCCGTAGAGACAGCCGACTGCTGAGTTGTCCACGTCTTCATCGTATGAATCCCCCCAAAAAAAAGCCTCCTGCGTACAGCAGAAGGCTTTCGAAAAACGTGTTCAGTGATTGAGAATTCTGAAGGGTCACCGACGATCGCCCAGCAATCCGGACCTCATGATATAGTAGAGGAGTGTCAGTAGGCTGGTGATTGCGGCTGCGACATAGGTTAGAGCAGCGGCATTCAGCACTTTGTCCATACCGACACGTTCATCCATGTCGACGATGCCGGAACTTACAGCAAGTCGTTTCGCACGAGCACTCGCATCGAACTCAACCGGAAGTGTCACGAGCTGGAACAGCACGACTGCGCCGAAGAGCAACACACCGGCGAGAGCCAGGGACTTGCTGCCCATCATGACACCCAGAAACAGAACGATATAACTGAAATTCGAACCGATCCCGGCCACCGGCACCAGAGCTGTTCGTGCCCAGAGTGCCGCGTAACTGTTTGCGTGCTGAATGGCATGGCCAGCTTCATGGCAGGCGACTCCAATCGCAGCAATAGATCGGCTGGAATACACGTCTTCTGACAACGCCAGCGTTTTGGTGGCTGGATTGTAGTGATCGCTGAGGAAGCCGTTCGTTGGCACAATCTGAACATCATGAATGCCAGCGTCATCCAGCAATGTTTTTGCCGCCTGAGCGCCCGTGAAGCCTCGGCGAGTCCCCAGATTGGAATATCGCGCGAAGGTGGATTTCACCAGCATCGATGCCAGCCCGGACAAAATCAGGCCTGGGATCATCACCATGACAATGTACGTCATGTCGAAATAGATGAAAGACAACATCGTGATTCTATTCTCCTGAAAACCTGCTGAGTCCAAATGACATCGTCAGAATGACATTCGCCACAGTACGCGTTTAATTGTATGCAATTTCCATTCCCGATCGCCCGCGAATCAAAACATCCGCGGCGCAATTCGACGAAAACAACGGAATTTGTTGGGTTTGGCTTACAGAATTCGCCGTGCATTTTTGGAAATTGGTCATTTCGTCACTGGCGTCCCGCAAAAAGTTGAGCAAACGCCTGCCGATAGGGTTGTTCACCAACCGGAAACAGATTGTCGAATGTCGAATTTGCAGCCGCACCTCGCTGGAATCTGCGTTTTTCGTAAACAGGCATCGTCAGACCTGTCACCTGTTCAATTCCGCTTCGAACAACCTGGCCCTTGAGGTCATACAGCTTTTTGTGATCCCAGTCTGTCAGTTCGATGAACGGTATTCCTTCGCTGACTTCGATCACATTCGGCAGAGCAAACGGGCTGAGTCCTCGGAAGCCAAATGCGGCTGCCGGAGCCCAGCTGCGTACATGACCTCGACTCTGGCCGCCGGTATAGGTGAGAGAATGTTTCACGGCATGGACACCCCATCCTTCATGGTACAGCATCAGATTGTTGAGAACGCTGCGAATGGTCAGTTCACTGTTTTCTTCAATCGGATAGTCTTTCAGATTTTCGTCTCCGCCATCCCCATCGATCAGCCATTTCCAGTCGGGATAGCGGTTTCGAATTTCCCGGCAGAGTGCCAGTGTCATTGCGGCGGACTGCACATCCAGTGGCTTGTAGTCCTCGATGACTCGCACCGCCTCTTCATAACTGACGGCCGAAGATGGTACATCGATCACTTCAAGAAACAGACCGAGGTCGAGGTGGTTCAGGAAGCCGGCCGCCTGAGCGGCGTCTTCGCCCTGCCCATCAACACACAACGTGAATGCCTTAAGTCGGCCGGGCGATTCTCCTCGCCGCAGGAGCGCATCATAGGTCGCAAGGAAGACGGCTCCGCTGTCGATCCCTCCACTGAACAGCACGCCAATTGGGTCCATACGTGGGATCTGATCAAGCCAGTGAAAGATCTCCTGCTGCATTGTGCTGATGTATTCGCGTCCAATTGTCTCGATATTGGCGGGCAGCCGATTGCGCTGAGGATTGAAGAAGCGTGTGTACGTGGGATTGGGATCTGGGCAGCCGACAAGTGCGATTTCAATGATATGGTGAGCGGGCACCATCCTTGAATACGACGGGTGGAACTGGCCGTCCAGCCCTTCGGCTTTGAGCCAGGCTGCAATTTCATCCATTCGTTCTGCGACGATCAGGCAGGGTCCGTCAACTTGCTTTGCAAGAAAATAACGCATGGGCCGTCCAATTGACCTCGCCATGCGAATGATGTGGCCACTTCGATGAACCAGAGCAAACTGGCCGTCGATCTCGCGTACTTTTTGAGGATCCCCGGATCCGACGCGTTCGATAGCGTCTTCGACTGTCACATTGAACAGACTGTTCGCATCCGGACGAAGCAGGTTGACGAATCGTTCGACGGGCACATAGTTTTTCATGACAAATCCTGGAGAAATTCCGAAACCGGGATGAGTGAACGAAAATGACTCGGTCCCCCGTTCGTACGCGGTACTGCCGGTTTGATGCTGGAACATTCCGGAGTACCAAATCAGGATCTGCGAATTCTGAAGTTGCGGACTCAGCTCCTGTAAGAAGCAACGGCGGCTTCCACCACTTTCATTGCCTCATCGCAGAGTGCGACAGCGTCCTTCGTTTCGGGGGCCTCTGCAATGATACGAATAATGGGCTCCGTATTCGAGCCTCGCACCTGGACCCAGCGATCGGCCCAGTCAAGCCGCAGTCCGTCACCATCTCGGGCGTCGGCATCTCTGAAGGCGGTTCTCAGAGCATCACAGGCTGCCGGGACTGCTTCGGCCGGGCATTCGATTTTGTCTTTTACAATGGTGTAAAACGGTAAGGAATCTGCCCATTTTGCCAGCGTTTTTTTCTTTTCGGTGAGACCGGCGAGTACATATGCCATGGAAACGAGGCTGTCGCGGACGTATCCAACAGCGGGTTCGATCACCCCGCCATTGCCTTCTCCGCCAAGCACCGCATGAACAGCTCTCATCTTGGCACAGACATGGGCTTCACCGACAAAAGATCTGTGAAACTGACAGCCATGTTTGGCAGCGATATCTGCAGTGACTCGGCTTGTTGATCCATTGACCACGAATGGACCTTTCCGCCGTTCAAGCACGTAGTCCGCGGCAAGTGCCAGAGTGAGTTCTTCACCGATAAAGCGGCCAGTGTTATCGACGATGGCCAATCGGTCCGCGTCAGGATCCTGAGCAAACCCGACGTGAGCTTTGTTCTGTTCAACGATTCGACACAAATCCCCCAGATTCTTTTCCACGGGTTCGGGAATATGTTCGAATCGGCCGTCCGGCGTTCCACCCAGCACCGTGACTTCACAGCCAAGTGCTTCCAGCAGTCGTGGACCAGCGACAGCGCCAGAACCGTGATTACAGTCCAGAACAACTTTGAATTTCTTTTTTCGGATCGCTTCAACATCGACAAGTTTCAAGACGCGTTCAATATGCGGGACGGCAGGGTCCGCGATGGTTGTAATCCGTCCAATCCCTGACCAGTCCTTCCATGCGATCTCGCCGGACTGCAGAATGTGCAGCAACTGCTGTCCAAGTTCTTTGTTGAACACCGATCCGTCGGGTGCGAACGGTTTTAGGCCATTCCATTCAATTGGATTATGGCTGGCAGTAATCTGCAGGCCACCTGCTGCGTCATGATGACGGACAAGAACACCACAGGTCGGCGTTGTTGAAATTCCTGCATCGAGTACTTCGCATCCGGTGGCGAGGAGCCCCGAGACGATCGAGTGATAGAGCATCGGGCCTGTCGATCGACCATCACGGGCGACGACGACTTTTCCACCACAAAAGATTGTTCCAAGTGCTGCCGCAAACTGGCTGGCATAAACCGGGTCAAGACCATTCCCAATGATACCGCGAAGACCGGAAATGCTGAGGATACGTGTCGCCACTGTCTGGATTCCTTCCAATACAATCTCACAAAATCAGGAGTCTGTCGGGGGCCCAGTCCGACTCCCCTGAGCTTAGCAGATTTCACCTACCCTGCATAGCCCCTCCGGACGCTGTAATCCATGCATCCTCGCCCGAAATTTGCGATCCGGCTCTTCCGTGAAGAGAGACGACCATATAATCGTCCGGGATCGAAAAAGCGAATTTGATATTGCTCCTGTTGACGGGGAGCCCTACGTCACACCGGAAGTGACTCAAGTCCGTCAACTGCTCGAAGTGTTCGATCAGCGAACGGCCGACGCCATTGCCTCACTGAATGGTGTTCCGGATTCTGTGATGGACGAGCCATGGTCACTGAAGATGGGAGGACAAACATTGTTTACGATGAGTAAAGGCAGTTGTATTCGGAAGTGGGTGTTCAGTCATTCTGCACATCATCGAGGAATTCTGTCGGTATATCTAAGAATGGCGGGTGTCGAGTTCCCTTCGATCTATGAAGAGTGAATTCACTGATTTCGCGTCGGCGGAATTCAGGCGGACGGCACATGGAATGTGTTTAAAGTAGCAGGCATTCTCCGAATGCCGTCCGCCACCGCGCCGCAGGGTTCTTGCGGACGGCACATGGAATGTGCCTGCTACAGGGGGAGCCCAAACAATTTTGCGGCGTTGGTGTGGTAGACTTTTTCCAGCACTTCTGACGGCAGAAAGATGCCGTAGATCATCCAGAATCCCTGGCGATGATGCGATTCTGCCGTATCAAAGTACTCATCGTCCGTTTCAAGAAATCGATAATACAGCCGGTACGCGTCAACTTTTGGCGTGGTGTCTGTTCCGAAGAGGATTCGATCCTGGTAACGAATAAAGAAGCGTCGGCAACTGTAGGGTTGTCGCCCGAGCTCTGAGATGCGGGCATCGATGTCGACGTAGAAGTTCGGATGTTCGTCCAGCCAGAGTCCTACAGCATCGAGGTCTTCAGCGTTATTGCCGAAGTGTGCCCCAATAAATGTTGTCTTTGGGTGTTTTGCAATAACGGCCTTTTGCTGTGCAAGCAATTCTTCACGCGAAGGGAATTCGTCGCCATGGAACAGCCAGTTGGGATGTTCATTGAGTTCGTGCCAGCGTTCGTTGTATTTGTCCAGAGGCGTAAAGAAGGCGGCCGGGTCAGCGGAATGAATCATGACCGGTTTATTCAATTCGCCACAGATGGTCCAGATTGGGTCAAGAACCGGATCGTCGATCCGCAGCAGGTTTCCGCTGGCTCTGCGATAGGACAATCCAAATGACTTATGAAATTTGAGACCCTTCGCACCGGCTGCAAAGCTCTTTCGCAAACGGTCGGCTTCACGTTCGCCCCAGCCTTCAGATTCAAAGTCATCGAAATTGATCAGAGTAAAGGTCAGGAATCTTCCGGGGTGAGCTTCATCAAGGGCTTCCAGCGATTCCCTGAGTCGTTCATCCCATCCACCATCCATGTTGATGACTGTCTGAACCCCGGCTTCGTCCATGGCTTCCAGATATCGTCGAACACGTTCCGGGGTGAGAGTTTCTTTGCCGCCACCGAGGTGATTGTGGACATCGATTGCCGGGAATGCGGGTGTGTTAACTCGAGTGACCCTGGTCTTCATCATTGATCGAGGTTGCCAGTCACGCAGTTTCAGGTCCCGGATGTCTTCCTGAGCCAGGCACGCTGATCCACTGATCAGTGCAACGGTCAGTAAAATCCGGGCTGTGCTGGTGAGTTGAGTCCCGATTGTGCCGTGCGATGCTGAGCCGTTTCGATGGCCGTTCATCATGATTCTATCTCCTGTCTCACGGTCTGTATGGGCTGCTATGCATATTGGGCTGCGAATCAATATCAGCTGCTACTCAAAAATCAGAGTGCCAAAGTTTTCGATGTCATGAAAGCTTGAGCCAACTCGAGCCCAGTCCCATGCTGTTGTCCCCGAATCATCGTAGTCGACTCGGTAGAAATTGGCACGCCATCGAGTTCCCTTCTGTGGTGGAACGTTTGTCAGCGGCTGAAGAAGCTCGTACGGGATAAACACTTCGGCCTGCCATTGCTTGATCTCAGCGCCAGACTGCTGAGGACCTCCGGTGATGACGACCTCTTTTTGAATCCTGCGCTTGCCTTCATAGTGCCATGGTCTCCAGCCAAGGAATTTGCCATCGAGTTTTGGAACCAGTATGGGAAGTTCGTACCCCAGTGGCGAAATTTCATACTCGAAGTACACCGGGTGTTTTTCGTTCGTCCAGAAGAAGCATTCGAACACATCTTCATTCCAGAGGTCGGCAAAGTCCTCCGTCATTGTGGCCGTGATTTTCCGATCTGTTCCGGAGAAGAGCACATAGACACCGGTCGACGAATACATCATTCGAATCGATGATTCGTATTCAAGCTGTCCTTTGGGGCGTCGATTCAGTTTCGTTTCGGTGAATTGTTGCCACTTTTGCGATACTCCCACTTCTGTGACGTCGAAGTCATCGCAGAGAGTAACCTTCAGTACTGGTTGTTTGGATTCGGAGTGATCATCTGATGGGGCGTCCTGCAAAGCGTGGCCATCGGCGGCAATCACTACAGAGTGAGGAGCAAGAGTGGATTGAACCAAACACGCCACGGTAACTGCTGCAGTAACGGTCGCGGCAATCCAATTCTGATTGATAAAAGCCTGGTGCAGTACTGTCCGGACAAAGCGATAGAGAGCGATCACCAGGAGACTCCTCGAAAGAGCAGACGGGGCTGTTTCCGGACTTTGAGCCCCATGGAGAGGACTCCGTTGCAGAGTGTGATCTTGCCGGAGAATAAGTCAATCCAGCCGAGACTCTCACTTCAGGTTCTCGCGATCCGGCACCTGACAACCGGAACACAGTCCGATTGATTTGTTTGCCCACAATCGCACGCTATGCTTCCGTGTTGCGGTCTGGTGCTTTGCCGATCGAAATGCAGCCGTCATTCATGGATGGTTTCTCACTCGGTCAAGTGATCAGTTGAATTCAATTGTGAATCGGCGCGTGGCATTCGGGTTTGAAGTTGTTTCATTCGTATTGAAAGTCGACCGATGCTGAGTTCGATCAGTGTCCTGACGGTTCCGGACTACATTGTCGTTGTTGCCTATCTGATTCTGACGATTTGGATTGGACTGAAGGTCGGAAGTAAAGTCAAAACGGGAGAGGATTTCTTCCTTGGAGGGCGACGCCTTCCATGGTGGGCGATTGGCGCATCGCTCGTTGCAACGGATATCGGCGGAACTGATATCATCGGGGCTGGCGGGCTGGCCTATCGGCATGGTCTGGCTGTGGCCAACTTCGAGTGGATAGGATGTGTGCCGGCCATGATTGTGGGAGCCTTTGTGTTTATCCCGTTCTTCTATCGAACCGGGGTTTATACGGTACCCGAGTTTCTGGAACGGCGGTATAGCGGAGGAGTGAGGTCCGTTATCGGGGTATGCTGGCTGATCTTTATGGCCTGCAATCTGGGAGTCATGCTGTTGGCGTCAGGTAAAATGATGTCAACAGTGTTCGGGTGGGATCCACTTATCTGCATTCTTATTACAGCAGCCCTTGTTGGATTCTATACGTGTACTGGGGGACTTGAAGCAGTTGTCTACACCGATGTTCTGCAGTGTGTGATCATGATTGCCGGATGTTTGTTGATCCTTGTTCTGGGACTTGTTCGTGTTGGTGGCGTCGACAATCTAATGACAAAACTTCGAGAAGCCGAGATTCGGGAATCGGCGAACACGTCTTCAACATCGGGGGCGACGTCCGATTCAACTGCAACCGCCACTGACGCAGAAGCTTCTACAGATCCGAACGATCCCCAATCTGTCACAGACCGGGCAGTTGCCACCGATGAGGAAATCCGGAGAACCCAGCTGATTCTTCCACTGGACACTAAGACACCATTTCCCTGGGCTGGCATTTATTTCGGGTTGGCATTGATTCTGAGCCCTGCCTACTGGATCGGCAATCAGGCGATTGTTCAGCGGTCGCTGGGAGCGAGGAGTGAATTCGAAGCGAAGGCGTCCTATGTCTGGGGCGCGTTGCTTAAGAACGTGATCCCCCTGATTGTGGCCATTCCTGGTCTGATTGCAGTGGCTCTGTTGCCGGACCTGAAAGACGGAGATATGGCAGTTCCGGCACTGGTTGGGCATGTGCTTCCTGCGGGCGCTCGCGGGCTGTTTGTTGCCGCGTTTCTGGCAGCGTTAATGTCGAGTGTCGACTCATATCTGAATTCAGCAGCGACTCTTGTGTCGCACGACTTCTATCGCCGATTTATCAACCCGTCCGTTTCGGATCAGGCGATCCTGAGAGTCGGGCGAATTACAACTGTCGTGCTTGTGATCTGGGCCATTGGATTTGCGATGGCCCTTGCACAACTGCAGGATGGTTCCGGCGTGTACACTGTGTTTCAGACATTGATGTCCTTCTTTCAGGGGCCTGCCTTTGCAATTCTGCTGACGGGAATTTTTTGGCGACGAGCCACCGCGACGGCCGCGTTGATTGCATTGTGTTCAGGGATCGCAACCGCAGTCGGATTGTTTCTCTGCAATCAGCCTTACTTTCTTGCGGCAGTGGGTTGGGAGCCTTTGTTCAGGATCGCGGATCCATTCCTTTACTATTCGATTTGGTCGTTTCTGGTAACGATCGTGCTGATGTTTCTGATCAGCCCGTTAACGGCACCGATTTCAAAAACGCAGGCAGATTTGTTTTATGGTGCGAAAGCAGGAGTAAAGTAAAACATGACGCCGCTTCATCAGTTTGGGACAATGATTCGCGAGTTACTGATGCAGGTACCGTTGTCGACGGTTCGTGCGTTATTTCTGGCGACTCTTGTTGGGATCCTGGTCTGGGTCTTAATGCTGCCATCTGATCGCACTTCTCCGGAAGGCGGCGTTCGGCGGTGGGACGAGAATCTCAAAATCGGAGCGTCCGCTGCACTCATTCTGCAGATTCTGGCCTATGCCATTTTTTGAGGACATTCGTCGACGATGCAGCACCTCTGGACAGCGATTGCAGCAATGGGATGTGCGTCTGTCGCGACATTCTTTCTGAGTGTCTGGGTATTGAAAAATGCCTCAAGGATTATGCTGGATATTCTGGCGGTAATTACTCTGCTGCTGATCGGAGCCTACGTGCAGCTGGTGTGGGGGCAGCTGTGGATCGTCCAGTGGATTCCATTGGCGTCGGTGATCGTGCTCTCCAACTGGTTTCCAATTCTGCTCGCAGTACTCGCAGCAATCCTGTGGCTCAGGCTTGCCGGCAAGCCGTTACTTCGGAGAGCACCAGCGCAGCTTGCATTAATCGGGATTACCATCTGGTCAGTCGTCTATGTGATTCCCAGAACTCCGCCGGAGTGTCAGGATGAATGGATTCCGGCGGGACGCATGTTTCCATGGCGCGTGTGCCGACAGACAACACCGGAAACATGTTCGGCTGCTGCAACAGCAACCCTCCTGGATGAGCTTGGCATCGCTGCCAGCGAGCGCGAAATGGCTCAGCTGTGTCTGACACAACGTGGAACGACATGGCTTGGTATCTATCATGGTCTGTCGGTAAAGCTGGAGGGGACTGGTCGCCGCGTGGAGTTTTTTGAAGGGTCTGTCGAAGAACTCATCCGGCGATGTGAAGATCATCCCGTGCTGTTATGCTGTGAACTCACCGACATCGTGGCGGCCGCAGTACCTGAATATCAAAGCGAAGCCGGCTGGATTCCAGGCGTGCTTCATTCGGTTGTCTGCTTTGGAACCCACGAGGGCGAATTCCTGATCGGAGATCCTTCTCAGAAACAACTGGAACGCTGGAGTCGCCGTGACATCATCAACCTCTGGACCGGCATGGGACTCACCATCACTGATCCCGTTGAAAAGTAAATCTCTCAACGCTGGCTCCAATCACTCAAACGCAGGATGAGGATTCCACCCCGTCCCACTCTGGTTCGAGTACTGCCACGGCGCAGGGATGGCTCAAATGTAGGATGGGCATTCCTGCCCGTCCACGCGCCGGTTCGAGTACTGCTGCGGCGCAGGGGTGTGCTCAAATGTAGGATGGGCATTCCTGCCCGTCCCGCTCTGGTTCGAGTGCTGCCACGTC
>JAEUIH010000290.1 GCA_016795105.1 Planctomyces sp.
GAAGCCCGTCAGGCCTATGCCATGCGAAAGGCAGCCTGAGTTGCAAAACAGTGTCCAATCAATCCGGGCCGGTACACAAATTGCGAACTCCAATCACATCACGGTCAACCCTGGGTATTCGCGTAGGAAATGGATGTTGGAGTTCTGCGACGTGATGCTTGAGTTCTACCCCAAAGAGATAGCGAAGATCGGCGAAAGAGTGTCGCGGTTCGAGCAGGTGCGGACGTATTGGGAGAAGAAGCGCGACTAGGAATGGCCCCTAACCCGGCAGTCAACCTGACCTGCGCGAAAAGCCATGCAGGTCGGCTACTCCTACGTTGAGCATCCGCTTCTTCAAATTGGCGACTTCCGCTTCGGGTCGAAACCGGCAGTCAACACTTAACCATCAATCCACCGCCGGCAGCGCTTCCAGCGCCTCATGCACTTCCAGCCAGCGCATCTCCGCTGCATCGATCTGCTCTCCCAGCACCCCTGCCTGACGGTGCATTTCCTCGCTATTCTTGCGGTCGACCGTGGCATAGAAGCCGGGGTCTGCGAAGCGGGATTCGAGGGCTGATTTTTCCTTGTTCCATTTCGCGAGCTTCTTTTCGAGCTGCTCGATTTCATTGACTAGCAGCCGGCGTTGCGCCAGTAGC
>JAEUIH010000291.1 GCA_016795105.1 Planctomyces sp.
TTGCCGGTTCATTTCGCCGGACGCGCCTGCGACATGACGGCACTGGCTGCATTGGTGCAGCATCACGGTCTTATGCTGATCGAAGATTGCGCACATGCTATCGAAACCGAATATCGCGGACAGCGGGCGGGCACGTTCGGTGATTTTGGTTGCTTCAGTTTTTATGTGACCAAAAATGTCATCACCGGTGAGGGTGGCATGGTGCTGGCGCGTGACGAGAAATCCATTGCACGGATCAAGATGCTGGCGCTGCATGGCATGAGCAAGGATGCCTGGCATCGTTTCGGGGATGCTGGCTACAAGCATTATTTTGTCGTCGAGTGCGGTTTCAAGTACAACATGACCGACATCCAGGCGGCAATCGGTCTGCATCAACTGGCCCGTGTGGAAGCCAACTGGCTGCGTCGTCAGGAGTTGTGGCAACAGTATCAGACTGCGTTTGCAACCCTGCCGATCGGGTGTCCGGCTGAGCCGGAGGCGGATACCCGTCATGCTTATCATCTCTATACACTGCTGATTGACGAATCTCGCGCAGGACTGAGTCGGGATGCGTTTCTCGATGCAATGACAGCGTGCAGGATCGGGGTTGGTGTGCATTACTTGAGCATTCCCGAGCATCCGTATTATCAGCAG
>JAEUIH010000292.1:0-245 GCA_016795105.1 Planctomyces sp.
GGCCGCATCGTGCGCATCGAGCCCGGCGCATGAACACTGCCAGCCGGATTTTGCCGCTCGCCGCGGCGGCCGGACTGGCGCTTGCCATATTCGTGGCCGTGCAGGCCGAGCAGGAGCGGCCCCCCCCCCCCCCCCACCCCCCCCCCGCCCCCGCCCCAGTCCCCGACCACCAAGGCGGCCGCCGGGGGGGGGGGGGCCCCCCCCACAACCGGGGCCAAGGGCCGGCCCAACCCCGCCACGGGCAA
>JAEUIH010000292.1:255-631 GCA_016795105.1 Planctomyces sp.
TACGCTTCCTACATAGGCGGCGCCGGTCTGGTGGAGGCCTCCAGCAACAACGTCGGCATAGGCACGGCCATCCCCGGCATCGTCAAAAGCGTCGCAGTCAAGGTGGGCGACCACCTGCAGGCGGGCGCCGCACTATTCGAAATCGACGACCGCGAATTGCGTGCCGACCTGCAGGTGAAACAAGCCAGCCTGGACAAGGCGGTCGCCGCGCTGCACGAAGCGCAGGCCGCGCTGGCCGATGCCGACGCCCAGTACGCACTGGTGCGCGACGCCGAAGATGGCCGCGCGGTGAGCAGGGACGAGGTGCAGAAGCGCAAACACGCGGCCCTGCTGGCGGCCGCGACACGCGACAGCGCACGCGCCGAAACAGGCGTGG
>JAEUIH010000293.1 GCA_016795105.1 Planctomyces sp.
CTGGCAGTGAGCTAACTCCTGGAGGCGGTTCAATTTCCGGAGGTGGATCAGGATCACCACCGACAACAGCAACTCCACCAGCAACAGCAACTCCACCAGCAACAGCGAACCCTCCCGCGACTTCAACACCGCCTGTCTCTGCAACTCCTCCCGCGACTGCAGCTCCGCCTGTCACTGCAAACGATGAGTCCAGTCGAGTACCGGGTGATGTTCCTCGGGCCGAAGAAACGTCGGAGGACAGTTCAAGTCTCCTGGTTTCAGTGGATCCACCTGAAGAGCGATTCCCGGATCCAACCCCGGATGCACCCGATTCGTCATCGGAACCTCCTGTCTGTGTCACACCTCCGCCTTCCGGATCACCCGACGACACTCCAGTGGTTCCCGAACCCGCAAGCCTCCTCCTCCTGACCCTCGGCACCGCCCTCACCACGATGCTCCGCGCTCGTCAATAGTACTCATCACGCTCCGTCGTGATGTTGAGCACCTGGCTGCGATTCCGAACGTGGAAGAATTCGCCACAGGCGACGCATGCCAGGCAGCGTACCAGCGACGTTCATCACGACGTGGCGTCCGATGTTGTAAACAGTTGGTTTGTGGTACACGTCGTATGCCCCCGCGAAGGCCGGAGCG
>JAEUIH010000294.1 GCA_016795105.1 Planctomyces sp.
CCCATGTGACGATACAATCCACCCACATTTACAAAGCAAGTAGCCAACGATGGATGATTTGCAGGAAGAGTTTTTTGGAGGATTTCAAGTGCTTTTTCGTGAAACGAAAGTGCTTTCGAGTACTCTCCTATGTGTTGGTACAATACAGCCGTATTTCCAAAGCAAGTAGCCAACGATGGATGATTTGCAGGAAGAGTTTTTTGAAAGATTTCAAGTTCTTTTTCGTAAAACGAAAGTGCTTTCGAGTACTCTCCCATGTCTTTGTACACTCCAGCCATATTTCCAAAGCAAGTAGCCAACGACGGATGATTTGCAGGAAGAGTTTTTCGACAGATTTCAAGATCTTTTTCGTAAAACGAAAGTGCTTTCGAGTACTCTCCTATGTGTTGGTACACTCCAGCCATATTTCCAAAGCAAGTAGCCAACAATGGATGATTTGCAGGAAGAGTTTTTCGACAGATTTCAAGTGCTTTTTCGTAAAACGAAAGTGCTTTCGAGTACTCTCCCATGTGTTGGTACAATACAGCCATATTTCCAAAGCAAGTAGCCAACAATGGATGATTTGCAGGAAGAGTTTTTCGGAGGATTTCAAGTTCTTTTTCGTAAAACGAAAGTGCTTTCGAGTACTCT
>JAEUIH010000295.1 GCA_016795105.1 Planctomyces sp.
GCTCAATCGAAGAAACTTGGTGGCTCATCGTCTTCCCCGGCGCCGCCATCTTCCTCACCGTCCTGGCCTACAACCTCATCGGCGCCGGCCTTCAAGAAGCCACAGACCCCCGCCTCCGCCAGGACGCCCACTAGTACTCCAAGAACAACCGCCAAGACACAAAGACACGAAGGAAGGCAGGGAAGCCGATCCTAGAGTTGATCCTAGAGTTGAATGGCACTGAGTTAAGGTGAATCGAAGGATTCGCGCAGAACCCGATTCTGCCGGCCGAAGGTCGGACCCAAGACAGCCCAGGGCAACGCCCTGGGTTACGCGTATTTATCGGTTTATGCCCTGAAAGGGCTCGGCGCTTGGGCTGCCCCTTCAGCGAGATCTAACGCGGGGCGTTGTAGCTGGAGAGGGAAGTTTCTAGATCGTCAATTTTGCGCGCCTGCGGCATTTCTGAGGGTGCAGCGGCGCTGGGCGCAGACAGCTAAACCCCGATAGCCCATTGGTGAGAGAGCTTTAGACCTCTCCCGTCCTTTAGCGTGGGGCCGGATGTCGCGGAACAGCGCAGTGGTGCCCGCGGGGCGGATCACTCCACCTCGCGGAGCCCGTCGATGAGACTGTCCACATTTTTGCCATTCG
>JAEUIH010000296.1 GCA_016795105.1 Planctomyces sp.
GACGGAGCACCCGATGTATACCCAGCTCGCCTTCGCACTGGACCGGATCAGGGAACTCGCACCGCAGCACCCGGAGTGGACGACGCAGCAGCCCTTCAAGGCGGTGCTCGACAATGACCTCGAAGCGCTGGCGGCGGGAGGCGAAAAAGGGCTGCTCGAATTGGTCATGGCCTCGCACGCCGGCATGAGCACAGCCGAGTTCGAGGCAATCGTGAGCGACTGGTTCAAGAAGGCGCGCCATCCGCGTTTCAAGAAGCCCTATACCGAACTGACGTTCCAGCCGATGCTCGAACTGCTGGCCTACCTGCGAGCCAACGGTTTCAAGACCTATATCGTATCCGGTGGCGGTATCGAGTTCATGCGGCCGATGACCGAAGCGGTCTACGGGATCCCGCCCGAGCAGGTCATCGGTTCGAGCATCAAGACCAGGTACGAGATGCAGGAAGGCAAGCCGGTGCTGACGCGCCTGCCCGAGATCAACTTCATCGACGACAAGACCGGCAAGCCGATCGGCATCAATACGTTCATCGGCAGGCGACCGGTCGCGGCCTTCGGCAATTCCGACGGCGACCGCGAGATGCTCGAATGGACCGGCGCCGGCAAGGGCGCGCGGCTGATGATG
>JAEUIH010000297.1 GCA_016795105.1 Planctomyces sp.
GTTCCTCGCGGGTCAGCGGGGTTTCGTTGTAGGCGACATAGGCCAGCACATCGAAGAAGTCGCTGTTCTCGGCGTCGATGATCTTCTGCATTTCCGCCAGCTGATCCCTGCCGAAGCCTTTCTCGGCGAGTCCGGCCAGCAGCCTGCGCCGGGTGCCGGGGGCGCTCCAGATCCTGCGTAGCTCGTCCTCGTCGGCGAAGAACTCAGGGACCGCCCCGTACATCGCCTCAAGGAACTGCTGCGTCGACATCGGCGTGCCGTCCGGGTGCCAGAAGCTGGTCGCCGTCATGAACTGGATCTGCCGCTCCTTGCCGTCGGCGAGCTTCACCCTGGCCTTCTTCCGGCAGGTGCAGGGCCGGTTGCCGCATTTCGGGCACGGCTCCCGCGGGCAGGTACAGGGTTGATTGCCGCAGAGGTAGCACTTTGGCGGCGGTTCCTTGAAGCACACGCAAGGCTGGTGGCCGCACTGCTTGCAAACCTCGGGCTCCGTCGGCTCGCCATCCCATTCCGGATCGCTGAAATTGTACCGGCCCGGATTAATTGGACACTGTTTTGCAACTCAGGCTGCCTTTCGCATGGCATAGGCCTGACGGGCTTCAAGGGGTGACATGAAGCC
>JAEUIH010000298.1:0-323 GCA_016795105.1 Planctomyces sp.
GGTGTATTAACAACAGTAAGCTCCCTGGCGCCTCCACTAAAGTCGGTTGCATTTCCTTTTTGGCCCTGTCCTGCCAGATCACCCTTCGCAGCTTTTACATTTTTCTTTTCAGGATCTGTTGTTGCAGCCTTCACTTTGTACCACTTCACATCATCCACTGTCAGATCAACGTGATCGGTGGTATAAAACCAGCCACGCCAGAACCAGTCAAGGTCCACAGCTGATGCATCTTCCATCGTTCTGAAGAAATCCGCTGCCTTTGGATGCTTGAAAGCCCACCGCGTGGAATATTCTTTGAATGCTTTGTCAAATAATTCAGGGCC
>JAEUIH010000298.1:333-615 GCA_016795105.1 Planctomyces sp.
ACGAGGCCATCACGGGTCGCATGACAGACTTGTCACCCTTCATGAAACTGGTGATACCTTTTGGCGTATTGGAAGAATAGTCGTGGTCCGGATAGCGCTCGCGGATGGTTTCCTTCTCCAGAAATGAATTGAGCCCTTCATCCATCCATGTGCTTTGGCGCTCATCAGAATTGACAATCATTGGAAAAAAGTTGTGGCCAACTTCGTGAACAATCACACCCACCATGCGCTCCAGTGTTCGCTGATCATAGGTGCCATCCGCTTTTGGCCGGCGTCCGTTGA
>JAEUIH010000299.1 GCA_016795105.1 Planctomyces sp.
GGAGGATGGGCTCTATGCCAGGGCGGAGGATCTGAGCGACCCGGAGCGGGTCGATCACTTCGCGCAGTTCCTCGCCGGCGCGCGCAAGGGCTGGGAGCGCGTGGCCGACGAGCCGCGCAAGTCGGCGGAAACCCTGATGGCGCTGATGCCGGCCGATTCGGCCGACCTCACGACCATCATCCGCGGCGTCTGGGCGGTGAACGATCTGGTGGCGTTCGACGACTACGATTTCGGCCACCTCGACCCCGCCGCCTATGACCGGACGGTGACGGTTCTGCTGACCGGCGCGCCGGAGCCGGGCCTCAAGAACGCGCCGCTGGGCGCCACCTCCGACGCCGTCATCAAGCGGGTGAGGCCGGATTAGGCGCTGGCCCGAGCGCCGGCGGCCGGCTTAACTTGCCCGGCCGGCTTTGCTATAACCCCCTGCGACGACCCCGTAGCTCAGCAGGATAGAGCGTCGGTTTCCTAATGTAGCTCGGGCTGTACGCCGGAGCTCTCCCTGCTACGCTGACCTGAGTTTTCTCAGGTACTTAGCTCGAATACACTTACTCCGACGGACGTCGGGATTCTCCCCGATTCGCCCTTTGTTGCGACCTATTTGCGACCTAGG
>JAEUIH010000029.1 GCA_016795105.1 Planctomyces sp.
CACGGACCGTTTTGGTATTCTGGGTAATATAATTCAGCGTATGAGTCGGGCACTTGAGTGTTCTTTCAGTTCCTGAGCAATCACCGTTGTACGGCGGATGCATGGCGGTGCCGGAACGTCCAGTTGCTGACGGCGGGGGCGGGGTTTGCCAAGGCGGACAGTGGTGGAAGGGTGTGCCGTGGCGGACGGTGGGGGCGGGGTATGGCGTGGCGGACGGCACATGGAATGTGCCTGCTACTTTTGAGGTGCCACGGGAGAGGGTGTGAACGAGGAATGGCCGAAGGATGGGATTCTCAACCGCGCCGATCACCAACTCTTGAAACTTGAATGTCTTCTCTTCGCGACTTTGTGCGTCCGTTGGCCAAATGCGAATACGAGAACTTGCCGGTCCAATGTGTCGTTGGCGATGAAATGCAATGCCGCCACTGAAGTTTGCTAAAGACCAGGAAAACAAGAGGGCTCGACATCACGGCGGAGCGTGATGAGTACTTTGAACCAATTCGGGAAGAACCAAAGAACTGGGGCCTGCCTACCATGAACTGTAAGCAGGCCCCTCGATGCTTTTGGAGAGATCCGATTCTCGATCAGGACTTCGCCAGCTGGCGAAGAACTGTATGAAGAATGCCGCCGTTTCGATAATAGACAACTTCAACCGGCGTATCGATTCGGCAAGTGGTGACGAAGTGGACCTCATCACCGTTTGTTTTTCGAGCAGTAACTTCCACGGCCTGTCGAGGTTCCAGCTGGTCGCTCAGCCGGATATCAAAGACTTCGGTTCCATCCAGTTCCAGGCTCTCCCGGCTTTCGCCTTCGCGGAACTGAAGCGGGAGGACACCCATTCCAACGAGATTCGATCGATGAATTCGTTCGAAACTGGTGGCGATCACGGCGCGAATGCCAAGCAGGTATGTTCCTTTCGCTGCCCAGTCACGAGACGACCCGGTACCGTATTCGGCGCCCGCCAGTACAACAAGAGGCGTTCCTTCTTCCTTATACCTCATTGCAGCATCATAGATCGATGTTTGCTCGCCGCTTGGGAAGTGAATAGCCACACTGCCTTCTGTTCCCGGAGCAATCAGGTTTTTAAGTCGCACGTTTGCAAAGGTTCCGCGAGTCATCACGCGGTCATTGCCTCGTCGAGCACCATACTGATTGAAGTCTTCTGGCTTCACGCCCTGTGCCTGCAGGTACTTGCCGGCCGGACTTGAAGGCTTGATGGATCCCGCTGGGCTAATATGGTCCGTGGTTGTGGAATCTCCCACGGAGACCAGACAGCGAGCACCTTCGATCGACCGAATCGGAGCAGGAGTTGCGGGCATATCAACAAAGAACGGTGGCTCCTGCACGTATGTGCTCTTCTCATCCCACTGATACAGGTCGCCTTCTACACCTGCAATCTTTTGCCACTCCGGCGGTCCCTGAGTTGCCTGACTGTACTGCGTTACAAACATCTCAGGGTTCATGGCCGAATGAATCGTCTCACCGATTTCCTTCTGAGTTGGCCAAATGTCCTTCAGGAATACGGGCTTACCGTCGCTGCCGACTCCCAGAGGTTCTTTTTCGAGGTCAATGTTCACGGTCCCTGCGATGCTGTAGGCCACAACCAGTGGTGGGCTCGCAAGATAGTTGGCTTTCACCAGCGGGTTGACTCGGCCTTCGAAGTTACGATTCCCCGAAAGCACCGCAGCAGCAACCAGGTCACCGGATGTGACAGCATTTGCGACCGGCTCCGGAAGAGGACCGCTGTTCCCGATACACGTTGTGCAGCCATAACCAACCGTCTGGAAGCCAAGAGTGTCCAGCGGTTTATCGAGTCCCGCCTTCTGGAGATACTCTGTCACAACACGGCTTCCAGGTGCCAGGCTACTCTTCACCCATGGCTTCCGCTGCAGACCTTTGGCAACCGCATTTCGAGCCAGGAGACCGGCTCCGATCATCACGCTGGGGTTGCTGGTATTTGTACAACTCGTGATCGCAGCGATCACAACGGCCCCGTCGCCAATCTCCGCTTTATATCCGGCGTTTTCAATATTTACCGGTGCAGAGGCATTGGGTTTATTGAAACCGGTCGAGAGCGACTTTTCCCATTCGGGCTTCATGTTCTTCAGCAGAATTCGGTCCTGCGGTCGCTTTGGTCCGGCCATTGACGGGACGACAGTACTCATGTCCAAAGCCAGTGTGCTGGTGAACCGCGGCTCTTTTGAATCTGCCGTGCGGAACAGTCCCTGCTCCTTACAATAGCGTTCAACCAGATCGACCAGTGACTTTGGTCGACCAGTTCGCTCCAGATATCGAAGCGTTTCGTTGTCCACTGGGAAGAATCCCATGGTGGCCCCGTACTCAGGTGCCATATTTGCCAGAGTCGCTCGGTCAGCCAGAGTGAGTGCGTCGAGACCCGGCCCGTAGAATTCCACAAACTTGCCCACCACTTTGTGAGCTCGCAACATCTGCGTGACGGTCAGTACAAGGTCAGTGGCCGTTGATCCTTCAGGGAGCTGTCCTGTCAGACGGAATCCAACAACTTCCGGTGTCAACATATAGATGGGCTGACCAAGCATCACGGCTTCGGCTTCAATCCCACCAACACCCCAGCCAACAACGCCCAGTCCATTGATCATGGTTGTGTGACTATCTGTACCAACCAGACTGTCCGGATAGGCCACGCCATTGGAGGTCATCACAACCGGCGCGAGGTATTCGAGGTTGACCTGATGAACAATCCCGGTCGCTGGTGGGATCACTCGGAAGTTGTTAAATGCCTTCTGGCCCCAACGCAGAAATTGGTAACGTTCGAGGTTACGTTCGAATTCAATCTCGACGTTGTGCTGCAGAGCGAACCGGGTGGCGAATTCGTCAACCTGCACGCTGTGGTCAACAACCAGGTCACACGGTACCAGCGGATTAATTTTCTTTGGGTCACCGCCCATTCGGACCATTGCACTGCGAAGTGCAGCAAGATCGACAACCGCCGGAACCCCAGTAAAGTCCTGAAGAACAACTCGTCCTGGCTTAAATGGAACTTCAATTTCTGCTGGCTTCGCCGAATTCCAGTTCGCCAAATTCGTTACGTCGTCGGCATTGACCACAAAGCCATCAACATTTCTCAGGCAGGCTTCGAGCAGAACACGAATTGAATAGGGCAATGTCTCAATATCGCCGATTCCGTCTTCTGACAGCTTTCGCAGACGATAGTACTTAAAACTGCCCGCTTGCGTTGCCAGCGTGGCTTCTGCTCCGAACGGATTTGTCTGGGACATTGAGACGACTTTCCTAATGAAATCGAAATCTTAAGGTTCGAATTTTTTGGGTTTGACCGGCAGTTCGGGCAATTCGCCACGAAGCCTGAATTGTAGACAACGGCCCGACTCTCGCAAATGGTCACAAAAATCAGACGATCGAGGGAAATGCGGTTTGCCGGGGGCCCCTCTTGAACAGAATCCTCAATCGGCCGATTCGTGCCCGGAAACACAGCTAAACCACGCTGTTTCGCACTTCCTCAGGCGTCCCCAGTCCCAGAATCGCAGAATGAATGGCAGGATGCTCCAGTGAAAACCGAATGGCTTCCCTCGCCATTTCCGGCACACCTCGATCCGCACGCAGTTTTTGCGACTCAACCGCATCCCTCTGGTACAAATCCAACGGGAAAAAGGGGGTTTTCAGGGTATGCGAACTGGGTGGCAGTCCCAACACGGCTCCTCCCGCAAAAACACGGATCGCAAAACAACCCATGTTCTGTTGTAAACAGTCTTCCAAAACGTTCCCATAATTCCGGTCTTCGAAATCGTCCGACATCTGCCGGCCTGCACTGGGATTCAGCAAATTGTAGGGTATCTGAATCGTATCGAAGAACCCTGACCGAATCACAGCTCGCATTGCTTCCGGATGACCAGTCCCTGTCAATCCAATCGTCTGCACCAACCCCTGTCGTTTTAGGTCAGCCAATGCGTCCGCGATTCCGCCACGAACCAGGATTTCTGAAACACTCACAGAAAATGGTTCGTCATCCGGATTCGTGGTGATACCGTTGTGCAACTGGATCAAAGTCACTCGGTCTCTGCCAAGTCGCTGCAGGCTTTCAGCGATGCCCTGTTCAATCTGCTCTCCAAACGACCTTGAAGTTCCTCGAAGTACTCGCACTTTCGTCGCAATATGAGCATCCCTGTCGGGATCATGCGAGTTCAGACTTCGACCAAGATTGATCTCCGATTGACCGTTGCCGTAACCGGCTGCCGTGTCGAACCAGTTGATCCCGATTCTCAGTGCTTCTGCAATGACAGAGTTCTGCAGCTGCACGTCGTTGCCGGTCATGAGTCCCGACACCGGTCCGGCTCCAAATGCAGTTCGAGAAACTCTGAGTCCTGTTCGACCGAGAATTGTGTGTTGCATTGATGACTCGATTAGCGGCAGTGGACGGGACGGGCAGGAATGACCATCCTACGATTTGGAGAGCACTTTGATTATGGAACTGTTATCGAGGCTGCCGCAACCGAGCTTTGAGGCCTGTTCCAGGAGTTGTTCGTGCAACTCACTCAGTGGCAATGATTGTTGGTGTTGACGACCAAGTTCCAGAATCAGTCGCACATCTTTCCAGTGCTGATCCAGTCGAGCCTGGGGTGGGGAGAATTCTCCGCGGATCATTTTTTCACCTTTGACATCCATTACTCGTGAATACGCAGCGCCTGATTTCAGAATTTCCAGCACCATCGGCAGATTGACTCCACACGACGCTGCCAGACTGAGACCTTCGGCCAATACAAGTCGATTTAATCCCAGAACGAGATTGACGATGAGCTTGACGGTCGAACCACTACCATTCGCACCGGTGTGAAACTGCTGACACGTGAAACAACTCAGGAGTGGCAGAGCCGATTGATAACTTTCGAGTGTTCCGCCAACCATTGCAACGGCTTCTCGATGCTTTACCTGTTCACTCGATCCAGCAATTGTTGCATCGAGATAACTCGCGGACCACTTACTCAATAACTCAGAAATCTCCATCGCATCAGCAGGTGCACCGGTTGTGGTATCAATCACCAGAGTTCCGGCCTGTACCAGTGGTACAGCGGCAATCACGCTTCGAACGATCGAACTGTCCGGAAGGCTCAGAAACACGTGCAGACATTGTGAATACACGTCCTGTGCCGAATCGGCAGCCGTTCCACCAAGCTGTCGAAACTGCCTTAAGGACTCAGCATTCGTATCATAACCGATGACATGATGTCCATCAGAAATGAGCCGTTCTGCGATTGCGGTTCCCAGAAGTCCGGTACCAATCAAGCCTAAGACGGTCATTGACTCTCCTCAAGTTTCTCCGCCGGAGTGCTCGGAGCAAGCCAGATCACAAACATACCCACGACATAGATCAGGCCGGTCCAGAAACCAATTTGTGAATAGTCTCCCTGGAAACTGCTCATGCGAAGCCCAACAAAGATGACAACGATGGCGGCGGCGATACGACCTGAATTGAATGAGATTCCACTTCCCGTCGCACGGACTCGAGTCGGAAACAATTCCGGAAGAAATAACGGAAGCCATCCGAAGTATGTGACGCCAAACATCCCAAGGAGGAACACGAACACGCTAAACCCGGGCTGACCAGGGCTAAGCTGCGTAAACAGCCAGGTACTGACTGCGAATGTCGCCAGACTGATCAAAAAGTAGGACAGCCGTCGCCCCACGATGCTCGCAATTATGCCGCCCAGAAGACTTCCGATGATTGCACCGCTCGATCGAGTCACCATCGTCCATGCTTTGTCGCGAGGAGTCTTGCCGGTGGTTGACTTTGATGGAGCCTTCGCGGTTGCGCCTGCGGAAAGAGATTCTGTCGTGGCTGAAACGGATTGCTCCGCCTTCTGACGCTGAGCGGCCACCTGATCTGTCCATGGCACAACCCAGTTTGCGTTCGCGGCAGTTCCGATCACAGGGATCGAGCCCAGCATGATTCCGACCAGAGTGCGAGAAAGGAGCGGCGGCCTGAACAGTTCCCGAAAGGGAGATGGCCCCTTATTCTTCAAATCGGATGACACTTGTTGCCGAGCGGCCAGCCAGCGAATCGATTCCGGAACACAAACCAGAATTAGAATCCCCGGGATCAGAGGAAGGCCGCCAATGATGAGAGTCCATCGCCATGACACATCCGTGACGGGCCACCAGTAACCAATGAACCCCATCAGAACGAACCCGAAATTCGCAGCCGTGCCAAGCAGACCTGCGAGAAATGGTCGCGATGCAGATGGATAAGCTTCCGCGACTAATGCAACGGCATTCGGCCAGGTCCCGCCAAATCCCAGACATGCAAGAAAACGAGCAACCCACATCAACACAGGATCCGTGATCCACCAGCCGGCCAGTGTCAACAGTGAATAGCAAATCACACTCCAGCCCAATGCTCGAGTTCTCCCGGTACGATCTCCCAGCCAGCCAAAGCACCAGCCTCCAACTGCTGCTCCGCCCATAAATGCCGCCTGATTCCACGCGAACCACTGAGTAATCAGTTGTTCTGAGGAACCTGTGGGGCCGAGTAGTTCAAGCATCATTTGTCGATGGATGAGGACAAACAATCCGTTTTCGAGTCCGGCGAACATCCATGCAACGAACCCTGCAGTCAACATCAGAGCTCGATTCGCAGAAGACAGAGCTGGTGTCGATGCTGACATAAAATCGCCCGAGGGTCAGTGTGCAGAATGTATCCTCGAAATAAATCAGCCGGAGTTGTAACGATTCACAGAATCAAACTCCAGAAACCAACAGTGCGATGGACAGACACGTGCTCTAAAGAAACACTACAGCCCGTGCCTGCGAGTTTGCATTCACATTCCGAACCTAATGACTCCGGAGAGATCTCGGCCATGCGGAAGAAATCAATCGTTCACTGGATTTGCTGTTTCACATTGTGCCATACCGCCGTGCTTCACTCAAACTGCACTGAAGCGGGCGATGCTCTTTCAGAGACCAGTGCAGCTACTGACGCAATTGCAAAGTCGCTGATCTTTCATGCGCCGTTTGATGACTCTTTCGATGCTCGCGTGGGTAAAGACAAGAAACTTTACACCGCTGCGTCATTGGAAAGAAAATCGCTTGTCGCGGGGAATGATCGCCCCGAGGTCATCCTTCTGAAAGATGAAGGAAAGTATGGAGGCGCGCTTCGGTTTCAGGACAATTCCGAAAAAGTCACGCTCTTTCAGGGTGTCAATTCCTCTTATCAACAGAAGAACTGGTCTGGAACTCTGTCGTTCTGGCTCAAAGTCGACCCGGACAAAGGCCTGAAACCTGGATATTGTGATCCAATTCAGATGACCGATAAGACCTGGAACGATTCTTCGATGTTCGTGGACTTCGACAAGGACCTGCCTCGCACGTTTCGGCTGGGGGTCTTCTCGGAATACCGCTTCTGGAACCCCAAAGACACGGCATGGGAGCAAATCACGCCAGAACAGCGTCCAATGGTTGTTGTTCAGCGACCGCCATTCAGTTCCGATCAGTGGACTCATATCGCGTGGACCTTTCACAACATCAATCCCGAAAATAATGAAAAGTCGAACGCAGTGCTTTATGTCAACGGTGTTTCTCAGGGTGAACTGAACGCTGCGATGAAATTCGTCTGGAAGCCGGAAAATGCAGTGATTATGCTGGGTATTGCCTACATTGGAGACTTCGATGACTTTTCGATTTTTGATCGAGCTCTGACTGCCGATGAGATTCTGACACTAATGAATCTCCCGCAGGGTGCCGCACAACTGAAACTGGATCAGTAGTTCAACTGGAGTATTAATTCTCCGGAATCGTCGGCCACACGGAAACTGCAGTTGCCACGGTGGGTATTGTCACAAAACCAGAGGAAAGGTGGTTCGATGCCGATCATCGCGGAATGTTCAGGTTGCGGGAAACAGTACCGTTTCGGTGAAGAACGCGCGGGACAGAAACTCCCGTGCAAAGAATGCGGTGGAACGATTCGCGTCCCTTCTCCTCGCGGTGGTCGAAGTTCGGGTGCACGAGAATCCGCCTATGCGCCGGCTCCCCGCAATGCAGGATATGGACAGCCTGCTCGACGTCCGTCGGCCGGGGGCGGTAGTGGCAAATTGATTGTCATGATCGTCATCGTCTCCGCCGTTGCTTTGATCGGTGTCGGCGGCGGTATCTTTGCAATTACCTGGATGATGAAATCTCGTGGTGTTCCGGCTAATGGCAATTTGGCAGCTCAGGGCACACCAGCAACGGGCGCTGGAGGCCAGGCCGCCAACAGCAATGTCGACAACTCGGGGCTGAGCGAAGCAGAGAAGGCACAACGAGACGCGGAATATCGTGAACGACTTGCGCAACAACGTGTCCAGAGTGCATTAGCAGAGCGAGATAATCTTGCTCGCGAATATGGGCAGGACAAGGTCGTAACAATCGTGTTTGATGATGTTCTCGGTGACAGTGACGCTGCAAACAAGTACCTCCAGCGAAAGGTGTTTCGAGCCGCGTACGCGGACTATAAAGCAGGGCAGGATCGAGCAAATCAGCAGACTGACCAGAACCGTGAGGCCGCCAAACAGCAGGCGATCAGCCAGCATCAACAGACATGGGGTGGTTTCGGTCCGACATTCGTGCATTACCAATATCAGCAGGTTGAGTCTGATGTTCCGTATCCGCAAACGATCAACGGTGGAAAGACCGGAAACTCGTATATCTACTATGCAGGCCCCGCTCTCAATCCACAGGAGTTCGCTCAACGACTCGGAGTTGGCACTGTAACCTCGGTCAGCGGGCGCGAGATCCGAATTCGAGCTCAGCTCCCTGTACCAATCCCGGACCCTGATGTTGAAGAACTTGCAATCGCTTACGGCCTGGAAAAAGTTGTCCGTGTTCGAGTCAATGGCGCGGCTGGTGACGAAGAGCGAGTCCGCTTGTATCTCGAAAACGAAACAACTCGCCTTGGCGACAATAATGCAAAAATTCAAATGGTGGCCCTGAAGACCCTCGGCGGGGGTTCTTATGAGTTCTTCGCTGCACCAGTCAACGATATCCAGATCTTTGGTGAACGGATTCAGTGGGGAACTATTGCTTCGGCGGATCGAGCTGCGATGTTGCTGACAATTGATGCAAAACTGCCCGAAACTCTCCCGTCAAAAGAAGAGCTGGATGCCATCCGCAAAAAGAAGGAAGAAGAAGAACGAGCAATCTGGCAGGCCGACGTTGAACAGCGGGCTCGCCCTGGTGAAGCCCAGCTCGACTGGATCGTCCGTGTACTCACAGAAAAGAACTCGTTCGCAAACGAAAAAGCATTGCGGGCCCTGTCTCTGCTCGATGTCGAACCTGATCGACTGGAAGAAGTCTCAAATCTCCTGATCCAGACTCTGCCCGAACAGAAATGGCACATTGACCTGCATCTGGCCAGCATGATGCAATGGAAGACCGACAAAACCGAAGCTGCGGTTCTTTCGCTTGGTGGACAACATCGAGGTCAAAAGGAAAATGAAGCATTGATGAATGCACTGGTGAAACTCGGCACTGAAAAGAGCGCAACTGCTCTCGCGAGTGCATTGCCGGATTTCTTCACCGGGGATATGTGCGTCGCCTATCTGATTGAGATGGGGCCCATTGCTGAAGAACCTGTTGCGGCGTTTCTCAAAAACCAGGATGCAAAAGTACGATCACGCGTGTATTCGGTGCTGGCAGAAATCGGAACCACAAAAACTGCCGCCAAAGTTCGATCGAATGAACGCATTGAAGAAAACGCCGCCATGAAGCAGCAAGCGGCAGACTGCGTTGCTGCAATCAAGGCTCGGATCGATGCAAACCCTGCTCCTGAAGTACCTTCGAAGTAGACTGTAAAAAGTACTCATCACGCTCCGTCGTGATGTTGGACGACCGGCTGGGGTTCAACGGCAGGCAGTGACTAGACTCGTCATCACGGCGGAGCGTGATGAGTACTTTGCCTGGGCTCATCATCACGGCGGAGCGTGATGGCTACTTTGCGTGATGAGTACTTTGCTTGTTGGCTACTTTGTGGGCTGAAGGATGGCCTGAGCGAGTCGAGTTGCTGAATCGTTCCCATGGGATTCAAGGAATGCAAGATTGCGAGCAACTCCGTCTGCGAGGTAGGCGCTGGTTGTCAGAGATTTCTCCATGTCTCGTTCTCCAAGGACGGCCATGCGAGTCGGAGCACAAAGTGCCAGAAGAGCCGGAACATCGCCATACTTGACTGCGCCTGGCAGCAGGTTCACATCACGAATATTTGTGATCGTGGCAAAACGGAATTCCTCGGTGTCAATCGCACAGCCGGAAACGGCACCCTTAGACATCGCACACGCAGCCGCAACAATGGGTCCGGCCCCATGCAGCCCCACCAGGTGAATTTCCGTTGGCATCTCTGAATGACTTTTGGCGAACGAGATCAAACTCAGCACATCATGAACACGCTGCGAAAACAACGGATGGTTGTAACCCAGCGTGTATCCGGCGAACTCGCGAGTATTGTTTTGGACGATTCGATATTCACGAATTGGCTCGCCGTCTTCCGTGAAGTCACCTGTATACAGCAGATCGATACAGCCAACAGAATATCCTGCATCCACCAAAGATTTTACAGCGGGAATCGGGCTGCCATCAGCAGTGAGGTGTTTTCGACCGTGACCATCAATCCAAAGGACAACCTTTTGATTCCAGTTCTTTGGATACAGAAATGAGGCCGGAACTTCTTCACCAAACTGAGCATATCGAAGCTTTGAGGAATACATCAGATATGTACCCTTATCTTCTTCTGTCAGCTTCTCGTACTCAATCGATCCCGCCGCCGGAAGCGTTCGTCCGATCATAACCTCCAAAGCTCCACCGACGATTCGACGGAACTCGGCGAGCGATGCCTTGTCATATGGCACGAGTGCCTGAAGCTGCTGATTGCTGGTCTGATCCCAGGCTCGCAGGAATTCAACTTCTGCGTCGACAGACTTTGGAGGAGCAGGGTGGCCATCGGTAAACACAGTGGCTTCCTCGCGTTTCAAAGGCACAAAGTCCTTTTCAACGATTGCGTCGTCAGCGAGTCCGAGGTTGAGGAATCGATTGAAGAATCGATACATCATCATGCGGCTCGGCATATTATAGTTGTGCGGAAAATTGAAATATTTCGCAAAGACATGATCCGGGACGCCCAGCATCTCGAAGTGCTTCTTCAGCTCTGGCAGACCCTTCGTTTCGATATCGACGGTCCAGTCGTTGGCGCCGGTCATATAGATCGGACGTGGAGCTGCCATGGCAGCAAATTCAATATTGCCGGTATTCACTCGCAGGTAAGAAGCGTTTTCACACGTACAGCCTCCCTGCATGGCGGTCGATACCATGACCGCCGGAAACGCGGCCGTAACTCGATCGTCAATCGCCGTTAAAAGGAACGTCTGACTTCCACCACCACTTGCTCCTGTCACTCCAATTCGATCAACATCGCATTCCGGAAGACTAGTCAGCCAGTCCAGAATTCGAACGGAGTTCCAGGTCTGAAGGCCGAGGATGTTCAGGAGGCGAAGTTCAGCCTGAGCGCTAAACAGGCCCCAGCGTTCAGGGGAACTCAGTTCCGGACGCTGTTTTGCAAATCCATGCGCCAGGTCCTGAGTCAGAGTTCCGCCGTCGGCGTATCCCAGCATGTCATAGATAAAGACAAGGCAGCCCATACGCGCGAGTTGAACGCAGCGAGCCTGCAGTGGATGCCGTCCAGTAACTTCAAACTGTTCACCACCGGTTTCCAGTTCCTTCTTCAGCTGATCAGCACCGTGATCATGAAACCGACCATTCATCCAGTGACCATGTGGGCACAGAATAGTGGGCAGGGGACCCTCAACACCATCCGGACGATACAAACTACCGGTCACCAGAAACCCTGGTGCGCTTTCGAAGTAGACTCTCTCAATGGTGTATCCATCCCGCTGAACCTTGCCATGCACGACGGCGTTCACGGGCGGACGAGGCGGCATAGGCCACAGACCGGAGGCGACAAGAATTTGTCGCCGTACATATTCGCGGCGTTTTTCCCAGGCTTCCGGAGTCTCGGATGGCTGAAACGGGAAATAGCCGTTCAAGTCCTTCAAGTCTCCAAGTCGAGCATCATTCGGCCGATCCACACCCCGCGATACGGCATTTGCCCACGCACTGGCTCCGGCCATCGACCATACCGCAGCAGCGGCTCCGGACAACTTCAGCATCTCGCGACGGGACACATTCGAATCGGTCATCTCGCTACTCCTCAGGGTCTTGTGGAACAATTTGTCCACATATGAGAAGCAGCCCGGAGCAATTCGTCAACCGACGAGAGAATTCAGACCGTACACGGCGGCAAAAGCGGGGAGGGACGCTTTGCCGCCGTGCCACGGTCAAGATGTTCGCGGAGGATTCTCCAACACAAACTCGATCACTGAAATTTCACTGAACTACTATTCTTCGTAGTCTGGTTTCCCAGACTTTTCAGATTCCGGTGGCACGGCGGATGGGACTTCGCTGTCTGAGTCTGAAGGTGGTTCTGGTACTTCCGAAAGAACCTTTGATGAAGACACGGTGTTCAGCTCAACGGTTCCGGCAGGCCCCGGTGAAACGAATTCCGATGGTTTTGAATTCAGGTGAGGATTGTCGATCGCATGGCGTCGCTCAAGTGCTCGCCGATTCGCCGCGTCGTAGGCTTCAGGGCTCCATCGACCTTCCTGAAGGTAGATGCTGCGTTCTCGAAGAAGATCACCCGTCGCAACATGCAATGCCGTGATCGCTTTGTTGTAACGTATGACTTGCTCGTAATACGCGTTCTCTGCGGTCGCAGCGTTTGCCTGAGCTTGAACTCTAAACTCAGGTCGATCTGGCTCTGCGGGCCCCGTTGACGCCCCACCAAGGTCCCATCGAATTCCATAGACTTCTGCCCGCTTGTCTGCGGCCTCATACCGACGGGCTAGAGATTGAGAGGCGCGATACGACGAACTTACGTCCTGAATCGCAATCGTGATGTCGTGAGCAATGTTCTTTTCCTGCGAAGCAAGAATTGCATTGGCTCGGGCAAGCTGCAATTCATAGTTTCTGACCTGGCTTCGAGCCTGCCGGAAGCCAATTGGCATACTGAACTGCAGTCCCATCGTCCAGGACTCAAGGTCATCATGCGTCATCGATCCGAAAGCGTTCCCAACGGGAGCACCCGTGGCCGGATCGAATGTATTTTGTCCGATGAGTCGATCACCAAATCCATTCACGTCGTAGCTTGTGACGGCATCCAAACGTGGTCGAACAAGGCTGCGAGCCGCCTCAAGCTGAAGCTGGAGACTCTTGATCTGCCACTTCTGCTGTCGCAGCTCAACTCGCTCCGTCATCCCGGTAAACAAGCTCGCCTTCCAGTCAGGAACGAATTCAGCAACACACGGTTCATCCGATGGGCGAAGCACTTCGCCGTCATTCATTGGCAATCCAATCAGCCGTCGAAGCTCTGACTCTTGTCTATAAAGACTATTCAGTGCCAACTGGGCATTTGCCATCGTTTCATAGTAGCGATCGGTAACAAGAGGCAGGGTCACCGGACTTCCGGCCCCAACTTCACTCTTTGCTGCTTCTACTCTCAGCGTTTCATGAGCCGCTTTGTATGCGGTTGAAGCCGTATCATAGTTGCGATATGCAAGATGCAAATCCCAGTATGCATTTTCGATATCCTGCACGGCTGTTCGCACCGAGACTTCGAAGTCAGCCAGAGTAATGTCCTGGTTGATTCGGGCAATCACGACCCCCTGACTGACCCCGGCGATGGCACCGAACGCAGGATTGACGGGGCCGGCAACTCGAGTGAAGTCAACACCGCTTCCGGCCAGCAGCGGTTGTCTGATCGAGGCACCGATTCCTCCGTTGTAGGCAGAAGGAAACTGAGTCCCGCTGGCATTTGTTCCAAGGTAGTCCCAGTCGTTGGAGAGTTGCACTGAGCCGCCGGTCGCGAATGACTTTGTCAGCGATGATCGGAACGCAGCAGTCTCAGCAGCGATTCCAGGGACTCCAGCAAGATTGACTCGTCGCTGATCTCTGCCCCATGTGATTCCCGACGCAAATGTCGTATCAAAGTCAGACAATGCTGCGTCAAGACCTCGGCGGCCGAACAAGACTCCGGTTTCCTGGATCGAAGCATCGTAGACCGTGGAAACTCCAGCGGGGTTCGTCAGAACGGCTTTGGTTCCAACGCCACCGAGCGCGCTTGTTTCGATGACTTCGTTATGAGACAGAGCCGTGATGATCGCTTCACTGAGTGTGATCTCACGAACCTTGTCGTCGATCCGTCGCCCCAGATTGCGGGGTTCGATCGTCTCCTGCACGGCTTTTGCAGTTTCATTGTCGAGGCACGGATACTCGATTGCCGTTGAACGACCTCGATAGTAGTCATTGCCGCCCTCGGTCAGATACTGCAGGTCCTTGATGGGTGTCTTCTGAGAAGTCGAGCAACCACTCAGAACCACGCTCAAACCCAGCACAGAGACTCGAGCGAGTTTCCAGATGGTTCTAAGTCGAGTCCGAAATGGCGCATTCGAATTCGAAATACGGGGCAAACGTACGAATCGCATGTGACGTCCTTGTCACGCAGGAAGATGGAACGATTTTTTCGATCCTCACGAGCTCCGCTCGTGGCCTTTCCTTTGTTACATCACATACAGAACAAAGGGTCTGGCTTACTTCGTATCGTCGGTGCTTTCCGGATGTCTTGAAGGATTAGTACCCGGGCCATATTCGGTATAGGGCAATCCAAGCTTTCGCTTGATAAATACGGTTTCACCGGCATCATTGCCCTCAACGGCATGACCCGCAAACTGCAACGCATATCCGATAACAAAACAGGAAACTGCCCAATACCAGGGTTTTCCCTCAATCAAACAAGCGGGTGTGCCAACGAAGGTCAGAGGCACTCCAATCAGGTGGAGAAACTGATTGAGACGATTCCGATGTCGAGGGATGTAATTTCGGATAAATCGTTTAATCATGACGCTTTGCCCCTGACGCTTTGTCCGTGAATCGGACTTCACTACAAAATCACGGTTGCCGGTCATCACACCGCAGCAGCTCGCATCTGCGACACGACCATTCATACTCAGAAACCGGTCACGTCTAATCGGAAGACTCGCCCAGCGATTCATCGCCAGTTGCTGGATTCGAGTTGCGGCGAAAGACTGCCACAATGTCTGCCGCCGGGACAACGTACAGGAGATTATTGGTCTCGAAGTCCACCGGAATCGCATTTTTGGGGTGGAACAGAACTTTGTCGTACTTTCGAATCGGGAAGTCTTCATCCCGCTCGATCTGAACACTGATTTGAACGACACGTCCGGTAATCGTCGGTATTTCAGAACTATCCGGAAGGACAATTCCGCCGCGAGTCTCATGTCGAGCTTCATCTTTACGAATCAGAACCCGCATACCAAGCGGTTCAACGTACTCCGCCACAGCTTATACTCCATTCCCCGTCCATTTGCAGCGTACCCAATGTTTCGCTGCCGAGGGGCAGTTTAGCGGCTCTCTTTCGGAGGTACAGCACGATTCGATGACATTCGATTCCAATGCGGATGTCCGCCCGATGGAATCGGTGAATTTGCAGTAGGAGTGGTCGACGGATGACTGGCTCCAGGTGAGCCGGTCGCTGAACGATTTTCCACAGCCGCCGGAGACCCCTCTGAACCAGAAACGACAACTGACTTCGATCCGGGGACCGGACTTCCACCTTTTGGCTTCGGTTCGTCAGGTCCAGGATTCTCGGACCCCTTGGCCGCTGAATCTGCACCTTTGGCCTTTCGCTTCTCTTCAATACGAATCAGCACATTGCCCAGTGGTCCTCCAAGCAGTGCTGGCAGCAATACGACATCTCCGAACAGAGCTGCAAAAATCATGGCTGCCATGATCCAGCCGAATCGACTGATCAGGAGCAGTTCAACGGGGTACAGCGCCAGCATTCCCAGTCCCACTGCCGCGCTTGTCTGCCATAGAGCTGGCCCACAATGTGACAATGCCTTTGCAACGGCTTCGTTTTTGGGGATGCCCTGTCGAACCAGGATCTGGAACCAGGTAATGAGATGCAGAGTTCCGTCCACGGCGATCCCAAGTGCTACCGATGCGGTAATCATGGTTCCGATATCAACCCTGATACCACCCCAGCAAATCAATCCGAACACCTGAATGACAGGCACAATATTCGGCAGCATTGCCCAGAACGAAGCGACTGCGCTTCTGAGCAAAACGGCGACAACAACTCCAATAATCAGGAATGCGAGTCCAAGGCTGCTGATCAAACTTTCCAGCAAAGCTTCCTGGGTTCGCAGAAAAATCGGGATCAGCCCGGTGACAATATGAGTCGTGCCTGGCGATCCAATGGATGCGAGATGCTTACGAGTGATCTCATCAAGTTCTTTTGTCAGCAGCGAGTAATCATAGTCACTCATAATGCTCGACTGACACGTAATTCGCCAGATCTCATCGCCTTTGCGATGCAGCTTCTCATCTCCTTCAACCATCCAGTCATGCGATGCCTGAGCAACCGCGATCATCGAACTCAGTCCGCGTGCCTGGTCTCCACCAGCGATGACCTTCTCGTGAATGCGGTCACCAATCAGCGATTCTTTTCGCTTGTGCTGCATTCGTTCCATGCGGGACATCTTTGAGGTGTCCACTTCATTCAGATTCAGAAATGATGCAAGCGACAGCGTGCCGCTCACTTCGGGATGTTCACTAAGTGACTTCTGGATTTCCATCACCCTTCGAGCACGGTCCATAAAGGGCATCTGCTGTTGTGTCGCTTCGTCAAATCGAACGATCGTATCGACTGAAACGATGCCCGAAAGATTCTCCTCAAGGAAATAATAATCCTGGGCCACGCGCGATTCATCCGGGAAATAGCGAATGACTTTGGTCTCTGTGCGAAATCGAGTGAGTCCCCAGCCGGTTCCCACCGTCAACAACAAACAGCCAAAGCACACAACCCCTTTGTATTTCGCGAGACCTGCCCCAAAGTGCGTCCAGCCTTCGACGTTGAGGCTCTCGGACTTCGGTGGAATCTGAGGCCAGTACAGCATCAGTGATGGCAGCAGATAAAGAACGAATCCAAATGAAATCAGGCAACCAATCGCAGCATAGATCCCGAAGTCGCGAACTGGAATCAGCGAGCTGACAACCAGAGAACCAAACCCAATGGCCGTAGTACCACTGGCAAGAAAACATGGCATCCATGCGACTCGACTCGCATAATGTACGGACTCAGCAACTCCGGATATCCCCGAGTGCTTCCAGTAGTTGCAAAGATGGATGGCTCCGGACGTGGTCAAGACCATCAACAAGGTTGGCATCACCACCAACACCATGTTCATACTGCCGCCGAATGCCGGGACCAGTGACACCGCAGCAATCGCACAAAGTACAGCGACAAACTGAACAAGCACCGTCAGACGAAAACTGCGGAGCATGAAAAACGTTAGCCCAAGAGTAATCAAAACTGACAGCAGAATTGGAGATCGATTAAACAGGTTCCACAACGGAAAATCACGATTCCAACCTGCATGCTTGACGGCCTTGTTCAATTCACTTGAAGCAACCGGGCGCCCCCCCATGTGAAGGGATCCTGCCGGGATTCCAGCAGCTGATGCCGCTTCGATGATATCGGCAATTGCTTCCTTTGCGTCGGCTTCTCCGGTCTCACTCAATCCAACACTGAGCGCAGCCATGGATCCCTGAACGTAAAACGAATCATCAATGCAATTCGTCACGGCAGAATCAACAGGGGCGTCTGGCGCCTGAATCTGTTTCAAAGCTTCCCGGAACCGTTCGGTCTTCTCTGCGTCAATATGCATCCTTGGCCATCGCAGCTGAAAATCAAACAGAGGACGGCTCTTCACATATTCCACCGATGCATCGTGAACCTTCCAGCCCCATTCATTATCAAGGCTCAAGCCGTCAGACGTCGGAGCAGCCAGAGATTGATCTACAATCTCTGCGTTTAACTGAAACTCACGATTCGCAAGTTCGAGGATTTCCGACTGCATATATTCGCCACGAAGACGACCAGCGTCCGTCAATCGGATACAGAGAGGTCCGGGCCCCGTCAACAACCCATTGGTTCTCTCAAGAGCCGTTTCAAACGGAACGTCCTCTTCCATCATCTTCTGAATCAAATCCGTAGGAAGCTTCACGTCGCCAATGTACGGAGACCCACCTTCTCGTTTCCCGGATTTCTCCACGCCCTCAAGGGCAATGGCCATTTTCTGCATGCGTTCATCGGTCAGGGTGCAGTCATCCCAGGAAACCAAGATCCGCTCTTCAGACGGAAAAAGCTCATGGTACCATTCCAGAATTCGGGACTGAGGATCGTTGCGAGGCAACCAGCCGGCAACGTCATTCTCCAAACGGATTTTTGAAAGCGACCATCCCATGAACGGCATCAGAAACACGATGGCCGCAATCAGCCAAAGCGGATAACCATGCCCCCAGGGGTCTCGCCGTTGGAGAAAGGACTTCATCCCTGTCGCCCGTCTAAAAGTGTCCGAATCTGCCTGTTTCATCAACGATGTCCATCGTATCAGCGCAATCGGTTGTAGTCACTAGATCGACTACCTTGTGACCTGCAAACCCGGAAACGTTGAATCCGAAAGTCCAGATCCGGAAAAGCCCGCCGTCTGTACCGGAAAGATAAATTGGAGATTCCTGACAAATTGGAACACACAGATTCTCTGTGCTCGCACAAAATCGTAAGAATGAAGCCATCGACGACCGCGGCTGCAAGGCGATAACATAAGCAGACTGTTTCTGTTCTCCGGGGTGACCAATGAACTCCTCTTCTCCAGATTCTGACGCTCCCCCGGCGTCCGCAGATCCAGCCAGCTCACGGTCGCGACGACTCTTTCTTCGTCTCGCGGGATACGCGGCTCAGGGTTGGTTCCTGTCGTTGGTCATCCATATCCTGACGTATCTGACAGGCATGTGGACGTTTTATTGGCTGGGCATGCATCTGATTGATCTGGATTCAGACGAACACTTCCAGATCGCTGCTTCGCTGTCGGACGAAACCGTCATCGATGACTCAGCGAAACTTGAGATTGTTCAGGACATTTCGTCCGGAAATACTCAAAAAATTTCGAGTCTCCAACAACTGGCTCGACATTTGAATACGACCAATCGAGCCAGCGAAGCCACTCTTGATACAGATGTGCTGCAGAGTTTTGCGCCGGTCGAAAACGGCGAAGAGGAGGGCGGGGCAGGCGAAGGCTTCATGTTTAAAATGCCTGAATCCGGCCTGGCAGTGACGAAGGGGAGCTTCACCGCGTGGACCGTTCCTTCGAACCCAGCCCCTCGGCAGAACTATCTCATCATTATTGAAATACAGCTGCCGTCAAATGTCGCAAAGTATCAACTGACGGATCTCAACGGCAGTTCCATCAGAGGCAGTGACATGTACCAACAGCGAATCCCGTTTGATGTCGATGCATCAAAAAAAGGATACGGAACAACGGCCAGCGGTAAGCCCCCACTGTTGAAACTCTCAGATTCTCTGCCAGTCGTCAGCAATAAAGTTCAGTTAGTTGTGAAGGTCCCAGGGGCTCGCCGATTGGTGATGGATACCATCAGGATCAAATCGCGACGTTTGCGAGAAGAACAGGAATTGAACATCGTTTTCGGCAAATCACCGATGAACGAAGTTCCTCACCTCGGCTCTCCAGACAAACAGCCGGAAGACCCTTCATCCAAAAAATCACCGCCAACAGCAGACGATACACTACAGGAATGAGCCATCCTGCGAACGCACGAAAACGACACAAATCACAGCGTAAGGCCCTACAACCGCACTAACCTTACTGAACGGTCGTTTAATGAAACGACCTCATTTCCGGCAGAAGGGATCCGATAACAGTTTCACAAGTCTGCCGGTCTTTCGATCGGCAGATTCCGCTGTAGTTTGAAGTCTGAGCAGAACTGGTTCGGCATCTGAGTTTGTTCATGGCGGAAAAAGTTCAATTCTGAGGCTTGGGTCGTCTTACGATACCGATCTTCGTTCGTTCGGGTGGAAAAGGTCGGGTTCTGTATATGAGTTTGGGTCGCTGGCGAGGAATCAGCGGCGTTCACTTCTCCTTTTTCCCTGATCGCACGGAAGAGCGTCATCAGCGGCTTTTCGGGTGCATCACATGCAGTTGCTTCAGATATCGAACACGCTTTGTGACATAAGCAGACTGATTCGCCTTGCGGCCGCAGCACTGCTCGCCGTCTGCCCGGTCGTCGCGAATGCCCAACAACTGGCGGCCCCCTTTGCCGTTGCGCCACAGCCGGACGCAGTGATCGGTACCCCGATTCCCGCAGGTGACTGTTGTGGATACTGGATTGTCAGTACTCACAGCTCACCGCAGTCATTCGATGCCAGTTGCCCGCCATTCTGTCCTCGGATCATGCGTTATGACGAATGTGGAGGACACCGCAACGCTGATTACAGTGAGATGATGCAGTCAATCCAGCCCGGAATTCCGATCTGCATTGTCGTGCATGGCAGCTTTGTGGGTTGGGAAGGCGCTTGCATTGAATCTCGTTACACATGGAAATGGCTGGGCTCCGCATGCCCTGGCAGACCATTCCAGATGATCTACTTCACATGGCCCAGTGATCGGGAAATCACGCCGCTCGTCCAGCTTGATGTGGCCGTTCTTGGGAGACGAGCATCTCGCAACGGGTACTATCTGGCGACTTTGATTCAGCAGCTTCCACCAGAATCACCCGTCTGCCTCGTTGGACACAGCCATGGCACTCGAGTGATCTCTTCGGCGCTCCACATGATGGCCGGAGGTGAAATCGACGACGTGTGTCATCCGTGTGTGCGAACCACAGGACGAAAGATTCGAGCTGTATACGCAGCCGCTGCAATCGATCATGACTGGCTCAATCCGGAAGAACGATTTGGTCGAGCATTGTGCACGGCGGAGTGCATTTTGAACCTGAAGAACAGCCATGACCCGGCACTGAAGATCTATCCGCTCCGTCGACCTTTCTCAAGTCGCGCTCTTGGACAGGCAGGCTTCACAAGTAAAGATCGCCGAGAGATGGGTGGCTGGGGTCGACGAGCCGCAGAACTGGATGTGACAAACGTGATTGGTCACGGTCACTTCTGGCCTGAATACTTTCAGCGACCTGGAATTGCTCGAAGCATCGCCAACTACGTGTTCTTCCCGGATTATATTGTGTCTTACGAAAACCACCCAGCGACGCAGTCGCCACAACCTGCGATGACGGTCCCCGCGGTTCCTGGCCAGCTTCTGATACCTCAGCCGAGCACTGCGATGTCCCCGATATCGCAGGTCACTCGTTGATCCAGAACTGAGGAACTCAACATTCCATGAGGTAAGTCCCCGAGGACTACTTCAATGATGTTGTTGGCAGGAATGGAAACCGTTCCGGATTCTCAACCCCGCCTGTTGTAATGCCTTCTGCATACCATGCGGGGTTCTTCTGGAACTTCTGACGGTTTTCAAGGCTCGCAAAGAAGAACATACGCCCCTTGTAGAACGCGCCGTACTCAATTGCTCCCACCTCGGCCCGCTTTTCGACAGATAACTCCACAAGGTCACAACCATGGAGTTCCGGGATGAATTTTGAAGGCGTCTTTCCAAACAACTCCTTCTCATCCTCAGTCTGAAAGAAGTAGGTCACTCCCTGATGCTCAGCGACGAACTGCTCGCTCCCGAGCTTCCACTGTTTCTCTGTCAATAAAGCGACAGGCGAATAACCGCCCAGTCCGACCATCTTCCCGTCATGCTTTACGATGAGACATTCCCGAAGATTCTCGTCTTCCACAACAGCCGACGAGCCTTCTTCGGATGACTCCGCCTTTGCCGGATCAATGACCTTGTCTGATAAAGTCTTCAGCCGTGCCACATACGAAGACAGAGATGTGCCACCAACATATCGTCCCAGTTCCGTTCCGTCGGGTGCAATCACAACTTCTGTCGGCAGCGAGGCAATTCCAAATCGACTGATCAGGTCCGGCGATTCGTCGGCGTTTACCCTCACGCCAACGATCGTCTGTGACAATGCCTCTGTCACGGGCTTCTCATTCATCACCGAAGCGTCCATCGTGCGACATGCACCACACCATGGAGCCTCGAAATGAATCACCAGTGGTAACTGGTGAGTCGTTGCCAGTTGTTTGGCTTCATCAAACGATGATAACCAACGGCCCGGCAACTTCGTTTCAGGCATCTCGGCCCGAATCTCATTGGGATCCCCTCCCGGCATTGCCTGATCAGAATCCATGTCCGGAATCATCATTCCGGACATGGAACTTACCACTGATAAGGCCAATGCGATGCCAAACTGATTGAGCATCAGGTGCGTCCTTTCGATTTGCGCCGTCACCAAACATCCTGTTCGGTGCATTCACGCTGTCAGTCAGGATGTTCGTCGATCCGTCGCGAACGAAAGTCTCTCTGAAAATTCAGCGAGCAGTCCGGCAATCCTTTCAGATTGCAAGAATGCCGGCCTTTTCGAGATAAGCAATGACTTCTTTCGCCAGCTCTTCAATTCCCTTGCTGTCGGAATCCAGAACAAGCTCCGGTGCCTCAGGCGCTTCATACGGTGCATCAATGCCCGTAAAACCTTTGATCTGACCGGCGCGTGCCTTCTTGTACAGCCCCTTCGGATCGCGGGCTTCACAGGTTTCCAGACTGGCGTTTACGTAAATCTCAATGAATTCTCCCTTGGGCAGCAATGCACGAACCATGTCGCGGTCGCCCTTGTATGGAGAAATAAAGGCAGTCGATACGATCGTTGCAGCATCAGAAAACAACTTTGACACTTCGCCAATTCGACGAATGTTCTCTGTTCGGTCTTCCGGCGAAAATCCGAGGTTCTTGTTCAGGCCCATCCGGATGTTGTCGCCGTCAAGTACAAACGTGTGCACGCCTCGCTCGTGAAGCATCTGATCCACGGCATTTGCGACTGTACTCTTTCCACAACCGCTCAAACCCGTAAACCACAGCACTGCACCCTTGTGCCCATTCAGCTTCTGTCGCTGCTCGCGACTGACATGATGATCGTGCCAGGTGACATTCGTTGCCTTCTGCTCAGCCATTCCCTGATCTCTCCTGCTCGCCAATAAAGTCTTTGCAAACTGCCCAAAACGAGACGGATGATAGGGGAGCGGACCTTCCATGCAATCCCGCTCTACACGTCAATCTGCTCCAATTCTCAAAAGCAAACAGACTCAACCAAAGCCACTCAATTTACACAAACAACAACCAGCAAAGCACTTAGGAGAAACTCTCACAAATGAGTCCGGGTGTGATCGTGCTCAGATTGGGTTCAAATGTTCACGTTAAATTCGACCGAACGACTCCACACGCTCAACTGCCCAACTCCACTGATTGCACGCACCCAAAGACGATATCTTCCGGGAACAAGAGGCGTCGATGGGGTATAGAAGTTCGCTGTTACTCCATTGATTTGAATGCTTTGCCCTGCCTGATCGAGTCGCTGCCACGCAATCGAATAACTGACCGCACCATCCACGGCCGACCATTCCATACGCGGCAGCGTAGTACCGGTATCCCCAATCGGAGCGGTGACCACCGGACGACCGCCGATAAACGTCTGAACCGAAGAGCTCCAATCACCGATAACACCATTGTCGCCCATCGAGCGAACTCGCCACCGATACAACCCGATCGGCAAAGTGGAGACCGGCGAATAACTCGTAAGGCCGGTGACCGTCTGGTGAATCACCGTCGCGAAAGTCACCATGTCTTCCACGACCAGTTCATATCGCCTCGCTCCGGAAACCGGCATCCAGCGAAACTCGGGCGTCTGATCAAACGTGGACGCCTGCGGTCCTGTCAGCGTCGGTGGCGTAGTAATGACCCAGTCCACAGCGGATGACCATGCCGCCACTCTTCCGCCTGCATCCATTTGACGAATCCAGGCTCGATACAGCCCGAGCGGCAGGTCCGCCTGCAGCTGATACTGTGTACCGCTGATCCCCGTCTGGCGAATCCGGTCTGCCTCGCCCGTGACTCGGTTTTCAATCCACACCTCAGTTGAAATTGCCCCCACTGCAGACGTCCAATGAAGTACGGGACGAGCATTCGGTTGTCGGCGTTCCATCGCAGCCAGTTGCGGAGGCGTATTGATATTGAAGCTCTTCGGAACGCTCCAGGGAGTAATAAGCCCGTTGCCCAGTGTCGCTCTCACCCAGAACCGAAATCGTCCCAACGGCAAAGGAGTTGTTACAGAATACTGGCTGTCAGGCACTGTCTCATGCACTACTCTGGCAGTATTTGTTGTCAGATTGCTGATCCAGACTTCATAGGTAACCGCACCTGGAACTGGCGTCCAGCTCAGCTGTGGAAATGACGTCCGAGTATCCGTAAGCGGCAGCAGGATCGACGGAGGCAATGGCTCGTTGTCAAGGTTAACAACACTGACAACTTCCGCATCGAGTTCATGATAGGCCGAGTCGGACCTCGACGGATCCACGAAAACCTCAACGAAGCTGGTCTGGGGGCCATCAAACAGAGCGTCGTCCACACCAGTCAGCAGCAGTTGTTGCGGCTGATTCCAATTGAGAGCTGTAAAGATTAACTCTGCCTGATCGACATCGACCTCAGTTGGATCGGAAACAACGACCTTCAGCACGACATCGCTCAAAGGAGCCTGTGTCAGAACAACAGAGAGCATATCCGTTGAGTTCTGTTCGCTGACAATCGTCTCTCCGCCAGTTGAGTCAACTCGAAACCATGGTCCGTCGTTGTCCCGTACAATAAGTTCTGTAAATCCACCACCATACCTGACCTCAGATGCTTCGATCCGGACCATCACAGGCCCATCAACCACGTCGTCGTCGATCGCATCGATGAGGAAGTCCACGAAGGCTGCTCCAGCCGGAATCGTCACTGTCGAAGGAACACGAGCTTCGGTGATGTCGGTACTCTGCAGACTGACGACGAGGGGCTGCGAGATGTCGGTGTTGCTTCGAGTCACTCGTCCGACGCGACCTCCTGCTCCGCGATGCTCCATGACCGTAGCCGAATCCACTATTACACTCAGGGCTTCATGATCCGTCACTGTCAGCCCCAGCGTCGCGGACTGAAACGCGAGACCCGAATCGGAACTCGCTGTGATCGATACATTGATCGAGCCATCCAGAAGACTGTCATCAACTGCGACGACGGAGAATGTAGTACTGAATTCTCCAGCTGGAATCACAACATACAAAGGCGTTGAAAGTTCGCCTGGATCATTGTTTCGAATTTCGACGATCAGCGGAGATGACAAGTCGGCTCCATGCCTGCTCAACGTCACCTCGATCAGTCCATCTTTCTCTGAAAGCTCACTCGCGGGCGCGTCCAACTGCAGCCACGCCTGTCTCAGCACTGCGATTGCATGATCCTCAACTTCTCCGTCCTCAGCGGGACCAAAAGAAGCGAGCCCGCCCTCTGAACTGACTCGAAACCGAGCGAAGACGATCGAATCGGAGGTAAATCCTGTGGGGACCTGCACTACAAATTCGTTAGGACCTGAACCAACAGCCTGCGAGTTCAGGACCTGTTCGCCCGGATCAAGCCAGTCGCCATCCTGGTTCCAGTCGATCCATGCGTCGGCAACGGCATCATCAGATACATTCAGTCGAATCCGGGCATTGGTTCCTGACTGAAATGGAGTCAGCACAACCAGGCCATCTTCATCGGATGCCGATCGCAGATCATCGTCGTCAGCTCCGGCCGAGTGAATACCGTCGAACTGCCAGTCTCTCGATGTACCAAGCATCGGCCCGATAGCAACATGCCGTGCTCCGTTCCGGGAAAGACTGACAGGGTAGGGCAGGGGAGCATCACCAAAGTCATACGCACGTGCAATCAACACACTCTTCTGACTGCCTACGTACAGACTTGTGTCATCATCCTGCGACACAAGCAGCTTCATTGATTCGGAATCGCCGGCAGCTTTGATACCCAAAGTTGCCGATCGGCCTTCATCCTGTTGTGGATCATTGCCCGCCAGATCCGAGTAGTTGACTTCGATTCTTCCGTCGGAATGCAGAATGGCCTGAAACGTAATCTCACCAGTTGCGAGATAGTATTGATATCGATTCCACTGAATGATCAGTCGCTGGCTGCCCGGAGCCCCCTTCAACTGCCAGAACACGCGGCCAGCACTGGAACTCGCTTCAAGATCATCCCAAAGAACGGCAATTGCTGACTGGGCTGGTGAAGTGTTCAGATTTCCATTTGAAAACGAAGTCTGAGACGTTCCAAACGTGATCAATCCGTTCGAACTCACAAACAGACTCTTGTGATTCTGACCGTAGAACGGAAATTCAAAACTCCCGAGTGCCGCATCGCTCAGTGGAACACTCTCGTCGTCGGCTCTGACAAGAATTGCCTGCCCCGTTGTACTGATATCGTCAAACGAAAACGGAACCGCATTGGCAATATAGCCGTAACCGTCAGCACCAATTGTGTCCGCAATTGAAACCTCAAATTGACCGACGACTCCTCCGTGAACAAAATGAGACTCCAGATCCTGAACGGAGTTTGCCAGCACTTCGATTTGATAAGAGCCACGATCGCTCGAGTCCCATTCTTTTTGCGTCGGCGAGAGCCTCCAGCGCGTTGTCACGACACGGCCATTATCTGCAGATGTCAGATCAACGAGCTCAGGAGTCTCCGAGAATCCTCCAGGGCCCGATACTCTGAGGTCGCCCGTCGCAATGCTGGTCACATTAATCGCGTCATCGTCCATGAACACGGCTGTAATGATTTGCGGATCTGATGTCGTCCAGAGAATATCAGATGCATTGGCGAATACCGTTGGATCGTCGCCAACGGCGAGACCGTTCGCGTACCAGGAAAGTCCATATTGCTCTGAGTTCAAATCATTGGCGAAGTCCCACAGTTCGCCCGACCAGTTGACTCGAATCATGTAAAGCCCGGATTCCGGAACCTCAAATGAAAGGTGTTCAACATTGTTATACAGGCTGACAGATTCGGCCACTTTGCGAATCGGCTCACTGCCGTCGGTCAACCATACTTCGAGATCCAGGTTGTCAAAGCTGACTTCTGAAGTTGTGTTTGCGGGTGTCAGTCCACGATCAACAAACCAGTTCAGAGTGGAACGAAGCGTTGTGCCCTCGGGCAGAATATTGCGAATCCAATAGTCGTTTGCACTGCTTTCAGAGACTTCTCCGAAGTCCCAGCCTCGATCGACGACATGGCCCCCGTTTGCTCCGGAAACGTCGGCCGTCCCTGTCATCAAAACATCCCATGCACGCGTCAGGTCCAGCAGCCCGGCTCCGGTTCCTGGATCGAGTGACTGTGACGTCGTCACGACGTTGTCGATGAGTGTCTGTTCATTGGACCAACCCGAATTTTTTCGAGCTGCTGTCTGCAGAATCGACTTACTGACACGGCCATCAAGCGCGTAACTTTCGTCACCAAACGTCGCTCGAGCAGCATCCACCATGAGCGAAATTCCACCCGCAACCATCGGAGCGGCGAAACTGGTACCTTCAATATTGATGCTCAGAGCATCCGTAGCTCCGCCCGTGGAATCTGTTCCACCCAGATTGCCTCCCGTTGTTCCGCCATAGAGCGCAGATGTAATGTTCTTCCCGGGCGCTGCAATGTCCACAACTGATCGCACTGAAGGAATTAGTTGTCCCTGAGCTGGATTTGTGACGTCGGTTGGATTTGAAACCAGCGGAATAAAGATCTCATTCAGACCACGACTGCTGAACGTCGTCAGAGTATCATATGGCTGAGCATCAAGATCACCTCCGACAGCCGATACGGTGATGACATTGTAACCCGCTGCTGGCCCGCCAACGGAACCTGACTGGGGACCCGTGTTCCCTGCTGCGAAGACAACCGCAGTCCCGGCACTTCCCGCCAGTGCATCGATTCCTCGTGAAAAAACACCATTGGCAGAACCGGATGTGTCTGAGGTATTCCAGCTGCTGTTTACAACATCTACCGTCCGCTGGAGCGGCCCCACTCCATCGACCATCATCTGTCGATACGGGACGATGAAACTTGACGTATTGAAGTTGAACGCAGTTGTAAACGGATCTCCATTCCACGCCGTGGCAATCGCTCCGGAAAACAAATTGGCACCGTATGCGACGCCCCGCTGCCATTCACTGGCAGCATCCACTGGACGTCCCCCCAACACCATGCCAACCCATGTTGCATGCCGATCGAAATCCCCGGTTTGAGGACCAGCATCCTGAGTTGTCTGAATTTGTGAGGTGACGTGACTAAGAGATTCGTGAAGGTTCCAGATATGCCCGGCTTCAATATTGCCGACCGTTGAACGGGAGCCATTGAAGCCCGCATCGTAGAATGTGTTCGCGCCGATGAGCTGATTCAGATTCAGGCCCGTCGTCGCAGTTGACCCTGCGTTGGACGAAACAACCAGTCCCCGACCCCAACCGGAATCAGCCGACTCAGGATTCGTCGACTCAGAATCAATCGCAACGGACAGTTCAGGAACACTCACTAGTGTCAGCAGCTGCCGCACCTCAAGAGACTCAGACGAGCATCCGGCCGAAAGCTGTCGAAATGCAGATCGTTTACGGGACCGGTGAATTCCCGCAGATGCACGACGCTGTGCAAAAAAACGGTTCAGTCGTGAGAACCAACCCTTTTCCACAGCTCAGTCTGCCCTCGGAAACAGTGCTCGGGATATATGGAAACAGTACTCGGGATATATAAAGTGTGCGGGATATAACAGTTTGTGTGATGTAGTAGCGAGCGGGACGGATTACGAATCCTCAGTCGTACAGGGTGCGAATCTACTGGAATATCGACTTTTGGGCCAAATTCGTGGCCCGAATTGCCTCTACGATGACGGATCCCCCGGCCGGAACCAACATGAGTTCAGCGGTTTCCATCGAAAACCCACCAAAACCGCCGAAACAATCCCGTATTCGGAGCAATCCGATTCGCCTCCAACCGGGTATAATGTCCGCTCACTTGACTCAAATCCCAGAAACTTCCTGACACTACGGCAGCTCCCGAGATGGCAAATCCGCCGCGCCCGGCTCCTCAACCTGGCTCCATCGAAAAGGAATTCGGTGTCCCGATTCCCGGTCGCATTCTGCCCCAGGAACAATGGGTTCAAACCGCATTGAAGAAAGTCCCGCAGGGGCACCTGGACTGGCAGCAACTCTTTGGTCGTGTGGCTCCGGTCGTGATCGATATTGGCTGCGGGAACGGTCGTTCGACACTCGCCAGCGCAGTTGCGCATCCGGACATGGACCATCTCGCGTCAGATGCTCTGCCTGTGGTAATCCGTTATGCAACTCGTCGAGCCAACCAGCGAGGACTTGCGAATACTCGGTGGGCTGTGATCGGCGGCAGAGAACTTCTTGCGGATCATGTGGGGCCCGCGAGTGTAGCCGAAATTCATGTCTACCATCCTCAGCCATATTATCGTGCTGACCAGATCCATCTCCGCTTAATCACGCCGGAGTTCATGCTGCTGGCACACAAAGCACTCTTACCGGGAGGCCGCCTGATTCTGCAAACCGATCATCCGGGTTACTGGCGATACATGAAAAGTATCGTTCCGGTGTTCTTTGATTTTGAAGAACGCGATACTCCCTGGCCTCATGCGAAAAAGGGACTGACTCGCCGCGAGATCATTGCTCGGCGCCAGGGACTCACAATTTTTCGTGGTGAAGGTCGATCAAAGCCCAACCTCGATCTCAATACCGCCATTCACCTTGCCGAATCACTTCCGCTCCCAACATTCAACGCCGACCGAAAAAAACACCCCAAATAGTACTCATCACGCTCCGCCGTGATGACGTACACTGGCCCGTCCCTGGCATGCGCGACCCGTCAACGAGGCTCGGGCGCAGCGGGTGGAATCGCAGCCAGAGGTTCAACATCAAGGCGGAGCGTGATGAGTACTTTACCGTTCTCAGCGCAGCGGTGTTGTTGGAGTCTCCGGCAGTTGAAGAACTCTGATTGTTTGAGTCGGTGCGACATAACTTTCAAGGACACTCTCAACGAAGCTCTTTCCGCCGATTGTCCACGCCATTCCGTAAAGAGACGCAACGACTTCCATCGGATCTTCTGATGGATGGTTCCTGACCAGCATCAGCAGCGGCTTGATGTCGACGCCGGGCTGTGAGGGCTGATCGTCGGTCGCTGGAGTTTTCATCATTTCATCAGCGGAAAGCAGCAACAACTGCATCTGATCATCGGGAACTTTCCGAAGAAACTGAATCCCCCCAAACAGAAACTCGCGAATCACTCCGGGATCCTTCAGCAACAATCGGAGTTCAGCATCAGCAGATGCAGAATCCAGACGAGCCAGGCCAGCCCTCGCAAGTCTTGCTCGTTCTGTCTGAATGAGGGTCGCAGTCAGAAGACATGTCAAAGGACCATGAACAGGATCGCGTTCGACCTCATTGACCAGCCTCAACAGCGGTCGAACCTCCTGCTGCGTATTTGCCAGCATAAGTGCATTTGACAGTCGATGAGGCATTGTACCGGCTGGCAGGAGCGACCTTGCAATGTTGAGCATCCAGGTTGTGCTGTCTGAACTTCCAGTCTGCTGCTTTGTATCCGCGGGAATCTGAAAGTGTTCCCGGTGCGTCAGATCTTCAAGCTGATCGGCGACCTGACTGATGGCAGACTGATTTTTAAGAACAGCCATCAGCACCGGGGATGCACGATCACCAGACTGCTCACAAAAAGCCACCACCTCCTGAGCGGAAAAGGTCAATAACGATTTCCAGCCCTCTGCAGACTTTGCAGAATTTGCCATCGTACTTGATTTCTCGCTCACTTCAGCCAGCCGCCGCGCCAGCAGACCAGGCTCTGCGGTGATGCTCTTCATGCCGGAGCCTTCAGGTCCAACGGACTCTGACGTCATTTGTATCAATGCTCCGGATTCTGCATCGACCTTGAGACTCCATCCGTTTCCGGTGCAGGTACAAACACCATCTTCCATGAGTGTTACAGTACCGGAATCCGGGCGGACCATCAGATCAAGGATGCCGGCCGCATCGACGTGAATCTGTGCAGACACCGGCGCCACGGCGTTAGCTGAATCGGATTTAAAGCCGAACCCACCCAAAAGTTTAAAATTGCGTCCCTCATCCGCTTCCGGCAAGCCCGAAAGCTGCAAAGTCTGAGTCACTCCCGCTGTGGGATCGCTGATCAACCACTTGCGTTGTGTCGGCCATGCAATAATTCCTACCTGTTGTCGTGTCAGAAGCACCGAATAATCGACAAGCACTTTCCCCTTCGAAGTCCCTGCCTGAATTCTGAGTAAGCCTCCTTCACCAGGAGCCGTAATGAACTCCAGGTTCATGTCTCTGAGGCCAAATGAACTGGTGTTCCTGGCAACGGTTTCACCTACCGATCCTCCCACTGCCTGACCGATGGTGGAAAGATCAATTGGGGTCTCCAGAGAGGAGAATCGTAACACGAAGTGAAGGTCGGATCCTGACTCCTGCCAGTTGTTCAACCATTGAGCCAGCTTCAGCCCGACTTCCAGCTCAGGACTGATGGATTCGGAAAGTGGCGGAACACGTTCAAATTCACGCACGCGGACGAATAATGCGACAGGCTGACTGGCGTCAAACGGAGTTTCAGAAGTCGTCGCAACATGTATGAACCGTCCTGTCCGGAGAAGCGACTGAGTGATGTGCTGTCGCAACTGATGTGTGTCGTAGAGTTGTGAGTGTGACAGGTTGAGAAAGTCAAGAAGCTGTTCGGGAGTGTGCCGAGTCAGTCCCTGAAACTGAATTTCTCTCACAGGCTGTGGTGATCCAATCCTGCTTAAGTCAACGATCAACCGAGCTGTCCTGGTTTCCGGATCCGGTTTGATCTCAACGCTGACTTCCGCGAACCCGTAGCCATGTTCCTTCAACAGAGTTTCAATTTGATCTGCAACGGCTGTCTCAGATTGTTTTGAAAAGCTCGCAAATCCGTCAGGCTTCCACATCGGGCCAGACTTCTGTGAAGGACTTTCGCTGGAAACAACCGGCGGTCCTGCCGCAAAGTTATGTTGGGGTACACTGCCTGGAGCTGAAGCATACTGAGGTTCAGCGCCTAACCGCACAGGTCGGTTGAACAACAGGAGTTGTTCAATCATTTCGGCAAGTGCCGGGTCATCACACTTCGAAATGACAATCGGCCCGCGTTTATACCGAGCCCCTTCAACCAAAGTGACTCGTACACAATTGCGGTCTTGATCAAACAGAGTTTCACAGTTGACTTCGTAGAAGCCCGACTGCCGATAGCCTGCAGTCAGTCTCTCAGTCACAATCTGACAGAAGTCGCCAAGCGGCCTGGTGACATCAACTGTCCCCTGCGTAGTCCCATCCAAAGCCAGGGAACTCTTCAAATTTTTGTCAGTGAATGTTGTGTTCCCGGTAAACTCAAGTCGCCAGACATCGCGCAACTGCCACTGAACCCGTTCTTCTGAAAAGTCGTCAGGAAGACCGTCTGCCGGGATGTGAGCACTCAGGAGAATGCTCTGGGCGGACAAGATCATGATAGACAAGACGACGTAGACGACTTCAGCATAAACAACAAGCATCCGATTACCTCCATGTAATCTCAGACTGCCAGCAATCACAATGCTGAGCGACCGTTCGTCGCCAGACACCTTTAGGTCCGACTCCCTAAGGGACTTTGCAATTTAGCACCGCTGCCAAGAACACGGCAATACCAACTCAACCGACGATCTGAAGGAAACGCTATCACAGATTGACTCAGATGCGGGTCAATCAAAAGAGCCAACCATTGCTGGCTCCGTTGATTTGCAGAGGTGGAGGGAGTTATTTTTTCGGTGCAACCACTTCAGGGTTCACCTGCCTCCCCGTTGTTTAAAGAATTCCACTTCATCGTTCCCCCAGAAGGAGATTTCGCCGAAGACTCCACTCAAAGTCAATGTCCTGGCCCCGGTTGATCGATTGAGACCAGTAATATCAAACCACACGATGAGATCCAGACGACCATCATTATTGAGATCATCCATCGCTGTTCGATATCCACGTTTGCGTTGAACGGCCACAGGAACTTCAGTACTTCCATCGCTGAGCCTGATCGTGGATACATCGATTCTGGTTGCATCAAAGTTAGCAGCGGAGTAAATGCCAGCGGCAATCTCCTTCGTGCGTGCCTCAATGCGATTGGAATCATCATTCGGGAGGATGTCAATCCGGATTCGACCAGAATCAGAAACTGTTGTTTGAGCAAACCCCGACACATAGCCATCCGAAGTTGTCGTGATGTTTGTAATTACGTCTCCATCAAGGTCAAAGTCCTGCTGCACGTTCACGGAAAATGAAACGGAGGACTGACCGGCAGGAATCACAACGAATTCAGGTCCAGCAAGCTCTGAAGAATGTGAGTAGGAAATCTGGACGGTGATCGGTCCGAAATTATCTGAATTGCTCCTTGATACAGTTGCGGTCAGTTGCCCGCCTTCGTCTGCAAATTCTGCCATGGCCAAATCAATCACTTCATAGTCCGTGACAGAAAGGGAGGCACTTCCGCTCAATTCCGCAGTTGTCAGTTTCGAGACGCCGCTCCTCGATAAGCTGTTCCCCGCAACGACAAAGACATCATCGGAATCAGAAACTGCAACCTGAACCGCCTGGCTGCCGGACAATGAAATGGTTTGCAGCAGTCCACCACTCGGACTGAATACATTCAGCATCGGAGTACCTCCGTTCGATCCTGAAGAGAGGACTCTGCCATCCGAAAGCAGTCCAATCCCCAACAAGGAAAAGTTGTCACTCTGATGTTGAACGATTGTGTAACCCGGTGCCGTCGCACCAAAGGTTGTATCCAGAGAACCGTTGACCTGGTATCGCAGTACAACAGGGTGGTACTGGGGCGGAAACACATTTGGGTCGGAAACACGACCAATCACCAGCAGCCTTCCGTCAGGTTGAAGAGCAATTTCACTGCCCTGCTCATACCAACCTGGAAGATTCGTTTGCACGATGCCACCAACACCAAACCCGGTATCAATGCTGCCCGTAGTCGTCAACCGCACGAGGGTAACCGTTGATGAATCATTTCCGCCAAACGTTCCGCCGGTAAGAACGATTCGACCGTCCGACTGCACAACAATTCCATGCCCCCGATCGCTTCCACGACTTGTGTTGATTTCGGCAGTTCCCATCACTCCAAACGACGTGTCAATTGAACCGTCTGAGTTGTAGCGAGTCACCGTCAAGTTGGTTCCATTGTTGCTCAAATTGCCGCCGGCAAGGATCTTGCCATCTCCCTGCAAAGCGAGATCCCAAATCTCGTTGTACGAGCCGGGCCCCATGTCGACCAAAACCTTCCCTCCGGATCCAAATGTCGAATCCAGTGTGCCATTAGAGTTCAGTCTCGCCATTACAAAGTCAAACTGCGGACCGTTATAGCCAGTTCCAGCGATCACGATCTTCCCGTCCGACTGAACGACAACAGCTTCCGGAACATCCGATTCACCAGAAACATCTACTATGGCAACGCCATTGACTCCAAACGTAAGGTCAACGGTCCCATCCACATTGAGACGACTTACACCAAAATCTGCTCCCGACGAGAACGTCACAATCACCTGACCGTTCGGTAAGACCGCCGCGTCCCGCGAAAGTGGTCCAGGTACGCTGCCAAATCCTGAGACACCATAGCTTGTATCGATCTGCAGAGCGCCGGTTGCGACAGCCGAGATTTGAACCGTCTGTACTCCATCCAGCAGCACATCATCTACAGCATCAACGGAAAATGTAACACTAGTACTTCCAGCCGGGATTGTCACAGTCTGAGGAACAAGGGCTTCAGTCTCGTCCGATGATGATAGCTGAATCTGAAGATCTCCAACCGTCGACGTGCGAGAAACCGTCACTTCTGCAGAACCATTGTTCTCCGAAATTGTACTCGGAGTTACACTCAGACTTAGCCCAGACAGCATGCAGCGTGATTCAACCACGTCCACTGCATTCAACTGCGAGGACTTCCGGCGCCTCGAGAGGGAAGGAAAAAATGTTCGGAACGATCGAAAGAAATTCCGCTTCATTGGAGCATTTCCCGGCTTAAAAATGACTTTGAATGTGGACCGACCAGGACAAAAGAATCATCGAGTTAAGCGATCGCACATCCTCAGCCGCACGTGAACATCTGTCAAGAGCCATGGCGGAGAGAACCACAAGTTCTTCGGCAACCCTTCAAAATCAGCGAAAGTTTCCGAGTCGACGAATGACACCTTTGTTTTGATCACGAAGGCCTCGTGATCGGCGATTTGGCCAACGCTGGCATAGGCTGGACGGCATTTGGAAAATGCCTGCTACTATTGGGCGACTGGAGGTTGTTCGGACTTTCGAAGTTCAACGAGGATACCGCCGAGCTTCAGGACTTCGTGGAACTTGGTGAACCAGTGTTCGCGCTGCCACTCGAACCCTACAGTGGCGCATGCGGCACGCAGTTCATCGCGACTGAAAGTGCGACATTTCCAGGTATGGCTGGTCAGCAAACCGGAGAGAGAATCTTCGGTTGCGAGCAGCAGGACGATACCACCCGGGCGGAGTACTCGAGCAAACTCTGACAAGCCGGGGAGAGGATCGGGGATATGTTCGAGCACATATCCGCAGGTGATACAATCGAACGACTCATCGCGGAACGGCATCGCCATCATATCTGCTGCTACGAACGAGGGTCGGCTGGACGCCAGCCGCTCGCGTGCACGTTTGAGCATTTCGTATGAGAGGTCGAACCCTACGATCTCGGCGGTTGGATTTGCGGTTGCCAGCAGATGGCGGATAATCTGTCCGGCACCGGAGCCAACGTCCAGAATGCGGTTAAACCGGCTGGCATCAAACCTGCGAGACCTAAACAGGGCTCCCATTAGAGGTTCATGCAGGGAGATAATGCTGCTGAACTTGAGCACTGCGCCACGGGGGCCGTCATACAACCGACGCACGGTTGACTGATATTGGCCGAGAGACTGTTTCCGAATGCCGCGAAATTCTGCGATTCGACGCATCTGCCGCTTGGCAGACCGCTGGAGCTTTTTGACGGCGTTCTTCACATCAATGTTCCGACACCCGAAGTAAGGAGAGCCGACCGAGGAATCGACGGCATTCGCTGGAAAATAATGCGGCAAACATTTTTCCGCAACTGGTTGATTCGCAGAAGGACTGAAATCCCTGGCCGGATTCTTTCGGCTTCAATGACAGGAGAGGCCGTGTGAAACTTGCCATTTTGGCCCAGCAGTGCCATCATTCGGCCTGTTTACATGTCATTGGCCGATTCCCGTATGATTTTTCGCAAGGACAGGAACTCGTGAGCGTCGGAAAACCTGGCACTGACGCCGTGTTGCGGGTTTTGTTCGTCTGCACCGGAAACACCTGTCGCAGCCCTATGGCTGAAACCATCTTTCGGAAGCTCATCGCTGAGAAACTCGGTTGTCGGGAATGGGAATTGCGAGAGCGAGGAATCGATATCTTTTCTGCCGGTGTTGCGGCTGGAGGAAACTTTCCGGCATCGCGTGAAGCAATTGAGGTGATGAAAGAGCAGAATTTGGATCTTTCCCAGCACCTGAGTCAGCAACTCACCGAACGGATGCTTGAAGAATCGACCTGTGTTCTGACCATGACAAATCGGCACCTTCAGATTCTGAACAGTGAACGTCCGGATCTGTCGGCTCGATTTCAACTGGTTGACCGAAGTGGCAGGGACATTTCTGACCCCATCGGCAGTGATATGAGCGCATACCGTGAATGTGCGCACGAAATTTTGCAGAACCTCCAGGAGTGGGTAGAAATACTCTTTGAGAAAGATCACAGAAGGCAATGAAAATCGGCATCGCTAGTGACCATCGCGGCTTTCAGCTTAAAAATCGGCTGCTGCAGCTCCTCGAGTCGGTTGATATCGTCGAAAAGACGATCGACTACGGTCCGCACGAACAAGCCAATGTGGATTACCCCGACTACGCAGCACTGGTGGCAAAGGGAGTGTCATCCGGTGCTGTTGATCGAGGAATTCTGATTTGCGGGACGGGAATTGGCATGTGCATTACCGCAAACAAATTCTGGGGGGTGCGTGCTGCGACCTGTCACGATAGTGTGACGGCGGAGTACAGCCGCCTGCACAATGACGCCAATGTTTTGTGCCTTTCTGCTGATCAGCTAAGCGATCAGCTCGCCGATCAAATTGTGCGAATCTGGCTGAAAACAGAATTTGAACAAGGTCGGCACGCTCGAAGACTCCAGCGAATCACAGACCTTGAAAAAGAAATCTCAAACGGTGGTCAATGTCCGGAAGCTCCTGGCCCATCCGGCTGCTGTTGAACCTCAGCTGCGTCTGATTCCTGTCTTTGTCTGCACCCGTGTTGGCAACGGTACCCGTCCAAATTCGCACCCGTCTATTTACCTGTTTTCCGGGATTGTTCGATCATGAACCCAGCTTCACTTCGATTTACAGAGACTCATGAATGGGTTTCCGCCGAAGGCAACACTGCAACCATCGGGATCTCAGATTTCGCAGTTCACCTGTTGACTGATATTGTTTACATGAGTCTTCCGAAAGTCGGAAAAGTGGTTCGCAAGGGTGAATCAATCGGTGAAATCGAGAGTGTCAAAGCGGTCAGTGATCTCTATGCGCCAGTTGATGGCGAAATCATAGAAGTCAATTCTGAACTCGCAGATCAACAGGTTTTGCTCTCCGAAAGTCCATTTGAAAAGGGCTGGATCGCAAAGATTCGCATGACAAATCCCACCCAGGCGGAAGGGCTGATGAACTATGACGCTTACAAGGCTCATTGTTCCTCCAGCGGCCATTAGTCAGATCAATTGATCGCTCTCAGCGTCCATTCAAACAGGAACTTTGCCTTGGCATATTTGTTCGATTCACCCGATCAGCGCAGGAAGATGCTGGACGCCATTGGTGTCTCAGACATCAATGAACTGTTTCGCCAGATTCCGGCCGAGGTTCAGCTTCAGCGCGAACTGCGACTCGCCCCTCCATGCTCGGAATTGGCACTGCAACAGGAAATGGAACTCACACTCGGAGCTCCTCCAGGGCCAGTTCCAGCGTGTTTCCTGGGCGGTGGAGTCTATGATCACTTCATTCCGGCAGTCGTTGATGAATTAACGGGCCGCGGCGAATTCTACACGGCGTATACTCCCTATCAGCCGGAAGCCAGTCAGGGCACTCTTCAGGCATTCTACGAATTTCAGTCGCTGATCTGTCAGCTGACAGGCATGGAAGTTTCCAACGCCAGTTTGTACGAAGGTGGTACTGCCGTCAGTGAAGCCGTCTTTATGGCGATGCGTGTCAACGACCGACATGGGAAAGTCGTCATTCTTGGGTCTGTCCATCCGGAGTATCAACAGGTCGTTCGGACCTATCTTGCAGAGCTTCGTACGGAGGTCGTTGTTGTCCCGGCAAAGAATGGTGTTGTAGACCCGGCCGACGTAGCTGCTGTGGTGGACTCAGAAACCTGTGCTGTTGTCATGCAGCAGCCAAACTTCTTTGGATGTCTCGAAGACATTCAATCGATGACCGATCTGGCCCATAAGGCCGGAGCTCTGGCAGTGCTTTCGTTCGACGCCATCAGCCCGGGGATTCTCAGGAAGCCAGGCGACTATGGAGTGGATATCGCGGTTGCAGAGGGGCAGCCACTGGGAACTCCGCTTCAGTTTGGCGGTCCATTGCTGGGAGTGTTTACCTGTCGGAACGAATTCGTCCGCAAAATGCCGGGTCGACTGATTGGTCGAACAAAAGACAAGAACGGAAAAGACTGTTTTGTTCTGAACCTACAGGCGCGGGAACAACACATCAGACGTGACAAAGCGACAAGCAACATCTGTACGAATCAGGGATTGATTGCACTCAGAGCGACCGTATTTCTGGCGGTTGTCGGCCGGCTGGGACTTCAGCAAATGGCCGAACTTTGCCACGAAAAGGCTCGATATGCAGCCGAAAAGCTGACACAGATTCCCGGCGTCACACTCCGGTTTTCTCAGCCATTTTTCCGCGAATTTGTGCTGAGTACTCCAGAACCTGCCGCAGACGTTCTCTCAAAGCTTGCTGCCGCCGGAATCAATGCCGGGCCGTCTTTGGCGCGAGTCTTTGGTGGAACCGTTTCAACGGCAGCGAACACTTTCGGAATTTCTGATCAGGACCAGTGCTTCCTTGTTGCATGCACTGAGAAACGAACTCGACAGGAAATTGACACATTTGCAGCAGAACTGAGACGGATTCTTCAGTCCTGAACTCTGGATACATCGATGCGAAACACGACGGCAACGCGACTTCTGTTCGAAATGTCTCATCCGGGACGGGGAACTCAAATCTTCCCGGAATCCGATGTCCCTGCAGCTGGAAGCCATATTCCCCCGATTCCAGCGACAATGAAAGCGGACGCTCCTCCAGCACTGCCAGAGGTCGCTGAACCGGACATTGTTCGGCACTTTGTCAATTTGTCGACACTCAACATGAGCGTCGACTCACACTTCTACCCGCTTGGGAGCTGTACAATGAAGTACAATCCCAAGCGACACGAGCGACTGGCACGACTCCATCAGGCTGCGAACAGCCACCCGTACCAGCCGGAAAGTCAGATTCAGGGACTGCTGAAGGTCCTGTTCGAACTTCAGGGAATGCTGGCAGAAATCTCGGGCCTTCCGGCCGTTTCCCTGCATCCCGCAGCGGGCGCTCAGGGAGAACTCACAGCACTGCTGACGGCAGCTGCGTGGTATCGTCACAAGGGTGAAGATCGTCGCCGAGTCTTGTTTCCGGCAAGTGCTCACGGGACGAATCCGGCGAGCGCAGCATTGGCGGGATTTGAGTGTGTTCAGCTCAGCGCCGGCACCGGTGGATTTGTGGATCTCGACGAACTGAAAAAGGAAGTCGATGCACGTACTGCCGTGTTCATGATCACAAATCCGAACACGCTGGGGCTGTTTGAAAAAGACATTCGGAAGATTTCGGAGATCCTTCACGACGCGGGCGGGCTGGTCTATATCGACGGAGCCAACATGAACGCGATCCTCGGGAAAACGCGGCCTGGCGACTTTGGCGGCGACATGATGCACTACAACGTCCACAAGACGTTTACAGGACCACACGGAGCGGGGGGACCAGGAGCAGGGCCGATCGCAGTTCGTGACTTCCTCGCCGATTTTCTTCCATCCCCGATCGTGACCCACGATCCGTCCCGCGACTGGTATTCCCTCACCACCCCCAAACACTCGATTGGACAGGTTCGCACGTTCTTTGGCAACGTTGGGATTCTTCTTCGAGGATACTTCTACATTCGCACACTGGGCGGGAAGGGGCTTCGAGAAGCTTCGGAGAATGCCGTAATGAACGCGAACTATCTGTTGAGTCAATTGAAAGACGTGCTGGAAGTACCTCACGGCGATCGTTGTATGCACGAATTCGTCGCCAGTGCGAAGAATCTCAAGACTCGGACTGGCGTGACTGCCATGGATATTGCGAAGCGACTACTGGACTATGGCTATCACGCTCCAACAGTTTACTTTCCGCTCGTCGTTGAAGAAGCGATGATGATGGAGCCAACAGAGACAGAATCACTCGAAACACTGGATGCATTTGCTCAGGTCATCCGCAACATTTGTCAGGAACCACCGGAACTTGTAAGAAGCGCACCGCATTCGACACCAGTTTCGCGTCCCGACGAAGTCACCGCTGCACGCAAACCCGTACTTTGCTGGTCAGACTGCAAATCGTAGGATGGGCATTCCTGCCCGTCCCCACTCTGGTTCGAGTACCGCGACGGCGCAAAGTGTTCATCATCACGACGGAGCGTGATGAGGACAATGGAGGACTCCGTTGAAACGCATCACTGACCACCAGAACGCAGACGACGTGGAGTGTGTGCTGGTCGATGAACGCACACCGAGAAGCGGCATGGAAAATATGCAGATCGATGAACGCCTGCTGGAGAATGGAGCGTCAAGACGGGTTCCGATTGTTCGCATTTATCGGTGGAAAGAGCCTACAATTTCGCTTGGGTACTTCCAGCCGGCCGATGTCGAGGTTGAAGATCGCTGGGCCGCATGTCCTCGAGTTCGTCGGTTATCGGGGGGAGGAGCGATTCTGCATGACCGAGAGATCACGTATAGTGTTGTGATCCCGAGCTCCCATGAACTGCACCGAGATCCGTATTCTCTGTATGCGAGAATTCACCGAGCCATCATTCATCAAATCAGCATTTTTGGCGGTAAAGCCCGCCTGCGTTCGGACGCTCCATTTGAGAAAACTGAGGAAGGATTCCTGTGTTTTCTGCGACGAGACCCCAATGACGTAGTGAGTGATGTTTCACACGAAGAGTACATGATCGCCAGTGCCGATCCGGCGAAGATTGTTGGCAGTGCACAGAGGCGACGCCGGGGCACGGTACTGCAGCATGGGAGTCTATTAATGAGAAGTTCAGAACTGGGGAGAGAGATACCGGGGATCTGCGATCTGTATCCGGAATTTGACGCAACGGGGTTTGAGTCCAGCCTTGGGAAAGCGATTTGCGAATCGCTGGAGCTGCATCGAATCTGTCAGGTGAATAGTGAAGAGGTCGAGGAGTTCCGGAACGTGGTTAGATGACACCGAAAAAGACACCCTGGGTGTGTTGAAAGGACGAGGAAAGGTCGGCAACCAAGAGAAAAATGGTATTTCGTGTGTGTAAATGCCGATCGGATACTGGAAGCTTTGCTGACTCCACGTTAGATTTTCTATGTTCCGTGCTAATCACCGTGTGAAGACCCCAGGGAAGCGGAAACCCGTTTTGGGGGTGAACTTCATACCTAACTGCGGAGTTTCCGGGGTATGATCGCCGCCGAATTGACAGTTGTAGGTGGAAAACATGCAGGCCAGGTGATTGCGCTCAATCGCCGCAAATTCCTGATTGGCCGTGAGCAGGATTGCCAGCTCCGTCCGAACAGTGAGATGGTGAGCAGACACCACTGTGTTTTCAGCCTCGATGATTATTCCGTTCGATTGAGGGACCTGGGAAGCACAAACGGGACACTCGTCAACGGTGTACGCATTCAGAAAGAGACTGTGTTGGCGCCAAATGACCATATCGTCATTGGCAATCTGGAATTCCGACTTTCCGTACGAGCTGGACAGGCATCAGAATCGATCAGTAACCCGGCGATTGACCTGCGAGCACAGTCTGAGGATACTCAGGTTACGTCGCACACAGTGATGGATATGCCGACAGCCCAGCCTGTTGCAGCTCCGGCGACCGCACCCGCATCAGCGACACCGGAACCAGTTGCTGCCGCAGCTGCACCAATACCTTCTCCTGAAACAACTATCCTGCCAGCTGGCGGGATGATGCCGCAGCAGGCCTATGGTTATCCACCGCAAATGGTCCCGCAGATGGGATATCCTGGAGGAATGTATGGTGGGTATCCTTACCAGCCAATGATGCCGGGCTACGGTCAGATGTATCCGCCCATGATGGCACCAGGCATGGGATATCCGATGGCACCACAGATGCCCGGAATGCCTCAGCAAATGGCCCCACAGATGCCGGCACCAGCCCAGCCCGCGGCACCACCGGCCGCGAACGTAGCGCTTCCGGACCCTTCAGAAACGGGCGCGAAGGACTCGGGTGCAGCAAAAGGCAGCACGGGAAGCAACAAGAGCGACACAGCAAAACCGACGGGTGCCGCAGACGCGATCCTGAAGCAAATGATGAACCGTCGGCCAAATTCCTGAGAAAATGATCGTCAGAATTCTATCGGCAGAACTGAAAAACAAAGATCGAGACCAAAACCATGGCTGATCCTACTCCCGATCCGAATACGATCCAGAGACGATATCGGGAGTTTCTGGAACTGCTTCCACTGACACTTTCGCTGGCTGGACTGCCGCCGAGCGACCATGGCCGCTATTTTACAGCGGAACAGATTGAAAGCCGATTGTTTACAATTCGCCATGCCTACAAGGCGGCCCGTCAGATCGCCAAAGAATGTATCTCGACCGGCTCCGGAAACGGATAACGTCCCAATCGACCGTAAAAACAGGCATTTCGGGCGAAAAAGTGGGGCTGGGCCCCGACTTCTCAGACAGATCAGCTCACCTGTTTACCGATACTCATGATCTCAGATGCTTGACACCTTCTGAGGTGCCCAGTATTTTTTCATACTGAGAGACTGTTATTCTCAGACTGTTTCTGAGATACTTCAGAAGTCAGTCCATGAAATGTTTTAGGTCGATTTTCGTTTGGGGAACCTGAAATGGGCAAGATCTAGATCTTACTCCATTTCTCAGGCATGATCCTTTCGGGGAAAGTGCTTGTGAAGTCAGGTTTCTGGCAGGTGCACTGCCAGTCGCGAAAAGTGGGACATGTGCCCGCTTTTTTTTATATAGACTTTGTGCAATTGAATGACGGGTTATGAACGGACCAGAAATCCTCAGAATCGTCGACGCGATTCACCGCGACAAAGCCATCGACAGCGATATCGTTTTCGAGGGCATTGAGCAGGCGATTTTGTCGGCAGCGCGGAAGCACTTTTCTGAAGACGAACACGTCGAAGTGCAAATTGACCGCAAGACCGGCGAACCATCGCTGATTTGCGATGGTCGAGCGCTGGAGCCTGAGCTTCTGGGTGACCTCCTCGGAAGGATTTCGGCTCAGACCGCCAAACAGGTGATGATTCAGAAGATTCGTGAAGCTGAACGCGACACGGTTTACGAAGAATTTCTGGACCTGAAGAGTCAGATTGTTTCGGGCCTCGTCACTCGCATAGACCGCGGCACGGTGATCGTCAACCTTGGCAAGATCGAAGCCATTCTTCCTCGCAGCGAACAGATCCCGAAGGAAAACTATCGCATTGGGGACCGAGTCCGAGCGATTGTGCTGGATGTTCGCAAAGCGGGATCGCGAGTACGAGTGATCCTGTCTCGAACCCATGCGGACTTTGTTCGCCGCCTGTTTGAATCAGAGATTCCGGAAATCAGCGACCGAATTATTGACGTTCGATCGATTTCGCGGGAAGCCGGACATCGTTCAAAAGTGGCCGTCTCCTGTCATGACTCAACGATCGACTGCGTCGGTGCCTGCGTTGGCGTTCGAGGCGCTCGAATTCGTGGAATTGTTCAGGAACTGAACGATGAACGAATCGACATTGTGAGATGGAATGATTCGCTTCAGGTTCTGGTGCCAAACGCGCTTCAGCCTGCTGAAGTGGAAGACGTGATTTTGTGCCCGATGCTCGGTAAAGTGATTGTGCTGGTGCGAGAAGATCAGTTGTCACTGGCGATTGGCCGCCGAGGTCAGAACGTGCGACTGGCGTCAAAGCTGGTCGGCTGGGACATCAACGTCATGACTCAGCAGGCACTCGATGAACAACTCGATATTTCCATCGAAGCCTTCACTGTAATTCCGGAAGTGACGCCGGACCTTGCAGAAAGCCTTGTGTCACAGGGTTTCTTTACATTCGACGACCTTTCAGTCATCGAGCCTGATCAGCTGGGTGAAATCAGCGGATTGACTCCGGAAGACTGCGATCGGATTATTGAATATGCGGATGTGGAAAGTTTAAAAGCAGAAGAACGAGATCGAGCCGCTGCGGAGCAGCGAAAACAGTCTGGTGGGTATCGCGACGGCAGGGAGCAGTCCGGCTCGGGTCGACCGAACAGAGGTCCTTCAGGTCCGCCATCGAACGATGAATCGTACGATGGCGGTGAATCAGGACCCCGGGAATAGTTGCAGGAGAAGTCGTCTTCATCGACCTTTTGAAAAGTTAACGTGCGTGCCTGCAGCCTTCGGTTGAATTGCTGCGGGCTTTGGTTTTGAGGCTTCGGCGGGATTGCAAAGACATCCTGAGCGAATCCTTTCCTTCATGCGGTTTGTTGTAAACTGCAGGGAAGTTCTGTGCCCTTTTACGCCGGACATCTGAGTCCGAGCAGCGGGCCTAAGGGGTTGAGTTTTGAAGATACGTATCTTTGCCCTTGCCAGAGATCTTGGTCTCGACAGTAAGGTTCTGATTGACATCTGTGAAGAAGCAGGCGTCAAACTGCGCAATGCACTGGCGACGATTTCCGAAGAGGAACGCGACCAGATTGTGGAATACATTCGCAGAAAGGGCTCAACTTCGCAGCCCGAACCGACTCGGGAGGAACTGCCTCCCGCCCGAGAACCTGCCAAGGATCATGGCAAAGTGCGAACAATCCGCACAATGCCGGCTCGAAGCAGTTCGGGCCGATCTGACGGATCGTCACCGCAGACCGGTGATTCTCACGAACAAAACGAGTTTGACGAATCAGACTCTTCGCCGGAAGTCGGTCATTCCGACATCGCCGAAGAACTTGTAGCAGAACCAGAACTTCCGGTAGCTGCAGAGTTGACCGCGGTTCCGGAACCAAAGGCAGATTTGACCACGACCCCGGAACCCGTCGCTGAAGTTGACGAGGTCCCTGAAGCAGTCGCACCAGCGACACCTCCATTGAAGTCTACCCGGACTTCAAAGGAAGAAGTTTCAACCGCGACTCCTGCTGTCGTAGCAGAAACGCCCGCAGAAGCGCCAATCACAGCTCGACCGGCATCACCGACAACGGCATCGCCGGCAACTGTCACGCCGTCAACAACGGTGGCAACATCAACGGTGCCAGCATCAGCAGTGCCAGCATCAACGGTGGCTCCCGCAGCTTCCTCGGCCGGGACTCCGGCCGCCGCTCAGTCCCCGAATGGACCTGTCCAGGACGCTGCTCGTCGCCATCGCATGCGAGATATGCGAGAAATGCGGCCGATCGGTTCTGTCAAAGAACGTGAAGCAGCCGCCCAGCCAAAACCAACGCCGGAGAAAGCGCCTCCGAAAGCCAAGGCACCTGCTCGACCTCTCGTGGCCGCACCTCCTTCAATTGCTCCACCGGTTGTCAAAAAGCCCAAAGTCCGCGAAGAACGCGCTCAGAAGCCCGATATGGCGCTGTCTGACATTGTGAATCCTCAAAGCCCGCTGGCTGACCAGTTGCGACAGCTGAAACAGGCACGAGCGGAACACGAAGGTGAAGATACGGTCGAAGTCGCCAAGGCGAAGGAAAAGGAAAAAGCCCGCCGTGGCTCGCTGCTGAAAGAGCTTCGAGAATCCCGGGAAGCCGAACGTCAGGCAAAGAAAGTCAAGCGTAAACGCCGTTCCGGAAGTGCGGATCTCAAAACCACAGCGTCGATTTCGTTTCCGATCACCGTGCGAGCCCTTTCTGAAGCGATTGGACGACCTGCCAAGGCGATTCTGCAGATTCTGTTCAAAGAAGGCCGTATGGCCACGATGAACGATGAACTGGGTGAAGAAACCGCGATGGAAGTCGCTCTTGAACTGGGCGTCGATCTTCAGGTCAAACGCGGACGTGATATCGAAGCCGAACTTCTGGCATCACTGGACCACGAAGACCCACCAGAAGCCATGAAACAACGTCCGCCGATCATTACGATCCTTGGACACGTTGACCACGGCAAAACAACCCTCGTGGACACCATTCGTCGAGCCAATGTTGCGGCCGGAGAAGCAGGTGGAATTACTCAGCACATCGCTGCCTACCAGGTGAACTACCAGGGTCACCTTCTGACCTTTGTGGATACTCCTGGCCACGCAGCGTTTGGCGAAATGCGAAGTCGAGGTGCCAATGTGACCGACATTGTTGTACTCGTCGTCGCCGCAGATGACGGTGTAATGCCTCAGACGATTGAGTCCATCAGCCACGCAAAGAATGCCGGAGTGCCGATTGTTGTTGCACTCAACAAGATTGACCTCCCGGGAGTTGATGAACAGCGAATTCTTCAACAGCTGGCTCAGCACGAACTTCTGCCCGCGGAATGGGGCGGGGAATATGAGGTTGTCCGGACTTCAGGCTCCACCGGTAAGGGCGTTGAGAAGCTTCTGGAAACTCTGCTGCTCACAGCCGAACTCCATGAACTTCAGGCCAACCCTGAACGCGAAGCACTCGGAGTATGCCTCGAAGCCTTCCGAGACGAAGGCCGCGGTGCACTTGCCTGGATGATCGTCCAGAAGGGGACTCTGCGTGTTGGAGATGTCGTCCTGTGTGGAAGTAGCTATGGTCGAATCAGAGCCATCTACAATGACCGAGACGAAGAAGTGGAATCCGCAGGACCTTCGACGCCCGTCAAAGTTGCCGGTCTGAACGATGTGCCCGGAGCCGGAGACCACTTCTTTGTCATGAAGGACATCGAAGAAGCTCGTGAGACAGCAGAAAACCGTAAGCACGAAGGTCGAACCGAACATCTGTCTCGACGAGGTCAGCCTTTGACCCTCGAAGATATTCTGAACTCTGCCCGCAAAGGTGAGGGTGTTCAGGAACTTCCTTTGATTCTGAAGGCAGATACTCCAGGTTCTATCGAAGCACTTCGCAGCGAAATCAACAAATTCGAACATCCTGAAGTGAAGGTCTCCATCATTCACGAAGGAATTGGTGGTGTGAACGAGAGTGATGTGTATCTGGCAAGTGCGGCCGGAGCCATCATTATCGCCTTCCACGTCATCGCAGAAGATCGCGCTCAGTCACTCGCCGAACGCGAAGGGGTTGAAGTTCGAAGATATAACATTATTTACGAAGTCACCGACCATATTCGTCTTGCTCTTCAGGGCATGTTGCGTCCGGAACGAGTCGAAGTTGCCACCGGTCGCGCAATTGTGCTGCGAACCTTCAGCATCAGCCGGTTTGGTACAATTGCCGGATGCCGAGTATTGAATGGTACGATTTCACGCGACAACCGAGTCCATGTCATTCGAGATCAAAAGGTTCTGAATGATTATCGAATCGGTTCACTAAAGCGTGAAAAGGATGATGCGAAGGAAGTTCGCGATGGTATGGAATGCGGTATTCGGCTGGATGGTTTCAACGATGTGAAAGAGGGGGACCTGTTGGAAGCCTATCGCATCGATGAAGTTAAACGAACGCTGGACTGATTGTTTGTTCAGGGGACCTCTACGAAAGCAGTCGCGTCCATGTCTTCACGTCGAATGGCCCGTGTGGCCTCAGTTGTTCGGGAAGTTGTTAGTACAGCCATCCTTCAGGAGCTGCGAGACCCTCGAATCCGAAACGTCACCGTGCTCGGGGCTGACATCAGCCCCGACCTTCGCTACGCACGCGTTCGAATCTCCGTGATGGGAGATGAGAAAATGGCGTCGTTGACGATGCACGGGCTCAATTCTGCCCGAGGATATCTTCAGTCAAAAATCGGCGAACGTATTAAGAGCCGTTATATTCCTGAGCTCAGTTTTATGCTGGACGATACGGTCAAGAAATCTATTGCCGCATCACAGCTCATCAGAGATGCACTGTCGCAGGAGTCAAGCGCGACGGTACCGCCGGAGTCCGAACAACATGACTCCGATGAACTTTCTGATCCCGTAGACCTTAATTAATCACACCGGAAGTTGACCATGCCCACGGCAAAGGCCACAAAAGCCAGCGATAAAGCTCTCATCTGCCGCAAGTTTGTCACCGCCGTGCAGAAACTCTACGGCAAGTCTGTCCCCAGGCTCGATCTGCCTGTCCTGGAGACCCTCATGTTTGCTGTCTGCCTCGAAGACAATTCGTGGGATGCTGCGGAACAGGGATACAAAAAGCTCCTGGCCTCATACTTTGATCTGAATGAGATTCGTGTCAGTTCGGTAACAGAACTGGAGAATGCCCTTCAACCGCTGCGGGAAGCGGACTGGAAAGGGTTGAGAATTCGTTCCATTCTGCGGTACGTCTTTGAGTCTTCGTATTCGTTTGACCTGGAGAAGTTCCGTCGATTCACTCAGGAAGTTGCACTGAAGACATTGAAGAAGGTCAACGATCTTTCGCCATTTGTGAAAGATTTCACGATTCAGCAGATCCTGGGGAGCCATATGGTTTGCCTCGATCCTTCAATGCTGCGAGCGGCAAAATGGCTGGGACTTGTGCCCGCCGATTCTGATCTGACCGATGCGGGCGAATTTCTGAAGGCGGGTCTGAAGAAGTCAGAAGTCGCCGAGTTTTGTCAGGCCCTGAGATGCCTCGCAACCGACCCAAAATTTTATGACCGGTTCTTTGAGCCAATTCCGCCGGAAATTGAAATGAATTCGGCCATTGATCGATTGGCCGAAGTTCAGCAGCCACCAAAACGAAAACCGGCAAAGCCTCCGGAAAAAGCTGCGAAACCGCCTGAACCAGCCCCAAAGCAGGCAGCAGTTCCTGCAAAGAAGGCGGCCCCCAAAGCAGCAGCACCTCCTGCCAAAGCCGAAACGGCCGCTCGAAAGGACCCCGCAAAGCCGTCGAGAACAGCAGCAAAAGCAGTTCCCGCGAAACCTGCCAAATCTGCGACCGGGAATACAAAGCCGCCAGCAGGCAAAACATCCAAGTCGTCGGCTCCCGCACAAAAACCAGGGGCCAAAAAGCCGGCAACAAAAAAGCCCAGGAGCTGAGTCAGCGACCGCAGGCCTGTGGCTCAGCGACCGCAGGCCTGAGGGACTGGGATCCGTGATCAATGGAATGTGCCGCCTTCTGAATATGAGCTCTGTCTGACTCGACACTTTGCCTGATCGGGCAAATAATACCACAGACTTCCATTCAGAACGAATCTCACCTCCGAACCGGAATGAGTTCATCATGGCGAAAACCGACTTGATCCGTATGCTGGCGTGTCTGGCAACCTTTGGCAGCATGATTCCGGAATTCATGCCACTGTATCCGGAGGCACTGACGTCTCGGGTGCTGGCTGCTGCTCAGGATGCGGATGAAGATTCAAAATCTCCGCAGGGTGCTGCGGAGAAGTCCGACGAGCAGAAGCCGGCCCTTGAAGGGCTTCGGCAGCCAGGAGATGCTCGTGTCTTCGAACTGCCGGATGAGAGCGATCGAATTGATCCGAAGAATACCGAAGCGCTGTCGTGGTATATGGCGGGCCTGATGGCCCAGAAACGTGGAGATCTGCAGGCAGCCGCTGACGCGTTTCAGAAAGCGTGCGATGCTGCACCGGATTCGGCACCGCCAGCAAAGGCACTCGGACTTGTGCTGCTTCGCATGGGGCGATCAACTGATGGATTAGAAAAGGCGCGACGCGCAATCGAACTCGATGTCAATGACTTTGAAACTCGACTGCAGCTGGCATTGATTCTCGCACAGAACGGGAAGCCTCTGGACGCGACTGAGATGGTCAATGCTGCCCTGACATCTGATCGCCTGGAAGCAAAATCCCGGGAGTTCATAACCATACACCAGGTCCGAGCTCGACTGTTGCTGGCTCAGCAAAAAATCGCGGAAGCAGCCGATAGTTATGAAGTGATTTTTGATGCGCTCGAACGTCCCGAAGATTATCAGTTGTCTCTGCGAGAACATCAGGCGTTGATCCGCGACCGGGCAACGGGATACGACGTCACCGGACGTGTGTTGCTTGAAGCGGGCAGAATTGAAAAAGCCATTCAGGTCTTTGAAGCTCAAAGCCGTGTTCAGAATGATCGACCTGGCGAACATCATTTCCTGCTCGCCGGTGCATACTTCAGGAAGGACAATACTGCAGAAGCGGAAAAGAACCTCGAGACATACTTCCGATCTGGAGAAAGATCGGCTCCTTCACTGGCTCTGCTTCGTGACCTGTATGCTGCGACATCGAGGAACGATAAGCTGATTGAGAAGCTTGAGTCTCTTTCAGAAGACGCCAGTGATGTCACCAGCGTGCAAATGTTTATCGGTCAGACGCTCCTTGATCAGGGAAAAACTGATGAAGCGGCGGCCGTATTTCAGAAGCTGCTGGATGATAAAGGAATCGTTGACGCCTATCTGGGTTTGATGAGAGTCGAGATCTCTCGAGGAAATGCGGCAACTCTTCTCGCAACCATGAATCGAGCTCTGCGAGCGCGTATTAAGCCTGAGGAGCTTCAGCCACTGGCGTCAAGCGTCATTACCTCGGAAGAACTTGCAAAGAACCTGATTAAGGAATGCATTACGACCTGGGAGACTCAGCCAAATACTCTCAATCCGGCCGCACCGTTTTTCTGTGCGGTTGTTGCCAATCAGCTGAAAGATGTCGAGTCCGAAGGAAAGCTGCTTCAGGCGACACTGGAACTGAATCCTGATCGCGTGCTTACGATTAATACTCTGAAATTGTACGGTATGAACCTGCTGATGCAGGATAAGTACGCTCAGTCGGCCCGAGTCTACAGCCAGCTGGTTTCTGTACCAGGACTGGATCTCGGCGAGCGACTGATGGCACTCTATCGACTTTCACAGGCTGAATCATTCAATGACAACCATGATGCATCCATGCAGGCCATTCAGACTGCATTGAGGCTGGCCCCGGAGTTCTCGCTGCTGCACTATCAGCATGGCTGGGTTCTTGTGCAGGCAGAGAAGTATGAGGAAGCAGAGAAGATACTCAGCCAGTCGCTCGAGCAATTCACCGGAGATTCGGAACACACGATTCGAACAGAAGAACTGCTCGCCGGGATCTGTGCACGGCAGGCTCGATGGAATGACGCCATCGCTCACTACAATGCTGTCCTGGAACTTGAAGGAGCCGATGAAGAATCCAAACGCCGTGCAAAGCTTGGACTGTCCAATGCTTATGTTCAGAATGGTGATATGCTCGCTGGTGAAAAGATTCTTGAAGAGGTGTACGAACAGAATCCGGACGATCCCGGGGTAAATAATGACCTCGGCTATCTCTACGCAGATCAGGGTAAGAACCTGGAAAAGGCGGAGAAGATGATTCGAATTGCGGTTGCCGCACAGCCGGAGAACTCCGCATACCTCGACAGCCTTGGGTGGGTACTTTTCAAACTTGGAAAGCTTGATGAAGCCGTCGAAACACTGAAGAAAGCCAATGCGAATCCGGAGTATCAGGACGCCACGATTCTTGAACATCTGGGTGATGTGTATTTGGCCCTGAAGCAGATCGACGAAGCAAAGGCTGCGTACGAGAAAGCCGTAAAGATTGAGCAGGAGACTCCTGGCGGAAGTGACGCAATCGTGAAGCGAATCACAGAGAAGATTGCAGCGATTCCGGGCGCCTCGGCTGATTCTGGTTCGAGCAAACCGGAAAGCAATGAATAAGAGCGTGGCGTTCAGGATTTCGCCGTGGAAGGTTCGAACGCTCCGGGAATTGGACAATCCAAATACTAAACTTTGAAGGTCCGGATCGACACCGGTGTACACGGCAGGCGGCTGATTATATGGCACGGAAGACGACGATTCGAAATAACGACGACGGTCCCGACGATCGGGATGAAACTCGCTTTACAGAGGAAGCCGATCGACGTCGCGCCGCCGAAGGAGTTGAAGCACAGGAACGATACGACGATGAACTTCGTCCGTCGAGGCTTGAGGATGTCGTTGGGCAGCGAGCCGTCGTTGAGCGACTGCGAATTCTTCTTCAAGCCACGAAGAAGCGCAATGAACCGTTGGGTCATCTTTTGTTTGATGGACCTCCGGGACTTGGCAAAACTACGCTTGCCAGTGTGATACCGAAAGAGCTCGGCACAGAACTCCAGATCACATCAGGACCATCACTCAGCGCTCCCAAGGATCTCCTGCCGTATCTGACGAACGCAAGTCGCGGCTCGGTGTTATTTATTGACGAAATACACCGGATGCCTCCGACGGTCGAGGAATTCATCTACCCGGCGATGGAAGACTTCAGAGTCGATATCACTCTGGGAGACGGTTTGAATGCACGCACGATCAACATGCAGCTTCAGCCATTCACTCTGATTGGCGCCACAACTCGCAGCGGAATGCTCACCGCGCCACTGCGAGACCGATTTGTGAATCGAGAACACCTGGACTTCTATTCGCTGGATGACCTTGCCGACATTATTACAAGAAATGCCAGAAAACTCCGGACTGAGATTTCGCCGGACGCAGCGATGGAAATTGCTCGCCGTTCCCGAGGGACTCCGCGAAAAGCCAATAATTGGTTGCGATGGACACGCGACTACGCAGACGCCCGAGCGGATGGGCGAATAACAAACGAAGTCGCGGATGCTGCCTTAAGAATGAAAAGCGTCGATGACGTCGGACTTGAAGAGCAGGACCGGCGATATCTTGAAACGATTATCAGCGTGTTCACCGGAGGTCCGGCGGGAGTTCAGGCAATTGCTCATACCATGAACATCCCGGCTGATACTCTGGAAGACGAAGTTGAACCATTCCTGCTGCGCGAGGGATTCGTGCAGCGAACACCGCGAGGACGAATGATCACGGTGAAGGCGCTCCAACATCTTGGACGGAGTTTGCCGGCCGGGCGACTCACCGACTCCGGACTTGCATCGTCATCCGAATCCACACCTAAAACGACGAAGAATCAAAAAGAGCTGTTCTGATGACTGTTTCCGGGGCCTATGAGTACGATGTGGTGGTGGTGGGTGCCGGACATGCGGGAACCGAAGCGGCTCTGGCCGCCGCCCGAATGGGAGCGAAGACCGCACTTCTGACGATGAACTGCGATACCGTCGGACAGATGAGCTGTAATCCGGCAATCGGAGGTGTCGCCAAAGGCCAGATTGTCCGCGAAATTGATGCGCTCGGCGGTGAAATGGGGCGAGTCATCGATGCAACCGGGATCCACTTTCGGATGCTGAACAGCGGGAAAGGGGCCGCAATGCACAGCCCCCGCGCTCAGGCCGACAAGAAGGCATACCAGTTTGAAATGAAGCACCGCGTCGAGCTTCAGCCGAACCTGACACTCCGGCAGGAAACCGTCGACAGCATTGTCACAGAGGACGGTCAGGTGACCGGACTCAAGGTGGCCGGTGATATCCTCTACAGAACTCGTGCACTGATCCTGACGACTGGTACGTTCCTGAAAGCCATTATGCATACCGGAGAAGCGCAGTCCGAAGGTGGGCGAGCCGGGGATAAAGCAGCTTATGGAATGTCCGCTTCGCTTCTCGATCTTGGAATTGAACTGCGACGATTCAAAACGGGAACGCCAGCGCGACTGAATGGCAGAACAATCGACTTCTCAAAATGTGAACCTCAGCCCGGAGACGATAATCCGCAGCCGTTCTCATTCCTCACAGAAAAGATCTCACAACCTCAAATTCACTGCTGGCTCACATCGACCACCCCGGAAGTCCATGACATCATTCGGCAGAATCTCCATCGCGCACCGATGTACTCGGGGCAAATCCAGTCCACTGGACCTCGATACTGCCCATCGATCGAAGACAAGGTCGTACGATTCGCAGATAAGAGTACCCACCAGATCTTCCTTGAACCCGAAGGTCGAAACACGCAGGAGATCTACTGCAACGGCATTTCCACCAGCCTTCCGCGGGATGTGCAGGATGCCATCATTCGGCTGATCCCGGGCTGCGAAAATGCTCAGATCATGCGATATGGATACGCCGTCGAATACGATTTTGCCCCACCAACTCAACTCAAACCAAGTCTTGAGACAAAGCGAGTGCAGGGATTGTATTTCGCAGGACAGATCAACGGCACCACTGGATACGAAGAAGCCGCAGGGCAGGGACTGTTGGCAGGTATCAACGCCGCACTCTCAGTTCAGAAGCGATCCCCATTTGTGCTCGATCGAAGTCAGGCATATTTAGGCGTTCTGATTGATGATCTTGTCACCAAAGGAGTGGACGAACCCTATCGAATGTTCACCTCGCGAGCGGAGTATCGGCTTTTGCTCCGTCAGGACAATGCGGATCGTCGACTGACGCCGCTTGGAATTCAAATTGGAAGTGTGGACTCTGAAAGGGCCGCGAAGTTTGCGGAGTATGAGCAGGAGATTGAACGTGGATTCATTGCGGCAAAGAAGCTGAGATACCAGGGTCAGTCCCTCGAGGAGTTATTGCGGCGACAGGAGACCACATGGGATGAGATATTTCGGATGATTCCTGCGGCTGGGGAGCTTGGGCTGTCTCACCGCGCACTCGAACAATTGCGAATTGAAGCCCACTATGCGGGCTACATTCGACGACAGGAATCTGAAATTGCGAGGCTTCAGAAAGTCGAAACCGTGCGAATTCCCGACGCTTTTGACTATTTGGCGGTGCCGCAGCTTCGCCATGAAGCGAGAGAAAAGCTGACAAAAATCAGGCCAACAACGGTGGGACAGGCCAGTCGAGTCAGCGGTATTACCCCCGCAGACATCGCCATCCTCATGTTTTACCTGACGTAAAAACAGGCAAACTGCGCAACGAAACTGCCGTTGACCGTCTTTGGCGAATAGATACAATCGGTCGAGTTGAGAGGTGGGACGATTGAGGGAACGCGAATAACCAGACAGTGTTCTGGGGATTGCGGGAATGCAGTCGACCCAAACAGTATCGGCGCTTAAGCGTCACGGACGGCGTCCGGCAAGCTGTCGGACGATGAATCGCTGCCACAGTGCAGCTCATCGCTTTTCCACAGAACGGATTGTGTTAAATGAAGACAGTGTTCACTACTGGCGAAGCCGCTAAGATCTGCAAGGTCAGTCAGCAGACGATCATTCGGTGCTTTGACTCCGGCCAGTTGAAGGGCTTCCGCGTTCCGGGCTCTCGTTTCCGCCGAATTCCTCGTGATATTCTGTACAAATTCATGAAGGAAAACGGGATTCCAACGGATGCCCTCGAAAGCGGGCGCCGGAAAGCTCTGATCGTCGACGATGATCAGGAGCTGGTCGAACTGATTACCGACGCACTGGAAGCGGACGGCCGCTTTGAAGTGCGGATTGCAAACAACGGATTTGATGCTGGTATGATGGTTCGAGAATACCATCCTGACATCATCGTGCTGGATGTGATGCTTCCGGATATCAATGGCAAAGAAGTCTGTCAGCGAGTTCGCAGTGACTCGTCGCTTGATGATGTTCGTATCATCTGCATCTCCGGTATGGTGGAACAGAACAAAATTCAGGACCTGAAAGCTTCCGGGGCAAATCATTTCCTGCAGAAGCCGTTTGAAGTCGACGAACTGATTGAAAATATCTGTCGGCTTCTGGATATTGAACAGCTTGCCTCCTGATCATCACGATCGGCAGACACTTAGCCGTCATACAGCGGTCGTCTCAGGGCGACCGCTGTTTCCTTAGATATACGGTTTATGACAGTTTCTTACCTCACACTGCCCGCAGCAATTGCAAATCGATGTCTTGAACTTCTGCTGGCGGCCGACATTCCAGCTGCTGAACACCCCCCCGAACGCAGCTCAGAACAGATCTCTGAAGTTGAACGACTGATCACTGAAATCTGGGTGCGTCAGTCTCGGTGTGTGTCAGCAACACTGCTGAGAATTGAGACTCCGAATCGAGTTCGTGTGTCCAGTGTCCGGCTTGACTCTGAGAACCGCCTGACTCATGAAGTCCGGCTGGTCTCGGAACCATGTACAGTCATCCTCGATGGCCAGGCCCTTCTGAGGCTGGCTGCCGAAAACCCGGAGGACGGTCTTCAGTCAATTCATCAGTGGCCTCGCCATCTGGCGGCACTCGTTCTCCAGCATCCACCGGTACCTGGAACGGTTGAGGGTGAGTCGGATCGAGTTCTGGCTGCCGATCTGATGCAATTGACGCAGACCTTCCTGGGAAAGTTCAACGGCGCTGCAAACATGATCCTGCCACCGTCTGATAAGCTGCAGGCCATGGCCGAGTTCGCAGCAGGTGCAGGGCACGAAATCAACAATCCGCTGGCCAGCATTGTCGGCCAGACTCAGATGCTGCTGCGATCCGAAACTTCAATAGACCGTCAACAAGCCCTCGAAACCATTGGCACTCAGGCCTGGCGAATTCGTGACATGATCGGCAACACGATGCTGTTCGCCCGCCCTCCAAAACCAAAATTTGAAGTCTTTGATTTCATCCGAATGGCTCAGGAAGTCACTCAGCAGCTCACCGAGGACCTTGCCAGCTCTGAAATCGTCGTCACATTCCATTCTGAAGAGACTCGATTGCTCATTCAGGCAGATATCACTCAGCTTCAGGCGCTGATCGGTCACCTTGTGCGAAATGGGGTGGAAGCGATTCGCGGCCGAAAAGGACCTGGCAGAGTCACCGTTTCTGCTGCACCAACAATTCACGGTGATGCACTGCAGCTGATTGTCGAAGACACCGCAGGTGCAATCAACGACGATTCCGTACGGACGCATTTGTTCGATCCGTTCTTTTCCGGGCGTCAGGCCGGACGAGGGCTTGGGTTTGGGCTCTGCCTTGCATGGCAGATTGTAAATTCCCATCGGGGTTTCATCTTCTGCTATGCACCTCAGTCCACTGCAACCGCATTTCACATCGGCCTTCCACTGGAACAGCCTGTGAGTCCATAAGCTCACCCAAATCAAGCATTTTCGTTAAAAACGCTGTGCTCCGCACAATTCGTCCAGCCGGTTGACGGCAGACTCAGTCGGTCTGTAAGCCCACGACGAGTGAAATTTTCCTGAGAGACGTCGCCGAAACCTGGAAATTCGCTCCGATCGCTTGGCTGTGAGTCACACTCTCAACGACAATACGATTTTCCCCAATTCGCCCACCCCTCGCGAGTTACCCAAATGAGCAAAGTACCTCTGAAAGGTATTTTTACCCCCAACCTTGTACCGTACACCGAATCCGGTGAGATCAACGAAGGTGAACTTCGTCGATATGTTGACTGGCTGATTGAACGAGGAGTTCACGGTCTGTATCCGAACGGTTCGACGGGTGAGTTTACCCGGTTCACACCGGAAGAACGTCGTCGCATTCTGGCCATCATTGCGGACCAGGTCCGAGGTCGTGTTCCGATTTTGGCAGGCGCTGCGGAAGCGAACGTCAAGGAAACACTTGCAGCCTGTGAATACTACGCATCGCTGGGAATTCGGGCCGTAGCGATCGTGGCTCCGTTCTATTACAAGCTCAGTCCAAAATCGGTATACGCGTATTTCCGGGAGATTGGCAGAAATACACCGATTGATGTGACACTGTATAACATTCCGATGTTTGCCAGTCCGATCGACGTTCCTACGATCCAGCGGCTCTCCGAAGAATGTGAACGGATTGTTGCGATTAAGGATTCTTCGGGCGATATTCCGCACATGATTCGCATGATTCAGGCCGTCAAACCGAACCGGCCTGAATTTGCCTTCCTGACCGGATGGGATGCAGCCCTGATGCCGATGTTGCTGGCTGGCTGTGACGGTGGAACAAACGCAAGTTCCGGCGTTGTCCCTGAACTGACTCGGAAGCTGTACGATCTCACAACCGACTATCAGATCGACGCGGCCCGTGCTGTCCAGTACGACCTGATTCGGCTGTTCGACACGATGATCTATTCAGCCGAGTTTCCTGAAGGATTCAGAGCAGCGGTTCAGTTGCGCGGGTTCAAGATGGGAAGAGGGCGACAGCCGCTATCCGATGAACAGAAGACCGATCTTGTGACGCTCAGTCGCGAGCTCCAGTGTATGCTTTCCAACCATGGATATACGGATCAGCCGATTGGTGGCTGTCCAATTGATGTTTCCGCGTCCACCGCTGCCGATGCTGTTGAAGTCTCGGCGATCGTGCAGCAGGTCGTTGCGGAACTGAAGCGTCGAGGCTTGATGTAGAGCGGCGAGCCTCCGGGCTCGCTCGCAAGGCGTCCGAATTCCTGACAGAATAACGAACTGTGTTCATTTCACGATCACAGTTCGTTTGTTTCTGTCCGGGAGGATAACAGTGATGCCACATTCGTTGCCCCAGTCTCGTCGTGGGTTTCTTCAACAGGCGTCCATCGCTGCGACCGCGGCCACCACGAGTCTGCTCTCCGGAAGTCGGATTTCCAGTTCGTCAGTCGCTGGCGAGTTCCACAGAAATCGCACCGAGGTACCTCGGTTTGGACTTGTCACCTATTTGTGGGGCAAGGACATGGATTTGGAAACGGTGATACGTTCCTGTGAAGCGTCCGGGTTGTTGGGTGTTGAGTTACGAACGGAGCACAAGCACGGCGTTGAACCCACACTGTCCAAACAGCAGCGAGCCGAAGTGAAGCGTCGTTTTGCAGACTCACCGGTTGAGCTCGTCGGTTATGGTTCCAACGCACAGTTTCACGAAAATGATCCTGAGAAGCTTAAAGCAAACATCGAACTCACGAAGCAGTACATTCAGCTGATGCATGACTGCGGCGGGTCTGGTGTCAAAGTGAAGCCCAACAGTTTTGTGGATGGTGTTTCGAGAGAGAAGACCATTGAACAAATCGGCAAGTCGCTTAATGAAGTTGCGGAATACGGCAAACAATACGGCCAGCAAATTCGCGTCGAAGTGCATGGCACAGGAACCAGTGAACTTCCCGTCATGAAGGCCATCTTTGACGTCGCCGATCATCCCAATGCGGCAGTGTGCTGGAATTCAAACGGAGAAGATCTCAAGGGGCAGGGACTGGCTCACAACTTTCAGCTTGTCAGCTCGAGATTCGGCGCAACCGTACATGTTCGCGAGCTCACCGAAAAAGATTATCCTTACGAAGAACTCTTTAAACTGCTCACCGGAATAAACTACGCTGGCTGGATTCTGCTCGAAGCCCGAACCGATCCAGCAGATAAGATTGCCGCAATGAAAGAACAAAAAGCAGCCTTTGATTCGCTGCTGAAAGCTGCAACTGCCAAAAAGTAGCCTGAGCACGTCCCTGCGCCGCGGCAGTACTCGAACCAGCGCGGGACGGGCAGGAATGCCCATCCTACATTTTGCGCCGCGGTTGTACTCGAACCAGGACGGGACAAGTCAAATGCAGCTTGGGCATTCCTGCCCGAGCACGTCCCTGCGCCGCGGCAGTACTCGAACCAGCGCGGGACGGGCAGGAATGCCCATCCTACATTTTGCGCCGCGGTTGTACTCGAACCAGGGCGGGACGGGCTGGAGTGTTCATCCTGCTCACGACGGTCGAGGGATGCGGTTTGCGCCGGGTGGGGGAGCTGCGACGGACAGGAACTTCCAGCCAATCAGGTACCAACCCTTACCGTAAGGATCACACCAGCGTACTTCACTGCGAAGGAAGACCGGGTAACTGATGGTACTGTGAATCCGCAGGATCGCGATCGAACCCAGCGGATACTCTTTCTCCGTCACCACTCCAATCCCAAGATTGGAGAGGTCACGAGAAAAGCCGGGGATCCCGAGAGCATCTCCTTCAAAGATCAGAACCGGGCGAACGAACGCATGTCGAGGTTCAGTCCGACGTTCATTAAAACGTGCTCGCTGAGCCTCAAGGATCAGTTGCTCGATCTGTTCCTGCATGAGAGTTCCATCCGTTCTTCTTCGACAGTCAGTTGTGATTCAGCCACCGAGTGCTTTCCGGTAGTACTCCAGTCCGGCAGCAACTGCGTCGTCGATTTTGTCGATCAGTTTTGCACCTGCTTCTGCCAGATCTGGACGTCCACCACCGCCACCACCCGCTACTCGTGATGCAGCCTTTACGCAGTCGGAAGCACTCAGACCTTGTCCTGCGATGAGTTCTCGACTTACGGACGCAATCAATGCCACCTTATCATCAATCACCGCAGCCAGAATGACGGCAACGGGACCATGCAGATCTCGAAGCTGATCTGTAAATTCACGCAATGACTCTCGTGAGACACCCGTCAGCTTATGGGCCACAACTTTAACGCCACCAATGACAGGGGCCGATGCTGCGAGTTCACCAACAGCGTTTGCCACAGATGCTGTGTTGAGTTTTGAAAGTTCCCGCTGCAGATTGCGAACCTCACTCTGCAGTGATTCAACCCGGGTCGGCAGGTCCTGAGCCTGATTGGCTTTCAGCATTGCCTGAAGTCGAACAATCAATTCTTCTGATTCACGGATCTTCCTGAGAGCGCGAGGTCCGGTCATTGCCGTAATTCGTCGAACTCCCTTCGCAACCGGCTCTTCAGACGTGATCCTGCAAAGACCGACCTGTCCGGTGTTTGTCAGATGAGTTCCACCACAAAGTTCAATGCTGAAGTCGCCCATCGTGACAACTCGCACCCGATCAGGATACTTCTCACCAAATAGTGCCATTGCACCCTTGCTGCGTGCGTCATTGAGTTCCATCAACTCGGTTGTGACTGAAGCACCGGCTGCAATGCACTGGTTGATGATATCTTCAACGCGGCGAAGCTCGTCCGGAGTCATGGCCTGCTTGTGAGCAAAGTCAAATCGGATGGAATCCGCATCGACTCGTGATCCTCGCTGTGTCGCCTGTGCCCCAATGACCTGATGCAGAGCATGATGCAGGATATGGGTCGTCGAATGAGCTCGGCGAATTGCTGATCGCCGATCGGCATCGACCTGAGCCCGCACCTTCTGACCAACTTTCAGAGAACCGGATTTCAGCTTTCCTTCCAGCACGAACAACGTTTGCTGATGTCGAAGTGAATTTGAAACTTCGAATCGCATACCGTCTGATGTCAATACACCCGTATCACCCACTTGTCCGCCAGCTTCACCGTAGAACGGGGTCTGATCAAGGACTACTCCCACAGGCCCCGACCAATCCTCCGCCACGGCCTTGACTGAATCGCCTTCAACGATCAGTCCCACAACAGTGGCGTCACTGGACATGGTCTCGTAGCCCAGAAACTTAGTATCGCCCGAGGCTTTTCGGATCAGGTCCAGTGGACCTGCGACCATTACTGAACTCTCGCGACCGCCGCGGCTGATATCTGCATGCTCTTCCATCAGCTGATCGAACTGTCTTCGATCAATCGTGAAACCCTGATTTTGAGCAAGCGCTTCCGTCAATTCGACAAGGAACCCATCCTCCGTATGCAGCGTGAACACGTCTTCGCCACGGATTTGCTGACGGTTTGACGATTTCGCAGCTTCGGTGAACTTCTGAAATCGTCCCAGACCGCGTTCGATTGTCCCCAAAAATTGAAGCTCTTCTTCCCGGATACTGTTCTGAACACTCTCCACTGATTCTGCCACATCCGGATACGCGTTTTTCATCACATTCACAACAGCCGGAACCATCTGATAGACAAACGGCTCTCGCTTGCCCAGCAAATAACCTTCCAGCAACGCGCGACGAAGGAGCTGCCGAACGACGTAATTCTCCTTCTCTGTATCCGGAATGACTCCTTCGTGAACACAGAAAGTTACTGCTCTCGCATGGTCAGCAATTCGACGAAGGGGTCTGCCCTGAGGACTATCAAAGTCATACTTGACGCCAACAATCTCTGCGGCAGCATCGCACAAGGGGCGCAGGACATCGTTTTCGAAATTGCTGAGCTTACCCTGCATTACGGCAGCAATTCGTTCCAGTCCCATTCCGGTGTCGATGTTACGGGCAGGGAGAGGTCGCAGATTATTGGGCGGCGCACCGACGCGATTGAACTGTGTAAACACCAAGTTCCAGATCTCGACGTCTTTGTTGGTTCCCGGAGGATGATAGAAGATCTCACTGCATGGACCACAAACTCCATCCGGCCCAAGGCTTGGAGCACTGGCCGGCCAGAAGTTCTCGCTCTCTTCAAGACACGCGATTCGGTCGGCACTTAATCCAATCTCATTCTTCCAGATATTAAAGGCTTCTTCGTCGAATCCATGCTGCCCCTTGTAGACACTGACTGTCAGACGATCTCCCGGCAATCCAAGCCACTTCCTGTCGGTCAGAAACTCCCATGCCCAGTGAATCGCTTCTCGCTTGAAATAGTCGCCAAACGAAAAATTCCCCAACATCTCGAAGAATGTGTGGTGGTATGCAGTCACACCCACATTGCTGATGTCACCGGTGCGAAGGCACTTCTGACATGTTGTAGCCTTCGTAAACTGCAGCTTCCCAATCCCCAGGAACTCATTCTTGAACTGATTCATCCCGGCGGGAGTAAACAGCACGGTTGGATCGTCTTTGGGAACCAGCACGTCTGACGGACGACGAACGCATCCCTTGGATTCAAAAAATGTCAGGTACTTTTCGCGTAATTCGTCGGTTTTCATGTCAGTCGATCAGAAACAGGGCAAACTGGGTGATGTTTAAAAAGAACTCGCCAGCCGGAAATCGTCTCCGGCTGGCGAAATCTACAATAATCAGAACGTGTTACAGAAGCCGAACTCTTCGTTTTTTATGGTCTCCACAGAACCTGTCGCGGACTTATTCGGCTTCAGCAGCTTCCTCAGCTCCCGCTTTTTCCGTCTCTATCCCAGCCACAGATTTCAAATCCAGAATTTTCTGCCGAATCTCAGCAGCAACCGCCGGATTCTCTTCCAGGTAGACTCTTGCCCGATCTCGTCCCTGGCCCAGCTTCGTTCCTCCATAGCTGAACCAGCTGCCACTGCGATCAATGATCTTATTTTCAACTGCCAGATCAATCAGGTCTGCCTCAAAACTGATCCCACAGGTGTTGTACATGTCCAGCTCTGCCACTCGGAACGGCGGTGCAACCTTATTCTTTACGATTTTCACTCGCATTCGAATACCGATCTGATTTTCCCCTTCTTTCAGGGAACTGATCCGCCGCACGTCCACTCGACATGAACTGTAAAACTTCAACGCCCTTCCGCCCGGAGTTGTCTCAGGACTTCCAAACATCACACCAATCTTCTCACGAATCTGATTGATGAAAATCACAGTGGTCTTCGCTCGAGCAATTGCGCCGGTCAGCTTTCTCATCGCCTGACTCATCATTCGAGCCTGCAAGCCAACGTGACTGTCACCAATCTCGCCGTCCAGTTCCGCCTTAGGCACCAGAGCGGCAACAGAGTCAATCACAATGATGTCAACAGCATTGGATTTGACGAGCATTTCCGCAATCTGCAGACCTTCTTCTCCGTAAGACGGCTGACTGACCAGAAGATCGTCGAGGTTTACGCCGAGTCGTCGAGCCCAGGACGGATCTAACGCGTGTTCTGCATCCACAAAGGCAGCGATTCCGCCAGCCTTCTGAGCACTTGCAATGGCGTGCAGAGCCAGCGTTGTCTTTCCGCTCGACTCCGGCCCGAATAACTCGATGATCCTTCCTCGAGGAAACCCGCGACCTCCAAGGGCCAGGTCGAGCGACAACGCACCGGTGGAAATCCCCGGAATCCCGGCAGATGCTTCCGCAGAGTCGAGTTTCATGATCGACCCTTTGCCGAACATCTTCTCGATCTGCCCCAACGCATTGTCCAGCAACGCGGTATGCTCGTCTGCCGGCTTCGCCTGAGCACTCTTTGACTTTGATTTCACGGCCATGACTCAATCCTTTATCTTATGAAGTCGTCTTCAATCGCTCCTGTCTGGGCCGGGAAGTCTAGCGAATCCAGGCTTTCAGGGAAACTTAAGCGAACAGCATTTCCAGGTACGATGTGCGGATCGAACTCCCAAGATCCATCTGTTCCGCCAGCCGTTTTAACGCTGTTGTGGCCAGGAGCCGTTCGTCGTCCTCACAGAGTGTTTCAAGCTCAACAAAGTTCCCCAGATTGCTCACTTCGTCAAACGAAATTGTCCAGGCTCGATTTCCCTCCAGAAACTCATACATCTGCCGCCGCTTGTGAACCACACCCACAGGCCTGAATCCAAGAGCCAGCAGGATCTCGCGACAGCTGGAGTCGGAGTTCTGCGATAGCAGACTCAAATCACACTCGATCTCTGCACGAGTCTTCGTTTCAGCATCAAGCCTCGGCCCTTTGTAGCACAGCTGAATCTCGCTGGTCTGTTCCCCGGCAACGACCCGTCGAATTCTCAGAGCTTCGTCCGATTCGTCAAAACTCCGTGAAGGATGCTCGAAGTACTCATCCCTCTGTTCAACGCTCTGCGTCAGCCGGGCGCCCCACCTGGAACTGATCCTCTGAATCAACTCGAACGTGTCAGCCACCTGAAACTTGCTCTCAACCTCGATCATGTCTGAGCAGCGATCTGACGCAGGTGGTCCCATGTAAACAGACCGGAATCATGCTGATCCGACCAGCGAAACTTCATTGCATAGTTTCCTGACAGGGAGACGTCCAGCACGTTGAGATCCACGGGAACGGTCTCCGGGTTCAGGATTTGCTTACCCGTAAACTCGTCCACACACACAGCACATCGACAGTTCTGTCGCACCGTGCGGAATGGAATTCGAGACACCTGATCTGAATCCCAAACGAGTTCCAGAATCCGCTGGTCTCTATGGACACGAACATTCTGCGGCGAAAGCACAATCAATTCTCCACTGCCGATGATTCTCCAAATGCTGCCAGTACCAATTCCACGAATTCTTCAAGAGTGTCGGCAATCACTTCGAATTCCATTGGCTGATGTCTGTACTGAAGAACTCCGGGACATTCCCCGGTGACATCAAGGCAGTAATAGTCACCACTTCCCGTTTCGCCAATGATTAGCAGCTGTTCCGGCCAGAAAAATTCTTCTCCGTCCGGATTCAGGAGTGAAATCGCCCGAGCTTCCTCATTGATGGCAATGACATCGGCAAGTCGAGCCAGTAACTCAACGTCAGCCACACATCGATCGTCGTCCGGGTGATCGTCCGAACGCACTGCGGTCAGCAATTGCTGGGGGTAATGAGCAAGAAGCGACAGATAGCTGGCGGGAACATCGTCCCCACATAACCAGGCCAGGTGCCGCAGCTGTTCTTCTGACATACTGTTGCCTGCTAATCTCGATCCGGATGCCGAATCTGCTCCCAGTATTTGTCAAAATCAAACTCGGGGCTGTTATCCAGATCATGGCACTTCTGACACAAATTCTTTTCCTTCGTCTGTTCAAGCGTGACCCGAACTTCTCGAGCCGCCGCCTCAACATTGTCGGCTTCTATCAGCTCCACATGCCGACTGCCCGGTCCATGACAGTTTTCGCACTGATTGCCTCCGAGCAGCTTCTGAAGCATCTTTTCCTGATCGTTCTCAGCAAGCTCTTCATTGATAAATCCTGTACGAAATCGGATGTACTCCTGAGGATCCCAGCCTGTTACGTGACACGACAGACATTCAGGGTCAAACATCCGCGGAACACCATGAAGCCGTTCAAAGCCGGTTCTCTGATTCGCCGGATCAAGACTCTCTAACGCATGAGAGTGGGCCGATTCTTTCCAGACTGCAAACGCCTTCGTGTGACATTCACCGCACTTTTCAGCTCCAACAAACGACGCTCCACTTGGATGTGTGGATGGACTCTCAGCCAGAATGATCTGCTCGTCAAACAATCGCGTCTGATACGTTTGCAGATGTTCAATCATCTTCTGATCTTCACCAAACAGACTGCCTTTCAGGCTGACCAGTTCATAGCGAATCGGGGTTGTTGTGTCGCCCGGGTAGAGTCCCACAACTCCGACATGTTTCCCCTGCGCTCCCACTTTGAGTAAGCGAACATTGCCAACCATTTCGGCCGTTGGCATCCCATCGCCGGGCCCAAGTGCGGTTACCACAATATCAAACGCGGGGAACTCCTTCGCCAGTGCAATTGATTCCTCCATCGAACCCTGCGATAAGAGAATCCTGAACGCAACTCCCTGCTTTTCAAACTCCGGCATGACAGTCTTCAATGCGGCCACCGGATCACTCCAGCGCACATCCGCAGAACTCTCTTCATCCGGTGTCCGCTGAGGAATCACGGACTGCTTTTGACGCTCACCCATCACACAAGTGATACCAACTTTTACGCCATCGACATCAATGACCGAAAAGGGCAGGGGGGTTCCAAGCGACGGATCGTTGTAGAACGTCAGATTTGCGCTGAGAAACTTTAATGGTGATTCACCATCGGTCACATGCTGCGAAATCAAAAATCCAGGGTCCAGTCGCAACTCTTCCGGACCAATCCCCATCGCCACGTAACCTAGGTCACGCATCGCAGACAATGTCGTTTCAAACTTGACCTGGCCCTGACGAACAGATCGACGCGACAGACTGCCGAGGTCAATGCCTCGCACCGGCCAGCTTAACTCCTTCATCTGACGAACCAAATCCGCTCGCCGATTCATCCCGCCCAGCTGATTCGCCGTACATCCACATGGTTCGAAGTACCCAAGCTGTTCGCCGGATACCACAAGGGCAAGTTTTGGAACAGGCCATGTTTTGAATGCCAGCTCGGGTGGACGTCCCGCAGGCTCTGACTCACCGTTGATTTTGGGAGGCTGGGCCTGACTTGGCGTGCCTCCATCAAAGTCAATCCTGACCGCCGCCCCACCAATTCGAAGCCTCTCTCCAACCGGCTCCCCAGCGGCCTGCTTGTCAGCTGAGCCCGCTGTCTGACTCTCCGTTCCCTGACTTTCCAGTCCCTGAGTCAAACTGCTGCTCTCGGGCTCGCGGCCCACCGGAAACACAAAAATCCACAGCAGTAATATCAACAGGCCGAAAATCCCGACCCCAACAATTGACGTTCCTCGCATCTCGACATCCATTTCAGGAGCAGAATACTTCATTACTTTCCGCAAAGGCCCCAAACGAACAATAACGTCCCAAGCCCTCTCCCGGAACCCCAGCAACTGGCATTCCGTTCAGTTATCCGCTTCACATTGCTTCTTATTCTTGTGCCTCTTCCAGCCAATTCTCTTCGAATGAACAGTGCTTCATGCTTTTACCTGCTTCCACAAAATAGCTGTAAACGACATGAATCCTGCCATCCCGCGTCTGAATCATCGCAGGATAATGGTATGAACCCTGCGGCTGATCTTCGAGCGACCTCATGGCGGTCCAGTGATGTCCTTCATCGACCGATCGATACATTGTGAGTCGATTTCGACCGTCGTGTGTGTCATTGCAAACAATCAGCCAATGGCCATTCTGGAGTCGCAGGGCGTCGAGTCCTGAACCGGGATTGGGAATGTCAATCGTCCCAACGGGTCCCCACGTCACTCCATCGTCTTTCGACTCGCTGACCCGAATCCTTCCCGTAAAACCGTTTTCTCGCATATAGCTCAACAATGTTCCGTCGTTGCGTCTCAGGACCGATGCCTGAATCGCGCCAAAACCAAGCAGCGGGCGGCTGGCGAACCAGGACCTGCCACCATCGTCACTAATTGCCATGATGCAGACGGAGAATGTGTCCGTGTACAATGGCAGCAGAATTCGACCAGATGGCAGGACCGTGGGCTTACATCGAGGCTGCCAGCCCAGTCGCTGATACAGTTTGTCTTTCATCTGCTGCTTTGCCAGATCGATCTTCTGATTAAATTCGTCTGTCAGCGGCTTTGGGAGTTCGGCAATGGTGCGTTCAAGTTCAGCAATCCCTTCTTCGTGAAATTCATCGGGCTTCAGCAGAATCATTCCGTCATCGGACCATTGCGGCGGGCCGTCTCCGACGGGACTTTCAGAAACACGATATCGAGTAATACAGGACTCCCAGGTGTTTGCCAGAATCAATGGCCAGAACAACCAGAGTCGGTTCTTTGAATCGACCATCAGGCACGTGTTGCAATCCGGAAATCCAGGTGTATCAGCCAAAAGAAATTCTGACGACCAGGTCTTGCTGCCAACTGGAAGCCGGGCCCCAAGAACGCGAACATCGTCTGCTTTCCGCTCACCAGCTCCTCGATACCACGACACAATCAGCTCACCGTTCTCCAGTTCAGCAATACCAGGTGCATGGTTGTGCTCCGCGTTCAGCGGAAACACCAGCTCACTGGAATAAGAAAGCGTGGCAATTGGCTCTGCCGGAGAATCAGGAACTGTCCAGAAGAACATAAACGGCAGCGCAACCAATAATCCCGACATCACTCGATTCTCCCGCCAATTCCCGATGCAAACTCTTTGATGTGCTGAAATCTACTGGGACTTCAGTTCGTGGAAAACAGCATCTGCAGGTCAATCACCTCACCGTCCGGGTGATTCGTCTTAATTTTCATTGTGGCGGGATTCTCGATCGTAAACTTAACACGAGGCTTTCCGGGAGGAAGTTCGATGATCAGGTGATATCGCTGAGTCGTTCCGGAAAGTTCACCAACGGGTTCAAGTCGAGCTGTCAAAAAGGTCGGATTGGATTCCACAGAAACGATTTCGAGAGGTCCCGTCATTCCTTCCTGATCGACCAGCATCAGGATCTTTCCGCTTCGCCCCTGCTGAGTCGAGAAGCTTCCCCATTTCAACAGCATGGACTCCGGGGAAAACAGGGTTCCTGCTGTTGGAAGGTAGCGAATCGCACCAAATTTGCGTGCCTTGAGCGGAATCACAAGCGGGTGCTCTTCGGTCGATGGATGAATCGTTATCGAGTCCCTGAATTCCCCACCCGGAATTTCCGGAGAGACGCTCACCTCAATGTTGTATCCGATCAGGAACCCCTGTTTCCCAAGCTCTTCCGGTGTCATCGGAACCGCATTCAACGTCACTTTGTCAGTTTCAGCACTCAGCGATTTCAACTCGAACTCTGAATGGATCTTTGATCCGATTGTCGCTGTCATCGTTGCAGGCTTGTCGCGATACACATTGCCAATGTCCCAGATCGACTCGGGGAACAAATCGATCGATGCGTCAATAACTCCTTCGATGATGAAGTCAATCTTCGGCATCTTCGGATCGTTCGTATAAACAGGACCACCATGACTGAATGCGGGCGTCTTTGTCTCCGCCTTCCAGTTGATGTCGACTACGGTCTCTTCACCGGGTTCCAGCTTTGATTTTCGAACCGAAAACTCTGTGCACTGGCACGTCGCTTTTCCTGCAACAAGTTCCAGAGGCGCTTCGCCCCTGTTGCGAATGACGAACTCGTGGTGCCCACCCTTCGAGTGCAGTTGCATGCGACCGAAATGATGATTCAGGTCCGGCACTTCTGCCGCCGGCCACGGTCCGGTCTCACTGATTTCCGGTGTCGCAACGGCCGGTTCCGAAGGCGGGGATTCCGACTTCCCAAATTTATTTGTATCAAACTTAAATGGATGAACGGAGGTCGTGTCTGACGGAACGAAGACTTCGGGCCCGTCAGTGCCATCGTTCGGTGGCTTCATCAACATGTATCCAACGCTCGCCACCAACAGCATCGCCACAAGGAAAAACACAAACTTCTGCATGACTTCTCCCCCGCTTTGCGAGGCTCTGAATGTGCCGGCGTGCCACTCGACCCTGACCGGTAAATGTGTTGTTATCTGTGATTGTAAGGTTCAACCGCTCTGTGTTGCAAAATCTCTGACAAAGACTTTCTCTGTTCGTCTGTTAAATACAAGTCTGTATGTCCCCACGTGCGATTCAGCTCGTCGAGCTCGAGTGCACGGCCGGCTGTCGTGGAAGCCTCTTCCAGCATTTTTGATTCTCCCGACAATGCCTGCGTTTCTGCAAGAACACGGAGGTCGGAAACACTGGTCGGATACAGCCGAACGACGGTTTTCATCGATTCCACACTGTTTTTCAGTTGATTCGTATCTCCAGTAATTCGAAATGACGATTTTTCACAACTCGATCGATAACGATAACCCAGCGTATTTCGCTGATCCACCCCGATCAGAGCCTCACAGGCCTGCAATGCCTCTTCCCGGAGCTTTTCTGCCTTCTTCAGATCGTCGCCTTCCAGCCTCGTTGCGGTCACCCCACCATCAACTCGATCCGCAAGCTTCGAAAGCCGGTACGACAGAACTTCCACAATTCGTTGGCGCGAAATCACCGAAATTGGGTCTGACTCCGCTGCCGATCGAAATTGTTCCAGTGCGTCATCCAGTCGCCCTCGTGAAAAATAGTACTTACCGATAGAGACCTCTGCCTCACATCGACTCACCGGCAGCAGTCCGGCGAAGACAACCACCACAACTCCAACAAACGAAAACCCGGCTCCCAAACCAATTCTTCGCCACTCCGTATGTCCCATAGCTTCGCTGGCGACACCACGTTGTTCCGCTTCCGATACCCCGTCCGGCGTCACCCCGGCAGGTGCCACTGCGACGGCCAGACACAACAAAAGGAACAACATGGGCGCCGGCATTTGAAAGCCACCCGCCCCCAGTAAATGAACCGACATTGCAATCAACCCCGCAACAGCGACTTTGCGATTCAGGACAATCGAGTTCAGTCCTCCTGTCAGAATCGCTATGCCCAGTGCTGCCGGTATCCAGAGCTGCTCATAGTTGTCGCCCCAAACAGATCGACCGTTCAGGAATAACCAGCCAGCGTGTAACAGAAACCCCAATACAAGCCCTGTCTTCAACGCAGATGTTGGCGATGGCAAGCTCCTGCCAGCACGAACCCGAGTACGTCCTCGAACCGACGACACACGCCCCTGACTGACTTCCGAAGGCGTCGTAGTTTCCTCTGCAGCATCAGTAGCCCCCGAGACCATTAGCCGAGTTGCGGCACTCAGCAACAACAACACTCCCGCAAAACTTAACATTCCCCCCGAAACCCAGGCGTCAAGAATCCAGTTGTGGGGGTCACGAATCTCTTCGCTTGATTCCGCAGGTTTGTGCTGCAGATATGCCTGTCGAAAATTCCCAGGGCCCGCTCCGGTCCACGGATTCTCCCGAAGTACTCCCATCGTCCCCATCCAGTAGAATAGTCGGTACTGCAATGATCGAGGCGCTTCAAGGATGACTTCTTTGTCGAGTGCTCCGGTGACGATCGCGGCTCCGGCAGTCGAACCCGTCAGAAGGACTGCAATGAAAATCGCCTTCCGCACTCGAACGGTCAACACGCCTCTTCGATCATTGAACAGCAAGTACAGAGCCCCAACCGACAGCCCCACCCATGCAGTACGGCTCTTCGTCAGCACCATTGCATAACTTAAAACCAACACGCAAATTATCAGCCCCGCAATTTGATGCAGTCGCAGAGTTCTGAACTTCGGTATGACTTCGATCACGGCACCTGCTGCAATCAGAATCGCGACTGCCAGCAATCCACTGAATGTGTTGGCAAGGGCAAATGTCCCGGTTGGCTCAGAACTGTTCAGGAGGCGGTTCTCCCAGAGAACTCTCTCACTTCCCTCAAGTGGAATTTCGTTCTCCTGAAACTCACGCAGAATCTCTGAAACACGCAGCACGGATCCCGCTGACCCCTGATTCTCATCCAGCTCCTTCCTCAGCGTCTGATACCAGTTTGACTGTTGCTGATAGATCACATGATGCTGCCATAGACCAAACGCGGCTATACCCGTCATGACTCCCACGACCGCGATCCCCAGGTCCCGTCGAGCTGACTCCGCTGTGAGCGATGCTCGGAGTATCCACCATGCAAACAATAGTCCAACCCATTCACAGCACAGATTGATGGCCGCACGACAGTCGCCACCTCTCTGAAATACGAAGCACGTGGACAACAACTGCCCAAAGACAATGCACAAGCAGCCAGCATCCGCGAATGCAACCGGAGTCAGTGCCCGAAGCCCCTGCCAGGTTGGCCAGGGAAATGGAATTCCGCGGAATGACACCAGCATCCCCAGAACCATCCATAGCACAACCCACTGCAGGCCAGCGCCCGACACAGCTTCTTCAACCGGCCAAAGAAGTCCGGCCGTGATCAATGCAATCGCAAGTCCCCGGATTGGCCCCATCATAGTGGATGCACCACTGAAGTCTCCACGCCCGACTCTCCGTTCCGCTCAATCGAATTCGCCGCCGGGTCCCGCTCGACAGATCGGCTCTGTTGTGAAGGACTCTGTTGTGAGCGACTCACGGCAGATCGACCAACGGTCTCCAGGATTGCAATAATTGATAACACACAGATCACAAGCCCCACAACCAAACCCGCACCTGTCCAGTCCGGAACCTTGTAAAGCAGCAGTCCCGCCAGACCCGTCATCATCGTCGTCAAATGAATGGTCAGCACTGCAGACGCCGGTCTCAGTCCTAATTCAACAAGGCGATGTGAGAAGTGACTTTTGTCTCCCTGAAACGGACTTCGCCCCTGTCGCAGTCGGATCAGAATCACGGTCGAAAAGTCATACAATGGAACGGCCAGAACGCAGAGAGGAGCCAGCATGACATGACGGCTGCCGGTCCGATCGTAGAACGTTCCCACAATCGTCAGCGTTGATAGCAGGAACCCGATCAGATTACTGCCGCAGTCGCCCATGAAGATCGATGCCGGTGGACGATTCCAGAGCAGGAAGCCACTGAGCGAACCTGCGAGGACAATCAACAGAAAGGCGACACTCCACACTGGCGTACCCACAAGTTCAATCATGATCGCACAAAAAATCAGCGACGCGATGACGCCGATTCCTGCGGACAATGCGTCCATGTTGTCGAGAAAATTCAGAGCATTGGTCAGCACCAAGATCCATAGAATGCTGACGCCCCAGCCAAACCATGGCTGAGAGACAAAGACCGTCGCTCGGACCCCCATGGCAACGACAAACACTGCCACCAATAACTGACAACCCAGTCGCAGTTTCCAGGAAAGATTCCAGCGGTCATCCGCCAGACCTACAAAAAACAAAGTTCCGCCCCCAATCCCGATCGCCAAAAACTGACGAATCCGCTCCGGATTCCCCTGAACCGATTCCAGCAGCAAATCGCGCAGAGTCCCCGCGATATCCAACCCGGAACTCCAGATCACTGCCCACACAATCAGAGTCAATACGATCCCGGCAAAAATCGCAATGCCACCGCTGCGGGGCGTCGGAATGAAATGGACTTTCCGCTCACCGGGCTGGTCAATCAAACCCAAAACCGGAGCCAATGCTCGAATCATCGGCACACCCACCGCGGCAATCATAAACGGCAGAACAAAGCCGCCGAGAAAAAATTCGAGCATCGTGCGTCTTTCGTTCCGCTTTGCTTCCGACTCTGTGCCCCGATCGCCCCGCAGATCCACTGAATGCTTCTTACGACATCGTGGCAGGGCTTTGCGAGACTGTTTCGAGTCTCTCCGGACAATTTCTATTTCAGGATGCCTCCCTGACGTCAGATTCCTTACCGATGGTCACAGATTCGACGGAGTAATTCTTACAAACTCAAAACCGCAAAATCAGAAAAGTCACGCCATTTTGCCCGGCTCACTGTCGCATTTTGTATTTTTGGCAGAACACAGGGAAGCTCATGACACGAACCACTTCGACATAAACCACAACCAATAAACCACTTACAAAAAATCGCTACACTTTTTGAGCGATTGGCGCAACACTTGCGTTGAATGGAAATCAGTTCGATAACAATGACGAATCAAACAAGTCGTCGAAAAGAAAACCATCTGCTCAGGATCAGGAGCCAATCAGCGATGAGAACTTCCCTAACACCAAAGACTGTCCGAAGACTCCTGACCGCTGACGGATACCTGGATCTCGGGATGCCAACCGAAGCTGTCGTGGAACTGGAAAAGATTGAGAATGCCGGTCCTCTCGAAGGTCCTCGCAGATTGCTGCACGGGATCGCATTGAAACAACTCGAGAATCACCGAGATGCCATCACTCAGTTCGAAAAGGCTGCTCGGCTTATGCCGTCGCCAGTTCGCCGATTTGCATGGCGAGAACTCGCTGAATGTTACAAGGCCGTCGGAAGCAATGACCTCGCAGAACTCGCCACAAAGCTCGCCGGAGAAATCGATTTCCAGCTGAAAATTACTCTTCCCATGACAGACCATCTGATCAATCTTGGTGCCAAATAGGATTCGCCCGACTCCCCCTTACGCGGCGAACTCTCTGCAACTTGTGGCATTCCTGCCTGTCGACTCTCACCGTGGAGTCAACACCCAGGAGTGCCCATTTCTCCCAAAACCCCGCTCACCAAGAGTGCCAATGCTGTTTCGGCAAATCCTGGCACCTTTGGTTTCGCTTCTGTTAAGGCTGCCAAAGTTCCCCGCTGGTTCAGGGAATTGTAGGCTTCGAATGGCCATGGAATGCCGAACTGCTATTGGCCGCGGAGCCGAAAAAGCCGTAGATTTCCCCATATAGACAGCGGTGCGCACAGGATGTGCGGTACAGGAGGTCGTTGTCTGTTCCAAGAATGGAGTCTACGGGCCGATGTTTTCCAAACGACTGACGGTCGGACTGTTTGTCCTGGCAGTACTTACAATCACGATTGCCGGTTGCCGTGGCAAACAGCATGCGCATGTCCTGAGCAACGACGACAAGGACATGGTTGGCAGCCATACCGCGGGTGCGGAAACCTGGAAACCTCTCGTTCAACAGGCGACTGCTCAGCTGATGGCTCAATCCGCTGGCACAATTCATCAGGCTTCTCACACCACCGGGCCGGAAGGTCTCCCTCAGCGTTCTATCTGTTTCCTCGGAGTGCAAAATCTGAGCGGTGAAGAACTTGGTGAATCAGCAGAACAGATTTATGAAGACATCACGACGATGATTAGTCAGGATCCACAGTTCAAGGTCATCAGCAGAACCTACGTGGAAGCAGCAATGGACCAATGTCGCCTGACACCTCAGCAACTGCTGCTTCCCGAACCCCAGCGACAGTTACTTCAGACGATGGAGCGAGTTCAGCAGCCATTCGACTACCTGTTGTTTGCTCGAGTGACATCCATGTCAACAAACTCGAATGGTGACTATCAGCGAGACTACAAGCTGACTCTGGAGATGATTGATATTCATACCGCCCAGTCGTTCCAGACTTCAGCCGATCTCCGTAAGGGTTATCACAAATCATTTCTTGGCAAGCTGAAGCACTACAACGACTAGACGGAATTCTCGTCGAACCGGGACAATCAAACTTCCATGGGTGCGACTCTGTTTCCTGACATGCCTTATCCACAATGCCGACCGTCACTCCGGCTCTGTCGGCCATTGTTTGCATTGATGCTTATGTCAATGGCAGGATGTCAGAGCTGGCACAAGTCACACGTCGCTGCCATTCACAGTTATGCTTCCGGGGATCTCAAAACGTCGCAGATTGAACTTCAAAAGTCGATCAAATCGCCACGTGCTGAAAAAGAGATGTTATTGCTGGATCAGTCCGTCTTGCAGCTGGCATCCGGAAACCCAAGCGCCGCGGAAACGAACCTGAGAGAAGTCCGTCGAGAACTTGAACATCTCGAACAAACGGCGCTCGGCGAAAAAGCCACGGCAATGCTGACCGATGACAATGCGGTCGCGTGGGCAGCCCGTGACTTTGAAAGGCACATGGTTCTGAACATGCTGCTTCTCAGCAGCCTTCTGAACAACGGAACCGACTCGTTCGCATATTCAATGCAGGTTGCCCAGCGGGCCGCCGGAGTCCGAGAGGGACTCGCAAAGAAAGTAACTCATCCAACTCAGCCCGCGGATGGGACGCCAGGCACGGCTGGCCCTGCGATACTGCCGGCCGGATACTCCGGAGCCAACCCGTCTCTGACCACTCCCGTCCAGAACCTTGTCACACCGGTTGATAAACCCATTGCCATGGGGTCGTACCTCTCTGCGGCGATCCAGTCAGAAACCGCGGTGCGAGCAATCGAGACGGATCGAGCATTGGATGATGTTCGCTTCTGGAATCCGGAGTTCGGAGAGTCTCTGGCTTCTCCCGAGTCACTCTCATTCGGAACTCGCTGCAAACCTGGCCACGGGGCACTCCATGTGATCGCTCTCGTCGGTCGAGCTCCAGAGTGGGTTCCCGAGTCCACCGTCCCGACTCAGGCCGCACTTCTGATTGCAGACCGAATTCTGAGTGTAACTGGAAAACATACTCTTCCACCTACGATTGCGCCCGTTCGAATCGCGCGGCCAGTCCCTGACTACTCGGCAGTTCAGCCCGCTGCACTCCACTTCTCTGTGCTCTCCGCTGACAATCAGCCAGCCATCTCCTCAATCCCATTCCAGACACTCGTGGACGTGAACGCCGCAGCAGTGGCTTCGTTTGAAAACAATCGCGATGAAGAAGTGGCTCGGATTGTGGTCCGTCGAGTTGTCAAGAAGGGCACAATTTACGTCCTCAAAGAAGCCCAGAAAATCAGCCGAAACACGGCCGTCGATCTGGCTGTCAACGTCGCCGGCATCGCATGGGAAGCGATGGAGAAACCCGATCTTCGCTCGTGGCATCTTCTGCCTGCTCGTATCGACGTCGCACGCACTGAGCTACCCGCAGGAACCTGGAAAACAGACCTCCGGATCGGCTCTGGAACTGGTGGCAGAGTTCAAATCCCCGTCCATATCGCCGACGGACGAAACACGTTTGTCGTGTTCTTCGTTCCCGAGAACTCAATCACCGGAGATATTCTCGTCGGTGGCGCAGATCAGGCAACCCACTCCAGCCGCCAATGACTCCCTCTTTGCTCTCACACTCTCTCGCATCCACTGCGATTTGTGACCACGGAACACGCGGATGAGACGGAAGAATTGCAGAGGAGGGTCTGGAGTCCGGGAGATGGCAGTAGAATGGGAACAGGAGAATGGCAGAGTCCTGTATTCTTTTGCCCTCATTCTCTTGCCAATTGAGAAGACTCCAGGTCAGAGTCTGTGGCTTTGAATTCAGGTCGCAGGCAGGAATGCGTTTTGACCACGGAACACGCGGAAGAATGGGAGAAGTGACCGAATGGACTTCTTTTGTGTGGTTCGGGTCTTTCGTGGTTACCAATCACGCTGGCTTCGCGCTGAATGCAGTCGCGGCTCGAAACGAATTCAACTGGTCGTCGTTCGAAACTGACGGAAGGTTCATTCCTCCCATCCTGCTCGTGCTTAGCAGTACTCTTGCTCGGTTCTGCTTTATGGGTTTGAGCCCAGCACAGTGCCGTTCACCTGAAACTTGACAGGTGAAGACTTACCAGCAATCTCAATGGTAACGGTCTCAGAGAACTTTCCTGGCGTGTCAGGGACCAGGAACTTAACCATCAGAACATGCTGTTCTTTGTCTGTAGGATCCAGCTTCGCATTGAAGGCTGTTGTGAGTGTATCGCCAGCAATTGACTGCACATGAAAAGCTTCTCGGCCTTTCACAACAACGGTGATTGGAACTTCCTTACCCGGCCTGACGTTGCCAACAAAGTACTTATCCTGAGCGAGTGAATATTCGGCAACAACAACGCCTTCAACCATAAGTGGAACATATGGATTGGCCGCATCGTCCGTCACCAAAGTCACAAGGTCACGTACTCGTTGTGGCTTCGCGTCTTTGCTGAGCTTCATCGTCAGCTGGTAATCAACTCGGCCCGCCGAACGTCCTGTTTCTTTCAATGTCGCCGTCAGATCCTGACTTCCGATTTTCACATCAACAATTTTCCAGTCAGAACGGCCAGCATAGGACAAACTCACGTTCGATTCAGCTCCGGCCCCGACAGCCACATTACCAAACTGCACAATCCCTGGTTCAAAAACCACGTCCGTACGGATGTAAGCAGAAATAGGGATCTGGACAGAGGCAAATTGGGGAGCATCGAATGAAATCGTCAGCGAGGTATCGCGTTTCTTGCTGAACTGGCGAGTATTCAGGCGAACTTCAATGATCGTCTCTTCACCCGGCTGCAACAGACTGGATACTGGTTGAGACGCCTGAGCACACAGGCAGGCTGTGCTGACACCACTAATATGGACGGTTGCGTTCGTGGTATTTTTGACAGTGACCTGTTTCACCGTCTCTGCACCAGTCGCGACGACTCCGAAGTCCAGCTTACGAGTATCGACAAGCTGGTCTGCCCAGCTGCCCTGTGCGCTTGCTGAATAAGACACAGTGAACGCGCAGGCAAACGCGAACGCTATTCGACAGAATGTCCCCAACATGTCGTCGTTTCCATTACAAAAATAGGACCATTGAGCATAAAGGCCATTGGACCCACATTCCCCAATGTGCGCACTCTGACCGGTCAATCGTCGCCGATTCTTCCAGAACATTAGGGCCGACACCGAAATAAGTCAATCGGTGTATTTTGCCGCTCAAGAAATCGAAAAGTCCGATCTCGCCGAAGAAACAGTCGTAACCGATTCGCCCTAACACTTTAACTGATCAGTCTTTACGGAAGCTCCATCCACCCTGACCTGGGTAATTCACCTAGGGCATCGACACAATGGAACAACTCAGTCCGCCCGCAGCCGGTACATAGGAATGAGTTGCATAGTCCATCACCATACGATCCGCATTGAATCGCCACCCCAATGTCCGGATCGCACGTTTCATTCGGCTGATCCACTGTTGAGGCAAATCGTCGCGGTCCCGTTCAAAGAACAGAGGTATCACTTCCTCCGTCAAGACTCGGTATAAATCGGCACCGTCGCGAGCATCCTGAAGGTCCTGATTGCTATGAGTTCTACCATTTCCGATGGCAAAACCATTCTTGCCATCGTAGGCTTCGGCCCACCAGCCATCGAGTACAGAGCAGTTCAAGCCACCATTCAGAACGACCTTTTGTCCACTGGTACCCGATGCTTCGAGTGGTCGTCGAGGGTTGTTCAGCCAGACATCGACACCCTGAACCAGTTTTCTGCCCATATCGATACTATAGTTCTCCAAAATGAGAACTCGCCCTCGAAATGGCTCTTCCCGGGTCAGGCGATAAATCTGCTGCAGAATCTGTTTTCCACGTTCATCGGCCGGATGTGCTTTTCCCGCGAAGATAAACTGAACTGGACGATCCACGTCTGCAATCAGTCGTGCGAGGAAATCGAGGTCTTTCAGGATCAAGTCCGCTCGTTTGTAAGGTGCAAATCGACGAGCAAACCCGATTGTGAGAGCGCGTGGGTCAAACATCGTCTCCAGGTCTCGCACCACGGAGTCACTCTCACCGCGACGGCGAGCCTGATCCACGGCATTTTCACGCGCATAGACGATCAGTCGATTTTTCAGTGTCGAATGAATTTCCCACAGTTCCCCAGGCGTCGTCGATTCAAAGCTCCGCCAGACCTCGGCCTGACCAGATCTCTGAAACCAGTTCTCCGGAAGGACTCGGTCATACAAAACACGCATCTGTGATGCCAGCCATGTTGGGACGTGAACCCCGTTTGTAATATGTCCGATCGGAATTTCTTCTACACTCCGCCATGGCCATAGACTCGACCACATATCGCGACTAACGACCCCATGCAGACTCGAAACGCCGTTGGCGATCCGACACATTTTGAGTGCCAGAACCGTCATGCAGAACGTCTCTCCGTCATGCTGCGGATCGACTCGACCCAGGCCCATCATCCCGTGCAGATTCAGTCCAAGTGTATCGGCCAACGGACCAAGATGTTCATCGATCAGTCCGGCATCGAAGCGGTCATGCCCCGCAGGTACCGGCGTGTGGGTCGTGAATACACATCGTGATGCCGTGTCCTTGAGTGCTCGATCAAATGGCAGTCCATCGTCCTGCATGCGTTCACGAATGACTTCGAGCGGTGCAAACGCCGAATGGCCTTCGTTCATGTGAATAACATTTGGCGTAATTCCCAGTGCTTTCAGGGCTCGTACTCCACCAACCCCAAGCAATAATTCCTGCCGAATTCGAGTTCTCTGGTCGCCACCATACAGCCGAGCCGTGAGCTTGCGATCTTCAGGGGTATTCTGAGGAATATCTGTATCAAGTAAGTACAGATCAATGCGACCAACCGCCAGATGCAGAATCCGTGCATGGATGGCGCCGTTTCGAGTATCCACTCGAACAATGACGGGACCCGCACTGTTTTCAACAACCTTCAACGGCAGCGCATCGGCCGAAAGTCGAGGATACTCCTCCTGCTGCCACCCGTGTGAATCAATTGCCTGAACAAAGTAACCCTCATGATAGAACAGTCCGATCCCAATCAACTGCAAACCAAGATCTGATGCACTCTTCAAATGGTCGCCCGCAAGTACCCCCAATCCACCAGAATAGATTGGCAGCGATTCATGCAGACCAAACTCCGCGGAGAAATACGCAACCGGCCCCTGTCCCAAAATCGCCGCATGCGTCGCGCCCCATGTTGTCGACGATTCCAGATACTCACTGAATCGACGATAAGCCCAATGCACCCGTGAATGCAAAACCGCTTCTCGTGCTCGCTGCTCAAGTCGGTCCGGCGGATACTCTTTCAACAGTAACACAGGGTTGTGATTGAGTTCATCAAACCTCTGTCTGTCTATCAGACGAAAGACCTCCGTCACTTCCGGGTCCCAACTCCACCAGAGATTCGCAGCCAGCTTCGACAGTTTCTGATGAATCGACAACTGTGCTACCTTCTCCTCCATTACGATCCCCTTTGAGGTCTTAACGTCTGCGGTCAAGGAAGTGCGTGTTTCCACAATCTCTGGTCATACATTCTTTAAGCCGTACGGCTTGATCCGAAAATCGGCAGCAGCTCGAAGCCGCTCAAGCCCTTTCAGCCGAACAGTTCGCGTTCGGAGTATACTCGGGAGAACTGTGACGTCGAGACCGTCCGTGCACTTTGCGCAGGCAATAAAAAACGCCCATCCGGTCTGGATAGGCGTTCAGTCAATCTCTTCACGTAGGATGGGCATTCTTGCCCGTCCCCCTCTTCACGTAGGATGGGCATTCTTGCCCGTCCCCCTCACCACCGTGCTCGGGCAGGAATGCCCAAGCTACATTTGCGGGCTCGGGCAGGAATGCCCAAGCTACATTTGCGTGCTCGGGCAGGAATGCCCAAGCTACATTTGGGAATATCAGGACAGTTTGACGCCGCGGCGTTTTGCTCGGCGCGCCTTTGAACTGGCCGGTCGTCGACCGTGGTTTGCTTTCTTCAGTTTCCGCTGTGTCTTCGCCATGGCTATCAAATCCCTGCACACTCAATGTTCATTTGCTTGTGACCACTCATCTCTGCACGACGTCCGGACGTCGGCAAGGGCGTAGAGCCGCCCGTGATCGGAAGCGGAGTAGATTAACAACCTTTTTCGGCCTGTGAAACCCCTCGCTTCAGGTTCACCACCGTTTTTCCTGTCGTTTTGCTCAAGCAACTCTGGAATCACGGGTTCGAAGGCAGTCAGCCGAGTGATTTTCGCCGATTCCTGCCTATAGTACGTGCTTCAGCGTGTTTTTCGGGGTTTCGTCTTTCCGATTACGAAGACCTAAAGGCTCGCGGGGGCCCCCAACTTCTTAACAAAGTGCGGATTCATGCCTGCGACTGATCGCGTTCTCTTTTTTGATATTGACGGCACTATGCTCAGCACCGGCGGTGCAGGGCAGCGTGCTATGGAACTGGCTCTGACAGAAGAATTTCAACTCGACTTTCCCTTTGAAGGCGTTCTCACAGCCGGACGAACGGATCGTGGAATTGCGGACGAAATCTTCCAGAAGTACAGCCTGACAGATACGATCGATGAACGTAATCGCTTCATGAGAAGTTACCTCGAACGCCTGCCCCAGTGCCTCCACGACCTTCCCGGGGAATTGCTGCCCGGTGTCCGACCTCTCCTCGAATCGCTGGCTCGTATTGAACACGTTGTACTCAGCCTCTTAACCGGCAATTATGCCGAAGGCGCATGGATCAAACTCCGGCACTTTCAGATTGATCATTTCTTCCAGACAGGTGGCTTCGGGGATCATCACCCGTTGCGTGACGATGTTGCACGTCTTGCCTTACAGATGACATCTCGACACCTGCAGAAACCACTTCATGGTCGCCAGTCAATCGTGATCGGAGATACTCCAGCAGACATCCGTTGTGCGAGAGCCATCGAAGCCCGAGTTCTTGCGGTAGCGACCGGGACATACACGTCCAGGGAACTTGAGCCTCACGCTCCTGATCACTTGTTTGAAGATCTCCGATCCACTTCGGAGGTTGTCCAGGCACTTTTGTCGCCTCATCCAGTTGAGGAGTCGACTGAATGAGTGACGGATCAGCTCCTGTTGTATCATCTTCGCAAGTTCCGGGTTCTCAAGTGCCGGAACGCAATCTGATTTGGCGAGTCCTGCATGTGCCGTTTCGCTGGTTCTGTCGCTGGTGGCTGCACGTGGAAGCCGAAGGACTCGAACATATCGACAACACTCGCGGTGGACTGCTGCTGCTCAATCACCAGAGTTACCTCGATCCGCTGCTGGCCGCCGTTCTGATGCGACGCCCGGTGGCATATCTTGCTCGAGACAGCCTGTTCCGAGTCCCTCTACTAGGCGCATTGCTGCGACGAACACACGTCATCCCGATCAGCAGGGAGGCGGTCCGCAGCGGCAGCATTCGCGAAGCAATTCAGCGACTGGAAGAGGGACACCTGGTCGGTATCTTCCCGGAAGGCACACGATCCTCCGGCACTGAAGTCAGGACATTCCGTCCCGGGTTCCTTGCGATGGTCCGCCGCACAGAACTCCCGGTATACCCCGTGGCGATTGCCGGAGCAGACCGCGTCCTTCCGCGTGGTGCATGGCTCGTCCGCCCGGGCCGAATTCGGATCGTCTATGGGACTCCTCTTTCGCAATCTGAATTGCTCGACCCAACTCACGGCGCCGATGACAGGGCACTCGCAGAATTCGCGCGGTCAAAAGTTGCCGAATGCCACACACGCGCACAACATCTCCTGACCTCCTCGTCATGATGCATGCAGCTGTGCTCGAATCAGAGCGGGAAAAGTCAAATGTAGCTTGGGCATTCCTGCCCGAGCAAATTCCTGCACCGTGGCAGTACTCGAACCAGCGCGGGACAAG
>JAEUIH010000002.1 GCA_016795105.1 Planctomyces sp.
AGAATCTGGCCCGCCAGCCCGTCGACTCGTCCATCTGCCGCATCGACCATCATCGCCGTGTGCAGGAAGAACCCTCGCCCCGAACCGTTTCCTGTCCGACCAAGCCCTGTGGCCTTACGGTTACGACCATAGTCAATTTCCGTGGTATCGTTGATGATCAGTTTGACAGAGCCGACTTCGCAACCTTCGCGAACCTGTCGGCAATGTGGCGCGATGATGCCATCAAAAGTGACATCTTCCTCATTGAACAATCGATACGCGGCTTTGCAGTCGCCCCACGATTCCGTTTGTTCCGGAGTACTTCCGTCCGGTCTGGCGGCAATGTCCTGAGCCAGCCGGACCAGGCGTCGATTCCTCCTCTCGTCACCCAGTTCACAGGGTCCAAATGTTGTTTCCGCCCATTCCTTTGTTTCCAGAATGACCATCACAGAGTCCTCCCTGCGCCGTTCGGAAGATTCAGCTGAACCTGCCAAACTCATCTCCGTGATCACTACCGCATGCCAGGCCGCCGAGGTCTCTCTGCGAACATCCCATGGCCGGTGCATCACGTTGATTACCTACCAACGCAAAGATTGGGCCAATCAATTTTCCCAGCATTTCCCGAAGAAATCTCTACCTGCTCGTTGCAAGATTTACAAAGAATGTGGGTAACACTCAGGCATTCCTGCCCGTCCACGCGCTGGTTCGAGTACAGCCATTGCGCCATGACGAGGTATTGGTGTAGGCGGCGCGGCGGGGATGTGCTCAAATGTAGGATGGGCATTCCTGCCCGTCCGCGCGCTGGTTCGAGTACAGCCACTGCGCCATGACGAGGTACTGATGTAGGCGACGCTGCAGGGATGTGCTCAAATGTAGGATGGGCATTCCTGCCCGTCCACGCGCTGGTTCAAGTACAGCCATTGCGCTATGACGAGGTATTGGTGTAGCCGGCGCTGCAGGGATGTGCTCGGGCAGGAATGCCCAAGCTACGATTTGTCCGCGCGCTGGTTCGAGTACAGCCACTGAGCCATGACGAGGTATTGGTGTAGGCGACGCTGCGGGGATGTGCTCGGGCAGGAATGCCCAAGCTACGATTTGTCCGCGCGCTGGTTCAAGTACAGCCACTGCGCCATGACGAGGTATTGATGTAGGCGACGCGGCAGGGATGTGCTCGGGCAGGAATGCCCAAGCTACGATTTGTCCGCGCGCTGGTTCAAGTACAGCCACAGCGCCATGACGAGGTATTGATGCAGGCGGCGCTGCGGGGATGTGCTCGGGCAGGAATGCCCAAGCTACTCAATCAGTTGCGGCTGTCATCGTCGAAACTTCCTTCGAAGTCGTCGTCGAAGCCATCATCAAGAGTTTCATCATCGAACAGCTGTTCGCCGTCATCCTCAGGAGCCTCTTCATCATCAGAGTCATCATGTTTTGTGGGGTTGAATGTCTCCCCAGGCCCCAATGCAGTTGCTCCGGCACCCGCGGCTGCAAAACCTGCTGCCGGATAGAGCAGTCCAACAAGAACCGGGCTGACGGCGACAACAGCGGCAAGGAGGCCGGCGACGACATTAATTCCCCACAGCATACCAGTCCACTGGTTCGCGTAGCCCTGAAAACCGGCCATGACGAGGACAGCGACAAGTGCAGCTGCCGGGAGTGCGGCAACGATGGAGATCAGCAAAACCTGCTTTTTGGACATTGACTTGGTCTCACATTTTGCGCGTGAAACGCGCCCTCGCACCGGGACGAAAACTCTGCTTTTTCAGCATTCAACTTATCGTCATCGTAAAATCACGTGTTCAGTGCTCGCAACAATCCATCCCAGACTTTGCGTTTTTTAACGGGGACTGTCGATTTTTCCGATTATTCGGGTGCTTTTGCGGAGTCAAAGTCAGGATTTGATCTCGAAAATCGCCTCAACTTCGACCGCCGCACCGGTCGGCAGAGCAGCAAAGCCCAGGGCGCTCCGAGCATGATAGCCGTCGCCGTCCTTGCCAAATAGCTCATGCAGCAGGTCTGAAGTACCGTTAATCACAAGGTGCTGGTCAGTAAAGTCAGGCGCTGAATACACGCAACCCAGCACTTTGAGGACTCGTAGATTGTCGAGCGTTCCGTGCGCGTTGAAAACAGATCGCAGAATCTTTCGCGCACAGTCCTTCGCTGCCTCGTATCCCTGCTCAACTGAGACATTTTTCCCAAGAACCCCCTTCAACTCACTCACGTGACCTGAGGTGATCAGCAGGTTGCCTGTTCGAATGCACAGATTCAAATACCCCGGTTGCTGGGGTTCGAAACAGATTCCGAGTTCTCGAGCGCGTTGGGTGGGTGAGTTCACGGCAGGTCCTGACTGGCTGGTATGCAGATGTTCGATGATGTCCGGGAATCCGTTGCTGAATTCGCAGTTCATCTGGAAATCGGTGTATCCTGAAAGTGCCTTTTACGAGGATCGGACTCAACCTTCAAGTGAGTCAATACAGGCAGGCAATCATCGGTCTGTATGCGGGGATTCCTGCACCTAGGTCTTTTGTTCTTGCTTTCCCCTATCCTTGAGGCTCTCATGCGTTTTTCCCATGTCCGCCGGCGTACACGGTCAAGTCGTAAATCGACTGTTTCACCCGAAAATTCGGAGTCCTGCTGTGTTTCGATCTATGATCTGTGGAACTCTCATCGCTGTCTGTATTGGGTTTAATTGTCAACCTGCCGCAGCTGGAAAACGAAAGGCCTGTGCTCCTCGCGTCAATTGCCTGTCACCGTTTTGGTACAATGAAAGTTCCCAGACAGCTTGTCGTCCGTGCGTTCCGGTGACGCGCTGTTGTCCGCCTTGTGCGAGTGTGCCCTATTCGGACAAAGAACCCACTTCAGGCGAGGGTGTGGTTCCACAACCGAATGCAGAACTGTGTCCGACCACGAAACTTGCTCAGATTCCAATCGGAATTCCAGGGACCGGAGGTGCAACTACCGTCTGCGTCTGGGAACTCACAAACTGCAAGAACAACCCCGTCACCTACGCAGGAATGGTCTACGCCAATTGCAATGGAGCTGAATGTAACTGCGTTGGAGGGGCATGTGTGGCCCCTTCGCCCCCAAGCCTGGAACTCGGTACTGGTACGATGCTCGTTGATGAAACGTTTGCATTCGCTGGTGCTCGTTCGCAGGACTACTTGTTCGCTGAGCTTAAAGAGCCACTGGAAGATGAACGGAATCGTCCGAAGACCGTTCGAAGTAACAAGAAAGTGTTTTCGTTCGAAATCCCTCTGTATAAAACGATGATTCCGGGCTCAGTCGGAGAGATCATGCCCGATTGGGGCGTGAAACTTTGGAGGGTCAAGTACGTGAAGGCTCTTGAGGTTCGTGGTGAAGGAGGCTCGCAATACTTTGCCCTGTATAAGATCTTCCGTGACAACGACCGTGCTGATGCTGGTGAACGGGATGTGCCTGGGGATCTCTACATCGGCATCCGCACTTCTGACCTCAGCGGTGTCAGGGAATTGCCGGGCGGACTGCAGTTGATCGAAGCGACATCTCCTCAGGTCAGGAAGCTTGACGCGAACAATAACTGCATAGTGCGCGAAATCGCGGTTCAGGTACCCGTCAAGAAGCTGATCTCGGGCAATGAAAAGGAAGAAACGCGTCTGAAGTGGTTTCATCTGTACGGGTCAGAATACGCGCCATAGTTGTATTGTCTTCTGAAAGGCGCGTTCTTCCGTTGCCAGCGTTCAAATGTGACGACTTCTTAAACGCCATCAGTCGCAAAAGGTAACTAGTCGACAGCCCTCACCATCCTCCAGCCAATCCGGCTGTATGTGGTGAGGGCATCGATGTCAGCAGCAGGGAATGGCGCCAGCAGTCGCTGTCGGGGATTGACGAATTGAGCTGCGACGCCGGATGCCAGCCAATCGGATGGTGCACCGCGAACCTCAATCAAAGTCGGGATTCGAGCAAGTTCCTCCGCCCCTGCGTGGGACCTTCGATCTTCAGGGAACCGGGTTGGAAAGAGCAGGACGTAACTGAGGCCCGGCGAATCTGTGTATTCGGCAACACTTGAACACAGGTTGCGGATTCCGGAGGGCGTTGTGTCGGATGTGACCGCCTTGATGGACAGGATACTCCAGTTCTCAGGCTGCTCGATCGGAGGTGTATTGCCCGTTGAGTACGGTGCAGAGCCGCCGAGTGTGGCAAGGTACTCCCATTCTATGCAAGTTGGTAAACGCCCACCGGCCAGTTCGCAGTACAAAATGGCAACATCAATCGGATAGCCGGAAACCGGCGTGTCATCGGAGATCATTGAGCGATCGCCGAACCGCGAATTGATTTCTGATAGATATGTGCCCGTCAAAGTCGACAATTTGAAGGGCTGATTCAACACCTTGCGGAACACTTCGTAGCTGACTTCGTTGACGCCTGCCTCAAAATCGCCGACGGTCTGTGGGTGTCGCCGAGCCATTGCTGTGTCATTTTCTATTCCCGCTTCAAACTGTCCACCTTTCACATTGACCATCGACTCTGCAACGTCCTGATCTGCAAACAGGCGAAATGGCTGAAGCATTACGACACCGTCTTTCACCGACCATGCACGGTGAGGATAGTAGGGGTCCCCTTCGCCTGAAGACGGCAGCTCCGGGATCGTTCGCCAGACTTCATGAAAGCGTCCTGCCTCATCTCGTCCTTCAATACGATAGAGGCCTGGTGTCACGTATACACGCTGTCCTGAATTCGAGATTGCCTGAAAGCCAGATTCATGAGGAACCCGCAGTACATCGTTGTATCTCACAAATCGAAGCGAGGCGTCTCCATTTTCTGTGGCAATAACAACAGGGACAGTTCCCGCTGGAGGACGCACCATCATCATGATGGCGCTGACAACTGCAGCCACAGTCACGAGAGTCGCGGCAAAGCTGACTCGATTTCGACGAATCAGCTTCCAGCACTGCTCCGGTACGCTCACCGGGCGCGCAAGAATAGGCTTGCCATCAAGAAAATTCTGAAGATCATCGGCCATGGCTGCCGCGGACTCGTAACGCTGAAGTGGGTCCTTTCGCAAAGCCTTCAGGCAGATGGTCTCCAAGTCACGCGGAATGCTGCGTTTCAGACTCCGAGGAGACGGAGGATCTTCTGTGATGATTCGGTATAAAACCGTTCGTGAATTCGTTGCCACAAACGGACGATGTCCGGTCAGAAGTTCAAACAGGATCACGCCCATCGCAAATATGTCCGTGCGATTCGTGAGATGCTTGTTGTCACCGCGCGCCTGTTCGGGAGACATATAAGGGATGGTACCGACGACCTTGCCGGTTTGAGTGACGGTCGTTTCGCCGGCCTGATCGCGGCGCGCGAGTCCAAAGTCAGCGATCAGAGGTGTACCATCGGAACCAATCAGGATGTTGCCCGGCTTTAAGTCTCTGTGAATGATTCCCTGATTGTGGAATACTTCAATCGCCCTGAGCAGCGGAATCAAAAACTCCGCCGCCTCACGCTCAGTCATTGGCCGCATCTGAAGCCGCTCTCGCAGCGTGACTCCGTCGATGTACTGCGAAGCGATGTAGAACGAGTCATCGAATTTTCCAACTTCGAAGACTGTGACGACATGCGGATTGGTGATCTTCGCTGCCATGCGGGCTTCGCGAAGGAACTGCAGACGCTGATCGGCCGTTACCGCTCCCGTTCGAGGAAGTTTCAGGGCAACGTGACGCAGTAATTCTGTATCCCATGCCTTATAGACCGTTCCATAAGTCCCCTCGCCCAGCACCTGTTCGAGTACAAACTGGCCGACTTGTCTGCCAGGTTCCATCGATGCCGTCGTGGCACTATTCTCGGCAAGACTAAACTGACTATTGCAGGATGGGCAAGTGACTGCATCCAGGGTCTTGTCGTCATCTTTTAGATCAAGTCGATCCGGAATGTGGACTGGCTGGTGACAGTTTGGGCATCGGAAATGCATGTTTGGCCACGTCCTGCAGAATTCTCTGAGTCCGTCATTGTCGACCGACTGGGCAAAGCTCCTTAGGTAGTTTAATGGATGCACACCAGAAATCAACTTGTTGCCTGCATGGTCAATCGTATGCAGGAGCAGTCTACAGTATCAACATGGCATCCCCATAACTAAAGAATCGATATCGCTCACGGACTGCTTCACGATAAGCCTTCATGATCAGGTCATATCCTGCGAGTGCGGCAACAAGGACAATCAGGGTGGAACCCGGAAGGTGGAAGTTCGTGAGGAGGCAGTCAACAACCTGAAACTGAAATCCCGGTCGGATGAAGAGGTTTGTTCGCCCTGACCATGGCTGAATTTGTCTGCTGGCGGCGTCCATTTGTGCAGGAGACTCCGAGGTTGTTCCGGATACTCTGGATGCGGATTCAAGCGTGCGCACGCTGGTGGTGCCAACGGCCAGCAGCCTTCCTCCTGATCTCCGAGCTGACTGAATCCGCGAACACACATCATCTGTTAATCGACACCACTCGTCATGCATCTGATGTTCCGAGAGTCGGCTGACGGTCACGGGACGAAATGTACCGATTCCAACATGAAGTGTGACGTGAGCCAGTTCCGCACCGGCCAACTGGCACTGTTCAAGAAGTTCCGGCGTAAAATGCAATCCGGCAGTTGGAGCAGCGATCGCGCCTGGCTCCGAGGCAAACTGTGTCTGGTACCGGTCCTGATCATCTGCGTCTGCCAGCTTTCTTCCCATATATGGCGGAAGCGGCAGGCTGCCGAACTGTTCGAGCACTTCAAATGCGGAGCCGACGCCGGAGGAGCCGACGCCTGCAGTGCTGGCTCCGGATGGTCGCACAATCCAGCTGCCATCTGATTGCTTCCGAATCAGTGTCAGGGTCATCGACGGTTGCATTTGTCCGACGACTTCGGTGGGCTCGTAGGGAGCCACAACTCGGATGTCTTCCCCGGGAAGAAGCCGCCCTCGTGTTTCACACAGTATGTGCCAGTCGCCATCACGGGTTTCTTCGATAAACAGGCCTTCCCACTTACCACCTGTTGAACTTCGGACACCAAACATCCGGGCCGGAACAACTTTCGTGTTGTTGAAAACCATCAGGTCCCCGGGGTTCAGAAACTGAGGAAGGTCTGAAATCCGACGATGCGCAATTGTGCCGGCTTTGCGGTCCACCACCATGAGGCGAGAACCGTCACGTCGTTCCGCAGGACGTGATGCGATCAGTTCAGGCGGTAAATCGTATTGCCACGCCATCAAATCGTCGAGATCCGGCGTAATGTAATCAGTCGAGTCCAAAACCATGGTTCCTTCACGCTATCCTGTCAGCGAACTCGGATTCGCTCCGTCCCAAACCTGACGATCGTAGGCAAACACTCCTGATTCGGCCATCGAAATGCAGCCTGTTGCACCACATCATGACTCAGAACCTGGTGGTTCGCAGCGTACAGATGGACGTCTGAAGATCCTGATGGCGATTACTGAGCTTGATGCCGGAGGCGCAGAACGTGCGTTTGTTCGAGTCGCAAAGGGTTTGAGTGAACGCGGGTATCAGATTGAAGTGGTGAGCCTTCGCGACGCTGGTGTGCTCGCCGACGAATTGAGACAGTCTTCAATTCCCGTTCATGCTCTGAAGTGCAGTCGCATGAGTCCCATGTCCATCCTGCGGCTAATTCCTCATTTGCGGAGGTTTCAACCGGATTTGGTGCTCTCGTTTCTTCATGAAGCAAATCTCGCGACTCGACTTGCCGCTGCAATATGCCGAATTCCTGTGGTGATTTCCGGAATTCGAGTCGCAGATCGACGTTGTTTCGTTCGCTGGACCGAACTGCTGACATCAGGATTTGTGACACACTATGTGGCCGTCAGCCAAAATGTCGCCCGAATCCACGCTCAGCTTAGCAACGTTCCTCTCGAACGCTTTACGGTGATCTACAATGGTGTCGAACCGGCCAGCGTGGCATTGCGGCCAGTTTCGCGGTCGGACCTGCAGATTCCCGACGGGAATCGTGTCATCTTGTTCGCAGGCCGTCTGGTCGAACAAAAGGCCCCCATGGATCTTCTGAAAGCGTTTCTGGCCTTGCCAGACGATCAAAAAAAGAGCGTTTCTCTGGTATTCGTTGGCGATGGGCCACTCAAGTCAAAAATCGAATCGTTCATCGCCTCGAACCAATTGAAGACAATGGTTCGCCTGATCGGCTGGCGGGCCGACCTTGCATCGATCATGAAAGCCTCGGATGTTCTTGTTCTGCCTTCCTACTGGGAGGGTGTTCCGAACGTTCTCCTCGAGGCCATGTCGATCGGGTTGCCGGTCATCGCTTCGCGTGTCGATGGAACCTCCGAAGTGATTGATGATGGCGTCACTGGAACCCTGTTTGCTGCCGGCAATATTTCGGAACTCACCAGCCGACTTGAAGAGTTTTTGCTTCATCCAGAGCACTCTGCGGTGTTGGCGGTTGCTGCGCAAAGTGTTTGTGATAAACACTTTACGTGGCAGCATTGCGTAGACGGATTTCAGCGATTGGTCCAACAGTTGAGTCGATGAGCTGCGACGCAGAACGTCCTCGATAGATGAAATCCAAAAATGTGAAAATCGCCAATCCGTTGTCAGCAAACAACCTGCGCCGATTCCCGTTGTTGCCGATCTCCGACACCGCATCACTGTCGCTTGACGGATCTCAGAGTGCCATTAAATTCCCTCTCAGTGGTGAGTTGTGGGGAGTTGTGGGGCGAAAGGGAATCGCGAAACGGGAGTTTGGCAGAACGGTTGTTTGAAAGAACCGCGAGCATGGCCCTCACTGGAACCTTTGACCGAATTTTGGATGACAAGCTTCGTCTTGCACTTCCAAAACCGCTTCGGGATGGGTTTTCGGAGGTCGATGCGACGGAATTCTGTCTGGCCCCCGGGAATGAAGGTTGCCTGTCCTTATATTCCACCACCGGGTTTGATCAGTTGGCCACCAGGCTTGCTGGAATACCGACCGGAAAAGTTGATGTCAGGAATTTTCTGCGTTTGTTTTACTCACAAGCGGAGCGAGTTCTCCTGGATAAACAATTTCGAATTCGGGTGCCAGATCGGCTGGTAAAGCTTGCCGGGCTTACCCATGATGTTGTGTTAATCGGCGTGCATGATCACGTCGAAATCTGGGATAAAGGACGATGGGATTCGTTCCTGACCCAGAATCAATCGCAGTTTGATGCGCTAACTTCTCAGGCTCTGGATTTCCAGTTCCCAGGCGAATAGTCATTTTCAAACTGTTAGTGACGCGGGTCTCCAGGGATGGACGATCCGTTAAGTGTGGAATCTGCCGCTGGCTTTACCGGGCTTCGCGGAAGTTTTGACGGTGCATGGATGCGAATCGTCCTTAACCAGACCTTCGGCAACGAAGGTCAAAGGCTCTCTGCTCCTGCGATCCGGCATGGATGCCGGTAGGAGCAGGGAGCCGTTTGGTTAGGGAATCAACCGCCGGCCGGCGACAATTGCCGATGCCTTAACTGCACATGCCCTTGCGATTTAGCTTCTTCGCGGAATGGGAGCATTCGGAACATCGCGCCGCCAGCGTGATTGGTGACCACGGAAGACACTGAGTTCACGGAAGCCCCAGTTTCGCCTCAATCCGCCGCAACTCACTGTTTAAAATCTTTGCGGCTCGAAAAGAATTCAACTGTTAGTAGTATGAAAGAGCACATTCGGGTACTTCTGCGATTAATCCGTCGCTTCCGCGTCTTTCGTGGCCAAAGCGCCAACTCTGACTGCGGTTCGAACAAAGCCCCAATGTGTTCTCGTATGGCAAGAGAATGAGGGCAGAAGAATGCCGGACTCTACCATTCTCCTGCTGCCATTCTCCTGCCATACCCCGAACTCCTGACACCCGGAGATTCTTTCGTGTGGTTCGTGTCTTTCGTGGTCAATGTGAACCACCCAGGCCTGCTGAATGCTGCAGATTGCGCCATTTATCAGAAACCGGCATCCTGAATCGGTCTTTGCGCAAATGGTGCCGGTTCATTAGAATGACGGACCCTTCCACCGGACGTTTCTTCTTCCGGAGATGTGCCTCGACGAGTCATCCCTCTCGAAGAGTGTTTCCACTCGATCAGTCAACCCTGTCGTACTTGGTTCATCCCATGTCTTCTGCTGTCAACCGCCCAGTTCATGTGCCGGTGATGCCTCGTGAGGTCATCCAGTGGCTCAGGATCCAGCCGGGCCAGACTGTCATGGACGGAACTCTGGGCGCTGCCGGCCACAGTCGGTTGATTCTGAAGGCACTGAATGGAACCGGACGTCTGATTGGTTTCGATCGAGACCCGATGATGCTGGCATATGCTGAGCAAAATCTTCGGCAGGAGCCGTTGTCAGATTCGATACAGCTCAGTCTCATTCACGCAAGCTACGCAGAATCCCGAGAGCGGCTTGCGGAGCGTTCGATTGCTGGAGTTGATCGAATACTACTGGATCTGGGACTTTCATCCGACCAGTTGTCGGATCAGGGGCGCGGGTTTGGATTTGATGCGGGTGGCCCGCTGGACATGAGATTCGACATCAGCAGGGGACGTCCAGCGTCAGAGCTCCTGGCAAAGACCAGTCAGGAAGAGCTGACCAGTATTTTTGAGACATATGGAGAAGAGCCTGCGTCTCGACAGATTGCCGCAGAAATTGTCCGTCGACGGCAAACAGGCCAGCTCATTTCGACAGCTGAACAACTTGAAGAGGTGATTCTGAGCACTCTTCGTCATTCTCGTGACGGCAGTGGCAGGAATCCGGCCACGAAGGTGTTTCAGGCTCTGAGGATTGCGGTGAATCAGGAACTTGATCACGTCGAACGCATGTTCGACGAAGTCCTTCCGGCGATTCTGAATCCCGGAGGGATCGTAGTAGTACTCACCTTTCATTCACTGGAAGATCGAATCGTCAAGAACGCATTCAAAGGATTGCAGGGATGGCAGATACTGACAAAGACACCAGTCGAAGCGTCTCCGGCGGAGATTCGCCTGAACCCACGGTCGAGGTCAGCGAAACTCCGAGCCGCTCAGAAGCATTCCGTGCCCTGATCAGCCGTGGAGTACAAACTTCGCAATCGCGGATGACTCTCGAAACACGGCTGGGGATCATTACGATCACGATCCTCGTGTTCACGTTTGGCTTTTTGATCTATCGCAAGGTAGAAGTCCATCAGCAGCGCATCGCAGCCCAGATTCCGTCCCAGCAGGAAACCGACGCTCCGGAAGATGAACTCCTGAAACAAGCGCTCGCTAAGAATGCTGAGCGATCAGTCGACGGTTTCCCGAGCAATTCCGGCACAGAAGATGTATTCGTTGCAGATTCTGTGATGCCGGCCGCCGCAGGTACTCTGAGTGAAGGTGACTCAACACCGAATTTCTCTCAACCCGAATTTCCGCCAACTCTGGCAATGGGGAATGGGTTTGACGAACCAGCAGTGGGAAGTCAGATGTCTGAACCGGAATTTGAAGCGGATGGGACCGAGCCTTCTGCGTCTCCATTTCCATCAGAACAACATGATCAACCGGCGGGTGCTTTTACTGAGTCCGGAATGAGTCGGTCGACTGAAGTTGAATCTGCATTTCTCATTGCCTCTTCTTCAGATTCAGCACCAGCAGACTTCTCTTCGGCGAGCGATCCTTCCGCCAATCCGTCTTCGGCGTCCCATGACGTTCCGGCTGAAGATTCGCCACAGTCTGAGCTGCCAGGGGTGAATTTTGAGCAGACTGAAGCGCCGGGATTGGCGTTTTCAGTGCCACCTGCTGCAACGGAAGGTACCGATGTTGAGAACGGAGTGGCTGGACAATCGGAAACACTGGAAGACGCCGCTTCCGAAACAACACAACCCGTCCTGATCGCAATGCTCGACCCAAAACCTCAGGAAAATCCGTTCGGAACAACTGAGCCGCAGCTACCGGAATTGTCGTCGGCTCCTGCATCGGAACCGAGTTTTCCGCCGGAGTTTGGTTCTTCGGATTCAACAGAGACTCATCAGGCCGGGAGCCCATTCGGTGACACACCGGAAATTGAAGTTCCTGAACCATCTGGTGGCGTGGAGGCATTTGCGGATCCTCCGACTCTGAATGCTGTACCCGCAGATGGGTTGGCAAGTGACCCTTTCACAAGTGCTCAGGCGCCTCAGTTCCCTTCGCAGTCTTCCACGACTCAAGATCAACCGAGGCGGACAATTTTTCCGGCGGTTGCGACAGGGCCTGACGGGAAGTTCAGTTTGGCTGCCTTCAATTATCAGAACAATGTGCCTGCACCGATTGATGATGGAAATACATACGACATACACGTCGTACAGGAAGGCGACAATTACTCGCGGATTTCAAAACGCATTTACGGCACATCAAGGTACTTTTCTGCACTGGCTGTGTTCAATCAGCATCGAATTTCCGATCCGAAGAAGATGCGTCCTGGCATGAAGATCATCGTGCCTCCGGCCAGTCTCCTTGAGGAACGATACCCTCAGCTATTCGTCGAAGCCTCCGGGCCTCGGGAAAAGGCAGCGCCGGGTTTCTTCCTGACCGAGACTGGTTCACCGGCGTATCGAGTGGGACAAAGAGAGACTCTCTCAGAGATCTCGGAACGGTATCTTGGTCGCTCTTCTCGCTGGATTGAGATCCTGCGGCTTAATCAGAATGTTCTGCAGGATCCGAACAAACTGAAGCCTGGAACAGTTCTTTCACTTCCTGAAGACGCCGTGGAAGTGAATGTGTCTCCTCAATGATGAATTGCCGATAACCGCAACAGCGGCTTGCGCTCCGCATGGATCGCTCCTGCGCTGGCCAGACATCCTCACCGAATTTTTTCGCAGGAATTGGCTGGGCTGGAGATCTTGTTGTGTTCTTTCGTTTCTCGGCGGCACTCATCCTGATCGTCATGGTTTCCATGACCAGCGTGATGATTGAAAAGCGTACGCTGGAGTTGCGCCGTCAGATCAGCCGTCAGTACTACCACACGGACCTCCTGATTGAACTTCAGGTTCGGTTGAGGCTGGAAACTCAGACTCTGACTGCCCCCTCGCAACTGGCGGATTTACCGAGGACTCACCAGAACATCGATCAGGGAAATCAACGGGCACGATCCACTTCCGGACCGGAGAGAACCGAGCGGGGAAAGTCTGAGGAGGTTTCCGGACCTCGACTGCCACTGTTGCGATTTCAGGAACCGTTTCGACCGGAGGGCATCGACTGATGAACGTCGAGCAGCCTCTGTCCTCGAATCTCTGCACTTCGAACATGAATCCTCCTTCTTTGTGGCGGGTTCGAATTCTGGCGTTTCTGATGTTCGCCGGCTGGATTGCAATGCTGGGACGCCTGATCCATATTCAGGGATCGCAGCGTGAGCTGATGAATCATCGGGTTGCGCGGCAGAGCACATTTCGTGAAGTCATTCCGGCTCGTCCGGGAGAGATCCTCGACCGAAATGGCTATGTACTGGCGATGACGGTGACTCGTGATAGCCTCTATGCAATTCCGGATGCGATTGAGGAGCCGTGGGACTTTGCATGGAAGGTCAGTTCAGTCCTGGACGTCAACGCAGACGAGCTTTATAAGCGTTTGACAGAGAATTCTGACAAACAGTTTTTGTGGATTCGCAGGCGAATCACGGATCAGCAGCTTCAGGCATTTCAACAGCTTGATTTTCCTCGGCGAACCTGGGGAATTCGACGCGAGTATCTTCGGCAGTATCCACAGGGCGCATCGGCGGCTCATGTACTCGGTGTTCGAGATATCGACAACGTTGGGCGGGGCGGACTGGAGGAGAGTCTTCAACAGGTCATTCGAGGCGAAGATGGAACCCGAGTGATGACTCGGGATGCTCGCGGTATTGTAATTGAAGTTGCCGCAGAGCGTTCTCAGGCTCCACAACACGGACGCAGCATCATGACAACCATTGATCTGCTGACTCAGATCGAGACTGAACGTCAGATGGATCAGCTGGTTCAGGACTGGAAACCGAAAGGTGCATGCGCGATTGTGATTCGGCCGGAAGATGGTCAGGTGTTTGCTATGGTTTCGCGGCCTGCGTTTGATCCAAACCTGCTGCGAGACGTTGCTCCGGAAGCCTGGAAGAACCTTGCTGTCTCTGCTGTTTTCGAGCCGGGTTCCACATTCAAGCCATTCGTAACCGGGTGGGCACTTCAGCATGACATGATCCAAAAGGATGAGGTTATTAATTGTGCATGGGGCCGATATCGGATGGGGAAACGCACACTGAATGACCACCACGCATACGGTGATCTGAATATTGAAGACATCCTCGTAAAGTCCAGTAACATCGGAATGGCGCGAATTGCGGAGCGGATGAAGCTTCAGGGGTTGTATGAGGCGACTGTCTCGTTCGGATTCGGAAGAACGACCGGTATCGAACTGCCTGGAGAACTTCCTGGCATCCTGCGTCCACTGTCGCGCTGGGATGATTACTCGCTGGGTTCCGTTCCGATGGGTCAGGAACTGGCTGTGACACCACTTCAGCTGATCACTGCGCATGCAGCGCTGGCCAATGGTGGCAGGCTGGTCCGTCCGCACCTTCTTACCGATGTGTCAAATTCCGGAGTGATTGCGTCTCCGGATGCTCGTGACTATTCATCGGCCGTTTTCAATTCGGGTTCCGCATCTCGTGTCGAATCTGATTTACTCGATGGCAGCGTTTGTGACTGGCTTGTCCAGGGCCCGATGCGGCAAGTTGTGGAACGTGGGACCGGAAAAACGGCTCGGATCAAGGGGTTGAGTGTCTTCGGAAAAACAGGGACAGCACAGAAGCTTGATCCCCAAACCGGCACATACTCGGACTCCGCATGGGTATTGTCATTCGTTTGCGGAGCCCCGGCCGAGAATCCTCAGGCACTGGTGCTTGTGATGGTGGATGAACCTACTGTTCCGGGTTCACATTATGGTGGTACGATTGCTGCACCCACAGCATCCGCAATTCTCAGGTTTGCAGTCGATCGTATGAATCGTCTGTCACCCGCTGAATCCAGTCCTCAGTCTGCCGACTCGGGCCGTTCGTCACTCCGCGAATAGCCTGCATCCAGAAGTGCTGAATGATAGTCTTCCGGTGTGTTCATGTTGCGAAAGCTGTTGAGTTCGGCATCAACGGATTTGAGTTCTTCCACGGAGATGATTCGTGCCGGGCGACAATCAAACAGTCGTCGCGGTCGTCGTTCTCCTTCTGCAAGCAGGGAGGAAATTGTCTCCAGAACGCAGGTGCGATATACGGCTGTCAGGGGATGCAGGAACTTGTTGTCTCGCGGAACAACGATATCCACGGATGAATCTGCAGCATGTCCCTGAGAATCCACTTCAATCTGTGAAAACAGGTATTTGATCAATCGTGGCTCCAGCAGAGGAACATCGCAGCTGGTTACAAACACGACATCGGACAAGTCCTGTTGAGTGCGGAGTCCAGCTTCCAGCCCGGCAAGCGGGCCTTCATACGGACGTTCATCTCGTGTGATGAGCACGGATTCCGAAAGAACGGGTAGAGACTGCTCTGAAGCGGCCACCACCACGATTCGTTCTGCGGGAACCACTGTCCCCACAATTCTGACAACGCGCTGGAGCATGAGTTCATTGCCAAATGGTAACATGGCTTTGTCGCGCCCCATCCGGCTGGATCTTCCACCACACAGAATCACGGCACCCTGACGACTCACAGGACTGATTCCTTCGAAAAATGGGTAGAGGATGCAGAATTCAGGAAGTCAGGCCACATGAAACCCCGACTCATTCAAACGCGTACCTTGCATGAACGACGATTGTGGCTCACAATTCGGAAAGCTGATGCCATCGGCTCACCGTCATCGTACACTTCAGAGAGAAGATAAGAAATGGCTCTGGAAATCTGTTGCCAGCTGGAAACCACGATTCCGATTGAAATCGAGGGGTTAACTCCGGATTGGACACACGACAAAACTCTGTCTGAAATCGAGCGATTTGAGGTCTTTCATGGAAATCGCCGCATGCCGCTGGCGGAGATCTTTAAAGTCACCGGTGACCCGGCAGATCAGACAATTCGGTTTACGGGCCTGATGCAAAGCGTGCACTGGATTGGTGCGCACATGAAGAGCGGCTCTATTGAAGTGATTGGAGACACTGGTCGCCACGTCGGCAGCCAGATGTCGAATGGCCGGATTGAAGTCCACGGCAGCACAGGGGGCTGGACCGGGTCAGAGATGAAGGGCGGCTTTATTCATGTCCATGGAAATGCGGGTCATCTGACCGGGTCTGCATATCGAGGATCTTCCAAAGGCATGAAGGGAGGCACGATTCTCGTGGATGGAAACGCGGGAAATGAAGTTGGCCTCTCAATGAGACGAGGACTGATTGCCATTGGTGGAAACGCAGGAGACATGACCGGGTTCAATATGATTGCCGGCTCGATCCTGATTTTCGGCGAATGCGGTATCCGTCCCGGTGCCGGAATGCGTCGGGGGACGATCGCCTTGTTCGGTGCAAATCAACCGCCCTTACTCCCAACCTTTCGGCATGGAGCTGTCCTGAAATCAGAGATGCTCCGTATTATCCTGAGGACGATCGAGACACAGGGGATGAAGGTCGATCCGACTTATGCTGACGCACTCTATGAATCGTGGCATGGCGATCAGGTTTCATCGGTTGGTCGAGGAGAAATTCTGCGTCGCCGCGTTGTGGCGGCATAAGGAACACTGACACAGGGATGTCCAGCGATCAGGAATCTCCATGGTTTCTCGACGGCTCGTGTCAGGCCAATTCTTCGGTCTGCTAAGATCTTTGAAGCTGCAGCCTCTCTTTCATCGAATTCCGGGCCTCGCGGCAGAATGCATCGTCTGGCCTGCAGCAGGCATTTTCCGTGATCGTCTTTCCCAAGCCGAAGTGCCTGACCGATCCGTCCGGGGCCGGCACACAGGTCCTGGTTCTCTACATGGATACCTCGGCGATTTCGCATCGTCTCAAGGCCGGACAACGGCTCAAGCGCCCGGATGAGTACAATTCCATCCAGTGCAAGCACATTCAGCATCCAGTGAATGCCGTAGTTCAGATAAACATAGGTTGTTCCGGGCGAATGACTTTCGAAGAAAGCTCTGGCGGTCGGACGGAACGACGTATGACAGGCTTCATCTCCATCGACCGCATACGCTTCAGTTTCGACGATCGTCCCTGAGACCTGATCCCAGACTAAAGTGCATCCAATCAGATCGCGGGCTACATCGAGGTGATGCCGAGCAAAGAAGTCGGCCCCCAGCCGATTCGAATCGGGGATGGGGGCCGACGAGTCCTGTCTTGATGCGGAAACCATCGATCGGCTCTCTGATCAGAGCCACTTTGGTTCCCAGCCTCGACGATACGGCTTCGTCAGTAACTGAGTCGCCGTGGCGTGATTGGTGACTTCCATTTTCTCTGCATCCCAGTTCAGCGTCTGGCCCTTCAGTCGGATCGCAATCACGCCCAGAAGCACTGTTTCAGTTAAAGGGCCTGCATAGTCGAAATTGGATCCTGTGGTTCCGTCACCAAGACATGCATGAGCCCAGCCAGTGTAATGGTTGAGCTCTTCCTGAACGGGGCCTTCGTAAGGTTTTGCCTGAGCATTTTCAAACAGCTGAGGTTCTCCGACATGAGGAATCACGAGAGAACCTTTGTCGCCCACGAGCACAGATCCGGAGGCTGGCAGTTCGTAACCAGTTGCCAGCCCGAGCCCGTCAAGGGATGGTTTTCGGCCGTCTCCGTCATGCCAGGTGACTTTCACTGGACCATTCGTAAATTCCGTCGCAGGAAACTGCCATTCGACAGCTGACCAAAGGCTCCAGACTTCCCGATTCAGTTCCGGTGCATCTGCCCGGACAGATGTTGGGGCCGTCAGTTTGAGGGCGTTAAACACAGGATCAAGAATGTGGCAGCCGAAGTCTCCAAGCTGACCGCTGCTGAAGTCCTGCCATGCTCGCCAGTTGAACGGATGATAAATTGATTCTTTGAAGGGACGTTCCGGGGCAACTCCAAGCCATTCATTCCATTTGACATGCGGAGGAATCGGATCTGACCCGGCAGGACGATCTCCGACAAGCATCCATCCCATTTTGCCACTCTGCCAGGACCGAACTTCAGTCACCTTTCCGATGACACCATCGTGAACGATCTGAACTGCAGTCCGATAAAACGGATGAGACTGAATTTGATTGCCCATCTGTGTGACAAGATTGTACTTCTGAGCGGCCATTCGAAGCTGACGTGCTTCATGAACAGTGTGGGTCAGCGGCTTTTGACAGTAAACATGCTTACCAAGCTGCATTGCAGGCAATGCAATAGGGGCATGCATATGGTCCGGTGTCGATACGATCACCGCATCAAACGAACTCGCGTCATCCAGCAACCGTCGCCAGTCCTGGTAGTGCTTTGATTTAGGATATGCTTCCGCCGCCCACCCGAAATGGTCCTTCGACTGATCAATATTACAGATCGCGACAACTTCAACTCGATCACTTGCCGCAACCTGCTGCAGGTCATCCCGTCCCTTTCCGCCAGTACCAATCGATGCAACTCTGAGACGCGAATTCACGTTGTTGGCCAGAGCCATGCCTGGAATCGCTGCTGCGGCACTGGCGATCACTGCACTTTGAAGAAGACGACGTCGGCTCAGTCTTGTCATTGGTTGGCTCCTGGGTGGGAAAAGTAGAACAGGCGGGACTTGTGTGCAGAAACAATAACCGCATCCATTTCATCTGGCAAACCCGTGACCCGTCTGGCGTTGCTCGAAGGCTGGACTGGCGTTGCGAGTGCCGCACGATCAGGGATTTAGCGGATTTCAGGTGCCTTATCGTGAATGCCGGATTTCGAAATGATGGTCTCTCCAAACGCCGGAGTTGAAAGCTGAGGCCTTGCTCGAGAATTCGACGCACTGGATGACGACAGAATGCCGACGGTTCGAGTCGATCCGGGCTGATTGAATGATGAAGCGGACCAGCACTGAGATGCCTCTTCTGACGACCATGGAGACACTCGACTACACGACTCCAGGAGTCCAATGACCTCGGAAGCGCTTGCCGGTCGTTGATCCGGCGATTTTTGGAGGCACTTCATCAGGACAGCTTCAAGTTCTGCTGAGACGGGCTGTCCAAGTCGTTCTGATGGAGGCTCGACTGCTCCGGACAAATGCTTCTGAAGGATCTCGATGACTGTCTGCCCTGAGAAGACAGCGGTCCCGGTCAACAGGAAATAGCCAACGGCACCCACAGCATAGAGATCGGTGCGAAGGTCCACAGTATCCGGCTGATTGATGGCTTCGGGAGAAAGATATAACGGTGTTCCAGTGAGTGCACCTTCCGTAGTGATCCCAGCCTGACGACTTTCATCAACGGCTTTGACAAGTCCGAAGTCGAGCAGTTTTGCAAAGTCGAAGAGACCGGCGCGGCACGTCAGGATGATGTTTGCCGGCTTCACATCACGATGAATAAGTCCAATCGCATGTGCTTCTGCCAGAGAGCCGCAAATCTGCTTCAGGATATGGATTACTCTGCCTTCCGGAAGTGCTCCGTCCCGACGAACCAGATCTTCGAGGTTCACACCATCGAGGTATTCCATAGCATAATAGAAAATGCCTTCCGGCGTTGTTCCATAGTCGAACACTGCAATGGTGTTTGGATGAGTGAGCTTCGCGGTGAGTCGGACTTCACGTTCGAATCGTGCGATCGTCTGTTCATTCGTCTTCTTAGGATCCAGAAACTTGACTGCTGTTGGGCGATGGAGCATTGCATGATGCCCTCGATACACAACGCCCATGCCGCCTTCTCCGAGTTTTTCATCAAGCGTATACTGGCCGAGGCGTTTTGCCTCCAGAGCCACGCGTTGAGCAATCTTCTGTTGTCGGTCGAGTACAAACATGAATCCCCAGATTGCCATCGAAGCAGCACCCAGTAATGCAAACAGTGCCCAGAACACTTTCTTGAGCAGGCTGATCACACGAAACGCTTCTGAAGTCTCCTGTTCAGCAATCAGGCCAATTTCATACTCCGACAGCCACATCCATGCACCGATCACATCGGCTCCGCGAAAGTCCCGATACCCATCGACATTGTGTCCGGTCTGATGTTCTGCAAGCTGTTGAGCCGCGAGCGTCAACGGCTGCTCCGATCGAGGCAGCGCGGGGCGGAGTCCGACAGTCATATCAACGCCAGGATCTCTCAGGGAAACGTTGAGGGGCGACGATTCTCGTTCAGTCAGCATTCCGATCTGTCGGAGCTGCTGGTCTGAACGACTTTCCGAAACGAGTTGACTCAGCCTGTTCACTACATATACGTCTCCCGTTTCTCCCAGCCTCGCAACCGCCACAAGTTGCGTGAACTCAGCCCTCGGCGGGATTCGCATCGCGAGCACGGCAATCACTTTGCCGTCTTTTCCACGAATCGGTGACCAGGTGAACATCGTCGGCAGGCCTGCCCGAAGCTGACCCAGGTCATCCGGAAGCAGAATCAAACTGATTCGAGGAGCGGAAACAGTATTCTTGCCGTCGAACGCCATCTCCACATACTTCAGATCAATCTCCGGAACAGGAACACTCACAAGTTCATTCTTGTCAGACCCAATGATTCGCCTCTTCGAATCGACGAGGAGCCATCCGCTGTATCCGGCAACTTCGCCGAACGGATCAAGCTGTGTTCGAAGGGCCGACTGGTAAGGTGACTGCAGCAATGCAAGCTGATCTGCTTCGGGAGTCGCCGCAAACGTGACCAGCCCTTCAGCGTTTTGAATGAGCTCGGTATCGACTGTAATGGATGCGGTCACCGTTTCCTGCCTTGACATCCATTGTTGCAGCGCGGCTGCGTCGGTTCGAAGCAGTGATTCAAGGCTGGCGGCTAATTCAGCCTTCAAAGCCCGTTCAACCGCACCAAGAACAAGTGATCCCATCAGGCCCAGAACCACGGCCACAACAATGGGCCATGTCCACATGGCCCTCCGCAGCCACTTCCCCGTGGACAGTGCCTTCTTCACCAGGCCTCGAGCGGACATGTGAAATGAATCACGAATCTTCGAGGAACTACCGGAGGCTTGCATGCGTCATCCAGAATGATTTTTCATGAACAGTTCGCTTTGACTCGCGAACGGTATCAAAACGCTATTTTGAAAGAAGAGAAGTCACAAGACCAAGTACATCATCGTTTCGTCTGGCATTTTGTTCAAGCAGGTCCGTTCGGCCGGCTTCCACACAACATGTGCTGAACGAAAATCCGGAGGGGTCTTCAAGGCGGCTGAGGTGTTCGCCTCCAATTTCCAGCGCCTGTTCCAGTCGTCCAATTCGCTGTCCGAGATCGATCAGGACGAATGCAATCAACCGCTGATCGGGCGCGTCCGGTTCGTTCCGCAAACGATCGACAAAATAGGCGAACGCCTGATCGGTATCGTGTCCGGCAAGTGCATTCAGGAAATGGAGACTCGCTGTGTAGTAGTCATCAAACGGGACATCAGCCGGATACCGAAGCTGAGAACTCAGGTTGCCCCCATACACTGCCAGTTCCCGTGCCAGTTCAAGTTCGGAGTCTCCGTGTCGCAGGTGTCGAGCAAACCCGACAGTGGCATGCAGGTGTGACACATCGATGTGGTAGTTGCCGCCTTCGAACACAGACACACCTCCCAACAACATAGCAGCAATTGATGTTCCATCGGGAACTGAACCACCGCGTGCTGTGACATCTCGAGCCAGTGAATACTGCAGGTCGGTGTAGAGGTGTTTCACCATAATCGCAGCAGCGCGGCGACGTTCGTCCTGCGTCATCTGTGGCATGAGTTGGCTCATGGCTGTGATTGTGTTGCAGGTACCATGGGTCTTGAGCAGGAATTCCAGACCACGAACAACATGAGCGCCTTCGTACAATGCGAGGTTCAGGATTTCGTCAAATGCAGTATCTGGCTCAGCAGGAATCTGGACGGCTTCAATTGCACGACGAACCGGCTCAGGTTCTCCAATTGTCCGAAAGTAGGCCCATGCGTCAGCGAGCCGACCGTCATCCAGAAAATGCTGACCAACTTTGCGAGCTGCTGCCATGTACGCAGATCGAAACGCCTGCTCGGCATCCGCCGGAACATCTGCCAGCGATGTAGGCTTTGTGACCGGCAGATGCAGACCCACTCTGACTCGAATCAGCAGGGCATCAAAAAGACGGTGGTAGTCTTTCTGGATCAGCAACGTTGATTCCAGCGCGTCCAGAACATCTGATGCGGAAAGATCTCCGGAAACAGAATCATAACCACGATCCCGGAGTGACTTTTCGAAAACTTCAATTGTCGACATCACAAACCAATCTATGAGCAGTAATCCACAGAACGAGTGGAGAATCAATGATGATGATGGTTGCCACCTTCGGTTGAACATCCACAGGAACCGGTTCCGCAACCGCCTCCGGTCTTCCCTGTCACAACCCCTTCGGCGCTGACAGGCTGGACATGTACGATTCCAAATCCCCCAGCGGCCGCGAGCAGAGCCATTCGAGTTGTTTCTGCTCCTCGGTCATTCAGCACATAGAAGATTCGCTGGCGATCGAGGGTCCACTCGAGATCAATCAGCTCCAGCTGGAGTTTCCATGTCCCGACTCTCTGGATCCATGCGGAAAACTCACCGGCCGCTTCCCGTTGAACCTGAGTTGCATCGGCTTCATCGGAAGCAGTGGCGAGACGCACAGCTTCACCGGTCCATTCTTCGTTCTCGGGAATTCGAACATTTTGGAGTACCGTGGCAATTTCAAGGCCGCGGTCGGTACGCACCACGATCCGGTCACCACGAGACCAGGCAGGGTGCTCTGAAACAAATCGGGCCACTTGTGGAACGGCACCGTATCGAGCCAAAACACAACTTTGCCATACCGGCTGAACAACCTCGCTGACCTGAGTCGACTGACTCTGTGACGTCAGACCGGAAGCCGACGATGAATCTGAGAACGTCTCGCGAATCAATGGAGCACTCCGGATGTTTAGGGAAGGCGGGTTCGTAAGCACATCAAATTCACGCCTTACGTTTGAACCACGCTGAACTTAAAGGAGCCGCAGTCTACTATTGATAGATGACAACGAGAAACACGACCGCTTCACTACGCGAGGAATTTGCAATTTCGTGCGGAACGTCGGCTCTGTAGCTTGCTGAATCGCCCCGATTCAGTTCCGTTGTCTCATCTGCGGAGGTGACTCGAACCCTGCCCTTCTGGACCGTCAGGAACTCTCGAGTCTTCTCAAAATGCGCGGCGGATCGAAGAACACCCCCCGGGTTCAACAGAAGTTCATAAAACTCGACGTCTTTCTCCAGATGCAGCGGCGAAAGTGTCCGGATGGAGCAATTCTCATCGGACCGAAAAATGTGAGTACGATCCTCCGCACGAATGATCTCAATATTGTGTACCGGAGCGGCTTGTTCAACCAGGTCGGCCACTGACATTCCCAGAGCAGTGGCGATCTTGACGGTCACTGCCAGTGTTGGATTGGCCTGTTCGCGTTCAATTTGGCTCAGCATCGAACGGCTGACACCGGATGCCTGCGAAAGCGTATCCAGTGACCATCCTCGCTGCCGTCTGAGATCGTGAATTCTGCGACAAACGTGCCGACTGACATCTTCTGCTGATGCACCGGCAGCCAGTTCGGATTCCGGACGCTTCTTCATAGGGATTCTGGCCTGAAAATAAATTCCACTATACTGGATATCATGTCTTGCAAACCGTACGTCGATATTCTACTATATCGAACAGAGTTTCCAGTATACGCAAATCAGGCAATCATTCCAGCGGAAGTGAACCAAGATGAAGGCGCTCGTAAAACGGCATGCGGAAAAGGGATTGTGGCTGGAGGACGTTCCGGAGCCCAAAGTGGGGCTGAACGATGTCCTGATTAAAGTCGATCGCACTGGAATCTGCGGGACAGACGTCCACATTTATGAGTGGGACGCGTGGGCTCGAAAGACAATTCCGGTCCCAATGGTCGTGGGGCACGAATTTGTGGGTGAGGTCGTGGAGGTCGGTGCCAATGTGTCCGACTTTCATCCGGGAGAAATTGTCAGTGGTGAAGGGCATGTTGTGTGCGGAAGGTGCCGCAACTGCCTGGCTGGTCGTCGCCATCTGTGCGCACATACACAGGGGATTGGTGTCAATCGTCCTGGTGCATTTGCGGAGTACATATCACTTCCGATGACCAATGTCTGGCATCATGCGGACGATATCAACCGGGACATTGCATCGATTTTTGATCCGTTTGGGAATGCGGTTCACACGGCTCTGGCGTTTCCTGTGCTGGGTGAAGACGTTCTCATCACCGGGGCCGGTCCAATCGGACTCATGGCTACAGCGATTGCCCGCCACGCTGGTGCACGATTTGTGGTAGTCACGGACGTCAATCCGTGGCGACTGGATCTCGCCCGAAAGATGGGAGCAACTCGAGCAGTGGATGTTCGTAAGGAGAGTCTTGCCGATGTCCAGAAAGAGCTGGGGATGGTCGAAGGATTTGATGTTGGCATGGAAATGTCTGGCAATCCATCAGCGTTCCGGGACATGCTGAAGAACATGTGCCACGGGGGCAAAATTGCAATGTTGGGGATTCCATCAGAAGAAATTGCCATCGACTGGAATCTGGTTGTTTTCAACATGCTGACAATTCATGGGATCTACGGTCGAGAAATGTATGAAACGTGGTACAAAATGACGGTCATGCTTCAGAGTGGTCTTGATATCAGCCCCGTCATTACACACCGACTCCACTTCACGGAGTTTGAAGACGGGTTTGCGGCAATGCGATCAGGCCAGTCGGGCAAAGTGATTCTTAACTGGAAGACAGGAACACCCTGATGTCATCATTTCTGGAACGAATTGAAACTGAGTTGAACTCGATTCGTGAACAGGGACTCTTTAAGTCCGAGCGTACGATCGATTCACCGCAGAACGCGGACATTCGGCTGCAGGATCAGAAGGAGGTTCTGAACCTGTGCGCTAACAACTACCTCGGTCTGGCCGACCATCCGGAGATTCTTAAGGCAGCTCATGATGGCCTTGATCGCTGGGGCTACGGTATGGCATCCGTTCGCTTTATCTGTGGGACTCAAACCGTCCACAGGCAACTCGAACAGAAGCTCAGCACGTTCCTTGGCACAGAGGACACCATTCTTTATAGCTCCTGTTTCGACGCCAATGGTGGGTTGTTTGAAACGCTGCTGGGAGAGCAGGATGCGATTATTTCTGATCAGTTGAATCATGCCAGCATTATCGACGGCGTTCGTTTGTGTAAGGCTCAGCGATTCCGTTATCGCAACAATGACATGGCAGATCTTGAGACACAGCTGAAAGCAGCATCCGCCTGTCGACATCGGCTGATCGCTACTGACGGCGTGTTCTCCATGGATGGATATCTGGCGAAACTTCCGGAGATTTGTGAACTGGCTGATCGCTATGACGCTCAGGTCATGGTTGATGATTCCCATGCAGTGGGCTTCATGGGTCCGAACGGCAGGGGGACTCACGAACACTTCGACGTGATGGACCGAGTTGACATCATTACCGGCACACTTGGCAAAGCGCTTGGCGGAGCCAGTGGAGGATATACGAGTGGCCGCAAGCCGGTGATTGATCTGCTGCGCCAACGATCTCGGCCGTACCTGTTTTCGAACACGCTTGCTCCGCCAATCGCTGCGGCATCACTTCGAACGCTGGAACTGATTTCCGAGTCGGATCAGCTTCGCAGGCAGCTGCATGAGAACACTGCGTGGTTTCGGGAAGCGATGTCACAGACAGGCTATCGAATCCTGCCAGGTGTTCATCCGATTGTGCCGGTCATGCTTGGAGACGCAGCATTGGCGACCCAACTCTCCACAGCGTTGCTTGCTCGGGGATTGTATGTCGTCGGGTTCTCATTCCCTGTCGTACCCCGAGGAGAGGCACGAATTCGCACCCAGATGTCAGCCGCCCATTCGCGAAGTCACCTCGAACATGCCGTTGACGCATTTCGCACCGCCGGCAGGGAACTCGGAATTGTCTGATTTTTCGTCGGGGGCACTCAAATCCGGCCAAATTCGGAAAAATCAGGCCCGAACAGTCAGGGATTTCCGTTCAACAGCCTGTTAGAAGTCCTGTGGCGAACCGTCTTAAGATCAGCTGTAAAGGCTGGTTATGCAGAAACAAACTGCCGATTCGGGTGAAGAACTCGGTCGGAAATCCTTTATCGAAGAATTCTACCGTGAGCACTCTCGGGAGCTGTGGGCGCTGTTCTATGCGCAGTGCAGTGATCCCGACAGAGCGTATGATGCGGTTCAGGAATCATTCCTGAAGTTCTTTGATCACAAGGGAGAACCGATCCGGGATCCGAGGGCATGGTTGCTGCGGGTCGGCCAGAACTGGTTGCGGGATGTTGCTCGCAAGAAGGTGAATTCCAGTCGACAATTAGTGTCGATGGACGAATTTGCCGGCCAGCCTGATTCAGCGGGTTCAATGCTGGAGAAATTTGAGCAGCAAACTCAGATTCGAAGTGCATTGAAGGAAATGAACGAAGACGACCGGAAGGTGTTGGTGATGAAGTACGCACTCGACTGGTCAACAGCAAAAATTGCGGCTGCAATGGATTCCAATGCAGCAGCAGTGGATATGAGACTGTCACGAGCAAGACGCCGTCTGGCAGAAATCCTGGTTGAGCGAGGCTTCAAAAATGAATAGTTCGTCTGTGAATCAGAATGCTGAGGGAATGATTCCCAGTGACGACCAGATGGATCAGTTGCTGCGAACGTTTTTTGATCGTGAAGTCCCCGCAGATCTCGACTCTGTTGTGATTCCGGCAGCGATTCTAAAGGGTCCGGATCTGACAATAGTCGCCACACATGGGGCTCACGCATCAGTAAGCAGAAATTCCCGTGGACCAGTTGTGGTCAGTGTGATCGTCGCTCTGGCCGCCTGCGTGATCGCGGCCGTCGCTCTTGGCCCTCAGTCTGCCGTATCGCCGAACACAGAGTCTACAATGCCTGTGAGCGCTCAGGGCAAAGGTTCAGATTCTGCGATTGGCGATGACCGAACATCTCTCGAAGAAATTGATGCGATCGAAATTAAAGGCTCATCGTCTAATCGATAAACAGAAATTCGTTGCTGTTAAAGATCGCTCTGCAGAACGCCTGAATTCCCTCCTCCTCGATGAATGCTGTTGCCTCGTGAGTCTCTTCTGATTCCGGATGTCTTCCAAACGCGAGCATCCAGGCGAGTTCCACCTGATCCTTCCGGCTTCCCGGGCGTTCAGCTTCCAGGCGTTTCGCAAAGATTTCGACCTGCTGCAGTGTGAAACTGCTGTTGAACAGATTTAGTGCCTGAAGAGGTGTGGTTGACCGACTTCTGGCTGCGACTGAAGTTGAAGCGTCCGGGCAATCAAACAATCCAAAGACGCTGTCCTGTTCCTGACGAACCTTGGTCATGTAGATCATCCTGCGCCATTCTGTCGGCCCGTACGACTTTCGTGGGAAATAATGTCGAACGTTCTCCAGATCCACATCGAACGCACTATACCCCGGCCCACCAACCGAACGATCCAGAACTCCACTCACGGAGAGGATGCTGTCACGGATCGGTTCTGCTTCCAGTCGACGAGGCGGAAAACGCCACCAGTATTGAGTTCCGGCATCGATAGCTAAAGCATCTTCTCGAGGTACGCTGCTTTGCTGCCATGTCGAAGAGTTCAGAATCAGCCGATGAATGTGCTTGAGCGACCAGTTGTTGTCCATCAGTTCAGCGGCCAGCCAGTCCAGCAGTTCCGGATGAGTTGGAGCAACTCCGGCGACACCAAAATCTCCCGGAGTGGCAACGAGTCCCTTTCCAAAATGGAATTGCCATAGTCGATTGCAGATGACTCGTGCTGTCAGTGGATTCTCATTCGAAGCTACCCAGTTCGCAAAGGCAAGGCGACGCTCTGATTCCGGAGCATTGTTCGTGAGGCCAAGTGTACCAAGGACTGTAATCGTTTCAGGAGCGACTTCTTCCCGCTTTGCAAGCGGATCTCCGCGAAACAAACGATGAGTTGGTTCCGGCTGTTCGAATGTGCCGGCATACACCAGATTCATTGCTTCCAGATTCCTGATTGACTGCTCCACTGCGGAAAGACGACGAATCTTCTGTTCAACTGTGGCCCGTTCGTTCTCTGCGAGTGAATCCAGCTGATACTCTGTAACTGCTGATTCGTTTCCCATCGGCGGCCGTGCTGCGGATGAGGCAACTTCGGTCCATGTTTCTCCATTGACGGACAGTTCAAAGACATATTCCGTTGCAAGACGATCTGCAAAGGCGCCGTCTCGATCGCGGCCCCATCGAATTCGATCGATCTTCTGTAGATCAGGCCACGCGATTGTCACAGTACCTTTGCCTTGCTGGTTTGAGATCCAGCTTTTTGAGTTCCCGTAGATCCCGTCATTGATATGAGCGAGCTGATGAATCGGATAACCCTGCAGATCACCGGAACTTGTCGGAACTCCGCCCGCTGCGGCAAGTGCGACATTAGTTTCGCCTGAGAAGACTTCAAGTTCGTCGACACATGGTTCAGAGCTGTTCGTTTGTCGAATCGTAAATCGCACAAATCGAGCTTCGGTGGAAGAGAATTGCTCCTCATTCATCTTCGGTGTTAGTGCAGGACGCGTGAATACAGGACCTTTAACGTATGGACGCAGTTCGTCTTCCATGCGAATCTTCTCTGTGCGCAGAGACGCAAGTTCCTGAGAACGCTGCTCTGTTGCAGGAATAGCACGATCTCCGTGACGGACTCCCGCAAACACTGCCTGCAGACCGTAGTAGTCCTTCTGTGATATTGGATCAAACTTGTGATTGTGGCAGCGCGCACAGCCGACAGTCAGTCCCACAAACACGCTGCTCGTAGTGGAGATCATGTCATCGAGTTCATTCTGTCGCTGCATGAGTGTCAGATTGATATCCGGGCTCTTGACAATGTCATACGGGCCTGCAACGAGATAACCGGTCGCTTCCGGCACTCCAATGCTGTCTCCTGCCAGTTGTTCACGCAGAAACTGGTGATAGGGTTTATCTTCATTGAGTGAGCGGATTACATAGTCCCTGTAGGGCCACGCATTGGGCCGTTCTCGATTCGTTTCGAACCCGGTTGTCTCCGCGAAACGCACAAGGTCCAGCCAGTATCGAGACCAGCGTTCACCATAGTGTGGACTTTCGAGAACCTGTTCCACCAGCAGTTGCCATGTTTCTGGTGTGTCATCCTCGGCTAAGGCCGCCTGCATTTCTTCAGGTGTTGGCGGCAGGCCCAGGACGTCGAGATATAACCGACGCACTCGCTGGCGTTTCGGTGCGACTGGGTTCGGCGAAAGCTGATGCGTTCTGAGGGACTCTTGAATCCACACATCGACGCCATTTTCAGCTTTTGCAGACTCCGCGACAGCGGCATTTTTGATAACGGGCAGTTGAGGTCTGATGACAGGCTGAAATGACCAGTGCGTAATTGTTTGATCGGGATTCTCACGCTGACCAAATTCACCCGGCCACTCAGCACCTTCGTCAATCCAGCGAATCAGCAGGCTCACTTCTTCAGTCGAAAGTCGATCTTCAGGCTCCGGAGGCATCGCCTTGCCGGACGAATCTTTCCCCAAGACCAGCTGAATCAGGTGACTCTCAGCACTTTTTAACTCCACAATTGCAGGCTCGCCTGAATCTCCCCCCTTGAGCAGTGACCACTTTCGGTCGACTCTCAGGTGACTCTCCTGAGTCTCCGGACCGTGACACCCAAGACACTTCAATTCCAATAGAGGCTTGATCTGAGTCTGGTAGTCGACCTTCTCCGCAGCCGGCAGCACATTCAGCGCAGAACCGACTGCGAGAACGATCATGATACCGAGCATCATAAACCGTACTCGAACCGCAGTGGGCGCATCGGTTTGAGAAGATAAGTTGGTCATCGGAACACTCACAAGATTCAAGAAAGTTTCAAACATTTGTCGCATCAACTGCGTCCTGCAGCATGCCCGCGTAGATGAACACAATTCTGAAGATGAAGAAGATGATGAATGCAGCAACACACAGCCAGACAGTGGCGCCGATAATTCGAGTCAGCCGAGACATCGCCCGCATCGCATCATCTTCGAATACGGCACTCATTCGTTCAAGCTGTTCCGGGACAGTCCCCGTCTGTTCGGCGGTTTCGACGTATTGCAGAAATTGAACCGGGAACAGTTTGGACGCTGCGAGAGAATCCGTCAGGGTTTCGCCAGCATTCAGTTCATCCCAGATCAATGGTTCTGCCATGACAAATGCACCGTTGCCGGTTGCCTTCAGGCTGCTGTTGAGTGACGGTTTGATGGACATACCAGCTTTTTGTGCCAAAGAAAAGCACCATGAAAAGCGAGCGATCGCAAACGACTTCATACAGGTACCAATCACCGGCAACTGAATGAACACCGGATGCAGGGCCATCTGTGCGGCCAGGTTCTGATTGATGAACTTCCAGCCAAAGAAAGTTCCTGCCATCAGAGCAAATGCGGATCCGTACCAGATCATAGCACCTTTGGGACCTGACAGACCAATGCCGAGCAGACTTGCCGGATCGAAGTCTCCAGAGCCTGGGAGAATCCCGAGAATCAGAATGAGCAGCCCGATGACACCCACCGCACCAACGAGATTAAACATCGGCCATGCCAGGGCCGCTCGAAGATCGCGTGACTGTCGGATTCTTGAGTCGTAATATTTGGCAAGAGCAGCAAAGACTTCGGGCGCCGAGCCGGTCGTCTCACCAACGTGAATCAGGTCCCGAAAGAGCGGAGGAAACAAGCGTCCCTGCGATTCGAAGGCTTCCGTGAGTGTTTGCCCTCCGGCCACTGATCGAGTCACCCCATCAACCGCAGCGGGCATACGTGAATCAGGCGACTGCCGTCCCGAAGTCTTCAGTGACTTGCGTATATCGACACCGGCTTCGAGCATTTGAGCCATCGACCGGCTGAACGCAGATAACGCCGCCCACGAGAGTTCAGGGTTTCGCAGCATGAAGTCGCTCACATCCGGTCTGGTTGTCTTTGTCGCTCATGAATCTTGATCGCCTTCCCCGCGGGTTGCAACGAAACCGCCGAAACCGTCGTTTGTTTCAATTGAAGACTACCACGAAAGAGGTCTCAAGTCCTCTGATTTGTCTGTGAATGTTCCGGGGGATTCTCTGGCGATTTCAAAGAGGTTCATCCAAATCCGCAAATGGCAGAGTCGGTGACGAACGCTCAGCCATTCCTGCTTTGAAGTGCAGGCGACAAACGGACACATAGCTTTCGTTACCTCCGACTTTAATCTGTTCTCCGGATCGGACCGGGATCCCATGTGCATCGAGCCTCAACACCATCGTGGCTTTTCGCCCACAGTGACATACGGTTTTGATTTCGGTGAGCACGTCTGCCCAGGCCAGAAGATACTGACTTCCTTCAAACAGGTTCCCCTGAAAATCAGTTCTCAAGCCATAGGCAAGCACCGGGACCCCGATTCGATCTGCAATTTCACCCAGTTCGAACACCTGCTTCTTCGTCAGGAACTGAGCTTCATCCACGAAGACACAGGCGATTGGATGTTCATCGTGGTGACGTCGGCAGACTTCCAGAAGCGAATCATGAGTTTCAAACGTAACAGCGTCAGCATGAAGGCCGATCCGAGAGGCAATTCTGCCAATGCCGTCACGAGTATTCAGATGCGGCGTCAGAAGCAGCGGCTTCATCCCGCGTTCCTCATAATTGTACGCAGCCTGAAGCAGTGTGGTTGATTTGCCGGCGTTCATCGCTGAGTAATAAAAATAGAGTTTTGCCATGAAGTTTAGTTTTCAAATTCTCCCTGAAGTGTCGCAATCAGACGTCGCCGTCCACCTCGATTTCGATGCTCACAGAGATAGATACCCTGCCAGATACCTGTCAAAAGTCTGCCGTTGGAAACGGGTATTGATACAGATGTCGATGTCAAAGCAGACTTCACATGTGCAGGCATATCATCCGGCCCTTCACACGTGTGCTGCCATGGCCAGGATTCGGGAGCCAGTCGATCGAGTGCCATACCGAGGTCCCGTGGTACATCCGGATCGGCATTTTCGTTGATTGTCAGCGATGCTGACGTGTGCTGGATAAACACATGCAGCAATCCCACTCTGCACTTTCTGAGATGAGGGATGGCGTCCAGAACATGAGAAGTGATCAGATGACATCCACGTCGAAATTCCGGAAGTACAATTTCCGTCTGATTCCATTCACTCATCGGCGACATGTTCCTTGAGAAATCGTTCCAGTCTTGGGATCAGAATGTGATCGACATCTTTTGTCCAGCACTCCCAGACAACAAGTACGTCCCATCCCAGAGCCTTGAGTGATGCGCGATTTCTTCGATCTCTGGCAACGTTCCCTTTGCGTTTCTTCTGCCAGAATTCTGTATTCGTTGCCGGGATCACTCGCCCGTATCGGCACTGATGCATATGCCAGAAGCACCCATGCACGAAGATGATCCGCCCGCGGGAGGGCATCACGATATCCGGCTTTCCAGGCAGGTCGCTCTGATGAAGTCGAAATCGACATCCCATACGGTGCACCACAGACCGAACGATCAGCTCCGGCTTCGTATGGGCACAACGGATTCGTGACATATTGAAGGATCGTTGCTCGGCGGTATGTACGTCAGTCATTTAGATCGCTGTCCGGCAGCTGCACGCGTCGCGATCAAACCTGCAACATAGCCTCCCTTAAATCCGGCATCGATGTTGACAGCGACTACATTTGAGGCACAACAAGTGACCATAGACAGCAATGCTGTCACTCCCTGAAATGATGCTCCATATCCGACCGATGTTGGAACCCCGATGACTGGACATGGAACATAACCTCCAACAACCGAGGGAAGTGCGGCCTCCATTCCTGCAACACAGACAATAGCGACGGCTGTCTGGAGGCGGGGGATGTGTCGAATCAGTCTGTGAGGACCCGCAACTCCGACATCCTGAATTAACTCACAGTCAACTTTCATCCAGTGAAGCGTCTCCATTGCTTCCTCAGCAACAGGGCGATCACTGCTTCCCGCAGTGACGACATAGACCGGTCCGGCGGAGACCGCATTCTCGAGGGAACTCTGGCCACTCAACGCAGAATCCGCTGAGGGTGCTCTGAGTCGAAACGTCCTCGCGACTGCATTATGGACTCCGTGAGGAAAATGAGTCGCCAGCAGTTCGGCCGCTTCCACTGACAATCGTGTGACGAGACTATCCTGCCCATTTGCCTGTTGCCGTTCAAACAGTCGCAGGATCAAATCCGCCGGTTTTCCTTCGCCATAGATGACCTCAGGAAATCCACAGCGGGACTGACGGTTTAAATCCAGATCCGCATCTTCCGACATTGAGATAACCTATTTCACGACCTTCTTCAGACCAGCAGCCTCTGCAGCCGGGACGGGATCCTCAAACGGAAGTGCATTCATGAATTCCACGAGGTCGTTAATTTCGGATTCACTGAGATCACTCGTCCTGCCATGCTGATCGCTCTTGTTCCAGGTCGTCAGAACTTCCTTCAGGGTGGCTGCTTTCCCGTGATGGAGGTACGGGGCTGATCGATACAAACCGAGAAGAGTGGGCGTATCATATTCTGGTGCCATTTTTTCGGACGGATCATCGTTTCCGGTTCCGACATTGTGTCGCACAATCTGGTCAGTCGGCATCGGCTGCGAATCTGCATAGAAAGGCCCGGAGTGGCACTTCGCGCATCCGGTTCGGTCCGACAGGAACAGCTTTTGTCCTCGAACAGCGGACTCGCTCAGACCATTCTTCGAATGCGGACTCAATGTAAACTGGTGCGAATTTGTATAAGCGGCAAGTGCATCCAGCATTTCGCTGCGACCACTGATCGGGTCGGCAAGTGCTTCCGGCAACTGTCCCTTCAAGAGGCCCTGTCCCTGCATCAGAGGACCACGAATCGTGTGTTCGAAATCCTGCACTTCATCACGATCGGCGGACCAGTGAACCGGATGTGTAAAGGCAAGACCTGTCATTGGCTGTGTCTGACGCAGGCCTTCCGGCTGCTGCCAGGTTCGCCCATCGGAATCGCCGTCAGGATGACAGCTGGAACATGAAATCCAGTTTCGTGATGACAAAGGCTGAAGAGCGGAATAAAACAACTTTTTGCCGAGAAGAACTTCCTCGCCCAGAGGATTCTCCGTAACGGTGCAACGTCCAGCAATCTCACCTGATTTTGTACTGTAACCGACCAGTTCAAAGTCGAGTGCATTATAGACAATGAACATTGCGTCATCCGGAGTGACACGAACGGCTCGAGGATTGTTGCCAAGTCTCAAAGCTGCTTCATAGTCCAACTCAACATAGTCATCGCCCCTGACTTTCCCAACAAACAAGTCATTTGTGCCCGAAAACACGACATAGACTCGCTGACCGTCTCCAGACACTGCACATTCCCATGGATTTGCGGTGACTCGAGCCCCGCGAAATGAGTCCATTGGGACTCGAATTCTTTGTCCGTTCTTTTCCCCGTTCAGAGTGACTACACCGACATAAGGGAAGATGGACCCGGTTCCCTGAATCGCATTGACGCGTGATCGAATGTGTGTCACATACGCCTTGCGATCATCGGGTGACAGCGTCACCTGACGGCACAAATTGTCTGTCGACGCGGCTTCCACGGTTCGCAATAACTTTCCATCCTGAGTTGAAAGCTCTTTCAGATTTGCAGTCAGGTATTCTGTCACGAACAGTGACTCACCGTTTCGGCTGATGGCCAGGCCTCGAAGCATTTTTCCTGCGGGCCATGTTGATTTAATGGTCCAGTCTTCTGTGGAGATGGCCAGGACTTGTCCCGGGTATTCCAGAGTGACGTACACGGTTTTTGCATTCGGATGTGGAACAACAGCATACGGTTCGTCAAAGACTTCAACTCTCTGCACAATCTTCTGTTCTGATGAATCAATCACAACTACCGAATCGTCTCCGTAGACACAGCAGACGAGCAATCCGGTTCCGGGAATCCATGCAACACCTTCGGGATGGAGGCCAACCGGGACTTCAGCCAGTTTCCTGAATTCAGGCAGAGACACAATCGTGACTGTTCCGCTGTCGCGGTTCGAACACGCAGCAAGCGTGCCGGAATCGTGAATTGCGAGCAGACTGTTTGACCGGTTGTCGGCCCTTGCTGATGGGGCCAGAACCAGGCCGCACGCGAGAGTGAGGATCAGGGCACGTATGAAACTGTAGTGTGTCTGCCCGATGAAAGAACTGACCAGCGTCCAATGCGTCATCGCAATGAGCCTTCTGTTTTCTGTAAACCGTTCTGATTTGCCTCAGGATCGATCACAGAATAACAGATTTGATCCTCAAACGCACTACTCCCACATCAATTCACTCGCTGAACGATTGATGACGTGGCTGTGCAGTGGCTCGCGATCAGACTATCGGACGACGGCCTCGAACGTGATTGTGCCTTTGGTGTGACCCTTCAGAGGCTTCTCAAGCGTAAAGGTCAGAATCTGACTGCCTTCACCGTTTGGTTCAATTGTGATTTCCCCAGGGTGGTCCGGGTCGTGGCTTGCGCTATCCGTAACGTAGTTCAGGCGAGGAGTCAGGTTGTCCACAATTCGCACGTCATAGACATCGAAGTCCCCGACATTCTCGAACTGGATTGTAAACGTGACAATATCCCCGATCTGAGCTGTTCCTCGATCAGCAAGCTTGACAATTCTGAGGTCGCCCTTCGTTTCGCGTTCGTCTTCGATTCCGATGACAGCCTGAACGCGAATCTGAGATGTCACATCCTGACCGGCGGTTGTGGATCCCTTCATCAGCGGGAATTCGTTTCGACTCCAGGCAATCGCATTCTGGCGACCCTGAGCGATTTCGAAGATCTGCTGATGCTGCATCGTATTTGGTATGAAAGTTCCAACGCCCTGCTGACCACTGTCCGCCTTGCGATTCTCCTGCGGACGATCAGTTCCAATGGAAGCCGATGGTGGTACCGAAGTGTCAACGCCATCAGGTTTGTGTCGAGTCTCAACACCGACGATCGCGTCTTCCTTCACACTGGCGGCGGCTTTCTGACCAGACTTAAGATTTCCGGTTCCGCGAGATTCCTTCGCACCGGCCGCTTTGTCGACCTTCACGCCGGACTCAAGACCGGCAACCGTTCGAATACTGCCGAATCGTGGCGCATAGACGGCAACTCGATTGGAAGGCTTCCTCTTCTGAACGCCGGTATGGTCCACGAATTCTGCGATGGTGTCCTCAGTTTCGAGCCCCTGAAGTTCGCCGACCTTTGTATGCACCGGATATCCGCGATCGCCACCGTCAAACAGGTATTCGTCGGGAAACATATCAGCAAGTGGTGACGCCGCCACAGTCTCCATTTGATTCGTGGGGCATCCCAAAAGTGTCCGAGGAGCAGCCTGGGTAAAGCTGGTCTTGAGGATCCCGCTGGATGTTTCAATGGAACCATAATTGCTAAATGAGACTGTGCCGGCAGATTCATCGGCGGGTAGTTGAGTCAATTGATACTCGGCTGCTTCGAATGGGTTTGGGGAGATGGGCGGCTGAGCTCGCAGCTGCGACATGTGAAACTGACCATCCGCGGGGTATTGTGCTTCTGTTCGAGTTCCTTCCGACGTTTGAGAGTCGGGATAAACAGTCCCTGGATACTCGGCCTGCACGGCTCTTGTCTCCGGATGCAGACGACTTTCAAGCTCATGCGGGGATGGAGGTGCAAAGACCTGATCCCGAGCCGGTGAAAACCCGCAGCCGCTCGACAACATCAGCGTGGTGGCCGCAGACAGAATGCCGACTGCGGGTTGACGCAGCCAGGACTGAATCTGTTTCTTCGCTGATGCACTCAACATGGGTCTGCTTTCTCTGAATTCAATCGATGAAGACTTCCGGCCGAATTCCATTTCCGGAGCGTAGATTAACCAGACTTAACGAGCTGCGACTCCCGCAGCACCGGAATCCAGTCGCAGGCGAGCGGTTGCATTTCCGGCAGCAACAGGGGCAGCGGGAAAATCAAGTGCTCCGCCAGTACCAAAGAACATCGGTGGAACGTTCGGGCCAGTAGGAATACGGCCTCCGACTCGAACAATCAACATCGGTCTGCCCAGTCGGTCGGCTTCCTGGAGAGCATTGTCTCGGTTCGCAATTGACTGAGGCACATCCCGCCGAAGCGGATCGTATCCGGCAGCAAGCTGCGGTTGTTCAAGATAGATGACTCGCGTTACCATTTGGCCTGAAAGTGCGAGGCGAATGTCGTCAGCCGTCAGAACCACCGGGATGGGATAGTCGTGTTCCCGACCAACTGGTGGGTGCAGGTGATCGAGGATTTCCACTGAAGGATAAACTTCCATTCCAGGGAACTCGGGCATGTCTGCAACTCTCAGTCGATACCAGTGTCCGGCATTGACGGAGAACTGAGCCGGAGACGCCAGAATCGCGGCTGGTTCGGGGGAAGCAGAATACACAGAGACGCTTCCCTCGGTCGGCAGTTCGATCCGGATTGGCTGAAGCCATGTCGGATCATACTTGTGGATTGTATTCATCCACGCAGCGGCCTGCCCGGGAGGCATTCGGTGATTCAGAGGATGGTAACCGGGATCCTGCGCCTTGACAGGCGAGCTCATCCCGAACACTCCACTTGCAATCAGCCACAAACAAACTGACTTGAATAACCGTTTCATGAATACATCCTGTTCACGAAAAGAGGGCGAATCAGAGCAGAATGCCCCGAGTCGCCCCCGTTTGGTAACAAGTTATCGACGAGGAAGCGGAATCACGAGCATTCCCGACGATCAGAACCCTTGCATAAATGGTCCCGAGGACTGTGGGTGAGCCACTTCGCCGGGGCCATGCACTGGATGGGTTTCTTTATACTGAATGTGACGAACAGGTTCCGGAATTCCATAACCCGGATCGTGTTCGACGTCGATCAGCATGTGATCAACAGGCTTTGGCATACGGTTGTCGCTCAGGTTGCGAATCGTGTGTGACTGAAGTCCTGCTGGTCCGCCCAGTGGCAGATGTGGAGGACCAACCAGTCCGATTGGTGTTCCCGTCATTGGCATACCCCAGGCTGGGGTTGGGCCCATTCCGGCAACGGGCATAATTGGCTGACCTGGCATTCCACCACCAGCGGCAATCATGGCTCCTGGTACACCCTGAACGTCTGATGGGATCATTGCCATTGGCATTGGAGGAGCATACTGACCTGCATCTCCGTCCAGAACCGTGTAGTTCACAGGCTGAACGTTTCCATTGACGTCTGTTCCCTGATTCTGGTCCAGCATTCGCTTGTTGCCGACTCGCAGAACAGCCATGATCGTTCCCATCTTCTCGGCCTGATGAATCGGGTCGATACCTGGGTCCAGGTTGGTTGAAGTGATGGTGTCCACACCAGCGATTGCTCGTGCCTGGAACTGTGGGTCCGGCAGATAAATCACCTTGGTCACCATGTTGTGGCTGCGAACGTGCTCGAGGTCTTCATCTGTGATTTCGACCGGAACCGTGTTGTGAGCCAGATAAGAGAGCGTGTTCGGGTGAGCAGACCGAACTTCCAGCGTTGGATACAACTGCTCGCCCTGCCATCCGTCACCAGGAATGCTGGACAGAACCAGCTGGTAAACGGCTGACTGAGGGAAGTCGGCTCGACCAGGCATCACCACCTGATCCAGCATCAGAGCTCCACCATTGACCCAGCCTACGGAAATTCCGCCCGGACCAAGGAACATGACCTGTGTTGACATGTTCGCCGGAGCTGGCATCATGCCGGCACCGGGTTGGGCCAGCATTCCGAGCACTCCCGGTCCAGGTCCATCCACCATCGGCCCCGGATGCTGCATCATGGCAGCCGGAGGGGCGATGTATTCATCGGTTTTTAACACACTCTGGCCGTCCACGCCGGCGCAGCCCATGCAGACGACCGCGAGGGCGCCAAGTCCCAGAAAGTAATATCTCATCGCATCCCCTTCCTTGTGCTGCTGAGTGATTCCGCCAACAGCTTCCCGTCTGATATCCGTACCTAACCGAAAAGGAACAAACATTGTCCCGACTCAAATCCTGATTGCCGTCGACCCCTGCTGGGTGTCTTCGCTACAATCCGGGTCTGAACCCCGTTTGGCCGACGTTTTTCCACTGTTTTCTTATGTCCTGCCAGTTTCCGTCACTTTGCGTTTCCGCTCGGTCTTCGCAGAATGTCCAATGGACAGAAGAATCTGTCGGTTCTTCTCTTGTTTGATCGGGTGGTTACGACTCGAATCTTTGGCAAATCCGATAAAATCCGAACATGAATTACAAACCGCAAACTTTGACAGCCCTGCTGATTGTCTCGGGAATCGCTTATTCCGGGTTCACCGCCTCGGTATTTACTCGCTCGGCTATGGCGGCAATCGCCGATGAAGCTGCCGCTCCGGCAAACGCTGCTGGTCAAGAGACGGCTCCAGCCACACCTGCTGCTGGTCAGGAGGCAGCGCCGGCTGCCGGTGAATCCCCGGATCCGACGGTTCCGGCGGCTCAGGATGTCCTGACACAAGTCCGATCCAAACTGGAGAGCGTCGATTCTCTGAAATGTTCTGTCCAGGAAACCGCAATACTCTCTGGAATGAAGTTTGCCGCTTACGGCAACTACGTTCAGGCATCCGGAAATCGAGTGCGGCTTGAATTTCAGATCTTTCCGTCTCTCAGTGCAAAGGCCACTGACGGAACTCCAAAAATTGATTCAGACGTGAAGACTCCGGATCCAAAGACATCGTCTGGTCAACTACTTCAGGTGAGTACTGGTTCGATTCTTTATTCTGAATGGAAGAATGGTCCCATCGTCCGCGTCACTCGCAGGAATCTCGCAGACATCTTCAAAGCGGCTGGTGAAACGACCAATTACGACGCCACACGCGCTGTTCAGGATCTTGGTGTCGGTGGTCTGACAGGCCTGATTGCTCGTCTGCAGTCAACAATGGACTTCGCCATGGTGAAACGCGAAAACCACGGTGGCGTCGAATTGCTCGTTCTGACGGGCCGCTGGACTTCAAAGGTACGCAAAGAAATCTTTCGCATCGAAGACGACATTCAGGTGATCCCCGAAGACTTTGTTCCTGAGTATGCCAGACTCTATATCGATTCGCAGACCATGCTGCCCAGACGTCTTCAGTACCTGAAGCGAGGACCGGATCCGAGTCAGAAGATTGTTCGTCCGATTGTGACTCTGGATTTTCGTCAGATTGTGCTGAATGAAGCCGTTGCTGATGAGTTATTCTCCTACAAGGCCCCGGATGATGTGCAGGAAGAAGACATTACCGAACAGACCATCAAGAACATGCAGATGCTGACTCAGCCGAAGACCGAAACTCCCAAAACACCATGAGGCAAGAACCATGGAAGGCCCTGGAGAGTTGTCGCCGGAACAATGGTCATGGAAGTCGCTGTTGCCGAGTACCACCGGATCAGTGCTGATTCATGTGCTAGTATTCGTGGCATTGAGTTTTTCGTTCCGTGGGTGCCAGAAAAGTGCTCCTGGCGTCTCCGGAGGAGCCGAATTCCGGACCGTCGGTCTTGTCGTTGTTGAGAGCGAGGGGCTGTCGGATGGCGATGGATCGTCCGACGGACTTCCGATGGAATCTCCTGAAGACGCCCGTGAGAATCCCTCTGAAGATGAACAGAGTGAGACAACAGCAGAGTCTGTTCCGACGGCGGCGCCCTCACTGAATGAGCTTGTGTCGCCGTTGCGGTCTCCTGGCACGGACACCAATGATGCGACAAATTCGGAACTGCCCAGTGTCATCGGTGCCGGTTCACCGTTGTCGGGACTCCCTGCCGGCACATCCGGGGCAACGTCCGATCTGATTCGGGCAAATCCAGCGGCCGGCGGGGCAGCTCAGTCGGGCGGGGCTCAGAAAGTGCCGGGTCAGACAACCTTCATGAACATCGCCGACACTGGGCGCAGTTTTGTTTATGTTGTTGATGTGTCGTCGAGTATGACGGAAGGAAATCGACTCCAGATCGCAAAAAGCCAACTCAAGGCCAGCCTTCGGCTGCTTCAGCCAAATCAGTTCTTTCAGGTGGTCTTCTACAGTGAACCGCCCACAACCCGACTCCGACTTCGCGGGCGTGCCGCTCAGGACATGTACCCCGCGACTGAAGTCAATCTGTTGCTCGCAGAACGGGAGATCGATCGTGTTGAAGCACAAAATGGGACAGAACACAGGTCCGCCCTGATTGACGCTCTGAGTCTTGCACCGGATGTGATTTACTTCCTGACGGATGGCAGAGAACCTGCGCTATCGCCCGCTGAATTGTCAGAAGTTAAGCGTCTGACAGGTAAGACAACAATCCATGTCATCGAATTCGGAAACGGTGCACTCAGCTCCCGCACAACCAGCTGGCTCGAAAAACTGGCCCGGCAGTCAAACGGTGAATACAGAGAGTTCGTCGTCCGCGAATGAGTCTGGCAAAAGTAGCAGGCACATTCCATGTGCCGTCCGCAACACACTGATTACGCATTGCGGACGGCATTCGGAGAATGCCTGCTACTTTTACGCTATTCACTGTTGTTGCCGACTCTGAGTAATCCGCGGAATCCGCGTACGGCATAGTATGACTGCGCGCCGTTGTGATAAACAAACACAGTGCCATAGCGAAAGTCGCCAAACAAGGCACCGCCGAGGCGACGAATTTCCGGTGGCGTCCAAAGCCAACTGGAGGTTTTGGAGTCGAATGTCCCAAGTGTCTGCAGCGTGCGATAGTCGTCTACTGTCAACAATTCGATCCCCATCGCTGCCGCCATCTCAACAGCACTGTTCTCCGGTCGATGCTCCTTCCTGGATTCGAGTCCCTGCTGGTCGTAGCAAACGGAGCGTCGCCCAGGCGGGCTTTCAGCGGAACAGTCGCAGAAGATGATTTCGTTGGTCGTCCTGTCAAATCCAGTCACATCGGGTTCACCACCCGTGGTCTCCATTTCACTCAGTGCTAGGAGCTTCTGGGGTTGTGTTTCAAGCCGAACCTGAATCTCCTTCCACTTCAGTCCTGCATGTCGATTCATGTTTTCTTCAAAACGTGTCTTCAGTACAGCGAGCATCTCGTTTCGCTGCGTTGTTGACAAAGTCTGCTTTTTCTTCTTCATCGACATCAAAAATCATAGATCGGAAGACGATGGGGTGTCAAAAGTAGCAGGCACATTCCATGTGCCGTCCGCAACGCACTGGCGGACGGCATTCGGAGAATGCCTGCTACTTTTCTTCGGCTTTTTCGAAGCCGAATTTTACGAGGGCTTCATAGCCGGATTTTAGTGGACGAATATCGTAGCCTTTATCTTTCAGTGCTTCTGCACATTTCAGAACACGCCCACCGGAACGACAATGCAAATATATGGTCTTGTCCTTCGGAAGCATTTTGAGAAACTCTTCGGGAATCATGCCATCTTTGATCTTACTGAGCGGCATCAGCCTGGCTTTGCTCAAATGGCCGGCATCCCATTCCATCTGTTCACGAACATCCAGCAGAATCGCCTCTTTGGCTTCTATTCGGGATTGTACCTTCTCAAGCGAGTCAGTGGTATGACCTGCCTCGGTGAACTTTGGCATCTCGGTGTCTTCGGTCGACTTCTCTTCGAAGGCAGCAAGAGATCCGGACGCAAACACCGAAAGTCCGGCCATCATTCCTGCAATCATCAGCGACTTGAACATCCTTCTATTCCTTTCTGAGCAATGATCGAATGAATCAAAAAGCACTCAGGCCCCGGAACGGTAGTTCCGGGGCCTGACAACAAGAGTCACTCTGAAAGAGGAGCGTCCGTTCCTGTCACTTTCGCGACCTTGTTCGATTTGAACATTTCATGGTCGGGATCGCCACCTGACTGGAGGTAAGCAACAAGATCGAGGATTTCCTCTTTGTTCAGGTTGTTCAACAGACCGGCGGGCATCATGGAAGTTTTTGACACAAACGATTCTTCGATGTCAGACCGAGTAATCGTAGTCAGATTTCCTGGATCCAGCATGTTTTCGCTAACCATAATGTTTTCAGCATTCAGATTGACGACTCGTCCAACAACCTGACGACCGCTCTCGAGAACGAAGATGCTGGCTTCATACTGATCAGAGACCACTTTGCTGGGTTCAATCAGGGCTTCGAGCATCGTTCGAGCATTGTAGCGTCGACCGACAGCCGTCAGTTCCGGCCCAACAATTCCGCCGTCTCCGGCAAATCGATGGCACTTGTAACAGGCCGTCACGGTAAACATCTTCCGTCCGTTTTCGAAGTTCCGTCCCTTCAGCCCGGCTTCAACGTCTCCCAACAGATCGTCCACTTTCCATTCACGGACAAATGGCCGACTGGCTGCTTCTACCAGATTCTCTGCTGGCTTGGGTCGAGCATCCAGGACATCCTTCAATGCCAACTTATCCGCTTCAGAAAGGGTATCGATAGCTTCCTGTCGGATATTCTTAATGAATCCGGAGAACGAGTTCCCACCTCGGAAGTTGGTGGAATCGACAAACCACTGAAAGTACTCCGTTCGCTGTTCCACGGTCCAGTGTTCTTTAAGCGCTCGCAGACACAGAGCATAGTGAATCTGCTCTTCCTGTGTCGTTGCAGCCTTCAACAATGCCACTGTCTTTCCGGCAACCTGCGGATCGTTCAGATACACCAGCAGCGCACAGAGTTCTCGATTCAGACGCGTGCTTCTCGCGGGATATCCTGCATTAAGAATGGCGGCCACCTCTGCCGCAATCTGTTCAGACGGTCGTCCCATTCGAATAAACGACAACGAAAGGACTCGCAGAGCTGCCAGCTTCTGGTCTTCGGTAAGCGAGTTTCCATCGAGTTTCGCCAAAGACTCGAGCAGCCGCGGTTGAAGTGATCTGTTACCACAGCGAGCCAGTGCCAGTAGTGCATTGATGCGAGATTCGTTGCTTGTTTGTTCAGCCAGTGCACGTTCCGCCCATTTCTCAACCGGCTGATGTTCAACTGCTATTCTCGCTGCAAATCGAATGTGTCGGTCATTATGTCCAAGATACTTCCACGCCGTGTCCAGAGCATTTGCGGCATCTGGAGTATGCAGCGACTCCAGTTGACGTCTCAGTGTCCGCCATTCACTGCCTTTATCCCGGGCTACAGCAACGGGTGCCGTTGATTCGCTGCCGGTATACGTTACGCGATAAAGTCCGGACTGTGTTCTTCGTCCTCCGATCGTGAAATACATTGCCTGATCGAGAGGATTGATCACAATGTCTGTGACGGGAAGTGGAGCCGCAGAAATAAATCGTTCGGCTTCCCCAACATATGTTGAGCCTGATGGTGTCATGTGCACTGCATAGATGACCCCATAACTCCAGTCAGAAATGAACAGGCTCTTCTGGTACTTCGCCGGAAATTTTGCGCCTGTGCCGAACGCGATTCCGGTAGGAGACCCAGGGCCAATGTCGACCACAGAGCCCAGACTGTCCGGATACCAAACCGGCCATTTGCCGGTTCCGGATCGCCACCCAAACTCTGCCCCACTTGAAACATGGTTGACTCGTGTTGGGCGATACCATGGTGATCCTACGTCCCACTCCATATCTGCATCATAGGTGAAGAGTTCACCCTCGCTGTTATATGCAATGTCGTATTCATTTCGAAAACCACTTGCGAGCATCTCCCAGTTTTTGCCATCCGGGTCGACCTTTGCAATCCATCCACCAGGTGCCATGATGCCAACGGCGTGGCCACCTGCATCCCACATTCTGGGCAGTAGTTGGTCTTCATCCCAATTGCGAGGAACTCGCGAACTGCTGAAGTCAGTCGGTTTCGTATGATTTCCTGCACAGACAACAAGGGATTTCCGATCAGGAGACAACAGAACCGCGTGAGGACCGTGTTCCCCGCCACCGTCAAGTTTTCTCAGGTGCTCAACGCTGTCATACTTGTCATCCGAATTCGTGTCGCGAACGCGATACAGACCCTGCTTTTCCGGATCACCACCGTTCACCATCACATACAGACTATCAAACGCACACAGCAATCCCTGGGCCATCCCGATTTCCAGGTCGATCGTTTCAATGGCGATCGGGTTGGTTGATCCTATGGCTGGAGGTGTGATTCGATACAGCTTGCTGTACTGGTCTGAAACCAGCAGACGCCCCTTCGGATCGTTGGTCATGGAAACCCATGATCCCATAGAATCTCCGGGCACTGAATAAAGAAGTTCGACCTTGAAGCCGTCCAGAAACTTCATGTCAGCAACGGGTGTCGCCTGAGGAACTGGTGGAGCTTCATCGCTCAGCACAATTGATTCAATCAACATCTCGCCCGGCTTTCCCATAGGGTCAACTCGCAGCGATGTGACGGGGGAATCAGTTGTGAACCAAAGCTTGACGGATCGAAATTCGTTCCTGCTTCCGCTCAGTTCTCCCTGAACACTGCGTTCTTCTGATGTCCCCGGAGCAGCTTCAGTTGTCCAGAAGACCTGAATCGGGGTCTTTCCGGCCATGCGAGCTCGAATTTCAACCTGTTGCTGTCCAGCCCGACCTTTCACAGGTGCCGTCAGAAACGGATCATCTCCGGTTGCAACCACCTTGAGATGCCCATCTTCTATGGAAAGTTGCGTTTGATCATTTGGCTGCCAGCCGGTTGGTTCAGCATCGAAATCCCAGCGAGCAATCTCGTCGGCATGGACTGGCACCCACATCAATGCACACGCACTGAGCATGCAGGTGAGAAGTCTCAGGGGTCGTACTTTCATGTCTTCTTCGCCATAAAGTCTTGAGAAGTATTGGAACGCAAAGGCAGTTTGACCTGCCGGATCTAACGATTCAAGTAAGCCGTTATTCGACAATCAGCTTTATCGGGGAACTCACATACAGGACTTCTCCCGTTGAACGAACCACACGCAGCGTCACAGTCGGTGTTTCTCCCGCGACGGCTTCCGCAGCAGCAGCCACTGTCAAATCAGCCATTGACTGTCCTGGTTCGCAGGCGACGGCGGAAGCTGTGACACCCTGAGGCAGCCCATCGAACACCAACTGTACGGGCTCGCCAAAAAGCGGATGCCTCTGAGCCGGGACCGTCAATACGGCCGTTGCTCCCTTCTTCACTCGCAGCTCCGCAGAAGGTGAAAGCTGGACAGCGTTTTCGACCAGCATTCGCACCGGAGCCGTCCATGCAGTCTGACCGGTCGGCTGAGCCAGCGGATGATGAACGAAGTCTGCTGAAACAATCGCTTCAATCACTGGCTCCGCAACATCCAGCGGCACATTGATCAACAAGCTCGCTGCGTCAGAACTGGCCGACACAAACTGAAATTCCGGTGCGCTGACTCCTGGCTTCTCCGGTGAATTTTGATCGGCAGGGTTTTGCTTCCTTGGGGCTTCCGTCGTCTGAAGCCGGAATCGGCTGAACGGGAGATGCTCCGGACGAATCGAATAGACTCGCAATGGAAGCGAAGCCGACATTCCTCGGAACAGAATCGGAGGAACACCGTTGATCGACACCGTCGATGTCAACTCATTCCCTGTCCCCGCCAGAATTTCGTCTCGTCGAAACGTGATCTGAGATTCTCTGAGGTCATCAATCTGGATTTTCAGCTCTCTGGAGATGTTTGCTTCAAGTCCCTCCGTTCGGCCTTCAATTGTCAATCCACTGGCAGGGAGATCAGAATTTGACTGGGCGGCTCGACTTCGTGTCAGCAGCACGAAGAGATCCTGATTCGTATCGCTGGCCGCGATCACCTCAGGCTCAATCGTAACACCTGCAAGTCCTTTGACACTTAATCGGATCGGACCCGTGTACCGTGAATCCGCTGTCTGTCTTACTACACTCAATCTGAGAGGAGTGGAGCCATTTGCCGGAATTGCTACAAACTGATCTCGGGTTTGAATGGAAAATGATGGTCGATCAGTTCGACTCACATTGACACGATAGACACCAGACGGTGATCCTCGACCGGTGAATTCACGCACGAGCAGCTTCAGTTGAGTGACTCCGTCAGGCACTGTGAACGCAAAAGCAGGATCACTGGCACCTGAATCGCCGTTTGAAGAAGCAACAACAGCCTCTCCGTTGTAGAGAATCATCTCAGGCCGGAGCGGGGAGGCGGAACTTCGAGCTCGACATTGAAAATACAGAGTCTGCTTAGCGGTGACTGTCAGAACGATCTGATCGGTTTGGCCAGGTTCTGAGATTCGGCCATGAATTGACAACGGCAGGTAGGGGGCCACAGTGAATGCCGCATCCACAGGAGCCGCATCAAAGGTTCCTTCAATGGGTTCAACAACCTGAGGACCTGCATCGGACGACAGGCCGCCTAAAGGAACGACGGCTGCCCCGGACTCGACCAATATCTGATCTCCGGACGACTTCAGGACGATCGGATCAGACACACCGCCGGATCCCAATGTCCTGACCGTCCCTCCGACGGAAGTGAGAACTGGTGGAAATGCAGATGAAGTTCCGGGCAATTCTCCCAGTAGGAGTCGCCAGCTGCTGCCGCCAGGTGCTCGATACTGAAGGTCGTGAACTTCTGCGAAATACAGTCCGTCGGCAGGCACCGTGAATGTGGCTCGCGCGTCCCCGGCGAGATCAGGCTGCTGCCACTGGACGGCTATTGGTCCGCCCTGCTGATTCTTGATCTCAACAACCGGGTCAAGCATCGAACCAATTCGCCGAGCTTCAACTTCTGCTGAAATCTTTTGACCTGCTTTCGCATGAAAGAAGACGCGCTTCTGCTCCGTTCCGGAAATCACACCGGAGACCGCAACCGGCAACGTTGTCAGTGGTGCCGCCTGGGTCACCTGCGACTCTGGGAGTTGAGTCAGACCATCAACGGAGATGACAAGGGGCTGACTTGTGCCACCGTTGGTCACGGCTCGCAAAAGATATCTGCCTGGAACTGTACCTGCCGGAACTTCGATCTGACATGTGATCCTCGATGAATCCACGTGATTTACCATCGTCACCGGCCAAAGCGGCGATCCGATTCGAAGAGTCGCCCCGGTCAGATTTTGCCCCGTGATTTCGATGGAGTTCGCTTTTCCGATCTGAAGTCCCCGCTGAGAAATTGCACTGATGACTGGTGAGGCGATCACTGAAGCCGGGGTCGAAGAAACCTCAGCGGCAATTTGATCGGCCGCTGAACCCGCAGATTCTCGAAACAGCAGTGCGGCGTCAGCATCACTCAGTGCTTCGCTGAAAACATGAAATTCATCGCACGCGAGTTGAGTCAGTTCGCCACCAGCAAAGCTTCCGCCGATTGTGAGAGGCGTGTCACTCTGGCAGTTGGGCAATTGTACATCGTTCAACCACGCGTCATTGCCATCGACAATACCTCCGCTGACCGATCGCGCAACAATGGGAGTCCCATTGATATAAAGACGAATGCGGATGTCATCCAGATCAGTGTCTGCATCAGTTCCGGGCGCATCGCCCTGTTGCCAGACTGCGGTCACATGGACGCGGCGAAAACTCCCTATCGTGGAATGAGCGCTGTAAACTGCAGCCTTGTAGCCGGATCCATCGTTCACATATGCCTGAAAGACATCACCCGCCAATGTATAGTTGATTCCAAAGTTGGTCTTGTTCGGCGCCGCAGGATGTCGCTTCGCAAACAGTCCATGATACGAATTATCGGAGAGCGGATGCAGGCTGGCGAACAATCCGGAAACGGTAACAGCTTCCGGACGATTGATATCTCCGCTGTTGACCACCGACACGATCTGCTGGGTGGTTGGCGTCAGTACCACTGCGTTTCCTCGGTCGGCTGAAAACGCAGCCCCAAGACTGCTGCCTCCCGCCGGAAGCGAAACAGCGTCAGGACCAGCCCCATTTTTTGCAGTATCTGCGGCGGTTCGCAAATCCCCCGCACGCACTGGATCATCGAATTGCAGACTCAGAACTGCTCGGTCGCGGACCTCTGCGGACGATGCAGCAGAGCCGCTGAACACCAGAACAGCAAACAGAATCGGCGCATATGCCACTGTATTTCGCATACCGAATAGCACCCTTTTTCGAGGATTTTAGGGGTAGATCACAGTAGGAGGAGGGAAAAAGCAATCGGCGAGGCCGTTCATCGTGGCGTTTTTTCCTCGCCTCGGCAAGCGCACAGGCCCTAAGGGCAAGCCGAATCGAGATTAACGGTTAAAGAGGTTTTGATTCTGCTTGACCCGACAGAATTCGGAGTTTTAGCATGGGGAATTGGATTTCGAGGGATGCGGCGACTGTTCCGGTTCGGTAAGCTGGAACCGTTTCGGCAGGCACGGGAAATGGAATTGGCAGTTCGATGCCTCCTAGTCCTTTGTCCTTTCGAAGTCTTTTGATCCCAATCGCCGATCTGAATGATGAGCTATATTGTCTTCCGAGGGTATTTCGCCCCTGGAGCGGATGTCAGACGGCAGTTCCTGAGTGAACGACGTGTCGGAGTTGTTTGAATGAGCACTCTCGGTAAGGTTTGTCTTGTCCTGACCATCCTTGCGCTGATCGGTGGGGCCATACTTGGCGGAATGCTGGGTGGCACTGCAAATTCGTGGGCCGTCAAACTTCGTGACGCCAAAGAAAAGTCAAAAAAAGAAATCGAGAGCGCTGAAAAATCCTACGCGGATTTGCGGGCTGCTGAAGCGGAACTGGCCCGCAAAAAGCTTGGATGGGGTTACGAATGGACGTTTGCCGGTGACGGAAGTATTCAGATCACTCAGGCAACCGGAGAACTCACCATCCGTGGCCTCGGGAAAGCAAACGGCCTGACAGTTGGACAGACAACGACAGAAAACGGCCAGCAGGTTCCGGTAATTCCAATTGTGCATGTCTTTGCACCGTCAAATGACAATACAAGCGTCGTCTATATTGGTGAATTTCGCGCCAACGTAAATCTCCTCGGCGACACAGATTGTGTTCTCGTTCCGACCTGGACACCGAACCCACAGGAAGTTGCAGGCTGGAACATGACTGGCATGGGAGCACGCCTTCGTTCAATCGTTCCGCCGACTGAACGTGCGGAGATTGATGGTCTCGTACAAACCATTATTCGAGGGATGAACAGTAGAAATCAGCTTGACGCCAGCATCAAGAGCCAGACAGCTCTATATCAGGCGGCCGTTCAGCAGCGGGAAGTTCGTAAAGGTGAATTACTTGGCAACGAAGATGTTCCCCTGATTGAAGACCGCCCGGAATTTCGCATTGGGTTGTTGAAGGCTCTTGAGAATCTTGAAGAAGAACGAAACGGCGTTCAGGTGGCCGTTGATACATTACGGCGTATGATTAAGACAGAAGCCGATAAGCGGTCGGAAACTCTGGGCCAGCTTCAGGAACTCGCTGAAAAACTTCCCGAACCCTCTTCGCGGGTTTCGAAGCGACAGGACTGAGAACTCTGCCTGTTCAAATCTGCGGCTGAACACCTGAGAGCGACAGAACGGATGGATCGCGATGGGGATTGAGGACAGAGAGTACCTCCGAGACGAAGATGGATATAGCGCCTATTCGGAACATGGTCCGCGCAGTGGTCCGACGTCGATTGTCACGAAGATCATTATTGTTACGGCAATCGTCTATCTGCTGCAGCTGTTTTCCATTGGCCCAAATGGCCAATCTCTTGTAACTTCCTGGCTCAAGTTGACCACCGCAGACCTGTTTCAACGGGGGCAAATCTGGCGAATCCTGACCTACGCGTTTTGCCACAGTGAACAGAGCCTGTTCCACATCCTGATGAATATGCTGGGGCTGCACTTCTTTGGCCGACCGCTTAGCCAGAGAATGGGGGATCGGGAATTCCTCTGGTTCTATTTGAGTTCTGCGGTCTTCGCCGGTATCTGCTCACTCGTGTTTTACCAGTTTGTGCAGACGTCGACATCGGTGATCGGAGCTTCAGGTGCCGTACTGGCAGTGTGCATGCTCTACGCGATGTTGTATCCCCGAAACATCATCTTACTGTTTGGTGTTCTCCCGATTGAGGCCAGATGGCTCGTGGCATTGTATGCAGCGTCTGACGCAATTCCGGTTGTTCTGGAACTCACAACCGGCCGGAAAACGTCCGGTGTTGCTCACTCTGCTCACCTTGGTGGCCTGCTGTTTGGGTTCCTGTACATGCGATGGAACATGCATCTGACGAGTTGGTGGGATCGATTCGCGAAGCGAATGAAGACCGCTCGACAGGTGAAGAAATCAAACCTTCGAGTTTACAGTCCGCCAAACCAACCCGAATCAGACCTCAGCGCCCAAATGGATGCGATCCTCGAGAAGATCAGTCAGAAAGGCGAAGCAAGCTTAACTGAAAAGGAACGAAATATCCTCAATCAGGCCAGCAAGCAACTGAGAAAGAATCGCGAAAAGTAGCGAGCATCGTGTCTGCAGGCATCATCTGAGAACTGACGTGCAAATGTACGGAGTTCGATCCACAAGTGGCAGAACATAGGGCTGATAGACAGTCCTGAACCCGGTTGCAGTCCTGTGAACTTCCAGTGCTTCCTGAGAAGCCCAACGTTCAACAAGCACGAATGTGTCTGCGACAGACGAGGATTCATAGACCTCAAACCGCTCGCAGCCTGGCTCCGCAAGCGACAGTCGAGCCTGTTCTTTCAGAAGTTCACGCAGTCGTTCCATTGAGCTCCTTTCGTGAGCCTTCAGAACGACAATCAAATCCACTGCAGTGCTCATGCTTCGTGCCTCTTGAATCCATGCCTGATCAGTTGAGGGTTCAGGTTTCACTGGCGATTAATTGAAGTTTCTGGTCTCACCAGATTCGGTTGCAAGTCGAGCTCGGCCGATACCGTTCCAGGGTCGAATATCGATTTCCCAGGGACCATGTTCAGCATCAAACCCACCGTAGTCATGAGAGTAATCGGCTAACCTCTGGATCTTCTGATCAACGGCCAGTTCTCCGGGATGAATCGTGGACGGTGAGCGGCCCCAGAGTATTTCAGACCCGCCAGTTGTCCTCAGCTGATACTCGAGTTGATCAGACTCATCGTTCAACGCAACTCTGCGCGGCACAAGGATTGCTTCGAGTCCGAACTGCGTCCAGCGCGGTTGTGCGTCTGGCCCTGGCTGTAGAAGAACCGAAGCGAGTTCAGCGGCGCCATGCACTACAGGATCTCCCCATGGCTGACCAAGTCCTCCGGAGGGAACACTGGAAACGCGTTCAATGACCGGATATCGCTCGATATCAGCAACTGTAAAATCTTCCGGAGGCAGCAGCACTCCGTGTTTGTCGATTGGATAATATCCGCCAAAGCCCTTCACCATGGCGACAGGTTCCCGGTAGATCACTTCCACCTGCAACCTCGCCGGAAATGTCTTCCGAACGTAACTCACGTTCTCAATCCATGGATGGGTATAGAAGGCAGCCGCAACTCGTTCGCTCAGAGTTTCGTCAAGCAGCGACTGAGACTCCCCAAATTCGGCTCGTGCAAATACCTGCCTGACGAGGTCGGGCGGCACACATCGTGGAGCCGGGTTGATCGTCACCTGATCCGGACCAACTCGATATTCCGGTCGATTATTCAGCGATGGCAGATGCCGTGAAATCACGGGCATGCAAACCCAGGCCGAGGCAAAGAGTGCCAGAAGAACCAACCGCCGAGGCCTCAGCCACTTTCGAAATGCAGACTTCCCTGAGGCTGCACTTGCTCCCGGCGCTGTACCGACAGCATTCTTCGGAAGACACTCTGGCTCTGCCTTTTTTGCTTTTGGTTTGCGGCTTCCGGACCCTTTGGCCATCCCAGTCGTTCCTTCGGGTTGAAACGGAATTCAATGGAATTACTATGATCAGAGGATGATCAATCACCGCAAGTGTGCGCTCAGATGATCGCTGTGTTGATCCTTTCCGACGAAATCCCGACGTTTCAGACGTTCCCTGCACAAACTCTGACGAACGAACCGATTTGGCAAACTCTGGCGCTTCCCCCATCGTCGTGGATCGCTCCGCGATCCATCATCCCCCATGGTAGCGGATCGCTCCGCGATCCACCATCCCCGCCCCGTATGCCCGCCGGTGGGAGACAACTCTGCAAACTACTTAGGATTCAGTTCAGTCTGAATCGCATCAGACAATGCTCTTCCTACGGTCTGCTCGTCTCCCGTAACCACAGCCGCTCCGGCGTCGAGGAATTCTCGATGGTAGAGTTGATATCTGGATCGAACGATCACCGTTGCACCCGGGATAAATGATCGAGCAAGCTTCAGGGCGGCGAGTGCTTCAGTGCGACTTGGAAGAGTGATCACCACGATTCTGGTTTGGGTCAGATCGAGATGTTCGTAGGTTTCACCATTTGTTGCATCGGCAATCAATCCCTGAAACCCAAAGGTCCGGGCGATTTCGATTCCTCGAGGACTCAAGTCCATGATCAGAACGTGATCGGCATCGCCCACGAGTTTTGAAACAGAACCCTGTCCGGCAGGTCCGAATCCGATGACCAACACCGTACATGGAGGGTGGTGTCCTGAACTTTTGTCATTGCTGCCGGACTGGCCACCAAACCGATGAATCCATTGAATGACACGCGGAGCAACTCCAACCAACCATGGCGTGGCAAACAGCGTGACGATGGAAGCAGACACAATGGCAGAATAGGTTTGTTCATCAATCAACTGCCCCGCTCTGGCCTCGCTCCCAAGGACAAACGCAAATTCACCCACCTGACTGATGCACATTCCGGTGGCCACTGCTGTTCCCGCAGGAACTCGAAACAGGACAAAGATCCCGAATACCAGGAGTGTCTTTACGGTAAGAATCAGGAGTGCGACACTCAGAACCAGCGGAAGATTGCTCAACATCCATCCGGGGTCTGCAACCATTCCGACGGCGCCAAAAAACAAAGTCAGCAGCAGAATTCTGAGTGTTGAAACGTCACCTCGAATTTGTACCGCGAACTGCGAACTTCCCAGAAACATTCCGGCGATGAAGGCGCCAAGAGCTGGGGAGAGTCCGGCAGCATGGGCCAGCCATGTAGCCCCCAAACCGATGATGATTCCCAGCACCACTGTCAGTTCGCGATTCCGACTCACTGAGGGGCTGGAGAAGACTCTGACAATGACCTTGTTCAGAACAACATACAGAACCCCGATCACGCCGGTCGCCATTGTGGCAATTGTCAACAGCCGGAGCAGAATCTGCGGGAACGTTCCTCCCTGCGAAAGCAAAGGAATCAGGATTGCAAGCGGAACAACAGCCATATCCTGGACCAGAAGCACGGCAATGGAGTTTCGGCCAAATGCAGAATCAATTTCACCCTGATCGACCAGTGTTCGCAGGACAGTTGCGGTGCTGCTCAGACACAACATGGCGCCAATCGCGATTGATGCAGTCACAGAAAAGCCAAAGCATAAACTGATTCCAAAGGCTGCGATCAGCGTGATGGCCACCTGTGCTGCACCTGCAAGCAAAGTCAGCGATCCCAGGCCACGGACCCGCTGCCACGAGAATTCAAGACCGAGGCTGAACAGCAATAAGGCTACACCCAACTCAGCAATGGCCTCAATTTGATCCTCGGCCTTAACCAGCGCAAGACTGCCCGGACCTCCAACAATCATCCCCGCCAGCAGATATCCAACAAGCGGACTCTGACGCAGCCATGCCATGACTGTACCGGCAATCAGACATGCCGCGAGAAGTAGTACGATTTGAAGGAGCAGATCCCACGAATTCATGAACGACGTCCGTGCCAGCCAGTAAGGCATCCAAAAAACGACTCGCAAATGTGGAAAAAACAACCAACCTGGAGAGATTCGTTGGAGCGTCAGGCTGGCGAGCCTGCATTATTGCATCTGGCGGAGATTCGAGTACCCGTTTTTTCGATCTTCCCGAAATGCAAAAAACCCGCCTGATGTTGTGACACATCAGGCGGGTCGTTGAAAATTCAGCAGGTTGCGAGTCGAGCTGCTTACCAGTTCTTTGGGTTCAGAACCCAGTACCACTTGTCTTTTTCTTTGTTGAAGTTCAACTGCCAGTATCCATCGTCCCACTCGAGGGAGACTTCACGCCATCCCAGTGGAACCTGTGGATATGGATAAAACGGTCCGATGTAAGGCCATGCACTGGCACTGTACTGAGTCGGATAGCTAACCGCAGCCGAGTTTGGATACTGGGCGTAAGCTGGCCATGCATGACTTGGGAGATGTGGATTGGTGTAGCTGGCTGGAGATACGCCCATTGGTGTCGGGCCTCCCATACCTGGCTGCATCATTCCGGCAGGCATCATTGGGCCGCCCATTCCGGCGGGCATCATCCCTGGATGGCCACCCATCATTCCTGGATGTCCGCCCATCATGGCCGGATTCGGGGCGAATGCTGTCTGGCTGACAGCTGGATTGACCTGAAGCTGATTCGAAACGCTTCGAACACCCGGGATTCGGGAGACGGTATCACCAGCAGCCTGTCGCTGGTCAACCGTTGCAACCGACCCGCTCAGCGTGCAGGTGCCGTTTTTGTATTCGATGTTGACGTCATAACCAACAAGTCCCATCTGAGACAATGCGGCACCGATCTGCTCGGCAACCTGCTGGTTGTTTGGTCCCTGCTGAACTGTTCCGCTGACTCGCTGAATCTGGCCTGATGCCGGAACTGCGGAATCTTCAAACGCAGCAGCTCGGCTGACCTGAGAACCAGTGGGTTCCTGTGAGGACGCCTGCTGAATTGCTCCTGATGGCACATAACGCAGGTTGTTTTCAACATGCATAATGCCAGGCACTGTGCTGGCAACCTGAGTCGCCAGTGCTCGATGACTTGCGTCTCGAACCTTACCGTCGAGAACAGCGACGCCGTCCTTGACTTCGATTTCAACGTCGTAGCCGTTCAGCTTTGCCGCCTTCAGAGCTCCGGCCACATCGTCGGCCAGCGCCTGGTTGCGTTGCTGCTGAGCCGCTGCTCCGCTAAACGGCAGACTCGGTTTCAAACCGCTGCCCAGGAATCCGTCCGCACTGGCGAAGGCAGGACACGCTGCCATCACTCCCAGCACGAGCAACCATTTTCCGTACTTTCGCATGAAAGCTCTCCTCCGTGAGATACCTTCCGTTCCGGACCGCACTCAAACTGCTGGGGAGCCGTCCCGGGTGGATTGTGAATCTGCCGAATTTTCAACCTGTGAATTTCCTGTTCACCATCCACATGGAAAGCGCAACAGGACAACACACTGCATTCATCGGTCCGGTAGTACCGTTTAGATAAACCTTTCTGTCTTTTTGGCGAATAACGATCCTGCCAATAGAAAGGGCCGACAATTCCGTCCCCGGAATTGTCGGCCCATCGAATCAATAGCGGCAGTTTCTGCCGATCGGTCACTCTTAAATCAGTCTTTGAAATCCCCTGCTCGAACGATCAGCAGATTTTCCGGATCGACATACTTTGCAAACGCTGCTCGAATCTGATCTCCGGTCAGCGATTCAATCTGTTTTTCACGTTCTGCCGACCACGCAAATGATCGATCGAGGTACAGGTTCGACAGCAACTGACCTGCAATCGCTCCGTCCCCGGTCCTGGAAAGCTTCTGCGCTTCCAGCCACGCCATCTTGGCATCCGCAAGCTCCTGTTCTGTCGGGCCATCCTTAATGAACAGGGTCAGTTCTTCAAACGCAGCTTTTTCGACAGCATCAATATTTACCGGATTTGTAATCGCGTTGATCGAAAATCGAGCGTCTGTTCCGACCGATGGAATCGAGACGGAAGATGTGACTCCGTATGAAAGTCCTTCCTTCTGACGAATCCGATTGCCAAGCCGAGAAGACAAGGTACCGCCGCCAAGGATAAAGTTGCCAAGCTGCAGAGCAACGGCATCCGGGTCCGAGTCGTTCATTGAGAACGTGGTCCCTACGAGGAACACGGCATTTGCTTTGTCGGGAGTCACAATATTCTCCCGAGCACCTGTCACGTCGGTTTTCGCTTCACGATCGATGGCACGCCACTCGACGTCGCTCTTCCAGTTATGAAGGATCTCGGAAATCGCTGACATTGCCGCTTCCGGCTCGAAGTCTCCAACGATGGCAATTTCTCCGCGAGCCGCCGAAACCTGCTTTTCGTAGATCGCACGTACTTCTTCCAGTGTCACCTTCTGAGTCTCCTCCAGTGACTCATCCATGCTTCGAACGTATCGAACATCACCCTTCGGGTAGCTCGATAGAGACTTTGAAAGGAGTTCCGAGGAAAGGGCTGCCGGATCGGTCTTCATCTCGGCCGTCCGAGCCGCAGTCCTCAACTTCATCTGCTCGAATTCCGATTCCGGAAACGCGGGTTCTCGCAGAATTTCGCCCAGCAGTCGTATGCCCTTCTCAAGCGAATCACGCTTTGCTTCAATGGAGAAAGACAGTCGCCCGGGAGACGCACCGCCCCCACCGCCGCCTCGACCACCTCTACGTCCGCCTCCGCCGCCACCGCCAGAGATTTGAACGTCAAGGTTTGTCATCTCCTGCTGAAGAGCCTGCCGGTCGAGTCGTTTAGTGCCGGCCATCAGCATTGATGAAACCATCGCTGCGGCTGTGGTATGGCCCTTGAGCGACTCCTCGTTGCCATAGTGCAGTATCATGGACATTGAAACCGTTTCACCGCGATTCTTTTTCGGCAGGAGTGCGATTCGCATTCCGTCCTGTTCAATAATCTTTGTTCGGGCGTCGAGGTTCTCCGGAGTCGGATCGAAGGCTTCTCCCGATGCCACCGCTTCTCCACCCTTGTAGTCTTTGACCACGTCCGCGATGGATTCGACAGACGGGATACTCAGCCGCTGCGGACTGTCCGCAGGAATAAATGTTCCAACAGTGCGGTTGTGTCGCTGGAAGTAAGTCTTTGCGACACGATTGACATCGTCTGCCGTCACTTTGGCAATGCGGTCTCTCTGAAGAAATAACAATCTCCAGTCACCCAGAGAGGATGACGAACTCAGCGCTGATGACATCGAAGATGCGTTGGTAATCAATTGTTCAAAGTTTCGACGAGATCTCAGCTTTGCTCGTTCGACTTCTTCTGCTCCAAATGGACTTGAACCAAGATCTTCCATGGTCTTCAGCAACAGGTCCTGCACTTCTTCCAGTTTTCCTTCAGCGGGCTGTGCTGAGACTGTAAACAGTCCGGGGTCATGTGAGTTGTCGCCACGCGCGGAGGCACTTGTGGCAAGCTTGGTTTCCACAAGAACTGCTTCCAGTCGCCCCACTTTGGCTTCGGAGAGTACGCTGCCGAGAATACTCAGAGGAGCCCAGTCCTCATGGGCGGCTGCCGGCACATGATAAGCTGCAATCACCGAACCAATTGAACCAACTCGCCGCAGAATCACCTGACGTTCGCCGTCCTGCGGCGGCTCTTCCGTATAGGTTGCGTCCAGTCGCCGTTCCGGACGAGGGATACTGCCAAGGTACTTCAGGACCAGTTCCAGCGCCTTCGCTTCATCAAATTTTCCGGTCACAATCAGGACGACATTGTCCGGCTGATAGTACTTGCGATAGAAGGCCTGAAGGTTGTCAATGGGGACTCGCTCAATGTCGGAACGATTTCCGATCGTTGTCTTCCCATAGTTGTGCCATTCATACGCAGCCGCCATCACTCGCTGAAATAACACGCTCTCCGGACTGTTTTCTCCTCGCTCAAACTCGTTTCGAACGACCGTGAACTCAGACAGCAGGTCATCACGCGAGATATAGCTGTTGACCAGTCGATCAGATTCGAGTTGTATTGCGAATTCAAGGTTCTCATCAGTCGCCGGAAGCGTCTCAAAATAGTTGGTTCGGTCCTGGTTCGTTGTTCCGTTATAGTTCGCGCCATGGTCTCTAAGTGCTTTCGGAACATCCTCAAACGTCGGCGTGCCCTTAAAGACCAGGTGTTCCAGCAGGTGAGCCATCCCCGCCTCGCCATAGCCCTCATGGCGGGAGCCGACGAGGACCGTCATGTTGACCGATATCGTGGGGCGTGAGGCATCCGGAAACAGGAGTACTCGCGCACCGTTGGAAAGCCGATACTCCGTCACACCTTCAACTGTGACGACCTTTTCCGGACTTTGAGCCCCGGCGAAGGGACTCCAGAGGCACGCTAGAAGCAGAAACGCTATCGACATTCGTATCATCAGGACGACTCCAAAGAATTGAGACTGTGACCAGGCAGTCACCACAGTGCATCAATGGAGTCTACACGGAGAGATTGGTTTTCTCACTGCGCCCGCTGCCGCATTCCTGAAGAATCGATTTCCAGGGTGGCAGCCGTTCACCAGGGGCTTACCGCTCGCAGCTCATCAACACCGGCAGCAGTGCAATACGACTGCCAAAGTGCAGGACTGAAACCGCCTCGGTCAGGCAACCGCAGGCTTTCCCACAGCGTTCGAGTTCAGCATCTTCGAAACAGTTGGGGGAACTCCCATGCGGATAGGCGATCTCATGTGCGGGTGAAACGATCCACAGATCAGTAACCGATGTCGTCTGCGGTGATTGAATCGCTGGTCGCGGAACGTCTGCTGGAATTGCAAGCGGTGGAGAAGCTACTGATGGACGTTGTATAAGCCTGATCGAAGACAACGCTCGAATCTCCGGCCCGGCTTGTTCGATCGCCCCGTCGCTATTTCGGAGTTCTCGCAAGGCATCCGCTGCCGCACTCTTGCTTGCAAGAGTCACATTCATGACCAAAGTCAAAACTGAGAGTCGCCAAATCGACAGAGCCAACATGAGCAGTCCTCACAAACAACAACAAAGACGGTGCCTTTTCCCTGTCGGAAATCTCAGTTCCCCGCGTGCGAAAAAATTCAAAAGTTCCACCCAAAGCCCCCAAATCCAGAACGGTCATTCCTTGTCATCGCAAATGTAGGATGGGGATTCCTCCCCGTCCCGCACTGGTCCGAGTTCCGCCGCAGCGCAGGGCGGCTCAAGTGTAGGATGGGGATTCCTCCCCGTCCCGCACTGGTTCGAGTCCTGCCGCAGCGCAAGGCGGCTCAAGTGTAGGATGGGGATTCCTCCCCGTCCCGCACTGGTTCGAGTCCTGCCACGGCGCAGTGACGGCTCGGGCAGGAATGCCCAAGCTACGATCTGTCCCGCTGCGGCATAGCGACGAATCCTCGAGCTACGATTTCTCAATCAGGTTGCGATGCTGCCATCTTCCATGACTGGAGTTTTGCAACGGTTGAATCACCTCCATGGGAAGCCACTGCCACGTGAGTAGCATCGCTGCGAGTTGGCCACACTCTTTGAGTGGCGCATTGTCGGGAGTTCACAAAAACTTCGAGCATGGAATGATCGAGGAAGACGCGAAGTTGAACGGGTTCACCTTCCCTGAGTGACACAGGTGCTTCCTGAGACGTGACTCTTCTCTCGGCGTCCTTCGGATCATTTGGACGAGTAATGCACCACGATCGGTATCGGATTCGAGGATCGAGTGTCGAATCGCTGACATCGATGCGAATCGTCTGGGTTATTCGATCGAGGATGATCCGTGTTTGTTCCTGGGAATCGGGAGTTTGTCGAACTGTAACTTCGAACTGTTCTGCTGACATTGATGGCAGCTGCAGAGATAATTCCAGTGAATCCCCTTCAACCTGAGTCAGTTGAACTGACTTTCCATTGGCTACTTTCAGATTCTCTTCGCTGGTTTCGTTCCAGCGAAGTTTCTCAAGCTCGGGGGCTGGTTCAATCCGGATTCCTTCATCATCGACTGAAAGGATTCGCGGAAGACTCATCACGCCGCTCCATCCGCTTGCTGCCCGCATTTGAGGCGTGCGTTCATCCATGCACCATGCCCAAAGAATCCTTCGACCGTAGTGATCCAGCAGAGTCTCGGGGGCAAAGAAGCCACCGCCAGGCCAGTTCATGCGAGCATGTGCCGTGGGTGAAAATTGTTGTCCATCCCATTCTCCCAGGAAGTATCGTGCGCCGCGACAGTGACTGATGCAGAGAAGCATGTGCTGGTTGCCCATGGGGAAGAAGTCAGGACAGGAGATGTCTTCCACCGGTTCACTCCATGAGTCATTCTTCATGAACGGGCCAATGTACTGCAGAGATGTCATTTCCGACCCGCGAAAGAGTGCAGGACGAGTGCCTCCAAAAACGGCAAAGTACAGATTGTCTTCGGTCCATCCATGAGGATCCCACGACTCATAGGTTCCGTGTTGCGGATCTCCGGGGCGAGGGATTGGCACAATCGGATTGGCGGAAGACTTCTTCCATTGAATCAGCCCATCGTCAACCGCCTCTGCAATGCTGTTACCGATGCCGACTCCATGATAGAGGATGGTGGGTGTACCACTTCGCGACACAAAAGCGTTGCCCGAGAAGATTCCTCGATCCGGATCATCAGGTGCCACATCAAGAGCAGTAGGATGGTGTTCCCAGTGGATCAGATCGATGCTGGAAGCATGTCCCCAGCAATGGACCGTTTGCGGTTCTTCTTTCTGAAACCGCTGAAAGATGTAAAACAAATGGTATCGACCTTTCCACCAGATCGCTCCGTTGGGATCTCCCGGCATGATGTCACCCTCTTCCGGAACAAGAAAGTGATATCGCGGACGGTGATGGTCTGACTGAAATCGAGCTTTCAGTTCACGTGACTTGTTGACGATCTCCCATGTGGACTGCTGAGGAACTGGTGGCTGATAGTCCGCGAATTGAATTCGCCGAGCGGCGACCGACGATTCACCCCCGCTCAGGTCCTTGATTTCGTCATCCGTGAGAGCACGCTGCCAAATGGCTGCGTGATCGATCAGTCCAGGAAAGCTGTCTTCTGCGGTTCCCTGATATGTGCCGGCTCCCACGGCAACCGGCTCGGAGTTTTCCGTTCGAAGTTTACCTCTGACAGACTGACTGTCGAGATTGACACCATCAATAAAGAGTGTGAGAGAATTTCCGTCATATCGAGCAACAACATCGTGCCATTCTTCGAAGCCAACACGATCCAGATGAGCCATGACCTGGCCACCAAGTCCAGGCTGACCCTGAATCCCCAGTTCGAACCCAAGACGCATGAGTTCCGGCCCCTGTTCGAAGTCATGAGTAAAAAAATTGAAGACCAGTTGGTCGTGTCCACCACCCTTTGTGAATAATCCCCGAGTGGCCCAGAGAGCTCGATTGGAGATTTTGAGACGGATCAGCCATGTGAACTGATCTCCATCAAGCTGCAGTTCATTCGCACTTCCCTGACCGGCATCAAGGAATCCCCCCTGAAGCAAAGCCGCAAATCCGTCACCGCCCCGATTTATAGAAGCCTCACGATCCTCATCAGTGACTGCGGTCCCCAACTGAATCCGTCCGTGTGAAGTGAGCGGGCTATTCACACCGGCAGAATCATCAAGTGTCTCCAGATGCCAGACTGCCAGAGCATCGCGAAACACGGACCTCGCTTTCGAACCGGGCTCCTGTCCCTGTGCTGAACTTGAACACCCTGCATCAGGAGAACCTGTCAGGACAAGGCAGGCAACACATCCACACAACAACGTCCGGAAAAGCTGAAATCGGAGATGCCTGATCGAAGCAATTCGGTTCGCCATACTCGTCTTCTCCCTGAATGCCACCTGACCTCATTGATTCTGTAATCCCGATCATCCGGCAGGAATGAGCGGTTGTGTTGCAGCACCAGCATAATCTGCCGACCGGGGAACGGGAAACCGCTCGGACTACTGGTATTCCTCTCAGGAACCTCTGTGCTGTTTCCGCAGTGGGCATTGATCCTGACAAGCACCGACAGTTATCGTCCTGGAAACCGGATCGATCTGTCAGGAAGACGCCATGTTCAACGCTTCGAAACTCCTGGTGACAACGATTGCAATCGTGTCCACGATACTGTCAGCCCTTGCGGTGCGCGACCGGTCGTTACACGAACCCGCCAGTGCCATGGAGACGCGAAGCCCGTACTATGAGGCTGCATCTATCAATGGAGCTTCGCCCGTTCGTGTGTCGCGGTCGGCTGTGAGACAGCCTGTCGAAATTCGGCAGGTCAGCAGCTCATATGGCAGCAGAATCCAAACGGCAAAACACTCAGTTGTCACGGCCACTGTCTCACGCATTGAACACAACACTGCAGAGTTCACTTCCGCAGAATTGACCCATGCAGAATCAGGTCATGCAGAAGTCAATCAGCCTGAATTCAATGGTACTCGTTCGGGAAATCTGCATCGAATCGGAGAAGCTCCGTATGCTGATCAGCGTGTGCTTAGGGAGATTCACGATCCGTTTATTCCGGTGCCACTTCCACGAACGATGTGGGCGTTTGCAACGTCCGATGAATTCGCTCAGGTTCGCATCGGGACCCCGGTCGATGACGGGCCGATGATTGATCGCTCAATCACTCTGCGATACAGCGATCCGATCAATCTGCGAGCTATTCGAGCGATTGATCGAGATCATGCAGAACGACTATTCATGGAAGTCTCACGCCGGATCGACGAGCGGTCGTTGCGGCCAACAAGTTACGACGTTCGAGTCCGTCGCGGACTGAGGAATCTCACGATTGCGCTCGACAACCCGAAGTTCGCTGAACAATTCTTTTCGAAAGAGACAACATTCAGAATTGACGCCTTTCGAAACTCGCTGTCCCGAACCGCAGATGCGATGGTGTGCAGAGATTTTTCGGATGCGGAGCAAATGCTGAGTCGAGTGATCGATGATGCGAGTCGAGCAGGAGTTTTGAGTCCCGGAGTTATCGGGGTCGAGTTTTCTGCCGCCAGCCTTGATACGCTCGATGAATATTCCGGTCTCGACCTCGCAGAGCCTGAGCCAGGGACCGGTGAGAGTTTCGAAATCCGGATGACAGGAGTCCTTGACGAAGAGATTACAGGGATTGGGGTTGAGGTGCGAGAGCATCCCGAAGGGATGGTCATTGTGCGGACACTTCGCGATGGTCCGGCCCGCGAAGCTGGAATCGAGCCTGGGGATATTGTCACTCAAATCGGCAGACAACCGATTGCGGGAATGACACTTGCCCAGATCGTGGATCTGATGCATGGCCCTGCAGGCAGTCGGCTTGAGATTGAAATTACACGACCTGGGTCCGAGTCAAAGAAGATGACACTGATACGCCGCAGGATTCGAATGTGGACTGTCAACGACGCTCGCCTGCTGAATGGAACGCAGACAGCGTACTTCAGCCTGAGTCGATTTTCTCAGAGTACTGTAGACGAGATCGATGAGACGTTAATTGACCTTCATGCACAAGGGATGACATCGCTGATTATTGACTTACGTGGCAACCCCGGTGGACTGTTATCTACCTGTGTGGAAGTCTGTGATCGCTTTATCGCCTGCGGAACAATTGTTTCGACGAGGGGCAGGCTGAGTTCGGACAATATGACTGAAGACGCTACGTATCCAAGAACTTGGAAAGTGCCGCTGGTTGTGCTGATCGACGAGCATAGTGCGTCAGCAAGTGAGATCTTTGCTGCTGCAATTCAGGAGAACCTTCGAGGTCTGATTGTTGGAAATCGGTCATATGGAAAAGGAGCAGTCCAGACTCACTTTCAGCTGGAGTCTGTACCTGGAAGTCTTCGGCTGACAACGGCGCTTTTCTACTCGCCGAATGGGCACAAAATGGCGGGACGCGGCGTTCTTCCGGATTCGTTAATCTCTGACGACGATGGAGTCCAAAACGGCGATCGGGTTCTGGACGAGGCGATTCGGCTGGTGAAAAGTTCATCTGTTGCAGAGATGGCTCGAGCATCCGGGTTGTGCCAGTCGTACCAAAAGTCGCCGGGGCGGAGTTCTCTGTTGCGTGAGATCGTGGATCCACATCATTCCGGGACCACTATCTTCTGAAACGAACCGTGGCATCAGATGTGCGGCATCAGATGTTAAGATTTGACGGCCGAATTGGACGGACCTGGAAAGAAATACGGGCGGGATTGAAACCGGATTCAGAATCTGTGGTGCAACTTTCGGATTGTTGATCAGGAGGATCGGCAGAATTCGCCGATGTGGGAGCATCCTGGGTCGTGAACAAGGTCCGCGTTCGGAATTTGCGATACCGGGAACTGGATTCGGCAGATGCAGTTCCGGCTCATTTGCCGAATTCTGGGGTCTGGCAACGTTGCAAGTGCTTTATTCACAGCGGTTTATGTGACGACAGGATTCTCTCTGCTGTGGTGAACTCTGCTGGACTTTGGCCGAGCAATTCGCTATAAGGCGCGGTTCGCAAAAATTCGAGGAATCCACGGAGTGTTTCGTGGACGGGGGTTTGCATCACTTTTTTTAGCGATGGCAGAGACTCAGAAGGACCTGAAGGTCACCAAAATTCTTTTGGTATGGCCTTGCTGCAGGCGACTGAGAATCCCATCAGATCAGGCGGATTTGGACCATGGTTGATCGACATTTGCTGCGAGAATTCTCTGTTGATGAGAGTGAACTTGATGCCATGATGGCTGCATCGTTTCCGGAACTTTCCGGTGACGACGACGCAATCAGTGATCTTTATGACCAAAAGGCTCAGGCCTACGATATCAATCAGATTCTGACCGGGACAATTGTCCGGGTCGACAACGAAGAAGTTGTTGTTGATATTGGTTATAAGAGTGAAGGTGTCGTTCAGCGAGATGAATGGTCGGAAGAAGAAGAGCAGCCACAAGTCGGTCAAAGCATCGTGGTCCTTCTGGAAGAATTTGAGGACTCAATCGGGCTGATCGTTCTGTCCAAGCGTAAGGCAGATCGCGTCCGAGAGTGGGAAAACATTATTCGCACTCACAAAGAGGGCGATATCGTCAAGGGCACCGTGGTTCGAAAGATCAAGGGTGGCCTGTTGATCAATATTGGTGTCAACGTGTTCCTGCCTGCCAGTCAGGTTGATATCCGCCGTCCATCCGACATCGCGGATTACATCGGGCAGGAAATTGAATGCATGATTCTGAAGATCGACGAAGCGCGCCGCAATATTGTGGTTTCTCGCCGACGTCTGATCGAAGAAGAACGCGAAAAGATGAAGAAGGCGCTTCTTTCCGATCTTCAGATCGGTCAGGTTCGCAAAGGTACCGTCAAGAATATCGCCGACTTCGGCGCATTCGTGGATCTCGGCGGAATCGACGGCCTTCTTCACATTACCGACATGAGCTGGGGACGTATCAGCCATCCAACAGAAATGGTCAAGATCGACGACGAAGTCGAAGTCATGGTCCTCAATATCGACTATGACAAAGAAAAGATTGCTCTCGGCCTGAAGCAGAAGTCTGCAAGCCCCTGGGCGAACATCAGCGACAAGTACCCGGTTGGATCCAAGGTTCAGGGAGAAGTTGTCAACGTTCTCTCTTACGGTGCCTTCGTGAAGCTCGAAGACGGCATCGAAGGACTCGTCCACATCAGCGAAATGTCATGGACTCGCCGAGTCAACCACCCAAGCGAACTTGTGGCAATCGGCGACAAGGTTGAAGTGATGGTTCTGGGAATCAATCAGGAAAAGCAGGAAATTTCCCTGGGAATGAAGCAGACCCAGCCCAATCCGTGGGACGAAGTGGCTGCCAAGTACCCACCAGGAAGTCTCGTCAAAGGTACCGTTCGCAACCTCACCAATTATGGTGCGTTTGTTGAACTTCAGGAAGGCGTCGATGGCCTCCTTCACATCAGTGACATGTCATGGACTCGCAAGGTTTCCCATGCCAATGAAATGCTGAAGAAGGGTGATCCAATCGAATGCCAGATTCTGTCCGTTGACGAAGATCGACGACGTATCGCACTCGGCCTGAAGCAGCTGACCGAGGATCCGTGGGAAACTCGAATTCCGGAAAAGTATGCACCGGGCAGCCTCGTTACCGGCAAGGTCACCAAGATCACAAACTTCGGTGTCTTCGTTCAACTAGAAGACGAACTCGAAGGATTGCTCCACGTTTCCGAACTGGCGGACCACAAGGTTGAGCATCCGGAAAGCCTCGTCACTGTCGGACAGGAATTGGAAGTTCGAATCCTGCGAGTTGATACGGCTGATCGAAAGATTGGTCTAAGCCGACGTGCTGAGCCTGAAAAGTCTGCAACTACAGAAACAACAGAAAGCACAGAAGATACTTCAGCTGGTTCAGGTGCTCCAAAGGCACGCGAAGAACTGAAGGGCGGAATGGGTTCATCATCCGGCCCATTGTTTACTCTTGGTGGTGGACAGGGCGAAGAGAACTGATCTCTTCTGTCCTGCGAAGACTCTGAAGAATGTCTGAAGCGGTTCGGGACGAAATCCCGAACCGCTTTTTTATTTCCCCCAGTTCTCGAACCAGAGTGGGCCAGTATGTAGCTTTGGGATTCCTCCCCGAGCACATCCCTGCGCAAAATGTAGCTTGGGCATTCCTGCCCGAGCACATCCCTGCGCCAAATGTAGCTTGGGCATTCCTGCCCGAGCACATCCCTGCGCCAAATGTAGCTTGGGCATTCCTGCCCGAGCCGCCCCTGCGCCGAATGTAGCTTGGGCATTCCTGCCCGAGCCGCCCCTAGGCCGCTGCAGTGCTCGAACCAGTGCGTGAACGGGCAGGAATGCCCATCCTACATTTGGTGACGGGCAGGAATGCCCATCCTACATTTGGTGAACGGGCAGGAATGCCCATCCTACATTTGGTGAACGGGCAGGAATGCCCATCCTACATTTGGTGACGGGCAGGAATGCCCATCCTACATTTGGGTTGGCCAGTGGAATTGGACGGGGACGGAAATCATGTGTTGGCCTTCGTCGGCGATGAGATTGATAACACCGTCGAGGATTTTGGAGGGCGGTAGTGATGAGAGGTTGGTGGTCACCTTGAGGGTTTTCATGCCGGGATTTGTTGTCGGAAGTTCCTCGTAGGTTGCAGTCAATTCCAACGGTGAAGTGTCGATACGGGAGACATTCCATGTGGCTGGGAACGTGATTTCAACAGATTTGTCTGCGGACGGATCAGCGATGGCGTTCATCGATATGAGTTCCGGCTTTACAAAAATCGGCTCTGAAGTCGGGCGTTCCTTGCCTCGTGCCATGATGGGGATTTGAAGCAATTGGTTTTCAGGGTCAGAAGTTCTGACCTGGATGATTCCGCGGTGAATTCCATCCGGCAGGTTTTCTGTGATACGGACCCCGATCGTTGAGACGCTGCTGCCATTTCGAGATTCTGAGGGCTTCAATTCGGCGGTGAACAATTCACTGGAACTCTGCACTTCTTCAACCTGCATTGGTTGCTCACGGTAGTCCGTAATGCGGATGGAGTGTTCTACAGCTCGATTTGTCCCGCTGCCGATGATCCAGAGAGCTCGGGGTTCGATCAGCACTTGTTTCTCAGGAAGAACGATCTTCACGGTTAATGTGACTTCCTGAGGATGTGGATCCTTATACTCCACTGTGACAAGGTACTCGTGTGGACCCGGTGACTCTTTAGAAACAGCAATGGGAATTGTCAGGCGACCGCCGTCTCCTGGAACCACAATGTTTTTGCTAAGACGAGGAGAGAGACAGCCGCAGCTGGGGCTGAGTTTTCCGAATTCAACGGTTTCGGTACCGGCGTTATGAAAGAAGAACGTTGCTTCTTCAACGGCTTTGGCTTCAACGGGATCCGGGCCATAATGAATCAGGTATTCGCTGAAGACGAGTGCCGGGCGTCGGGAGGTGATCGCAAGTGGTGGGGCCGTACCTTCGTGCAGGACTGCCACCAATGAAGCGGGAATGGGCAACAGCAAAACACACAACAGGATCGCGTGGACCGCTGAACGCAGACGTGGAGGCCGAAGTTGCATCACTTTCGGGAACCCTGAAGAAAAGTGGAATTGCAGCAAAGTTTGGCTGTAAAGCAATTTGCATCGCTGGCGAACCATATGTGTGTATCAGACGAGTCGTAATTCCAGCAAGGTCAGTTCGAATTGCATCACAGACCGCAGGACTCGGAAAACCCGCGACTTATGAGCGAGCTTCGATTTGAAGGACGCGAATTTGTAGAATTCTGCGGAATCTGCTGAGAAACAGTGTCGAAAAGCAGGCGATGGAGTGGTCAAAAGGCAGCTTTTTGTTCAAATTTCCCACAACGGTATCGCCTTCTATCGGGAGGGCGGTACGTTCTGGTGATTTAGGCGATTTACCTGAGGATTTCTGACTTGCGAGCCCTGATCAGCGATATTCACGGCAACCTTGAGGCGTTGCAAGCCGTTCTGGCCGACATTGAATCCAAAGGAATCAAGGAAATCTTTTGCCTTGGGGATGTTGTTGGTTACGGCCCGAATCCGGCAGAGTGCATCGATCTCGTGATGGATCTGGACATGTGTCTGCTCGGAAATCACGACTCAGCGGCACTCTTCGACCCTGAGGGATTTAACGCCGGAGCCGAACGAGCCATTTTTTGGACTCGGTCTGTTCTCGAACGGGGAACAGGATCCAAGGCAGAACGACGCTGGGATTTTCTTGGAGAACTGTCACGACGCTATCGTGACGAAGCATCCAGAACGATTTTTGTTCATGGTTCCGCCCGGAATCCACTGAATGAGTATGTCTTCCCGGATGACATTTACAATCAGGTGAAGATGGAAAAGATCTTTGCTCTGATCGAACGCTACTGCTTTCAGGGCCATACCCATATTCCAGGCGTGTTTACAGAGTCACTGGAATTTTTCTCCCCTGAAGAAATTGGATTTCGATATCAGCTGGATCATCAGAAAGTGATGATTAACGTAGGTTCAGTCGGGCAACCTCGAAATAACGATCCTCGATCGTCCTACGTCACCGTTGACGGCAATGAAGTCCAGTTCCACCGCGTTTCGTATGATATGGAAAAGACGATCGAGAAGATCTACGCAATTCCGGAACTCGATAACTTCCTCGGTGACCGACTTCGAGAAGGGCGATAGACTGTTTCCGAAGGGCCGATACCGGATCAAGCGATTGTGAAGTCGATTGATCAGTCCCCGATTCTTGTTTTCATCCAGTGTTCTGCTCTCATTGTTGGCACCCTCTCGGCCACGCCAGGTCTCTCATGGAAAATCGCCGTCTTTTTACATTTCTGATCGTTTCAGTTGTGACCTTGTATTTGTGGGGATCGTTTGTTGCACCGATCCTGTTTCCCCCGGAAAAGACCAAGCCTCCTGTCGCTGCTGAAAAGACGGAACCGACGGAATCGACAGAGCCCCCTGCTTCGGTAGCGGGCACTACCTCGGCGGCGGGAACCGACAATGCCGCTGCGCCCGCAGAAGTGAAGGTCGCCGACTATCCCGCCGAGCAGGTGATTGTCGGATCACTCAGTGCAGACAGCGGTTTTGCTCTTGAAGCAGTACTCAGCTCAAAAGGCGCCTCGATCGAGAGTGTTCGACTTGCTGATCCACGCTTTCGAGACCTGAAGCAACTGGACCAGCAGATTCAGATTGTTGGAAACAACGATACAACAGACCGGTCATTTTCGACTTCGGTGGACTTGATTGATCGACAGCTAAAGCCGTTCGGTCAGACGCTGGAATCTACGAACTGGAAGTTAGAAGGGCGTACCGACGACGAAAGCGGAACGAGAGTCGAGTTCTCATATGAATCTCCCGACCATTCACTGCGAGTCATAAAGTCATTCCTCGTCCGCAAGCTGAAGGCATCTTCCGGCAGCGAGGCGTCGGATGAGGTATTTCGAAATGATCCAACCGCGCACACGATTGAAGTGGAGCTGAAGCTGATCAATCTGTCGGACAGTGCCAAGTCTGTGGCCTATGAGCTTCAGGGACCTGTGGGCGTGATTCTGGAGAATGCCGAGCATACCAGTAAGTACCGCGACATCAAACTGGAATTCCTGGGTGATGAAAAAGGTGCCACGATGACCGCTAAGGAAATCGCTGGCTTTGTTGATGATTTGCAGGAAGAGTTTGGTAGTCTGGACCGCGATGGTCTGCGACGAAAACTCAGCGATCAGGAGCCCTGGACCGGGGTCTTTCGATATGCCGGGATTGACGTTCAGTTCTTTGCTGCACTGGTCGCTCCGCTGGATAGTCGTACGGAAGAAGAACGGCTTGCGAATAAATGGATTGATCGAACCTATCCAGTTTTGATTCAGCCGAATGTGCAGGACAAACGGCTGAGCGATATCAGCTTTCGTATGGCGAGTCGTCCAATTGACCTTGCCGCTGCGGGCGCCGTGGCAACTGCACCCGAAGCGGGTCCGGAAGGCGGAACTGCCGCCCAGTCCGCCGGTGCAGCGAATGAAGTTTCACACAAGTATGCATTCTTTGTCGGCCCCAAACGCCGTGAATTGCTTGATCCTGAACCGCTTGCGGCTGCTCGAGTTCTTGATTACGGCGACTGGTTTGGCGTGATTGCCCGTGGGATGCATCGAGTACTCGATCTGTTCCACCAGCTTGGACTACCCTATGTGCTGTCCATTATTTCGCTCACGGTGCTGGTCCGTGGATGTATGTTTCCGCTGTCTCGCAAACAGGCGATCAGCGCTGCGAAGATGAAGGATCTTCAGCCGAAGCTGACGGAGCTCAAAGCCCGATTTGGCGATGACAAAGAGAAGCTCGCTCGGGCGCAGATGGAATTGTGGCGGAAACACAAAATCAATCCGTTCGGTGGATGTCTTCCACTGTTCTTTCAATTGCCAATCTTTATCGGGCTCTACACGTCTCTGAACACGGCCGTTGACCTTCGATTGGCCAGCTTTCTTTGGATCGACAATCTGGCCGCACCTGATGCGCTGGTGCGACTGCCGTTTGAGATTCCCTATCTGGGGCGCGACTTCAATATTCTGCCGTGCATTACGGTGGTGCTGTTCCTGATTCAACAAAAAATGTTCATGCCTCCGGCTGCTGACGAACAGCAGGAAGCTCAGCAAAAGATGATGAACTTCATGACAATCTTCATGGGGGTCATGTTCTGGCACCAGCCAGCCGGGCTGTGCGTGTACTTTATTGCCTCGAGTCTCTGGAGTATTGCAGAACGTAAGCTTCTCGGAGCAACCACAAAAGCGCCATCCGGGCCGGATGTCAGTGTTGATGACCTGGTGGCTGCGGAATCCAGTTCCAGTAAGCCCGCCCGCGAGACGACTCGTGATCAATCCAAAGAAAAGGGCTCACCCTCACCTCAGGACAAAGTTCCGCCGTTCTTCCGAAGACTGCTTGATGCCGCAAATCAGGACCAGGCACGTCTGGGGAAGGCCCGAGGCGAAGACGATCGAAAGAAGAAAAAGAAATAGCCCGGTCAGTCGAGCCCTGAATTCTGCGTGAGTAATGCAGACAGGAGTTGGCTCGATTTCTGGAGAGCAGTCACAGGGATCGTGTGTTGGCCGGCGAATTCCATGAATTCAATCGGGAAACCACTTTCCCGAAGGAGTGCTTCAAGTTCCTTAGCCGGGCTGAACGGCAGAATCGGATCGTACAGTCCGTGCGACTGGAAGACTTTGCAGCCTTCGTGGTGGGCCGCCAGTTTTCGCCATTCGTCGCGACAGATGAGGGTTCCGGAAAACAGCAGCAACAGTGCGGGCTGGATTCCGTGTCGCAGAGTCACGTCGGTACTGACCATCGCACCTTGAGAGAATCCCCCCAGAACCGTCCGTGAATCCGTGACGCCATACGTTCTCTGGAGTTCTCGAATGGCTTCGGCAAGTTGTTGACTGGCTTCAAGTAATCCGTCTGGCTTGAGATTTGTTAGTTCCCCAAAATCCTTCGTTTGATTGATCTCAGCCAGTCGGGCCATATTGATTTGCCACCATGCTCTGCCACCCGGCATACCCATTGGGCCGAGATCGACAGGGGCTGCCGGAAAGACGAATGTGCATTGCTCGCCTAACTGGTCGTTGCTTTCGCTGAGCCATCCGCCGATATCAACTAGGTCATCCCCCGGGGCTCCAAATCCATGGTTCAGGATCACCAGCAGTCGAGACGTTCCGGGGCGAGCTCCGTCTGACTCGAGTATTCTGCACTTTAATCCGGAAAATGTTCGTAGTTCAATGTGCATCACGCGGCTTTCTTTCTGAATCACGGTCCACTCGATATGTTGTACATCGGAGCGGCTCTGTTTGCCATCGCTCAACTTGTTCGATCATCGTGCATGATTCAGCCAGTGTGATCAGGAAACGGTCTGATGACAGGACAACCGCTGGAATTTCTAAGCCCTGAGTCGCCACCGAGTGAAGGTCAGGCTTCCCAATCGAGACTCAGTAATCGCTCCACTGCTCCGGCAGACTGGTCTGCGTGGTTGCCGGACTGGGGAAGATCGGTCGTGATCGTCCTGGAATCCGGGACGGAACTCTCGTGTTGTCTGGGAACCGAACTGCATCTGCGACAAAAGCAATGTGAGGTTCGCGGAGAATCATGTCCGGTTCAGTTGCCGGAATGCGTATCAGTTTCCACAGTCGCCAGGGCAATGCAGTTGATCGAAAATCGCTCGGTGGATGCTTTGGTTCTGAATCTGGAATCGCATTGTCGCGAATCGCTGGTGTTGATGCGGCAGAAGTTGAAGGTCACTGTGTCTGGTCCCGTTGCAGCAGTCGGAAATGTGTCGCACAGTGAACTCCGAGGAATTCTGCTGGAGGCCGGGTGTTCTCTATTGGTTACCGATCTGCCAGCAGATGTACCTGTTGCGAATTGGCTCTGGAAAGTTCTTGAGCACCGATTCAGCCGAGAAGAATCAGGAAAGTCACAAAAGACCCGGTGAAGAACGACAGCCCCAGTCCCATCAGTGGCAGAAGTCGTGGGGATCTGCGGAGTCCAAAATAGAGGCAGATGAACATTGAAGTGATGGTCAGGAAGGTACTTCCGCCCAGAAGTCCGATGATCACCCATGCTCGACTGTCTTCGCTGGTCAGCTGCTTCGCTTCTCCGGAATTGACGAGACTCTGGACCATCACAAACCATGCGATATGCCCAAGCAGCTGCAGAACACTGAGCGAAAAACCAATTCTGCCAGGGCGATTTTCACGGAGCAGCATGCGGCCGTATTCGGCAGGTGTGAGATCTGTACCCGTAGATCCCGTCGAAGACGACTTACCGGCTGTACCTTCAGATGTTCCCCAGGCACGCTTTTTTCTGTGGGGCATCGACTTCTTCGAACGACTCAATGAACCAGATCCTTTCAGTATTGTTTTGAAGCCTGGACTCTATTCGGTCCCACCGACTTCCTTCATTTCGAGTTGCTTCATTTTTCGATAGAGATTTGAACGATGGAGACCAAGGAGGCGGGCTGCATCTGTCATATTGTCGCTGACCTGCCGCACACTTCGGCGGATAAAGTCTCTTTGAAACTCTCTGGTCGCTTCTTCCAGCCCCAGATCCAGAGCGAGGCTTTTGGGACCGTTGGAATCAGGGTTTAGAATAAATGCCAGATCTTCGGCTTCGACGCGGTCCGACGACGCAAGAAATGCCAGTCGCTCCATCAGATTCCGAAGTTCACGAATGTTACCAGGCCATGCATGTGACTGCAGACGTCGTCTGGCTTCGGACGAAAGCTGAAGTTGCGGGCGTCTGGCCTGCGTTGCAAATCGGCGAAGGAAGAATTCGGCAAGAGGCAGGATATCCTCCGGCCGTTCCCTCAACGGAGGCAGGTCAAGAGTGACGACACTCAGCCGATAGTAAAGGTCTTCGCGAAACTTGCGGGCTCGCACAGCTTCACTCAGGTTTGCATTGGTGGCGGCAATAATTCGGACATCAACCGGAATTGGCTGAGAACCTCCAACGCGCGTGATCACCTTTTGTTCAAGAACTCTCAGGAGTTTCGCCTGACCTCCGGGGCTCATGTCCCCGATTTCATCGAGGAACAATGTGCCGCCATCGGCCACTTCAAACTTCCCTGGTCGTGCTTCACGGGCGTCCGTGAATGCTCCTCGTTCGTGACCAAACAACTCACTCTCGAGCAGCGACTCTGTGAGTGCTGCACAATTTACGGGCACAAATGGGCATGATGCGCGAGTGCCTCCATAATGAAGCGACTGCGCGACGACTTCTTTTCCTGTGCCGCTTTCGCCGAGGACAAGCACGGGGAGATCGGTTGACGCCAGTCGGCGTACTGTATCACGAAGGGCTGTGATCGCCGCACTCTCTCCAATTATAGAGACTCCTCGTGTCATCTGTTCGGCAAGCTGACTATGGCTTCGACTGAGCAGATTACGTTCCTGAAGATTCCTGAGCGCCGCTGCCGCCTGAGTTCCAAGCTCGGTCAAACACTCAATGTCATCTTCTGTAAACGGCAAGCCCTCGTTCTGGTTGATCGCCTCAAAGGCCCCAATGATTGTTCCACTGGATTCCTTCAGCGGTACACACACCAGATTTCTCGTGCGATATCCGCTCTTGCGATCGACGTCCTGATTGAATCTGGGGTCGTCATAGGCATCGTCAACACGAATCGGCTTGCCGGTGCGCAGAGTCTCTCCAACGATTCCTTCGTTTGCGGGTATCCTTAGCGACGCCCCCTTGACTCCCAGTGCAGGACGAGCCTCAACTTCATTGCGTTCCCGATTCCACAGGAAGATACTGCTCCGGTCACAGTTCAACAGCCGCGTGGCCTCCTGTGCAATCAACTCCAGTAATGGTGTCGTGTCTTCAGCCAACAGCATTTTTGAAGCAATCCCCAGCGTTGATCGCAGGCGATCCACATGTCTTCGAGTCCGTGTCTGACGATCGAGGACTGAAAGAGCGAGCGACGCGCAACGTGCCGCAAGCAGACCCGTGTCCAGCAAATCGGCATCTGCGTTTCTGGCAGCACAAACGATCAGGTCGGACAGTGGTGTTCCGTGCTGCAGGGGAAACGCAGCAATTGTCCATCCCTGAGCGACCGTCTGCGTTCCCGCAGCCTCGCGTTCGAGGGACTGATCCCAGTGAGTCACCTGGCTCACCGTCACTGCATGCTGACCATGCTCCGCCATCGTCTTCCATGAAGGACCCGGAACTCGCTTGACCAAAGCGATCCACTGCACAGAAAGCTCGACGGCAATGTCCGACAACGCACTGCGCATCCAGCTTTCGGGGGTTCGTGCGTCGAGACTATCCGCAAGAAGTTTTCCACAGAGCTGTATGAGTGTTGAATGTGGTCCGCCGGCACCAACACCAGGAACCTGATTCCACTTCTTCCATTCCGTTGGAGCCAAATCGCTCTCCTTGTCCTGTAATCATTCAGAATGTTATAGGCGCCATCCGTATGACGGCAGTCGCACGGTAGAACGTTGCGGTTCAGATGTCAACCGCAGGTTCCTGTATCATTTTTGTTGAAGAGGCTCTCAGGCAGAATGGCAGTAAAAACACTGAATTTCTAGGATTGCAAAATGCGATCCGGATTTTCATGGCAAATCCACGTTCATGGATGTTTTGAGCGGAGACCTGAAATTGAGATGCCTGAGTTTCATCGCCATTATCGTATTGAGTCTGCACCCGTCATTCGCAGGTGAAGAATTAGAGCGATTTGTGATTCGAGAATTGAAATCTTCCAGGACGATTGAGGGGCGACTGGTCTTTGAAGGGGTGGACGGCGGGATTTGGGTCGAGGATCGCGCTGGTCGATTAATTTCAGTTCCTGGCGATGAAATCGAGAGCCGCGAGGTCACATCCGAGGCGTTCGTTCACTTCACAGCTGATGAACTTGCATTGAAGCTGAAGCAGGAAGCCGGACCAGACTTTGAGATCCTGCAGACTGATCACTACGTAATTTGTTCATCGGCGAATTCTGTTTACACGGAGTTTTGCGGCAAATTGCTGGAGCTGGTTTTTCAGGAGTTCTTTGAGGAGTTTGCAAAGAGTCGAGGGCTGTCGATCCGGGAACCGAGTTACAAGCTTCCCATCGTGATTTTTGCAACGCCAAAGGACTTTGGGGCTTACGCCTCACGTCAGCACCCGGAAGTCGATTTTTCAGACACGCCCGGTTATTACACTGTTCGTGACAATCAGGTGTTATTGCTGGATCTCAGTGGTGATCGGTCGATGAAAACGGTTGCCGCCATTCGTCGCAAACTGGCGGAGAAGCCACTGCAGATAGCAACAGTTGTTCATGAAACCGTTCATCAGCTGTGCTTTAATTCGGGTTTGCAGGTTCGAATGGCTGATAATCCGTTATGGTTGTCGGAAGGAATAGCGCTCTGGTTTGAACAGGGGTCATCGCGAGCCAGCCTGTTGTGGAGCCGACCAGGGCAGGTCAGTGTTCGGCATCATCCGGTTTTTGTGCAAATGAGTCGTGCGGCAGCATTAGAACCGACTCTGCAGAGCCTTCTGAATAATGACCGATTGCTGCAGGAGGCGGCGACTGCGCCCGCCGCATATGCCGAAAGTTGGGCGCTTGTCACATGGTTGATGAAGCAGCACCGTGAGGGCTTTGACAAGTATCTGAAAGTGATTTCGGAGCGGAAGCCCTTCGTACGAGTATCCGCGGAGGAGCGAACTGCGGAATTTGAGGCGGCAATTGGAAAATCGCCAGACGAAATTGAGAAGACCTTGATTCCTTTTATCAGCAGGCTGCGGCCTGCGCGATGAGCCGTGCGTTTTTCGCGAAACCAAACTCTGAGGGGAGACTGACAATGCAATGGGTAACAGAGAATCCATGGCCGATCATGATTCTGCTGCTGACTGCCGCGGTCGTTTCTGCACTGATGATTGAGCGAAAAGGGCGGCTGATTGCCGCAATTCTTGCTGCGATGGCGGCAGGAGTCTGGTTGATCGAACAGTCCACTGTGACAACTGCTGAAGAAGTGCAGGCAGCTGCTGAGGACATGCTGAACGGATTCATTACGAGAGACCTGAATGTCGTCCAGGGGCGGATTTCAGAAACCAAACCCGAACTGCGGGAAACCGCACAAAAGGGGATGGACCTTGTGAAGCTGGGTGAGTCGTTTCATATCAAGGATGTTGAAGTCGCTGTCAGTGACAACGGAACGCAGGCCACTATGAAACTTCGAGCGAACGGTCCAGTGACACTGGAACGTGAAGGTTATGTTCAGAACGCGGCGACTCGCTGGAACACCACGTGGGTACTTGAGTCTGGTCAGTGGAAGCTATCCGCATATGAACGACTGAGTGTGATCAACAATAAACCAATCGGTGCATTTGATGCGGCTCAATAAGTCCAGCGGATGATCGCGGCGATCGAATCCGGTACCAGCAAAATGTTTCTAAACATCACTCTCAGATGCAGCCGTGAATTCGCTGACGTGCGCAGCGATGATTGATCCTGTCAGAAACAGGCCTGTCAGTCCCAGCAGCCAGACAATCTGAACAGAACTGACTTCTTCAGCAAACACATATTTGAAGAAAAGATTTTCCATCAGTTCGCGTCTTCCCTCGGGCGAAATCTCAATCCACTGAATCAACAGTGATCTCAGCCGATACTGAATTGTAAAACGGTTAATAATTGCCGGAATCAGGCTCAGGACGACTTCAACGAGTGCAGTGTAGGTCACGCTGAAGACCATCGCACGCTTTGGGAAGAGAGCCCCAATCATCAGGTAGAGAGCTGCATAGGCCATTGAGGACAGCAGTGAAATACTGCAGATCGTAAACCACATTTTGGTATGGTCCTGCGATTCAATCAGTGGAATGGCCAGCGATGCACTGACGATCGCGGCTGAGGACGCCCACACAACGGCAATAATGTATTTGCCCACCAGAAGCCAGAAAATGCCCCATGGTCGGGTTGCGAGATAGACCCAGCTTCGCTGTTCCAGCTCTCCTGCAATCGCAGGAGCAGCGTTTAGAAACACTCCGAGACAACAGCAGACACAGGGGATCAGCATGTAGAACATCAGCGTCCAGACCGTCTCAATCTGTGGCTGCTCCATGCCAACATCACGGAAATTTGCTTCCGCTCGAACCAACAGAGTGATGAGTACCGGAAACGCGGTGAGAAGGAACCACCAGCTGATACGGCCAAATGTCAGCGTGCGTTTCCATTCATAAAAGAAGATTGCTCGAAGCTGGTTCACAGTTCACCTCGATGGATCTTCATCAGGGAATTAAACAGCGACTGTAGTGAGTCATCTGCGGTCTTCATCTCATAGATCTGTATGCCTGAATCCCGGACCCAGTCAGGAATTGCCGAAGCCAGCTGGGTGGTGCTGCGTGTTGACACAACAAGAAGCTCGTCCCCTGAATCTGTGCGGCCCATCTTTGCACTCTCGGCCAGCGAAGCGGCAAGGATCATCCCGGCCAGCTGTCGCGGCTCGTTGGCTCGGATATGAATTTCCATTGGAACGTTATTCAGCAGTTCGTGCACTTCTTCTGCCGTCCCCGATGCAAGCAGGCGGCCACCGGAGATCAGCAGAAATGACTGTGTCAGTGCTTCAATTTCGTAGAGCACATGGCTGGCGATGATGAGGCTCTTTCCCGATTTGATCCAGTCACGAAGCAGATTTGTCATTTGTGATCGCCCAATTGGATCGAGACCGCTCAGGGGCTCATCGAGAATAAGGAGCTCGGGTTCATGGGAAATCGCCTGTGCAAGCTTGACGCGTTGACGCATGCCACGCGAATAACTTGAAATCGGACGCGTCATCGCGTCCGTCATCCCAACACGCTCCATACATTCTTCGGCACACTTCCTTGCCTGTGCCGGACGAAGCCCCTGCATTTCGAGGAGAAACACGACCCAGTTGAGTCCACTGATGCCGGCATACATCCCTTCAAAACTGGGACAAAAGCCAATTCGTCGGAAGAGTTGCTGGTTGTTTCGCGGATTCATCCCGAGAACTTTAACGGTGCCGCGGGTTGGTTTGAGCTGCCCGGTGATCAGATGCAGGAATGTACTCTTTCCGGCACCATTGGGGCCAAGCAGCCCATAAGCACCGGGCGGAAGAGCGAGGCAGATATCGTTCACACCCAGCACTCTGCCGTAGAGGCGTGTCACATGGTCAAATTCTATCATCATGGTGGAGATTGACTTGCTGGGAGATCAGGGAAGGAAACCTCGATCGCGGAGTTCCTGGATATTGTCAGGAGCACTCGACATCACCTTTTCGGCTGCGTACTTCAACAGAGCAAATCCGGCGAGTTCAGCGGGGGCCGACAATATGGCAACTCGATCTTCGCCCTCGGAATCCAACTGACGATTGAGTCGATCAACGGCTTCTTCGATCGTGTCGGTGACAATCTTGTCAGGGCCGGACTGGTTGCTGAGTTTCAGGCTGGAGAATGCCGCGGTCCGCGACATCAGAAAGGCCGCAAACCCTTCTGTCGCAGAATCTTCGAAGAAGTTCTGAAACTCCGGATGAAGCGAGTCCGGCGTGATAATGCGTGGTCGAGTGACCTTCACTTGACCCTGGCGAATGCGGACCAGTTCCTCACGGTCCGTCGAACGCGTGACAAGGAAATATGGGAGATCAGAGTCGCCAAACGTGAAAAGACCGCATTCGACGGGACGTTCAATTCGAACCTGGCTCCAGGCCTCCTGAAATCTCCGGAACTGTTCAAATTCGTCAAAAACCGACATAAAGAATAGTCCGATCCGAGTCGGAGAAAGAAAAAGTAAATCTGTCGCGTGTGAATCGTTTGCGTTTTCGAATGGAAAGTCAAAGGAAATGAGAATCAGCAGAGGAGCGATAAGCCGGGTTTTGTCTGGGGCATTCATTTCTCTGAGATGACAGTTGCCTGGCATCTTTAGCAGCCGACCCGAGAGTCCGTCGAACCGGACCGATTCGAGCATCCCTGAGGATGCTTCTCTCTGCTTGGCCTTGCTCCCGCCGGGGTTTACCCAGCCAGCACGGTCACCCGCACTGCTGGTGCGCTCTTACCGCACCGTTTCACCCTTACCTCCTGAATCCTGCATCGCAGAATTCCGATCGGCGGTTTACTTTCTGTTGCACTTTCCCGATCCTCACGGATGGTGGGCGTTACCCACCAGCGTGTCCTGCGGAGCCCGGACTTTCCTCCCCGTCCCTCGCGAGACGCAGCGAATGCCTGCTCCTCTGCTGACGTGGTTCATGTTAACAGAAGCTGCAGCAGAATGAATCACCGCTCGTCGCGCACTGCAGCATTCTGACGCATATAACCGCACTCCCGACAAGAATGCCTGAAAAACCGTCTGGAGACAGGCAAAGGGTTTGACCACCCTGGCCTTGTCCATTAGGCTCCTCCTGGCCTTTTGTTCCGGCGCCCGGAACCTCAACAACATACTGATTAATGCGGGAATGGAACAGAAAATGCCATTCAGTCGAACTGTTGTGCTGGTCGAAGTACCGGAAAATGGTCGTATCCTTCATTGATTTCTCATCTCCTGTCCTGAAACTTTTCTTAGCTTCCATTCTGAAACTTTCCGAAACTGATTCCTGAACGCCTCGTTTCTGTGTTCACCGAATCAGCATTTGAACTTTGACGGAGACCTGGTTCACAATGCTTGGCGAATTGATTCCCTGCGGTGGCGGAGATTCCATCCCACTTCTAAAACCACGTTTGATGGTTGGACGCCGAACGTCGTGCGACATCGTGCTCGCATTTCCAAACGTCTCGTCGAATCATTGCGAGCTGGAACTCAAGGAAGACTACTGGCACATCCGGGACCTGGGCAGCAGCAACGGTGTTCGAGTCAACGGGGAACGTTGTCAGTCCAAAATGATCATGCCAGGCGATGAAGTTCAGATTGCCAGGCAGCGTTACATTCTGCATTACAAGTTGAAAGGGAATGCGGCCCCCCCGGAAGAAGAAAACCCGTTCTCAATGGGACTGCTCGAAAAAGCGGGGCTCCAAAAAGACCAGGCCACCATGGGCCGCCTGCCTCCATCGTCCCGCCCAAAATCAAGATCCAAAGATGCCCGCCGCGGCAGCTCGGAAGACGACTTTATCATGGACTGGCTCAACGACGAATAACCGTCTGAGTGCAACGGGCATTCCTCCGTCCCGCTCTGGTTCGAGTACTGTCGAGGCGCCAGGGACGGCTCGGGGAGGAATCCCCAAGCTACATTTTGTGCAGCACTGGTTCGAGTACTACCGCGGCGCCAGGATCGGCTCGGGGAAGAATCCCCAAGCTACACTTTCGTTCCGCACTGGTTCGAGTACTACCGCGGCGCCAGGGACGTGCTCGGGGAAGAATCCCCAAGCTACATTTTTACAGCACAGGAGAACGAGCGGACACCCGTTTTTTTCATTTCCGGGAAAATTGTCGTCTGGAAGAAATCGGCGGCACAGATTCCAGCGTCTGCTTTGCGTAAAGTTTGTCTCGACTTCTTGACAACCTGATATCGGGGCTGTAACACTTAATTTCAAGGATTTGCGCCGGCTTGAGATGTCGGGCAGGTCGAGAGATTCCCTCCTTGATTTTCCCGCCTCCTCGTTACGATTAATGTTGCATACTTGCAACTACCCACCCGGAGAACACGAATGCGTCGTATGACATCGCGAAGGGATTTCCTCCACGTTGGATTTTGTGGAGGAATTGGCCTGACACTCGCTCAATATCTGAAGTTTCAGGCAGCCCAGGCGGACATCAAGCAGTACGAAAGTAAGGAAGGCACTGCAAAGTCAGTGATTTTCATCTTCCTTCCGGGCGGTATGGCTCATCAGGAGAGCTTCGACCCCAAGCCGTATGCTCCGATTGAGTATCGTGGTCCAATGAACTCCATTGAGACCAATGTACCGGGCATTTTCATTAACGAACGTTGGGTCCAGACCTCGAAGGTCATGGATAAAATCACGATTTGTCGGTCCATGACTCATGGCGAGGCAGCCCATGAGCGAGGGACTCACAATATGTTCACAGGATATCGCCCGAGTCCGGCGTTGTCCTATCCGAGCATGGGAAGCGTCGTTTCGCACGAGTTTCCACCACGAAACGACGTGCCTCAGTACATCTGCATTCCCGGCCAGCCGAACGAATTTGCAGGGACTGGTTACCTGAGTTCCTCATTTGCACCGTTCAGTCTTGGCTCCGACCCGGCTGACGGGAACTTCACAGTCCGCGACCTGAAGTTGCCAGGTGGTGTCACGGATGAGCGGTTTTCACGTCGCCGCAAGGCACTCGATGCGGTGAATGATTACTTCCTCACCAAGGAAAAGGCTGATTCACTCGACGCTGTCGATACGTTCTATCAGCGTGCCTACGGAATGTTGTCTTCCCAGACCGCTCGCGAAGCGTTTGATCTCAGCAAAGAGCCGGATGCGTTGCGAGACGAATACGGTCGTAATCAGGCGGGAGCCCGCATGTTGATGGCTCGCCGACTTGTGGAAGCTGGTGCAAGATTCGTGACCCTGACCTACGGTGGTTGGGACATGCACGACAATATCGCAGCCGGTATGAATGGTCAGGTTCCACCACTGGATCAGGCCTTTGGACGCTTGATTCGTGACCTTGATGAACGCGGTCGTCTGAAAGACACACTGGTATGTATTGCCAGCGAATTCGGGCGAACACCGAAGATTAATGGCACGGCCGGTCGCGATCACTGGCCAAAGGTATTCAGCGTAGTGATGGCAGGTGGCGGGGTTAAGGGTGGATTTGTGTACGGCACATCAAATTCGACTGCCAGCGAACCTGAAGACAATCCATTGAACGTGGAAGACTGGGCAACCACTATTTATAGTTGCCTTGGAATTGTTGCAGACAAAGAATTGATGGCACCTGGCGATCGGCCGATCGAAATTGTCGATGGTGGTAAAATTCGCACAGACCTGCTTGCTTAGTGAATTTGACGAAAAACATTTCAACGCTGCGGATCGCCTGATGGCTGATCTTCAGCGTTGTTTTGCAAAACGGCCGGCGCATTTCAGATGCCGGTCAGCTGTGGTGACGCTTGTTGATGGTATCCGGTACTGAGAGCGGAAGTATCAGGGTCAAAGAGTTTATAAATCGACGTGCTCCGTCGGAACGCTTCAGGATTGATTGCGTTCGGGGGGAATTGCAGCACGAATTTTTCGCAGTGAGTCTGCGGGAACAGGTTCTTCCATGAGGACGATCTTTTCAGCGTTGTTGGTATTCGTGATTGGCGTGACGAGCCATTCAGCTTTAATTGCGGCTGATCCGGAATTGAGCATCATTCTCCCGAGGGGAGCTCAACGCGGAACCGAGCAGGTGTTTCAGTTCTCGGGAGCCCGCCTTGACGATGCTCAGGAGATTTTCTTCTACGAACCTGGCTTTGAAGTTCTTGAGATCACTCCCGTCAATGCGAATGCGATCAATGTCAAAGTGCGGATCGCCGCTGACTGTACTCTGGGAGAACACACCGCGCAGGTGAGAACCAAAAGTGGTGTTTCGGACTACCGAACATTCTTTGTTGGAGCTCTTCCTGTCATTGATGAGAAGGAGCCGAACACGGAGTTCTCAACACCTCAGCCGATCGCTCTGAATACAACAGTGCAGGGCGTCGTCGAGAATGAAGATGTCGATTACTTTCTGATTGAAGCAAAGAAGGGGCAACGCATTTCGGTAGAAGTTGAAGGTATGCGATTTGGTCAAACCCTGTTTGATCCCTATATCGCGATACTCGACGAAAAACGATTTGAGTTATCCGCTGTTGATGATGCTCCGCTGGTTCGTCAGGACGCTGCAACCTCAATCGTTGTTCCGGAAGACGGCAAATACATCGTTGAAATGAGAGAGAGTGGGTACGGTGGCAATGGCTCATGCCGTTACCGGCTTCACGTTGGCACGTTTCCACGCCCGATTGCTGTCTTTCCACCAGGAGGCAAAGCAGGTGAAGAAGTTGAGCTCACGTTTCTTGGAGACGCACTTGGTCCGGTAACTCGTAAAGTGACTTTGCCGTCGGATGGTTCCGTTGAGTCGATTGTGTTTCCGGAAGATGAACAGGGAATTGCGCCGTCCGGACATTCGATTCGCGTGTCTACTGTGCCGAACTCTGTTGAAGTGGAGCCAAACGCATCGTTTGAACAGGCGACTGTGGTCGAGTTTCCGTCGGCATTCAACGGCGTTCTTCAGGAGCCGGGTGACGTCGACGTATTTCGATTTACCGCGAAGGCTGGTCAGGTCTTCGAGGTGGAGTGCCTTGGTCGGCGAATTCGATCCGCAATCGATCCGGTTGTAAATTTGTATAAGGGGAATGGTGAGGGAATCACAGGCAACGACGACAGCCGCGGACCTGACAGTTACTTTCGGTTTCAGGTGCCTGCTGACGGCGAGTATCTTCTAAGAGTGACCGACCATCTTGGTCGCGGCGGCCCGGAGTTCACTTATCGTGTGGAATTTCAGGATGTCAAGCCATCTCTGACGGTCGGTATACCTCGAGTCGCCCGGTATTCTCAGTCTCGCCAGCAGGTTTACGTTCCTCGAGGAGGGCGATTTGGAACTCTGGTGTCAGCGGAGCGACTGAATTTTGGTGGAGAGTTGACAATCGATGACATGGTTCTGCCACCTGGCATCAAGATCGTTGCTCCACCAATGCGTGCAGATCAAAACGTGATGCCGGTTGTCTTTGAAGCCGCAGCGGACGCTCCGAATGCCGGTGCTTTGGTAGACTTCCGCATGAAGACGACCGACCCGAATCTGCCTTTGTCCGGACGATTCACAAATCGTGCAGACTTCGTGATCGCTGGTCCTGGACAGTCGTTGTATGTCTGGAAAGATGTCGAACGCCTTCCAGTTGCGGTGGTTGATGAACTTCCGTTTTCGATTGAAATCATTCAGCCAAAGGTACCGATTGTTCGCGACGGATTGTTGAACCTCAGGATCATTGCAAAGAAGAAAGAAGGCTGGGACGAAGAGATTCAGGTTCAGTTCCCTTATCGTCCCCCGGGAATTGGTGCGAATAGTGCGATTTCGATTCCCAAAGGACAGACCGAAGGGCTCTACCAGCTGAACGCGGCGGCGAATGCAACAATCGGCAAGTGGCCGGTATTCGCTCTGGCAAGTGCCAATGTCAATGGTGCTGCCTGGGCATCTTCGCAGATGGCTGAACTGGAAGTCGCTGAACCGTATATTGGGATTACTCTCAAACGGGCATCGGTTGAAATCGGGCAGGCCACGGAAGTGATTGCCGAAGTTCAGGTTCTCAAAGAATTGAAGACGCCAGCGACCGTGACATTGCTTGGGCTTCCTCATAAGGTGACCTCAGAACCTCTTCAGATTACCGGTGAGACAAAGGAACTCGTATTCAAGGTTGCAACCGGTATGGAGAGCCCTGAAGGGACTCATAAGAACGTGTTTTGCCAGGTGACGGTCACCGAGAATGAAGAGCCCATCATTCATGCACGGGTTGGCGATACCGAACTTCGAATTGACAAGCCGATTCCAAAGCCCACTGCGGCTCCAATGCCTGCTCCTGAGGCAGTTGCAGCTGCTCCGGCAGCACCAGCACCTGTTGCCCCTCCAGCAGAAAAGCGTTTGACTCGACTGGAGAAACTGAGACTGGAAGCTCAGCAGCGAGCCGGCACGGCTCCGGCTGCTCAGCCATAGATTCGGCGAAATCCTTTTCTCGAGGACACATCCCGGGATTGAATGCTCATACCTCAAACAGAATATTTTCAACCACTGACATTAAGTGTGGATTGGTTACTATGAGAACTCTGGCTTCGACCTTAACCGTAATGCTGTGCAGCCTGCTGAGCGCTGCTGCGTTCGCTCAGGATCCGGCCCCTGCTTCAATTTCCGTGGCTCCTGGCGACATTCACCTGTCTGCTGTGAGAGATCGACAACTGCTGATCGTTCAGGCAGTGATGCCGAACGGTTTGACGCAGGATGTAACGGATCAGGCAACACTGGTGATTGAGAATGAATCGCTCGTTCGTCGCGAAGCAAATCTGTTTCTTCCTGTTGCCGATGGAGCCACAAAAGTCACGGTTTCGTACGGTGGCCATTCAATTGATGTGCCGGTGACAGTTCAGAACTGTACGGTCGATCCTCCAATCAGTTTCCGAATGGATGTCATGCCGGTCTTTATGAAGACCAGCTGCAATAACGGCAGTTGTCATGGAGCGGCTCGTGGCAAAGATGGATTTCGCTTGTCTTTGTTTGGGTTTGATCCCGAAGGCGACCACTATCGCCTGACACGCGAGATTCCTGGCCGTCGAATCAATCTGGCTCTGCCAAAAGAGAGTCTGCTCGTCGAAAAGGGTGCGGGAGTCGTTCCTCACACTGGCGGAAAGCGATTCGATGTTGGTGGAGAACACTACAATACGGTTGTTCGCTGGCTGGAGTCCGGAGCACCGAACGATCCAGGTCCGGTACCGGCTGTTGTCGCAGTTGAGCTTTATCCCAAAGAGGCCGTGATGGACGGCGAAGGCGCTACTCAGCGTCTGACGGTTCGAGCGAAGTATTCGGATGGGACTGATCGCGATGTCACGTCACTCGCCTACTTTAGCTCGAACAACGAGAACTCGGCAGAGATTGATCAGAAGGGACTGGTCACTGCTCACGTCCGCGGCGAAGCCTTCATCATGGCTCGATTCGACACGCACACGGTCGGCTCTCACTTTATCGTTCTGCCCAAGGGACTCGAATACACCGATCCAAAGACTCCGGAGTTCAATTACATCGATACTCTGGTCCACAACAAGCTGCGAAAGCTGAGAATCATTCCTTCGGAGGTCTGTTCAGACGAACAATTCCTGCGTCGAGTGTTTGTAGATATTACAGGGACTCTTCCTTCGGCTGACGAGCACAATCGATTTGTTGCGGATACGGATCCGGCAAAGCGAGAGAAGGTCGTGGACGAGCTTCTGAAACGCAAAGAATTTGTAGACATCTGGGTGATGAAGTGGGCCGAGTTGCTTCAGGTTCGAACGATTGACAATCGAGTTGCCACAAAGCCAATGTTGTCCTACTTCAACTGGCTTCGTGAGAAGATTGCCAGCAACACTCCTTCAAACGTGATGGTCAAAGAAATCATTTCGTCTCGAGGCGGTTCTTTTGCGAGTCCTGCTACGAACTATTATCAGACAGAAACCGAGACGCTGAAAGTTGCCGAAAACGCGGCTCAGGTATTTCTCGGAATGCGAATCCAGTGTGCACAGTGTCACAACCATCCGTTTGACCGGTGGACCATGGACGACTACTACGGATTCGCGGCTTTCTTTGCACAGATCGGACGCAAGCAGGGTGAAGACCCGCGAGAGACGATCATCTTTAATTCCGGCGGTGGCGAAGTCAGACACCTCGTGGATGGTCGTAATATGGCGCCCAAGTTTCTTGGTGGCATCACGCCCGATCTTCAGGGACGTGATCGTCGAGAGATGTTGGGTGAATGGCTGGCATCGCCGGAGAATCCGTACTTTGCAAAAAATCTCGGCAACATTGTCTGGGCACACTTCTTCGGACGTGGAATTATCGACGAAGTCGATGACGTACGAGTCTCTAACCCACCATCGAACGCAGAGCTGCTTGATGAGCTGGGAAAACGATTCACCTCCTACAACTATGATTTCCGCGCTTTGGTAAAAGACATTTGTCTGTCGCGAACTTATCAGCTTTCGACTCAGGCAAACCCAACCAACGAGATGGATCAAAAGAACTTTGCTCGAGCAGAATTGCGTCGAATGAGGGCCGAAGTGCTTCTCGACTGTATCAACACAGTGACATCGACTCAGGAGAAGTTCCCGGGGCTGCCTGTTGGTGCTCGAGCTGTCCATATTGCTGACGGAAATACATCAACATACTTCCTGACAACATTTGGTCGTGCAAAGCGTGAGAGCGTCTGTTCATGCGAAGTGAAAATGGAGCCAAACCTCTCTCAGGCTCTTCACCTGATCAACGGTGAAACGACAAACAGCAAGATTCAGCAGGGCGGACTGGTTCCAAAGATGCTGAGCGAAGGGAAGACTCCAACGGATATTATCAATGAGTTGTATCTCCGTTGCTTCTCACGTCTGCCAACCGAAAAGGAACTTCAATCACTGCTCGGAATCGTTGCTGAACAGCAAAATCCTCAGGAAGCTCTTGAAGATATTTTCTGGTCGATGCTGAATTCCCGCGAATTCCTGTTTAACCACTGATACGAAGCGACACCTGATGGAGCTGCTGGAACTCCGTCAGGATCGTGAAGAAACATACAACCCGAAAACATTGTGAAAGTTGGCAAGCTGCAACGGACTCTGCCGATCAATTCGGTTGGTGAACCCTCGGTTAGCTTGTCGTTTGAATCGGATCTTGGGGGGCTGTGGAAAATGAAACGTCTCACGCTTTTGTCAATGTTTGCTATGCTGACCGTCAGCGGACTAAGTGCCAGCGGACAGGAGAAAGTGAACTTTGAAGATCATGTGAAACCGATCTTCAGAGACAAGTGTCTTTCCTGCCATAACACCAATAAGAAATCTTCTGACCTGGACCTGTCTTCATACTCCAGCATGATGCAGGGTGGGGCTTCCGGGGCTGTGATAGAACCCGGAAATTCAGGTAACAGTTATCTGTACATGTTGATGTCTCACCAAAGTGAGCCATACATGCCACCAAATTCGGACCGTGTTCCGGATGAGATGCTGGCAACTGTACAGAAGTGGATTGATGGAGGTGCACCTGAAACCGCAACTTCTAAAGTGATGTTGCCGAAGAAGCCGGGTGCAGACCTGAGCGTGAGTGTCACGGCTGGTGTTCGTCCTGAAGGTCCCCCACCACTGCCGGATGTTCTTAATCTTGAACCTGTCGTAAAGACAACTGCAACCACCGCCGTGTCTGCGATTGCCACAAGTCCCTGGGCGAAACTGATCGCGGTCGCCGGCCAGAAGCAGGTGATTCTGTATCACAGCGAAACCATGGAGCCACTCGGCGTTTTGCCATTCCCTGAAGGGCAGGCTCGAGTCCTGAAGTTTAGCCGCAATGGCAGTCTGTTACTGGCGGGCGGTGGACACGGTGCCTCAAAGGGGCTTGCCGTCGTCTGGAATGTGAAGTCAGGTGAACGAGTCATGGAAGTTGGTGACGAGCTGGACGAAGTTCTGGCGGCCGACATTAGTGCTGATCAACAGCTTGTGGCCGTTGGAGGCCCGGGAAAGATTGTTCGAGTCTACAACACGAACACTAAGGAACTCGTTTACGAAGTTCGAAAGCATACTGACTGGATCTATTCGCTTGAGTTCAGCCCTGACAGTGTGTTGCTCGCAACATCTGACAGAAACGGGGGCGTTCATGTCTGGGAATCTCATACGGGGCGCGAATATCTGACTTTGCCTGGCCACACCGCAGCTGTGAATTCTGTGTCCTGGCGGTCGGACGGCAATGTGCTTGCAACCGGAAGTCAGGACACAACGATCAAGTTATGGGAAATGGAGAACGGTGGTCAGATTAAATCCTGGGGAGCTCATGGTGGCGGAGTGTTCTCTGTCGAGTTCTGTCGGGATGGTCGAATCGTTTCCAGTGGACGTGATCGAGTCACAAAGCTTTGGGACCAGAACGGGGCAGCTGTTCGTGATTTCGAAGCCTTCAATGATCTTGCCCTTCAGGCGACTCATTGTGATGAAACAGATCGCGTCATCGCAGGGGACTGGACCGGGGAAATTCGAGTCTGGAATGCGGCCGACGGAACTCGGCTTGGGACTCTGAGTACCAATCCGCCACTGCTTGAAGAACGTGTTGCAATGGCTGAAGCACTCGTTGCGCCAGCTCAGCAGAAACTAACAGAAGTACAACAGCTTCATCAGACAGCCGCTGCGGCAGTTGCAGCTCAGCAGGCCAAAGTTGATGTTGCCACCAAAGTCATGGCGGACACTGCAAAGAAGGCAGCTGATCAGGCAGCAGTTGTTGCAGCCTACGAACCAAAAATTGTTGCTGAACTACAGAAAGAGAAGTCTTTAGTCGAATCGTCTGCCGCATTGGAAAAGGCAATTCCGGAGATCAGGGCCGCCGCGGAAAAAGCAACCGCCGCATCCGGAACTACACCTGCGGACGAAGAACTCAGGAAGCTGGCTGAGACATTGACGGCTCAGGTCGCTGCAAGGACAACGTCTCTGCAGGAAATGACAAAGTCTCTGGAGGTCACCAAGGCTGCCATCGTCGCACTGAACGCTGAACTGGAGACTCACAAACAGACTCTTCAGGTGGACGAACAAGCCGCGGTTGCTGCCAAAACCGCTGCCGATACAGAATCCGCTGCAATCGTGCCTCTTCAGCAGGCTGCAGCGATGACAGAAGCAAATGTTGCGACTGCAACGGCAGAAGCCAATCGAGTGAACGGACTTGTGTCCCGATGGCGAAATTATGTGGCTCTGCGAGATGAACTGGCATCACTGAATGCCGCTGTCGCAGCAAGGGATCAGATACAGCTGAAGTCACTCGAAACAGAAGCAGTCGTCACCGAGAAGACTCAGCAGATCGTGACTGCAGAACAGACGGTTCAAACAGCAGCAACCACGATGACAGCAGCTGATCAGATGATGAAAGCTCTGTCTGAAAAAGCTGCAGAACTAGAACAGCAAAAGCTGGTTCAGGAACAAACGCTCGCGAAAATTGAGATGGCACTCCCAATGATCAAGTCGGCTTTTGCTCAGGCTCAGGCGGCCGTAAATCTGCTGCCGGGAGATGTTGAAATTAAGACATCCGCAGATGCATTGGCAGCTGTGGCCGACAAACAGGAAAAGGGCATTGCCGCAATCAAAGAGCAGGTTGTTGTTCTTGCGGACGGAATGCAGAAAGCGAAAGCTGAAATGGAGACGGCGGCCCAGACAATCACAGCAGCTCAGCAACAGATCGAGCAGGCTGAGCAGATGGCTGCAAATCTGAAGACCGAAGTCACTCCACTTCAGGAAGAATTAAAGGCCCGACAGTCAGAACTTGCAGCCGCCGAACAGATTGTTCAGCAGGCCCAGCAGGTTGTGGAAAGTCGAAAAGAACAGATTCGTCCGCAATTGCAGCTGTCGAGCGTCAAGTAAACGACGGTAAAGAAGCCGCTTGCTTCAGGCGAGGGAGCAATCATTCATAAACGCCTGCTGGAGTCCTCTCTATCAGGCGTTCTTTTACAGTTGAATCCGCGATACCACTGATTCCACTGCGGAAGCCACCCCTATTGAACTCGGTCGACCGCTATCGCCGCTCGATAATCAGCCCTCGACTCATGGTAAAGCCTCAATGCTTCAACAGATTTCTCCGCGGATTCCACAGAGTACTGTTCACGCAGAGTGACTTTAAGCATATCCGAAGCACCGGCATCCAGCAGTTGTCGCTCACGGATCGCAAGGTCTTCAGCTTTATCAACGGCCTCTTCTGTGAACTGAACCTGTTCCCATGCCGAAATCAACGCGGCATATGCCATTTGGACATCGACAACGATCTTGTCCTGAGTAATGCGGCGTTTGGCCGCGATTTGAGCAACCTTCGCCTCAATTTCGGCCATCTTGCCGCGAGCCTTGCGTCGCTGCAGGGGAACGTCCACGTAAATGCCGGCCTCACCATCAAACTGTGATTTATCGCGTTTGCTGCTGGTGGGTTGTCCGACATCCTGCGAGCCGACCAGTAGGGCATCAACTTCCGGCTGCATCTGATTGCATGCTTCGGTGTAATCGATATCGAGCTGACGGCGTGTCAGATCAAGGTATCGAAGTTCGGGACGATTTGAAACGGCTTCATTCACATCTCGCTGAAATGCTTCTTCGTCAATCTCATTTGCAACTGGAAACCCTGGGGTCTGATCTTCGCGAAGCAGAATGGGGTTTCCGGCTGAATCTCTCCAGAATACGGATAACTTCGCAGCGGTCTGCTGAACTTTGCGACGAGTATCTGCAACTTTCGCTTTGCGGATAGCCACGAGTCGTTCGTTATCGATCTTCTCCTGGGGATCGATCAGGCCTTCCTTCACCTGTGCTTCAATTCGCTCCGTACGTTCTGAGGCCAGATCGAGGATGCGCATTGCAATCTTGTGATTTTCGCCGGCGGCAACCCAGTCCCAGTATGAATAGGAAGCATTCTGAACGAATGTTATCAACTGAGCCTGAATTTCAGGTTCAGCGAGTTGGCGTTCAAGATTCGCTTTCCACAAATCCGCGCGACGCTGGTCGATCCCGCGATTCCTTGCCAGCGGAATCTGCACGCCTGTCTTGAACTCACCACCGTCGTTTGTGTTTCGTTCGAGGTACCAGGGCTCGAAGGAACCGCGGCCAACTCGATATCCGGCAAAGACTTCACCGCCCCACATGGTTGGCTGAACAATTCCAATACTGTTGCGATAGTTTTCGTAGAATCCTGTTGGACTGTTTTCAGTCGCGGCCTTCAGTTTCGTATCGAATGCCCCTGAAGCTCCGATCTGCTGACCAATCGCAATGTTACGCGCAAACATCGCGGATCGAAGCAATGGATAGCTGCTATAAACTGAACCGAGTACATCGTCGAGACTCACAGTTTCTGCATTCAAATCTGCGGGAGACGCTGGCTTCTCAGTATTCGGTGGTGTCTCAGTATTCGGTGGTGTCTCAGGCGAGTTCCGCAACTCGACTTCTTCTGACGAGCCATTCTCCTGAAACGTGGCTGCAGTCAGGGTGATCTCGCCACGTTCTTTCGATTCGCTATTGGGGGCATCGTCCTCTGGAACAGTGCCATGAGCCACCGCGCTCACGGACGAAGTCGACTCGTCGTGCTTCGTGAGCTTCTGCGTCGCAGATTGACACCCTGTGCAGACGATCGCAAAGGCAATGCATATTGAAATTAGATTCTTCATCAAATCAGTCATCCATGACTCAAGCGATCTAACGATTAGCCATCGTTGGAATTCGTCTGTTCGTTTTCCGCCGCTGAACCGAGATCATCGTTGTGACCGGTGTTTCCCGCGTGATCCTGAGCGATCATTGTATTGGCCGAATATTCCATACAGATTGCCACGGAACTGCGTTGGAATTCCGATGGAATAGCACCAAAAAATAAGATCGTGCTTCTTTTTCAATGGCTTCCGAATGGGCTCTCAATATGTGATTCCCGGTTCAGTCTGAGCGGCAGAATGCGCCGAATCTCGCGCTCTGGTTGATCCAGTCGCAAGATTGAGGCACAGTATGTTGTGTTTGTTCTGGACTTGAGTACAAAATAGGCGATTTGATTTACAGGGGATCTGGTCTTGACTAAAGTCCCTCCCGTCTTCAGGGGATCAATGATTTGATTCCCTGAAGAATGCCTGTGATTGGGGGTAGAAACAGTTTAAGACACCTGAAAATGGTGTCCCGACTTTTTGGACGAAGTCGGACTTAAAGGGAAGGAACCTATAATGAGTACACGTCGACCAGTGATTGGGATTACCGGAGACTTTCGCCCTGAACGATATGACGGGGCGGCACTCAGCTGGTTTAATACCGGCTACTATGACAGCATAATCGCCGCAGGCGGCATGCCTGTGCTTCTTCCGCCGTTTGATTCGGAAGAACTCATCGTCCGCGCAATGGATATGCTCGATGGCATTGTGCTGGCAGGTTGTAATCTCGACCTCGATCCATCTCGCATGAAGATGCATCCACATCCAGCGGTCAAGATTATGCCGAAACGCCGCGAGGACTTTGATCGTCGAGTCACTGAGATTGCCATTGAACGAAGAATGCCAATCCTGGCCATCGGTTCAGGTATGCAGCTGGTCAATGTGTTGTGCGGCGGAACGTTGTTCCAGCACATCCCTGAAGAACTTCCGCGAGCACTCCACCATCGTGACCCGGTTGAAAAGAATCTACGGCACGTGCTGGAAATCGTTCCGGGTACGCGAGTTGACATGATTTATGGTCCGGGTGAAGTCCGTGTGAACAGCAATCATCACATGGCGATCAATGATCTGTCTTCTCGATTCCGAGTTTCAGCCACATGTCCTGATGGTGTGATTGAGGCCTATGAATCCGTAGATGACAACTGGTTTTGTCTGGGCGTTCAGTGGCATCCGGAAAGCAACACAGCATCAGCCCTCGACCTTCAGATTTTTGAAGCATTTGTGGAATCAACTGTCCCTCAGGAAGCTGGCGTTCCGCTGCCTGTTGCGGCAGTATCGGTTGCGACCGTGTCGGAAGAGACTTACGAAGACGGCCCGCAAAGTGAGTCTGGGGACATGCCGGATGTAATTCCAATGTCTGCCTACATGCCACGGGCCGCATAGTGTTCAGAAGGGTTCACGGCGAACGGTCGGGATTTTTACAAAAGCAAGCGATTTCAGCCTCGGTTTTGAAAACCGAGGCTTTTTTCGTTATTTAGGAACTGAAAAAAACGATGGTGTGAGGAAAACGGTATCGATCGGGCGGGAAAGTCGACTCATGATGCCGTTTAAACCAGTCAACCTGAAACCTTTGCACAAACCTGGGGTGAAAATGTTGAACAGGGAATCAGGGGTGATACGATTCCAGTCCTGACCGGTGTAGCCAACTAAACAGATTCGGAATCGAAGTTGCATTGACTCGGATTTCACAATCAGAGTCCGAGTGATGTTGTATTTTGAATCTGCAGGTAGATACCGGTGAATCATTCTGCCACAGTTGGAAACGTTCCATTTCAAACTCATAGTCGATGTCAGACCAGGTCCATGCCGCCGATCAAATCGAAAGACGGGCTCAAGAGTTACCTGCTGACCAGTCGGCTGTTGTTACCGAAAGAGTGGAACATCGCTGAAGGTGAGATTGCGGGTGTGCAGGGTGTTCCAGAGGCACTGCAAATCCTGGAGCGTCGTCAGTTATTGACTCCGTTGCAGTCCGGACGGATTCTGAAGGGCGAAACGGAAGGGCTCGTCCTTGGTCGCTATAAGTTGCTGTATCGGAACGCCTCCGGAAGTTTTGCGAGGGTGTTCCGAGCGTCAACGGTGGATGACAACAAGGTCGTTGCCTTAAAGCTTTTGCGGGAACGCTGGGCAGACGATCCGAGGACGGTTGCCAGTTTCGAGCGGGAAGCCAGGATTTGCAAGAAGTTCGTTCATCCGAATATTGTGCCGATTTATGAGATTGGCAATGAGGGGCGATTTCACTACTTCACAATGGAATTTGTTGAAGGTGGAAATCTGCGCGATTTTCTGAAGATTCGTCAGCAACTCTCGCCAGTCGAGGCGACTCGCAGCATTTATCAGATTTGTTCAGCACTCGAGTACGCCCTGACGCTTGGGGCAACTCATCGCGACCTGAAGCTGACAAATGTGCTGATGAGCAGCACCGGAATTGCAAAGCTGGTGGATTTCGGGCTGGCTGGCGCAGAATCGCCAACACAGGCTGGAACGAGTGATGATGTACAGAGAGCGCTGGAATATGCCTCGCTGGAACGTGGCACAAATGCTCCACGCAACGATCCGCGCAGCGACCTCTTCTTTGCTGGTGCAATTTACTATGAATTGTTGACTGGTGTTTCACCATGGCCGCGAACGAGTGATCGGGAGGAGCGGCTGCAGCTGAGTCGGTATGCAAACTATCGGCCCTTGCATCAGGTGGCTCCTGCTCTGCCTGCTTCGCTGGTGAAAGTCTGCCATCGGATGATGGAGATCAGCCCGGCATCCCGGTTTCAGTCGGCGGCAGAAACGAATCGTGAGCTGAGAGCAGTACTGGCGGAACTGGGCGAGCCGGTTGCAGAGCAGATCGGTCAGGGAGGTAAGCTTCAGATTGGTTTGAAGCCGGACTTCCACTTGTTGATCGCGGACGGAAACCGTAAGCGAAATGAGATTCTGCGACAGTACTTCGAAAAGCACGGGTACGACGTCACATTTGTAAAAGATTCGGAATCGGCCTTTAGTCGTCTGAAAGGCAACAAGCCGCCTGACGGTGTTCTCTTCCTGGCTGACGACGATGCCCTGCCAGTGCTCAATATCTTCCCGCAAATTCAGGCATATGCTCGATCTCTTAAGGTACCGTGCGTTGCGGTATTCTCGGCAGAAGATGCAGACGCCGTGAAATCCAAAGTGACGTCGACAAAGTACGGGGCGACCATGTTTCAGCCCACAACGGTCCGGGATATCCGATTGCACTTCGATGAAATTGGTGCAGTCACACGGTAATTTGACGGATTCTTTGCGTTCTTTTGTCCACCATGTTACGCTGCGGTTCTCCGAAACGGGACGTCGTCCTCAGTTTCGGTGTTGGAACCTTCCCACTTCCCGCCCAGCTGATGGTGACATTGATGCCCTGCCTTCAATCCAGCCCTGCTGTTTTTGCTGCTGTCATTTGTTTCACAATTCATGCAGCATTCTCCGCACCCTCTGTGAATGCTCAAAACTCCGCACCAGGTGAATCTCACGGAGTGAGTTATTACCGCTCGGTCAGGCCGATCCTGCAACGCCGCTGTTCCGGCTGTCACTTTGCCGGAAAACGCGAAGGTGGACTGTCTGTTGTCAACGTCGCAGATCTGTTAACAGGTGGTGAAGGCGGTCCTGCACTCGTCGCTGGAAAGCCGGACGACAGTCACCTGGTCAGTTATGTTTCGGGCGAGAAGCCTGAAATGCCGTTGAACGCCGAACCGTTGAAGCCAGCAGAAGTTGAAACACTTCGAACATGGATCGCTCAGGGAGCTGAAGACGATACTCCAGCGTCGCTTGGAAATCCGATCTCTGCAGAAAACCCACCGGTTTACAAGTCACCTCCAGTCATCACTTCCATTGACTATTCACCGGACGGTCAGTGGATTGCGGTATCCGGCTACCATGAAGTTCTGCTTCATCAGCTGAGTGGAGCCGGTGAAACGGCAGTTCGAAGACTGGTTGGCCGGTCTCAGCGAATTGAATCGCTCAGCTTTTCACCAGACGGCAAACTGCTCGCTGTGGCGGGTGGGACTCCATCATTGTTTGGCGAAGTTCAAATTTGGTCCCTCGCGGATGGAAAACTGCTGCAGTCGGTCACCATGTCTCACGACACACTTTTTGGGATTTCATTCAACGCAGATTCCACACTTGTCGCTTTTGGCGGGGCCGACAATCGTCTCAGAGCAATGGAAGTAGCGACCGGGAAGGTGGTCATGCAGATGGATGCTCATAGTGACTGGGTTCTCGGAACAACGTTCTCGCTGAAGAACGACCATCTGCTGAGTGTAAGCCGCGATCGATCGATGAAGCTGACCATTGTTGCAAATGGGCAGTTTGTGGATAACGTCACAAGCATTACTCCGGGAGCATTAAAGGGAGGACTTGTGGACGTTCAGCGACATCCGACGGCAGAAGAAGTACTGACCGCGGGGTCAGATGGCGAACCTCGTCTATATAAGATTTTCAGAACTCAGGCTCGCGTCATCGGCGACGACTTCAATCTCGTTCGAGCGTTTCCTGCCTTGCCTGGACGCGTTTGTGACCTGGATTTTTCTGCAAGCGGCGATAAGTTCGTCTGTGGTTCAAGCACTGCGCTCGGCGGTGCTGCCAGAATCTACACAACAACAGACGCTGCAAAAACCATTGATCTGCCGGAAATCAAAGTTCCAGTCTACGCCGTTTCCTTCCGACCTGACGAACAGCAGGTTGCAGTGGCCGGTTTCGATGGAATTGTGCGACTCTACAATGCCTCAAACGGACAACTGGAACGAAGTCTTGTGTCTGTGCCGGTCCCGGCCGTGACTGCTCAGGCAACTGCCGAGTCGAATTAGTACCCTTTCAGCCAACAGTCTCTGACTGGCTGATATGCCAGTCATTCAGTGACCTGATGACAGATTCCCTGATCGAAGGATCGGAGTATTCGCGAACTATGAAACGATATGCTGTCTGCAGTTTGTTAAGAGTTACGATGCTCGCGGCATCACTGTTTGCCTGTAAGCCATCAGTTGGCCTGTCGCAGGATCCACCGCCTGCTGCCGAGGCAGGGAGTGAGTCCGTTGCCGGGCAGGAACGAGTATTTCAGTCGCTGGAGATTTACCCATCCCAGGTCAATATCAGTTCGATTCGTGATTCTCGTCGGATTGTAGTCACTGGAATTCTGGCAAACGGTGATCGGGTTGACCTGACATCCGACGCTGCTCTAAGCACTGACGCGCCCCAGGTTCGGATTTCTGCGGATTCTTACATTGAACCCGTGCAGGTCGGAACATGTGTGGTGAAAGTCTCTGCCGCCGGGTTGTCCGCCGAAGTGGCTGTGTCGGTTCAGTCCGTTGATCCGATTGCGGTCGATTTTATCCGCGAAGTCAATCCGATTCTGAGTAAAGTCGGATGTAATCAGGGAACGTGTCACGGTTCTCAGGCTGGCAAGAATGGCTTTAAGTTGTCGCTTCGCGGATACGACTCGGTCTATGACTACAGGGCGCTCGTGGACGACATTTCCGGACGAAGATTCAATCGGTCGGAGCCTTCGCAGAGCCTCATGCTGCTGAAGCCGACACAGGGTGTGCCTCACGAAGGTGGTTTCCTGTTTGACGAGGAGTCTCGTTATTACAGGATTTTGGAACAATGGATCGCCGAAGGTTGTCAGTATGAGGGAAATCCTGCTCGAGTTACGAGAATCGACGTCTACCCGCCAACACCGCTGCTTCAGCGTCGCGGAGACCGTCAACAGTTGATTGTGATCGCAACGTACTCGGATGGGTCAACTCGCGATGTAACTCGCGAGTCAGTATTTGAGACAAGCAATTTTGAAGTTGCCACAGTGTCAAAACAGGGGCTCATCAACGCTGTGCGTCGAGGCGAAGCTGCTGCTCTTGTAAGATTTGAAGGTAATTATGCGGCTGCACCCGTCTCGATCCTGGGCAATCGAGAAGGTTATCAGTGGGTTCCTTCTGAGGAATATAATTACATCGATGCTCTGGTGAATGCCAAGCTTCAGAGAATGAAAATTCTCCCATCGGCAGTCGCAGATGATGCGGAGTTCCTTCGCCGTGTGTACCTCGACATCACCGGGTCAACACCGTCGATCGAAGAAGTGAATGCCTTCCTGACAGACCCGACAGAGACAGTCGCAAAACGAACTGCACTTGTTGATCGACTTCTGAATAGCCCGCTGTATGTGGAACACTGGACTCTAAAGTGGAGTGACCTGCTCCTTAGCCGACGAAAGACGATCACCGAGAAGGGTGTTTGGTCATTCAGAAACTGGATTCGAAATGAGATTGCTTCCAATCGACCTTACAACGAATTCGCCTCAGAGCTCATCACAGCATCCGGCAGTACATTTGAGAATCCGGCTGCGAACTACTATCGGATCGCTCGTGAGCCGAAACTGGTTATGGAAAACATGACTCAGGTGTTTCTCGGAACACGCTTTAACTGTAATCAGTGTCATGACCACCCCTTTGAACGCTGGACTCAGCGACAGTACTACGATCTTGCAGCCTATTTTGCTGATGTCGGTCGAAAACCAATTGGCGATGGTGATGAGATCATCTTTACACTGGCAACACCGGATGCCGTGATTAATCCGGACACGAATCAGCCTGTTGATCCTCGGTTCCCGTTCCAGCATGAAGGCGCGGTAAACTCCACGGCCAGCCGTCGTACTCAACTGGCTCAATGGCTGACCTCCGGCAACAATCCGTACTTTGCAAAGAGTGCTGTCAATCGCTACTGGAGTTACTTCCTCGGACGCGGGATTATTGATCCCGTCGACGACATTCGCGCCAGCAATCCGCCATCAAATCCCGAGTTGCTGGATGCACTGACGAAGGATTTTATGGAGAACGGGTACGATATCCGTCGTTTGATTCGAACCATTTGTCTTTCTGCCACGTACCAGAGAAGTCTGACGTCAAACGAATGGAACGATGACGACAAGACCAATTTTTCTCATGCATTGCCTCGCCGATTGGCCGCTGAACAATTGTTCGATGCAATTATTCAGGCAACCGGAGCACCTAGAAACCTGCCAGGCGTGCCAGAGGGCTTCCGAGCAGCTCAACTGCCCGATCCTCAGGTTGAAGTCGCGTTTCTTGACATGTTCGGACGTCCGCCTCGTGAGTCTCCATGCGAGTGCGAACGGAACAGCGATGTCAGTCTTGGCCAGACGCTGAATATGATCAATGGACCAACCATCAGTGATGCGATTGTTCATCCTGAAGGTGTGATCGCAACCACAATTCGCAGTGGTGCAACCAACGAAAAGCTGATCGAAACAATCTACATGTCAACATTGTGTCGAAAGCCGTCGGCTGAAGAACTGCAGAAGACAGTGGAGTACTTCAACTCGGTGAATCAACCATCGGAAGCCGCCGAAGACTTGATGTGGGCCTTGATCAATAGTCCTGGATTTCTCTTCAATCGATAGAATGCGACGGCAGTCATGGAATTGATTCGAGCGGCGGACTCCGGGTTCGTACCGGCCTCACATGAGGACCCCCGTAACCCGGGGGTTCTTAAACGAGTCATCGCGACTGCAGCCCGATTTCAGGACGGCCACGTGCAAATGCTGAACTGGGCCAGACTTCCGGCAGGTTCATCGTTTCGCCCCCACTACCACGAAGATATGCAGGAAGTGTTTGTTCTCGTGTCCGGTCACGTAACAATGACCGGGCAGAACAAAATTACCGGCGACGACAGGAACTCCATTCAGGGCTTTTCCGTCGAGATGTGGCCAGGCGATACAGTGATCGTTGATCCCCGTGAAGTGCACCAAATGACGAACCCTGCGGAGACAGATGCGGAGTATCTGGTGTTTGGGATTTCCTCCATGCAGGGCGGCAAGACAGTTCTTTCAGAGATGTAGCCGCCAGGTCACGCAGTAAACTCGTTTATCTCCCAGTCATTTTTTGCATTCGATGTCGATTGGCTGAATGTCCGATCGATCAATGGCTGACTCGACGAACGTACGATTCCGAACATAACCGACGCCTCCGGAAAAATTCTCAGGAGCCCACTGTGAAATCAGCTCAAATTACCCCCTATCTGTTCTTTGCCGGCCGCTGCGAAGAAGCCATCGAATTTTATGGCAAAACGCTGGGTGCCGAGAAGTTATTTCTGATGTACTTTAAGGAGAGTCCTGATCCAACGCCGCCGGGTGTCCTTCAGGACGGCTTTGAAAACAAAGTGATGCATGCCACCATTCGGATTGGCGAGAGCCTCGTCATGGCGTCCGATGGGTGTGATGACAAAACAAAGTTTGAAGGATTCAGGCTTGCTGTCTCGTTTCCAACAGAAGCAGAGGCTCAAACAGCCTTCGAATCGCTGTCGGCCGGAGGACAGATTGAAATGCCTCTGACAAAAACCTTCTGGTCCCCCTGCTTTGGTATGCTGACGGACAAATTTGGCGTCGCCTGGATGGTGTCCATGGCCGAACAGCCACCAGAAAAGTAGCCATCACGCTTCGCGGGATGAACGACCGCCTGGTCCGTCCATCGCAAACGCTGCCTCGATCGCATCCAGATTTAGCCTGGGCATTTTTGCCAGAGCACAATCCGGTGTTGAATCGCTGCGCTGAACGGAGCACAAAGTTGCCATTTCGACAGACTGGCAGTTTCGACAAGCTATAGAGACAGCAAATACGCGTTGAGATCTGCCAGCGCCGCAGGATAAGAGTCTTTCAGAAGTCCCGCTGGCATTAACGAGGCTCGCTGAGCATGACGGGATTCAATGTCTCGAGCCTCAATACGGTACGTCTTGTGTTCCGCATCTCGCAGCAGCATTCCGTCCACGGATTCATAGACGATCAGGCCGGAGAACACTTTTCCACTGGTTGTGACCACAGAGGTTGTCTGATACCTCGGAGAGATGTCGCGATTGGGATCTACAATAGCAGCAAAGAGATCATCTCGAGAGAATCGTTTTGTGACGCCCGTCAGGTCCGGGCCGAGAGCTCTGCGGCCGCCGTGGCATTTTGCACAGGACAGCTTTTCAAACAGCTTCTTACCTCGTTCAAGGTCACCATTCTCCCAGGTGACCTTTGGCAGCATTTCGAATGTCTTCTTTGCAGTGTCATCTGCCGTTGTCGGGACGAAGTCCGGAAACCGTTCCTTCAAAACCTGCTGCCACGCCTGCATTGACTCAGGCTGAGGTTTGTGTCCATCCGGACCAAAAACAAAAGCGGGACTTTTACCGGTGTTGTTCTGAAGCAGTCGAATGACAGACTCACGGATTTGAAACTCACGAGTATCGTTGATCAGTCTGCGAGCAGTTGCCAGCAGAAGGTATTGCTCTGCCGGATCGTTACTTCTGGGCAGCGTCTTGAGAGCGGTAACGCAGGCATCAACCGCATTGATCTGAGTCGATTCCAGACCACTGACGAACAGCGGACGATCTTCGCGAACGGGCTTCTCTGCCAGAACCATGAGCACGGAGCTGCGAACCGAAAGATTATCGAGTTGACTTCGGAGCAGTTGCTGATGTTCAGGGTTCTGTGATTCCCCGAGCAGGAATACAACATCGTTACTCCACGCATAGTCAGGATCTGCCTGAATGGCTGCCACGAAGGAGTCGATCACTTTGGGGACGAGAGGTTGCGGAATCTGAGACAGGTAAATTGTGTGTCCCGGCAGGCCAAGTCCCGGCTGTTCCGCGAGAAACGAAGGCATTGCCGGGTCTACAACACACAGTGCATTGTAAAGTTCTCCCATGCGATCATCCCAGTTCGTGTCCTGCCGGAGTCCCAATGCCTTAATCTTATGGTCAATTCCGAGAAGGGATTTCGCAACAGCGCGACTGTCGTCCGCTGTACGATCCAGTTCAAACCGTGACAGAGCTGCGAGTCGATGAATATCGTCAGCCGGTGATGACTGATCAGTGATTCCCGACAGAATTGACGTCAGCAGATCTCGGTTGAGGGGCGTCGTCATGGCAAACAATCGAATCAGCTCCGTATCCAGCGCACTGTCCCCGGACGGAAAGACAGACGCCAGTTCTGTGCGAATCGGATTCAGTTCAAGATCATACCTGCTGAGTGATGCTCGAGGCGTGTAGCTGTCAAACATTGGTGGATGTGTGGCGGCAGGTCCGACATCACCAAGAGCAAGCTGAACGACACGCAGAGCATCGCGGCGAAGTTCTATGGGTTGTTCCGATGATGCCACCACCGCTGCGGCGAATTTTGCTGCGTCGAGATTTACCTGATCTGTTCGTAACTGGATTCCAAGGAAAGTCCAGATTGTGGCTCGCGGGTTGCCGGTTGTGAGTTTAATCAGGTTCTTCTGAAGGTCGGGAGACATTCGTGCAATCAGGTAAGCAGCGGCTCGGCGGACATCCCTCGACTCAGAACTCAGTGCTGCCGAAATCTGCGGAGTCAGCTGTTGATAGACTGAGTCTGCAGTCACTGACGTCAGCGCCTCCAATGAGACACGTTGAACGAATGGATCCCGATCGGCCAGCAGCTTCTTCATCAGAGTCAGGTCGGGAGTTTCCGGCTGTGACCGGCCCAGAGCCCAGGCGGTTCTGGCACGAACAAGTGTTGAGCCCGCAGATGTGAGTTTCGTAGCGGTTGCAGGATCAAGCCCTTTGAAGACTTCAACAAGAATTTCGATGGCACGGACGCGTTCTGTTACCTTTCGAGTCTCTTCGAGAGCGGCCGTCCTGAATGGTTCGGCTCCGAGTTTCACGGCGATCGGCGCCCAGGTCGCTCTCGACCAGCTGCTCAGAGGTTGATGAGCCTGCAGCACCTGATCGACGGGCTGTGGCGATTCACCGGATTTCAGGGAGTCATTGTCCTGCTCTGTTCCATCCCAGACGATGCGGAATACGCTTCCTCGCGTACCACGTCCTCCAACACAGACGAACAGGCTGCCATCCGGTGCGACTTCGATGTCCGTGGGTGCGAACCCGAACTGGTTTTGCCCGACTGCAAACTCTTCCGGTTCAGACTTCCAGACGGCATTCTGGATCGTCAGTGGGACTGTGTGGATTCGACCAAGAGTCCAGTCAAGGACGAACAGTGCGTTATGATACTTTGGTGGGAACTTAGTGTGCTGGTAGCAGACAACACCGGTGGGTGACCCTCGTCCAAATGCTCCATAGACCGGAGGCATGTCGGGGTAATTTTCGGGTCGTTTCCAGCCTGTGCTGACCCACCCCGCGTCAGACATCGGCAGTACGTGAAATACTCGAGTCGGCAGATACCATGGGAGTGAAATGTCTCGTTCGTCATCACTGTCGTAAGTGAAGAATTCGCCGAATGGTGAAATTGCAAAATCGTACGCATTTCGGAAACCATCTGCGACAATCTCGCCTCCTGTCAAATCGGGCTTCAGGCGGATCAGTGTCCCATTAACAGGTTTGCGAATCGGAGATGTTGGCATCGTGGCATACGTTGATGTTACACCTGCAAAGTTGCCCGCGATGATGTACCACCACCCGTCCGGGCCTTTTTGAATCGAATGGACATGATGTTCGCCTCCTGCTGCAATCCTGAGAAACACTTCCGGCGGACCATCGGCAATATCATTGCGATCGTCATCCCGAAAGATCTGCAGACCTTCGTCACCGGAGCACATTAAACTCCGGCCCAGCCAGAACATACCCTGGGAGCCAGTGACTGGCTTATCGGAAAACTGTTGAAAAGACTCTGCCTTTCCATCTCCGTCTGCATCAATCAGAATTCGGATATATCCAGGTCCTGACACAACGACTCGACCCTGCGAATCGATTGTCATGCTGTGAATGTCGTGGGCCAGTTCATCGTCGGCGAAGAGCTCAACATGGAAGCCTTCCGGGACTCGAATCCCGCTTTCATCTGCTTTGGCGGTTGGGATGCAGGCGACGACTGACATGACGAGAAAAAGCAGGGCCGACGCCTGATTTGTCCCGACGGAAAAGGAATGCTGTTTCATACGGAAATTCCGAGGTAAACTTCTCACGCTGGTTGCAATTCAGGCGTCTTATATACGGAATTGTGTTTTAGAGGGCAGACCAACATCGAATAAGGCTGTTTCTCTGAGTGCTGTTTTTCCGACTTCTCAGAAAAACCGTTGAAATGTTGTGTGGCTGGATTACGGAGCGATTTCTCAATGCGTTTGTTCTGGGTTTCGATCTTGCTGGCGACTGCGGCTTTTGTCTGTTCAGCGATGGTCATCGATCCCGGCTATGCAAATTCCGGGCTCCTTCCCGGCCCTGGTGTAACACTCGACGAACCCATTAATCTCAATCAGAGCCTGTTTCTTGCAGATGCAATTGGCCAGCACGGTCCTCTGCTGTTTTCGCCAACAGTGGCGCGTGAGGTCTTTGGCAGTGATGACTACATGTCGGACTATCCTCCGCTGGGGCGCACAATCTCCGGCCTTTCTCACCAGTTCTTCTCCGGCTGGTTTCCCGGTGTCGAACAGTCGCCCGTCTGTTTACCGGCAGCTCGCATGGGTAGTTGTCTGGCTTTTGGCTTTTGCGTGTTCATTGTCTTTCGATGTGTGCTTCGGGGCGATGGATTTGCAACGGCAATGACCGCAGCTGTGGGGCTCATCTTGTTCCCGCAATTCATCGGACACGCTCGACTCGCCAATGTTGATATGACAACAGCAGTCACCTGGTTTCTGGCTTCTGCGGCGATCTGCAGATGGTGGCTCGACGAATCCGCACCACGCACTCATCACTCTCTTATCAGCGGCGTTGCATGGGGAATGTTGATGCTGACCAAGATGCAGGGACTTTTGTTTCCGCCAGTGTTGGTGATCTGGGCATTTTGGCGATTCCGGTCAGGAGCCATTCGTCCGCTGATCAGTTTTGGGATCGCGGGAGGAATGACGTTCTTCTGTTTGTGGCCCTGGTTATGGTTGGATCCAATTGCTCATGTCAAAGCCTATCTTGGTACGGCATCCGAGCGTCAGACAATTTATGTGTGGTATCTTGGAGAACGCTTTGCAGATCGTGATGTACCGTGGCACTACTCGTTCATCATGTTGTTTGCTGCAACGCCATTGTATGTGGTGCCCGGACTGCTCAAGCAGTGTATAGTTCGAGACTGGAACCGCATGGATGGATGGTTGTTGATGTCATCGGTCTGGCCGCTGGTTGTATTCGCGCTTCCCGGAGTCCCTGTTTACGACGGAATTCGGCTGTATCTTTGTGTGGTTCCTGGAATGGTGATCCTTTCTGCCAGAGGACTGTGCCGGAAAAGCCGTTCAACCCTGCTCGATCGTGGTGCCTGGACGATTTCCGCAGCCGGCATCATCCTGACTTTGTCGTTCGCCGATCCGTTTTCTCCATTTGCCGTGAACCAATACAGCGAACTGATTGGACGTGGATCCGGAGCTGCCTCACTGGGAATGGAATCAGACTTTTGGGCAGATGCAATGAACGGCCCGTTCTGGGAGCAGGTTCCTGAAGATTCAACCATCTACGTTGCACCCGTGCTTCATCGTATTCAGCTTTCAGGTGCGGAGCTCATGACGCCCATGATTTCACAACGCCGAATTCGATTGGTTCCGTTCGAGTACGATCCTCGTCAGCAAAAAGGACTGTTGCTTTCAATTCATCGACTCGCCGACCTGAGAATGTCGTTGAGAGACATTCCGGACGGCGGCCGAATGATTGCCGAGGTCAGGCATGACGGCGTCGTTCTTGCCCGACTGATTGACACTACGTATGCCACATGGCAGGAGACTCCGTAACCTGTTGGTGCGGGAGCTGGCGGAGTCGCCTACTTCTGCTGTTCCTTTGCCCATGCATCCTTCAGTGTCACGGTTCGATTGAATACCGGTCTGCCAGGCTGACTGTCCTTGTCCGCGCAGAAATAACCCATGCGTTCAAACTGAAAGCGATCACCTGCCACTGCTGTCTTCAATGATGGTTCCAGCATCGCATTTGAAATAATCTGCAGTGAGTTGGGATTCAGATTAGACTTCCAGTCCAGTGACGGATCATCCACAGCATCCGGATCTTCCTTCATGAAGAGATGATCATACAGCCGAACTTCCGTCGGAACCGCATGTGAGGCGGAAACCCAGTGCAGCGTCGCTTTGACTTTCCGTCCATCAGGTGCATCGCCGCCACGGGTCGCCGGATCATAGGTGCATCGGATTTCCGTGACGTTCCCGCTGGCATCCTTCACGACATCGGTACATGTGATGAAATATGCCCACCGCAGGCGGACCTCACGGCCTGGAGCAAGTCGGAAAAACTTCTTTGGCGGTTCTTCCATAAAGTCTTCCGCTTCGATGTATAGCTCTCGAGAGAACGGAACTTTTCGACTGCCCGCGGCCGGATCTTCCGGATTGTTGATGGCATCCAGCTCTTCAATCTGTCCTTCGGGATAATTTGTGATAACAACGCGGACCGGATTCAGGACAGCCATCCGTCGTTCCGCACGCTTATTCAGGTCTTCACGAATATGGTTTTCGAGAACGACCATATCCATCGTCGCGTTGTGTTTGGTCACGCCAACCGAAGCGCAAAAGCTGCGAACGGCTTCCGGCGTGTAGCCCCGCCGTCGCAGACCACAAATAGTTGGCATCCGCGGATCATCCCATCCGGTGACCGTCCCTGCCTGAACGAGCTCCAGCAGACGCCGTTTGCTCATCATCGTGTAGGTCAGGTTTAAACGGTTAAATTCAATCTGCTGCGGATGATGAATCCCAAGTGCGTCACAGTACCAGTCGTACAGAGGTCTGTGATTCTCAAACTCAAGAGTGCATATTGAGTGAGTGATCTTCTCGAGCGAGTCCGACTGACCGTGGGTGTAGTCGTATGTTGGATAGATGCACCACTTGTTTCCGGTTCGATGATGTTCAGCGAATCGAATTCGGTACATGATCGGGTCACGAAGCAGCATGTGCTTGTGAGCCATATCGATCTTGGCTCGGAGAACATGAGCACCTTCGGGAAATTCTCCTGCTCGCATTCGGCGGAACAAGTCCAGATTCTCTTCCACCGAGCGATCACGATAAATGCTGTTCGCGCCCGGTTCAGTGGGAGTGCCTCGCCCCGAGCGAATCTCTTCCAGAGACAGCGAACAAACATACGCTTTGCCGTCGCAGATCAGCTTTTCGGCCCACGCATACAGCTGTTCAAAATAGTCGGATGCATAAAACAGCCGGTCTTCCCAGTCGAAGCCAAGCCATCGAACGTCTTCCATGATTGAATCGACATACTCGACGTCTTCCTTCTCCGGATTGGTGTCGTCGAATCGAAGATTGCACAGCCCCCCATACTCCTTTGCGATTCCGAAGTTGAGGCAAATCGACTTGGCGTGACCAATGTGCAAATATCCATTTGGCTCCGGTGGAAAGCGAGTATGCACGCGGCTACCCCATTTTCCCGAAGCATTGTCGTCTTCGATGATCTGTCGAACAAAGTCACGATGTTCAGAAGGCGGCGTCATGTCCGTTTGTCGTTTTCTCTGGTGAAGGGCAAGGTCTCCGAAGTGATACATGCACTTTCAGATGTCGTGAACAGTAATCAGGATCGGCAAACTCGAAAAGGTTATCTGCCCATCGAACAGGGGAAAAACCGACTGTCTCACTCCTGAAACGTACGTTCGTCAACGAAATGTGACCTTTAAGTAGTCCGTCAGACGCCGGATCGCGGCCTCCGGTTCGGTCCAGATCCGAATCCGGCCTTCAGAATAGAGCAAAGGAGGAGTCTCACCTTCGGCAATTGAGATCTCCATCTTGACGCGCCAACCCGTCCCCGACTCGCCGTTTCCCGCCGTCGAACGTTCGAGCCTGTCAATCTGCGAGATTATCCCTCTGTACTGGCGTCCAGCGGCACCGATTGGCTGGAATTCCGCGTGCTGCCCGACTCGAATCCTCGAAATTTGTGCCGGATCGATCTCGAATTCTGCAAAGATATCAGTCGCGTCACCTACATATCCGAGCAGAGTTCCGGCTTCGATGTGCGCCCCGCGGTTGATCGATTGTAGTGGAGTTCCATCCCACTTCGGCAACCCGACATTCGAAGGTGTCCCGCGGCTGGCCAGCCTTGTACTGGTCGTTGCTCCGGCAGCAACGACCCAGCGGCTGCGAGGTGGCAATAGGATCCCCCGGCCCGGGCTGGTAACGGAAAGTCGGCTGGACTCTTGCTCAAATCGCCTTAACCTTTCCTCAGCGGCCGTTAGAGATGCCGCCGTTTCCGCATACCCGGACTCTGCTGTGACCTTGCCTCGTACCTGCATGGACTTCACAAGAATCTGCAGTTCATCTCTGCGAGACGTCAGACGGAGTCGCTCCAGTTCAACGTCATCATTTTCAAATTGGCATAGCACTTCTCCAGCATTCACGGAAGTACCATAGGGGACAGCATCCTCGAGTTGGCCGCTCAGTGTGGTGTAGATCGCAATGCCGGAACTCTCAACTCGCCCCACCGACAGGACTTTGCGTGGAAACGGTACAAACAAGAGGGCCAGAATCAGACCGCCGAACACTGCGGCACGCAGCACCGAAGATCGTTTGTGTTTGGCCTCAGAGATCTGAGCCGCGTAGATCAGGAGGGTCGACGCCGCCGGAATTGCGAACTGTGATGCCGCGATGATCAGATTCACGAGGCGACCTGCCATCTGCAAATGCAGCTGATCAAACAGGTGGCCAATGAAGATCATAATCGAGATCGTAACGAGACAGCGATACACCATCGACATCAAGGCGTAGCTCAGCAGTCCGATATAGAACACAGGCTGAAAGTTGCTGGTGTGCATCACTTCGCGTCGTGATTCGCCCCCGAGTAGAAGCAGGTGGCCTGCTGCTCTTCGCAGGAGAGTACCTGACTGTTGCATCAGATTCGGAAAACGAATCGCATCTGAAAGCAGATAATAACCGTCATAGCGAAGCAGGGGATTGGCGTTGAACAGAATTGTGCCAACTGAACAGATGGCAAAGAGATTGGCGAGTATCAGCCTGGTGATTCCTGGATTCGCCAGAGACCAGAGAGTTCCCGCAATGCCGGCAATGATGAGTTCCATGCCGATTCCTGCCGACGTGATCATCATTCGAATTCGTCTTGATGCAGTCCAGGCGTCTGTGACATCCGTGTAAGGCAAAGGAAATCCAAGGATCAGTTGAACGCCAATTTCCGGTGTGGCTACTCCATAGTGTCCTGCAACCACTGCGTGGGCCGTCTCGTGCATCATCTTTGCGAACACAAGGCAGACGATAAGCCAGGGCAGCGTATCTGAATGCACGATTGCCGAAAGAGAATTGAACTCGCGAGTATATTCATCGAATCTGGTCAGGACCGCAGAGAACCCCGCGATACAGATGACAACGGCAATCGTCAAACTCCATGGAGAAAGAAGTCGACTTGTGACCGGATGTATTGCCGCAATGAACCTGGTGGGGTTCATCAGTGGGATGCGGATTGATAAGAGGGCTCGAACCATCGTCAGCAGTGTGGCGATCATTGTCAGCAGACCGGACCGACGGCTCCGTTGCTGCTGGTGAGCCGGGGGCAGAACGGCTGATGGTGGATTCGTCGAGATAATCATCCGATTCTGACGCAGTTGTTCGAGCAGGTTCAGCACATCAGCCGGTTCCCAGTTCTGTTCAGGGAATTCCTGTTGAAGACGCTGGAGGATTCCTGTGAGCGTTGATGTTCCACGCAGTTGCTCTACAACACACATCTCCTGCGGGCGCATGAGCATGTGTACTCTTGAGATCGGGTCTCGAAGAATCCAGCCGTCTTCATGAGCATGGACCGCAATGTCCGATCGCAGTTTCCATGTCAGCACTTCGGTGCCTGTGGATGCCATCCGTCACTCCCGGATCATTTCTTAACTCGCACTGGTATTCGCAGAACCGCAGGAAGACCGGGGCGAATGCGGAGTTCCGGATTATCGAAGTCTGCCCGGAATCGAACCTGCTGATTGACGGGGTCGACCTCCATGCTGACAAACGTCACGACTCCCTCAACCTCAGGCAATTCCGGATTCTGCGGAAAGTGAATCTGCACGACACTTCCCTTCAGATCGGCTGGCAGTGTCTGTACAGAAACAAAACCTTCAACTCGCAGGCGATCCATCTGGACCAGTGTGCAGATCTCCGTTCCAGGTTCCACCCACTCTCCGGGTTGTCGATCGATCGTTGTGATGACTCCAGCGTATGGGGCCACGAGGATGCGACGACTGAGCTGATGGGCTGCAAGATCTCGCTGAACAGCAGCAGACTCGATGGTTCTTTCGGCCAGCCGCTTTTTATGTTGTTCCAGTTCAACCCGCAGCTTTGTTCGATCAATAACGTGTTTCTGAACAGCGACAGCGGCGGAATCCATTTCTGCTTTCAACGTCGCGAGCTGTCGATCTTCTTCGGCCTTTTGGAGTTCGAGTACTCTTTGTTCAAACACAATCTGCAGGCGATCCAGCTCCGCATTGGAGATGCTTGCTGGAAACGCTTCACGGGACTTTTGAGCACGGTTCAATTCCAGCTCAGCGGCTGCTCGGGAGTTCTCTGTGACATTGAGTGCAATCTGACTCTCTGCCTGCTTCTTCGAAATTTCAGCAGTCTTCATCAGACGGGCGAGTTCCTGTTCCGCTTCAAGTACTTCTGATGCAGCCGTTTTGAATGGGACTTCGTTCTGCGACTCCATGATGGCTCGGGTCAGTTCCAGCGACGCAGCTTTCAGAGCCAGTTGTTGTCGTTCATTGTCCAGGGAGACCAGAGATTCCCCCTTTGAAACAGGTTGACCTGCAGTGACGTGAATCGTGTCAATGGTTCCCGCTTCTGCGGCGGAAATTCGAGACTGCTGGATGATCACCGTTGTGAGTGACGAAAGCTCGATATATTCGCTCTTCGTGCCATCCTGATCATTGAAACCGCTGGTGAGGGATAAAGTGAGCAGGATTTCCGAGATCATATTCAAAACCATGCGAATGATTTCCTTTGAAGAAACTCAATGACTTCCCGGAACCAAACAAATCCCCGCATGCGCCGACCGCAGTGAACACTGGCACGGATCTCCATCCCAGGACGGAGTTTTTGGCCAGCGGAACTGTCAACAGTGGCGGTTGCCGTTCTCACCGGGCCGATTTCTGAATCGCTGGCAGAGTGCGACAGTGTTTGCAGAGTTGCTCGGAGGGGCGCTTCGGGGGAATCAGAAGGCGCAAAATTGACCACAAGCTGCTGAGAATTGGCGATCGCCTGCTGAAGGTAGCCGGAATGTTGATCCTGAACAATCAGTTCCAGCGTCCATATCGCTTCGGGAGATGAATCAACAATTTCCAAAAGAACTTCACCCCGATTGACGGGCCTCGCGAGCAATTCATCCAAAGGAGTTCGCTGATAGACACGTCCGGCAAACGATGATGTCACGTTCAGTTGCGACCGCTTTTCGAATGCCAGCGCCAATTCGGCCTGGAGTCGCTTCAGTTGAGACTCTGCCTGTTGCTCCTCCGTACTCAGATCGACTCCTGTCTCTCGGCTCGCAGAATTGCCGGCCGGGCTGACGGTTCGCAGTGTGCGGAGCGACCTCAGACGAACTTCGACTGTTTCAATTTCACCTTCCAGCCGGCTGATACTGAGGTCGAGTTCCGGACTCCGCAGGCTTAGAATTTCTGTATTGGCTTCGACCAGCTCGTCCGGCGCGACCTTGATCTTCTCCACTATGGCATCAATCGGTGCAAAGATCCGACGTCTTTGTTCCGGAAACGCCTGACCATTCAGTTCAATATCAAAGTCGGTCGGAAGCAGCATCCAGATGAACACTGCAACAAAGGCACCGGCTGTAATCCAGTGCCTTGCAATCGAATGAATCAAACCCTCCTTCGACGTGGGACATTCAAAAACACTGAACGAACTCCTGATCCAGCTCAATACCTGCTGATACTCAGATTCAGATGGTACTGCATTCTGTTCATACACCTCGAACAAGATCTGAAACGCATTTTGACGATCAGCCGTTTGAAGACGCTCAATTCGCACGAAACACGTTCTGCGTTCTTTCGTGATCTGGCTTGCCTCAATCCAGCCGGCATCTGGATTCTTCGAGCTCGCAAATTCTGCAAGTTGCTTCAGGAAAACAGCTGTTGAATTCTCTTTCGGCAATTCTGAATAACCGGTAACTCCGAGTACTTTATCAGGTGAATTGTTCCCTGAGACAGTTTGCAAACCAGGAGAGCAGGCTTCGGACAGGACAGAAACGCGGCCTTTGGTCAGCCAGGTGACTCCCAGAGCAGTGACCTGATCAACCCACTGCGAAAGCGTGCCGACAGCCCGAAGTCCATCGGAGATTGTTTGAAGGCGTATCGCTGCTTTTGCGTGCTGTGCCAACGCCAGCAATATAAATCGAATGACAAAACTCGAAAGGCATTCTACTGTTGCCTGAAACGCGGCTCTCACGTCCGTTGTCAGTTCGCCAGGAGATTGGCTGATGATCAACAGGACATATTTGAAGTGCTGTTGACGTGAATTATCATCGGGGTTAGGAAGCTTCAGAGTACCGGGACAATAGACTCCGCCGGGAATCCACAATTGTTGTTGTTGGGTCGTCCCGCCGACCATCGTGATTTCGTCACGTGCAGCGACTTTAGATAATGCTGCCGCGTTCAGTGTTGGGATCTTGTCGGTGGTGTTGCCAGCATCAGGTAACAGTATTTCGCCGTCAGTACTGATCCATCGATAAATCTGTTCCTGCTCGGGACTGGTCTCATGGTCTATACCCGGATTCTGAATCCAGAGCTGAACCCGAGAAGCCGAGCAAAAGCAGCGGACGGAGTTGAGAACAAGAGGTCTGATCGCTATCCAGTTGTCGCCAGCCTCAATAGCAGCATCCAGCTGCTCGATGGCCTTACGAAAGTTTGTGATACGATCCTGAGACATGCAGTTTCAGCCGGTTCAAATCTGCCGGTTCGGAGAAGTTCCGTCGACTCTCGTCAGGATATTCAGTTTTGAAGACTGTCACCATAAGCAGTCGGCAAAGTGGCAGGTTGTGAAGGAGGATACTGCCTGCTGGGGACTTCTGGCAGAGTTTTCCGACTGATCCAGTACTGCACGCTCTGTGTGTTGCAACAGCAAATGCTATGGATTTCCTGTGAATTCGAGTGATCAAGGCGGTTGTGCCGGGGAGATCGCTGATAGTGGAGACGATGACTACAACAGTCAAACGTAAAAAAGCAACCGGCTCCCGCTTATGGTCAGGGATCGATCAGGGCGGGAGTCGAATGTCGTTTCCTGAGGACACGGATGTCACACACGAACCACAGACCATCGCGGTGCGGTGCACAGAAGGTGCAGCAGGCATTCGCTCGACTTCGAAGCGTCAGGCTTCGACGGTGGTTCGCTGCTGTTGTGTCCGCCGCCGCACTTGCGGCGCCGACAGGCTGCAGGACTCAGCCCACGTGGCGTGAAACTCTGAAGAACGAAACTTCTCAGATTGACTCCATCGAACGAAGAATTGAGTCTCCTTCGGTTGAGATCCATACGGTGGCGCTTTCATCGGCACCTGTGACAATTCGTGATCGGGTACAACTGGAATCACTTCAATACAGAGAAGTTACACTCGCAGAAGTGCTGGCGACCGCGATGGAGAATTCGGAAGTCCTCCGAGAACTCGGCGGTGTCGTTCTGCGGAATCCGGACACGATACAGACAGAGTATGTCAACGGTATTCGGACGACAGATCCTCGCTACAGTAAGGAAGCAGCATTAAGCGCCTTCGACGCACAACTTGCTGCAACGGCATACTTCAACAATCGCGATCAGACGTTTAATAACCCCTTCTTCGCAGGGGGGACAAATACATTTCAACAGGACCTGAATGATTACACTGTGGAGCTGAGCAAACGCACTGCAACTGGTTCCCGGCTTGCTCTCCGCAGTGTCACGAACTACGACGCTAACAACGCTCCCAGCAATACGTATCGTTCAGCGTGGGACTCATTTGTTGAAGGCGAGGTGCGTCAGCCATTATTCCAGGGTGGGGGTGTCGAGTTCAATCGAATCGCGGGGCCTGGGGCAACTCCCGGCGTCTACAACGGGCTGCTGATCGCACGCGTTAATGAAGATATCTCTCAGACGGACTTTGAAATCGCAGTTCGTGACTACGTAAGCAACGTCGTAAACTGTTACTGGGATCTCTATTTCGCGTATAGAGATCTTGACGCCAGAACTCATGCCATGAACCGATCACTGGAGGCCTGGAACAGACTGCAGGCTCTTGCGGAAAATGACATCGAATCTGCTGCGCGGGTTGCACTCGCTCGAGAACAGTACTTTCGATTCAAATCCGATGTTGATGATGCGATCACCGGACGGGTCGTTCAGGGAACACAAAATCGGAACGGAAGTACCGGAGGAACTCTGCGAGCCTCCAGCGGAGTTCAGGTCGCCGAAAGAAGACTCCGTCTGTTGATCGGCATGCCCATCAACGATTCCGAGATGCTTCGTCCTGCCGAAGAACCGTGTGAAGCCGATATTCAGTTTCACTGGGATGCCATCATGCATGAAGCTCTCTCGCAACGTCCGGAACTGAAGAAGCAGCAGCTCAATATCCATAAACGGCAGATGGAGCTGCTGGCGGCAAGGAACTTCATCAATCCGCGACTTGATACCGTGGGCCGCTATCGGTTTCGAGGCTTTGGTGATGATCTGATCGCCGACGGCTCTCAAACGTCAGCGTTGAGAGATCTCTCCGGCGGTGACCTTCAGGAATGGTATGTGGGGCTTGAATACACAGTGCCGCTCGGGTATCGCAAAGGCCATCTGGCACTGGCAAATGCCGAAATCGCACTGTCACGAGAACGAGCATTGCAGCGAGAACAGGAACGTGAAGTGATTCATGACCTGAGCAATGCAGTGTCTGATGCTGCTCGCGCTTACGAGAACTGCCAGAACAGCTGGAATCGTCTGGATGCCGCGAACGAAGTGTTAAAAGCTTACCAGGTTCAGGAAGAAAACGGTCGCGATATCGACATCGATCGAATGCTCGATGCACAACGTCGCGTTGTCGAAGCCGAGATCCGATATTTTCAGGCACGCACAGAATATGCAATCGCCCTGAAAAATGTACATCTCGAAAAAGGAAGCCTGATGTCCCACAACGGTGTCAGTGTCTTTGAAGGGACCATCCCGTTTAACGGCTAGCCGCAGGCGCAGGAGTGCGTGCTGGTTCGAGTGTAGGTGTGCGCGAAGTTCTGAGCGCAGATGTGCGCGATGTTTTGAGCGCAGATGTGCGCGCCGGATTGACCGCAGTTGCTGACGATGGTGGGAGAGTTCTCCGACGCCTGCGGCTCGCCGTTAAACTTGTGAACGCTGACGACTGTATTACTTCCGAATGCAGTAGATCGAATCAAGTCCGCGCAGAATGATGTTCCCATCGGTGACGGCTGGCGTTGCCCAGAATGTATCGGCAAGCGAACCTTCGCCGATCACTTCAAACTCGGGACCAGTCCTGACCACACACGACTTTCCGTTTTCATCCACCAGCAGCAACAACTCGCCTACCAGAATCGGACTTGCTGCGACCAGTTCCATTGATGGCAGTCGCGTTTGATACAGGCGCTCGCCCGATGCAGCGCTGAAACACTTGAGAATATTGCTGTCGGTCGTATAAACAAATTTCCCTGACGAGACCGGTGATGCCATTCCGGGTCCCTGTCGTTCCTGAAGCCACGCGCACCTTTCAAACGAAGCGTTTTCCTTTTCAGGCGAAATATCTCCGGATGCCCCGGAGCGGACAGCGAACAGAGGACCTTTTGAAAACGGATCACTGCCGCCGAAATACAGCTGATCACGATCGGCGCAAGGCGTGCAGGCGGTCGCGGCTTTGACGTTGGATAGGGTCCAGAACTGTTGGCCAGTCGTGGGGTCAAGCGACTCAATCTGTTGACCACCTGAGATAATTAGTTCTACGCGACCTGCATTTCGCCATACCAGCGGTGAACTCCATGAAGTCAGATTCTTCGATCTCGAATGATTCCATTTCTCGGAGCCAGTGGAGCATTCGAAGGCGGTAACTCGAGCAGACTCTTCAGTGAGTTGCTGGCAGAATACGAGTCCTTCATGAATTGCGAGTGAGCTGCCGGTGCCAAAGTTGCTCGACGTCTTAAAGACACCCAATTCCTTTGACCAACCCACAGTGCCATCATGAGCAACGCTCGTCAACGTTCCGGTGGCTCCAAAGAACACATAGACTCCCCGCTCGTCTGCGACTGGTGTTTCTGTCGCCCATGAGTTCGACGGATGAATCGGTAGTTTCGGTTTGCCAGTCGAAAGGGTTCTGTCCCACAGCAGTTGCCCGTCATGGAGACTCAGGCAGAACAACTTCCATTCAACCTCCACGTCTGGCGGCTTCGCAAACAATGTAACTCCCATACTCTGCGGAGATTTGAGCCCGTCCGCGAAATTTGCAGGACGCAGATCAATTTCCGATACGGCTCCTGAAACGTAGAGTCGATCTTTCCAGACAACTGGCTGGGACCAGCCTGCCCCTGGGTTCTTCACTTTCCAGACGACATTCGAGTCCTCAGACCATGAAGTTGCAATGTCCTGAGGAGGGACGACTCCGTTTCCGGCAGAGCCTCGAAATTGAGCTACGTCTCCTGCGAATGCAGATGAGGCAACGACAAACGCCGAAATGAAGAAACCAAAACAAAGATTGAGCATTCGAAGTCCTCAGGCGGAGTCAGCATATAATCTCGAAAGGTTATAGGCTGATCTCAGGAAACGTCCACCCTTGTCGACTCTGCTGCACCTTCAACGAACAGCGTGGCCGCTCCGATCGGATTCCTTCCGTTTCACAACCGCAATTTATTGGCTCGCATGCCTGTCACTGAGGTTGCTGATCTGTCGTTACCGGTGGCACTCGATCTTCGTACCATGCATGGAGCTCGGCCGTATCTCCGTCGCGCGACACTGGGACGATGCACACCATCCTGAGATTGGGTCGATCTCGAAACCAGTGAGTCAGTGAATCCGACAGGTAGCCAGCGGTCTCTCCAGCCGGTTCGCCGCGTCCAAGATAAACCCTCACCCAGCCGCCCATATCATTGATGTAGATTTCACAGCGGTTCATTGTGTTGCCCCTGAGGTGATTCGTTGAGACCACCCTCGAAAGTGGTCATAAAGAAGTCTTGTTGAAAAATCATCACCGTTTTTGCTCAGTTTTCCTTCCATGATCTTGAGTCACATCGAGGAAACCGGTAGTTTCCCAAAGAACATCCTTAGTTTCACTTCATTAGTCGGCATGATCCGGAAATATTCAGCGGGTTAAATGAAGACATGAATGCGTCTGCCAGGTACATCGGAATTGTATCGCTGCTGGTGTTGATCGGCGGAGGCGGATGGTGGCTGTTTTCAGCTCCGGCGGTCATTCTAAGCGAAGACAAACAGGTTCGCATCTGGGAACTGGAACACGCCACGTTCGAGCTGGAAACAAATCTTGGTGGCGCGATTACTTCAGCAATCAAGAAACGAGATGCCGCTGCCATCCAGAAGCGACTTCGGGAAGATTTCAAAGCAGCGGTGGTGAATGAGTCTGCATTGAAGCGACGCGAATCGAGGATTTGCACAGAAGATTCGGCCATTACAGAGGCACCGACTGAGATCCCAGCGCAGCAATTCGGGGAGTATCTGACGAGTCTGGTGAATTCGTTTGATAAAATCGAATCTGTTGGACTGCGAATCTTATCGATTGATCGCGACGATCAGCTTTTGAACGACGGTATGAGGCGGTGGACGTTGAAGGTATTGCTGTCTGCCCGCGGTTCAACGGCTGACAAGTTGCCGGTTGAGTTTGAATCCACGGCCTTTGTCACGGCTGTGTTTGCTCGTGATGAAGACATCATGTCGACTCCGGTGATCGAAACATGGAGTTCGCGGTCGCTTGTACGCCGTTCACTGACTCAACGCTTGTTTCGCGATGGAACTGCCGGCTGGGGATTAACAGGCCTGAAACTTCCGGATAACTGGGCTCTTCCCAAAGAGAAATCAAGCACATTGTGGACGTCTGCCGCCGTCGAAGACTTCGACCTTGACGGTTTCCTGGATCTTGCCCTTCACTGTGCAAACGGCAAGCGATATCTGCTGCGAAATAACAATGGCGAAGACTTTGAAGATGTCACCCAGGCCGTTGGAATAGAGCCAACCGACAACATTCAGCCGAACATGGTTGTCCAGTGGTTCGACTACGACAACGATGGAGACCCCGACCTTCTGCTTGGCCCCATGCTGTACCGAAACGAAGGCGGCAAGAGGTTTACCAACCTCCGAGAGATGACAAAAGATGTGCTGCCTGGAGACATGATGTCGGTGTGTGTGGCCGACTATGACCAGGATGGCTGGCTGGACTTCTATGTCCTTCGGGAAGACGGCCCCGGCCAGATCGATTCCGTTGGATTTCTGAATGACGAAGAATCAGGTCAGGAGAATATACTCGTTAAGAATCGCGAGGGTCGAGGGTTTCTAAAGACGACTGAAATTGCTGGGGTTGCGAATGGGCTGAGGCGTTCGTTTGCCGGGCTTTGGTTTCACGCCAATGACGACAATCATCCAGACTTGTATGTAGTGAACGACTTCGCATCAAATTCTCTGTACATCAATCGTGGTGATGGAACATTTGAAGACATTGCCGAGAAGACTCTGGTTGCGAATTTCGCAAACAGCATGGGGGCCGCAATTGGCGACATTGACAACGACGGCCGCAGTGAGATTTACGTAGGCAACATGTTTTCCAAGATGGGGCGAAGGATCATCGAACACGTTTCTGCCGCTGACTACCCTCCAGGAGTCTACGAACAGATCCGTGGTGCATGTGCCGGGAATCAATTGTACCGACTGAGTGCTGACGGAACGAAATACGAAGAGTACAGCGAAAAGGCTGGAGTCAACGCTGTTGGCTGGGCATATGCTCCTGCCATGGTTGACTTTGATTCTGACGGGAGACTGGACCTGTATGCGACCGCCGGCTTCATTAGCCGTAGTCGCACCAGGCCCGATGGCTGAACATGCCTTTGGAGGGCTGTCGTGTCACAGCCCATGGACCGGTGTTGCACCATTGAAGCCAAGGGCGAAGTCAATGAGGCTGCGGGGGAATTCTGGACTGAGAATCCCTTCCAGATGCTCAATAGCGGCGAGAATTTGAGCGCGTACGAACGCAATCGCATGTTTCTGAATTCGGGCGAAGATCAGTTCTTTGAAATTTCTCATGGGTCAAACACAGACATCGATTCAGATTCGCGAGGCGTGATTGGAGCCGACTTTGATCGCGATGGTGACGAAGATTTGTTGGTCATCAATGCTGGTGGTGGTCCGTTAAAGCTATTCATCAACGAAATCCCTCAGCAAAACCGCCTGAAGATTCGACTGAAATCTGAATCCAGCGGCAATCGCAGCGGGATCGGCGCTAAGATCGTAGCCACCATTGGAGGGAAGAGTGTCCACCGGGACTGTTTCGCAAGTGACGGATTTGCGGGACAGAGTCCTCCGGAAGTCCTGATTGGTATGGGCGATGCTGCGAAGGTCGACGTGCTGACAATTACATGGCCAAACGGCAAGGTTTCGGAAATTCGAGACCTTGACGCTAATGCACAACTGCTCATCAATGACAGCGGTGAAGTGACACGCACGGAGTTCCGGGCGGCAACTCCCTGAACCAGGGAACTCGATGCAGGTCGATTGATGTGGATTGAACGAAATCGGAGACGATTGTATTCTCGAGCGTTCAAAATCCCTGTCGATTTCGTCCAGATTTGAGTATTCATGTTGTTTCGAATTACGAACCTGCGAGTTCCGGTTGAGAGGCCGGAAAGTGAACTGACGGAAATTGTTTCGCAGCGTCTGGGGCTGGGAAGTGGCGAAATCCGGTCCCTGAAAATACTGCGAAAGAGCCTCGATGCGCGTCAGAGAGACAGTCTCGACTTCGTCTACACGCTGATCATTGACGGCTTTGAACGTGGGCCTGTGAACGTTCGCGGCCGTGATGGTCTGCAGGTTGAGGCATATTCCCCCCCGATTTTTGAAGAATTGCCTCGTGGCACGGCGCCGATGCCCTATCGACCTGTGATTGTTGGATCAGGCCCCGCAGGAATTCTGGCCGGATACTTCCTCGCACTTCAGGGATATCGGCCGATCATCCTTGAACGAGGAAAGGCGGTCCGAGAGCGTGTTCCTGCGATTCGGTCATTCGATTCCGGCGGTGAACACGACCCGGAGAATAACTATCTGTTTGGTGAAGGCGGAGCCGGTTGCTTCAGCGACGGAAAACTGACCTGTCGCATTACGGGACCCGATGTGGACTGGGTACTGGAGCGATTCGTTGAGTGTGGTGGACGCCCATCGCTCGTGTATGAGAATCGGCCCCATCTCGGCAGTAATAAGCTTCCGATGATCTGTCGCAATTTTCGTCGCAAGACAGAAGCTCTCGGCGGCGAATATCGGTTTGACTGCCGAATGGAGGGGCTCCAGTTTTCCAGCGGCCAGTTGACCGGCATTGAAACCTCATCCGGATTTATACAGACTCAACATTGTGTCATTGCGATTGGCCATAGTGCTCGCGACACCTATGAGATGCTCGTGCGAAGCGGACTTCCTCTGCAGCCCAAGGCGTTTCAACTGGGATTAAGAATTGAACAGCCTCAGGATGTGATCAACCGGCACAAGTACGGCCGCCCGGAATATCTGCAGTTACTGGGCGCTGCGGACTATTCACTGGTAGCGAAGGGACAGAGAGATCTGTTCACATTCTGCATGTGTGCCGGTGGCATTGTGATCCCCAGTATCTCCGAACCGAATATGTTCTGTTCGAATGGTATGAGTAATTCGCGACATGATACGCCCTTTGCAAACAGCGGACTGGTCGTAACGTTGGAGCCGGATCAGTTTGGATCGGATCATCCTCTGGCAGGAGTGCGGCTGCAGCAGAAATATGAAGCAATTGCCTTCCGGATGACGGGAGGCAACTATCTGGCTCCCGTTCAGCGAGCCCGCGACTTTCTGGCAGATCGAACACCCGATCCGAAGGAACAATTGCCGTCGTCGTACCCCCGAGGGACTCAGAGTCATAACCTTGCCGCTGTGCTGCCGCCGCCAATTCTTCAGGCAATGAAGGCCGGACTGCCGGTCATGGATCGGCAATGGCGCGGCCAATATCTGCCGGATGCCGTGTTGGTGGGGCCGGAGATGCGAGGAAGTTCGCCGGTGCGAATTGACCGTGACCGTGTCTCGTGGGAGATACCCGGACTCAAGGGCGTCTATCCGGTTGGGGAAGGAGCCGGTTACGCGGGAGGAATTGTCACTGCGGCCGTTGATGGTCTGCGAGCTGCAAGAAAAATTGTGTCTGTGTATCGCAGCCCCGACTAGACGCCATTCGCGACATGCGGCGAGTGCTTCGGGGGAGCCTGTTGCGAGACAAATGGATCAGCACCGATCTCCGTGGTAAAGGATCGATTTCGTCCGCCCCGTTTCGAGAAATACAGGCACTCATCGGCATAGTTCAGCATTTCGTCCGGACCTGAAACAAGATCCATATCATGGACAACACAGGCTCCTATTGACAACGTCGGAGCGGGTTGCGGAATCGTCGGGTCGCTTAAAGCTGAACGGACTCGACGACGGATGCGATTGATGGGCCCTTCTATTTCTCCGGGGCGGCATCCACAGCAGATCACTGCAAACTCGTCGCCACCGAAACGCGCCACAAAGTCGTATGATCGCAGACTTCTGCGGAGAACTCGTGCAACTGTCGCAAGGACTCGATCCCCGGCCGCGTGTCCGTGCTTGTCGTTGACATCCTTAAAGTGATCAACATCAATCAGGATCATGCCAACAGAATACAATCCTCGACTAGCCCTCGCACATTCGGCAACCAGATGAGAATCGAGCGCGGCACGGTTCGGAAGGTCAGTCACATGGTCATGCTGAGCTTTTTTCAGTGCTCGTTCAAGGCATCGCCAACTGACGAGAACATCGTCTTCGGTGGAGATCGCGACAAGGCGATCGTCATGAAAGATCGCCGCTCCATCGATTGACTGGGGCCGTGAAGTCCAGACGCCGATCGGATTTGACTTCGGTTCCGGAAGCAGCATTCTTGCCGTAATGACTGTTTCAATCGGCATATTCAGCCATCGCCGACGTTCCGCAGCATTCGGTGTATCAATCCGTCGTAAAACGTCGGCCGCTTCAACGACACCAATCGGACACCCTCGTTCATCTTCGACAATCAGATATGAATACGGCGAGGTTGCATACTGATGAACAAAGTCCGAGATCAGTGTTTTTGCAGAAACGGTGCATGCATTGCATGGCTTACCAGAGTTCGTTCTGATTTCAGCAGTATTAGAGAGCATGGCAGATTGGCTCCTGAACTGCGAACAACGGCACCACAGACAAAAGCAAAACGCAGGTTCGAGCGGAACAAACTTCGACGTCCGCGAACCCGAAATGGCGTCGCATTTCCTGTGGTTGATTGTGTTTTTTGAGGCACCGCATTACGAACTCCAGGGAGATCATCCTTGGCAATGGGGGAAGTTTAGGCCATGAATTCTCGTTGTGTTGAGAAAAACAGACGGGTTTTGAGTGATCTACGAGACTCCTGGTGAGGGAATAATCAGGCTTGCTGGAGCGAACGGTACGGGAAACACCCGACTTTCATCAGAGACATCGTTTTACAACCGACGACTTGAACCGTAAGTGTTTTGAAGCGAGAATGTTAAGTCCTGTCAGTTTTCATTTGCGGCATCGCCGAACGAGTTGCTAACGTCGTGAGGAGATTGTTCTGTGATTGCGATGGTTCGAAATCTCCCTTCAGTCGTCATTTCACTGTCCGTCCACGCGGGCGTCATTCTGCTTTTGATGCTGGTGCCGGTGTACGTACCGGAACTCATGCCGGAATTGATGCTGGAATCTGTCCGCACAGACGAGAAGCCGCAGGAAGAACTGACGCGGGAACTGGATCTGCAGACCACAGCGGCGACCTCCCTGAATGTCATCGCGGGAGGTACTCCGTCAACATCTGTTGGTGCTGCCAACCAGCCAGCCGCCGCTCCAGTCAATGTCCAGAAGGCGAACGTCATGCGGGAAGTCGATGTACGTCCCGCTGTCTCCGATGTCTATTTGCCCTCCGATGAACTCATCAGTATGGAGCTCGGCGAAGGTGAGATCACCGGGGAAGTCGGATCGATGGTGGAGGGCTACGGCAATGCCATGGGGATCGTCACCCAGGAATTGCTCCGAATGATGCGAATTCAGAAAGTCACCGTTATCTGGCTGTTTGACGAATCTGAAAGCCTTGTGGATGACCGACAGGAGATCAAGGAAAATTATCTTCGGGTCTACGATGAACTCGGCATCGCAGCAAATCAGGATGAAGACCTTCGCAAGGGAAGTGAGTTGCTTTTAACAGTCGTTGCCAGTTACGGTTCCACTGTGCATCAGTTGACGCCGCGACCAACAGCAGATGCAACCCAGATTCGCAACGCGATTGACCTGATTCCAGTCGATGAATCCGGCCAGGAAAACATGTGTCAGTCGATTGCGGCTGTCATTAACGAATACAAGCAGCAGGCGATTCGAGGAAAACGTAAGCTCGCTGTGATTGTGGTCTCGGACGAATCCGGTGACGATGGTGGTGCCGTGGAAGAAGCCATCGTAGCGGCTCGCCAGGCGAAGGCGCCTGTATATTTCATGGGTCGTGAAAGTACGTTTGGCTATCCCTACGCCCATCACCGCTGGATTCACAAAGAGAGCGGAGAACATTTCTGGATTCAAATTCGGCGTGGTCCGGAAACTGCGTTTCCTGAATGTCTGCAGTGGAACGGTCTGCACGCTCGATGGGACGTTCAGGTTGCTGGATTTGGACCCTATGAACAGGTGAGAATCGCGAGGGAGACAGGAGGGATCTACTTTGTGCTTCCCGGTGAAGAAGAAGCCTTGACCGGTGACGGGGCAAATGACAAACGCAAATACGATTTTCTGGCGATGCGGGAATATCAGCCGACGCTGACTTCGCGTCCCGAATATGTGCGAGAGCGAGCGGCCAGCAAGTTTCGCGAGACTCTTTGGGCCGTCATCAGTCAGCTCAATCCAACGAACAATGATATTCTGTTCCAGTCACATGATCCGGAACTCAATATCCAGCACGAGCATTATCCTTTGCTGCCGGATGCATTCCGTCAGACGGCACAGGTCCAGATTGACCGAGCTGCCAGAGCCATGATTCTGACCAACCGAGCCATCGCAATGCTTGAAGATGTGAAGAGTCTGCGAGCATCGGAAGCAAGCCAGAGATGGAGAGCGGGCTACGACCTGGCTCTCAGCCAGCTCTATGTGTTCCGACTTCGCCTCTACCAGTTTCTGCTCACAATCGACAAGCACGCGAACGGTATGCCGAAACTTGAAAACCCAATGTCCAATGAGTGGAATATCTGGTGGAGTCCCACCAAGCTGGAGCCGGATGAACAGCAGTACAAGCGGCTTCAGGCTGCATTTGCATTGAAGATGTCAAGGGACGAATATCTGGCGATGGTTGTTGAAGAAGAGAATCGATCGATTGAACGACTTCAACAGGTCATCAAAGATCATCCGGGGACTCCCTGGGCTTATCGTGCTCAAAGGGAACTGAATGATGGATTTGGCTTCCGAGTGGCCGATCGTCTCTGGGACCCAAAGGGTGTTCGCAGTACAATCAAGGTCCCCAACTTCTAAGGAATTGTGTCAGGAAGTCTGTTATGCCAATGTTTGAATTCGCCTGCGAAAAGTGCGAAAAAGAATTTGAGATGCTGGTTGACCGAAACGAATCTCCGGTATGCCCACATTGCGGCTCGACTCGACTGGAGAAACTCATGAGCGTCTCCTCAGGCCGTGTCGCAGGTTCAAAGGCCCTCCCCATTGCCAGCTCATGTCCTCCACCATCCCACGGTCCGTGCGGACCAGGCTGTTGCAGAATTCCCGGATAGATCCTTTGACCGTTCAGTGGGCAACTCAGCTTCAAGGCGATCTTCGATTTGCCATCGTGGAATCGCTGGCCGACTGGCTTCATGGCCAGTCGGCCGTTTCATTTCCGGGTGCGCTGCTGTTTGATCGGTCGCGACTCCTCGTGGCCGCGGGCTTTTCAACGGATTCTGCCTCCGTTGTTTCGGCAACCACTCCAATTGTTGCACCTGATCACGAGCCCGCCAGCATTCCAAGTCACGTGCTCCAGTTGTATTCGGGGCTCGCGTACTATGCTCGCTCTCAGGGCTGGCCCGCCATTCGATGTCTGATCTCCTTTCCCGTTGACGATGAAACCCGATTTCAGTTCTCCGAATGCCCATGGGAAGAGGCGGCAATCATTCAACACTGGTGCCGAGAGTGTTCAATCGTTGCCGAGAGTGGTTCGACGCTGTCGTTAAGGGATGGTTCACAAATCGAGATTCTGGAAACGGACGCTGGCTTGATTCAGCATCAGACAGAAGACTTGCGGCTGATCCTTGAGAGCTCGGATGACCTGCCGGATGCGCTCCGGCCTCGCGCTGACGATCTGATCGGCAACTGGATCCGTCTCGACGGAGTTCGCTACTTCATTGCACGTAAGAAGTCAAAATATCCTAACTCAGGCTGCATCGGACTTGTCGTGATCTGCGGCAGAAACATTGAATACCTGGGAGTCAGTCCAGGGTATCGTCGACAGGGGGTTGGCGCTGCATTGGTGAACGAATCCATCCGCATGATCGAACGTCACTCTTGCCGTGATTCTGCATTGCGGGGTGGGTCGCAGGGGAATTCTGAGGTGACTGCATATTCCGATGCTTCCAACGTCGCCGCCAATCGCCTGTATGATCGGTTGGACTTCCATGTGAAATCAAAATGGCTGCTGCTCGTGTGGCCGGAAAAGAAGCCTGCAGGCTGATCGGACGTGCGGAATCGCCAGTTTTGGGTTGACGACTGCCCGGAAGTGCAAAACGTTGATGGATTTCCTATCATGTGAGTTCAATGATGTGCCTGCAGTGACTGAATTCAGTTGGGAAATGAAATCATGAAGTGGACAGTAATTGCGTTTGTGCTGGGAGCCGCCTTGTCGTGGGGTGTTTATGTTCCGGTGGTTCACGAAGCGACCACAAAACTCGGAAGCAACCTCCGCGCGTTTCTAATGGTCGGGGTCGCCTATTTTCTTGTGGCTGTCATCGTTCCAAGCATCTTCATTTTTCTTCTGAAGACTGATCCAACGGCAAAGAATGTTGCAAAACTGAACTGGGATACCCCACACATGCTGTGGGGTATTGCCGCCGGAACCGCCGGCGCGCTGGGGGCGTTATGCGTCATCTTTGCAGTTCGGGATGCAGGAGCGATTGGCCCATTGATCGTAGCCCCTCTCGTCTTTGCGGGAGCCCCGATCATCAATACCATCGCGTCGTTTACGATTTTTGCCCACGGCAAAAAGTTTGCGGCACCAGGAGGCCTGTTCTATCTGGGTTTGGTGCTCGCGGCTGGCGGGATGGTCATGGTGTGGTTCAATAAACCAAAACCTGAACCCGAACAAAAACCGGCTGCCGCTGCCGCTGCGGCGCCAATTCCCGGTAGTTCTTCATCAGGCAAACAGGCCTGAGCCGTGCACGTCTGTCCCGGCGACCTTTGAGAAACGGGTACGGCCATGAAGAATGAGCAGATTGCTCAGTGTTTTGAGCTACTGGCGGATCTCCTTGAGATTCAGGGGGCAAATCCGTTTCGAATTCGCGCCTACCGCAATGCGGCAAGGACGATTTCTTCCACGGCTCAATCCCTTGCCGATCTTGTCACTTCCCAACAGGATTTGACCTCACTGGACGGAATTGGCAAAGACCTCGCAGCCCAGATTCGCGAGATCATTACGACTGGGCACCATACGCAGCTGGAGGAACTTCAGGAGCAAATCCCTCCGGGTGTTCTGGACATGTTGCGGATTCCGGGTGTTGGTCCAAAGAAGGTCGCGGTGTTCTTTAAAGACCTGCATCTGACGAGCCTGGATGAACTCCAGGCTGCTGCGGAAGCGGGACGACTTTCCGAACTGAAAGGGTTTGGGAAGAAGACGGAACAGTCCATCCTGCAGAATATCGCTCAGGCGAGGCAGGATGCTCAAAGAATTTCCATCGCCGATGCTCGTGCTGCTTCCGAAACAATTGTGGAAGATCTCCTGAAGCTGCCTGGGGTTCGACACGCATCCGTTGCCGGAAGTTGTCGACGTCGCAGAGAGACATGCGGTGATCTGGATGTGCTCGCGACGTGTGATGACGTCAATATTCCAATGGACGCACTCGCCGCTCATCCTCTGGTTGATTCCGTCCTTCAGCGGGGCGACACCAAACAGCGAGTTCGTCTGAAGACGGGTGTTGAGCTGGATCTGCGAGTCGTCCCGGACGAATCGTACGGTGCTGCATTGCAGTACTTTACCGGCTCGAAGGAACACAATGTTGTGGTTCGACAGCGAGCCAAAGACCTTGGTCTGAAGGTGAACGAGTATGGCGTTTTCCGTGGCGACGAATATGTTGCCGGGCGCACAGAAGAAGATGTTTACGCCGCCATCGGCTTACCATGGATGCCACCTGAACTGCGGGAAAATCGACTCGAATTCAATATGATCGCTGCCGGAGGAATTCCGGAACTGGTGACGCTGAGCGATATCCAGGGCGATCTGCACATGCACACAACGGCTTCGGACGGTGCAGGAACGATCGAACAAATGGCCGAAGCCGCTCGCGAGCGAGGGCTCAGGTATATTGCGATCACCGATCACAGCAAACGCGTCTCGATGGCCAATGGGCTCGACGCCGTCCGCCTGAGAAAACACTGGGGTGAGATCCGGAAGATTCGCGAAAAGATCTCGGGGATTGAAATCCTGTGTGGAATCGAGTGCGACATCCTCGAAGACGCAACGATGGATCTTCCGGATGATGTGCTGGAGGAAGCCGACTGGGTCATTGCTGTCCTGCACTATGGTCTCAAGCAGCCTCGTGAACAGATCATGAAACGCCTGATGACTGCGGTCCGAAATCCACATGTTGATATCATTGGACACCCAACCGGAAGACTCGTCGGACGCCGCGAAGGCGCTGATGTCAACATGACGGAACTTTTGAAAGCGGCGGCTGATCATAAGGTCATGATGGAAATCAATGCTCACCCAAAACGTCTGGACCTCGACGATATTAACGCTTCGGCTGCGCGGGATCTCGGTATTCCAATTGTGATCAGTACAGATTCTCACAGCGTCAATGGTTTTGATGTGATGCAATATGGTGTTGATCAGGCACGCCGTGCGGGGCTGACTCGGGCGGATGTTGCAAATACGAGATCCCTGCAGGAGTTTAAGAAACTCCTGAAGTAGCATCGACCGGACGGTGCACAAGAATGGCCTGAAGAAAACACATAGAGTTCGGGAGTAATGACTTTGCACATTCATCTCACTCGCAGTTCGGGTATTCGCACAATCCGTGCCGGTTGCATGTTGATATGGTTGATGTGTGGTGCAGGGTTCGTCCGGCAGGCAGCAATTGCGTCCAATGCGCCGAGCCCGGATGCTCAGACTCTCGCGCTGGAACAGGCACCAGAGAAGTCACGGGTTCAAAGTGGCCTTCAGGCGCTGTACCGATTTCAGGATGTCACCGACGGTATCATTCGTGACGAATCCGGAAGTGGCGAACCGCTCAATCTTCGGATCGACAAGCCACAGGCGACGGCCGTTCGATCTGGTCGATTCCATATTCAGTCCGCAGTTGTCATTGCTTCTGACGGACCTGCAACAAAGGTGATCAATGCGGTCAAAGCGTCAAAGGAGTTCACACTCGAGGCCTGGCTGAAGCCTCTGGACAGCCGGCAGGCCGGCCCGGCAAGGATCATCAGCCTGTCGAGTGACCCGTCGAACAGAAACCTGACACTCGGGCAGGACAAGAACAGATTTGATGTTCGGCTTCGATCATCGACTACCGACAACAACGGAATGCCATCAACTCCGTGGCCCGATGACAGTGTGAAGTCCGCAGATAGTCATGTGATGCTGACCAGAGCTTTTGATGGAGCTTTGAATCTATACTCTGACGGACGGCTGATGAAAACGGCTTCCGTACCCGGAACGTTTGACAACTGGGCCGACGACTACCGTTTGGTGATCGCCAATGAACTTAGCGGAGACCGTCCATGGCACGGTGAAATTGCTCTTGTAGCCGTGTATTCCAGAGCATTGTCTGCTGAAGAAGTTGCGGTGAACTTTGAGGCTGGTCCGCCGGCAGGTGTCAACTACGCGTCAATGCTGCCGGCTGCGACAGCAGATCCTGTTGACTTTGTTTCCGATGTACAACCCATCTTTCGCAAGCACTGTTATGAATGCCATTCCGGAGATCAGGAAGACGGAGGACTGAATCTTGGGATTCGGCAGCGAGCACTTCAGGGTGGTCACAATGGGCCTGCATTTGTTGTCGGGGACAGTAGTCAGAGTCGAATGGTTCATCTCGCCGCGGGCATTGATCAAAGTCTGGTTATGCCGCCTGAGAGTGAAGGATTGTCTGATGCGGAGATTGGTATCATCAGAGCCTGGATTGACCAGGGTGCGAATTGGCCGGTTGGCGTTGATATCGCCGATCCTCGAGAGGAAAAGGCTCGAACACATTGGGCGTTTCAGCCGCTGCACAACGTAGAGTTGCCCACGGTTGTTGCGACGACATGGATCAGAACCGAGATCGATCGGTTTATTCTTTCCAGGCTGGAAGCGGAGTCCATGCAGCCTGCTCCGCCTGCGGAACCTGAAAAGCTGATTCGTCGGATTTCATTCGACCTGATTGGAATGCCTCCGACGCCTGAGGAGACTGATGAATTTATTCAGGCCTGTCAGACAGACCGGGAATCTGCAGTCAAGGAATTGGTGGATCGAATGCTGGCAAGTCCTCACTACGGTGAACGCTGGGGACGGCACTGGCTGGATGTCGCGCGATATGCCGACAGCGATGGGCAGGAAAGTGACCGCGATCGGCCAACGGCATGGCACTATCGAGACTTCGTTCTGAAGTCTTTTAATGTCGATCGACCCTATGACGAGTTTATCAGGTGGCAACTGGCCGGTGATGAATACCAACCAGAGAACCCTGAAGCCGTAGCAGCCACCGGGTTCCTTGCAGCAGGTCCATTCGCCGCTCTTCCGGATCGCCTTATGGAAGACGAGCGGCTGCGGAATCGATACAACGAGCTCGACGATATGATGTCAACGGTCGGTACCGGAATGCTGGGGCTCACTCTTGGCTGTGTTCGATGCCATGACCATAAGTACGATGCCATTCCGGCTCGTGACTATTATCGAATGCTGAGCGCCTTTCATAGTGGGGAACGGGCCGAGGTTCCTCTGGGTAACACCGGGGAGAAGGTGTTGGGTTATCGGGATATTGGCCCGGAACCCGGACCAACATGGCTATATCAGCGTGGCAACTACTACGATCGTGATCAGCCGGTGTCGCTGGGGTTTGTGTCCATCCTGACAAATGGTCGAACGCCTGAAGAATTCTGGCAGGTGGCTCGCGCGGAAAGCCCTGCCAGCAACAGCAGCGGTCAGCGACGGGCTTTGGCCGAATGGATGACAGATGTCGATCACGGGGCGGGAGCTTTGCTTGCCAGAGTCTTTGTGAATCGAATCTGGCAACATCATTTTGGATATGGCATCGTGCGAACTGTGGGAGATTTCGGCGTTCGCTCTGACTCTCCCACGCATCCGAAGCTGTTGGAGTGGCTGGCGAACGACTTTGTTCGCAACGGCTGGCAGGTGAAGCGAATTCATAGAATGATTCTGCTCAGCTCGACATGGCAGCAGTCCGTCGTGAAGCAGCAACAAGGCGATGCGGAGGCGTCAGGTAAGTCTGACGCCGATCCCGACAACCGACTGCTTTCTGAAATGCGGTTGACTCGTCTGGAGGGCGAAGTTCTTCGGGACAGTATGCTTGTGATCAGCGGCAGTCTGGATCGCTCTTTGTATGGACCTGCCGTCAAGCCTCCGATTGCACAGGAAGCAATTCTTGCAAGAAACCTGAAGGATGGATATCCGGACAATATTTCCGATGCGCCTCAACTGCGTCGACGGTCCGTGTACCTGTTTCACAAACGGGTCGTTCCGTATCCGCTTCTGCAGGCGTTCGATAAGCCGGATGCACAGCAGAGCTGCAGCAAGCGTGACCGGACGACCGTGGCTCCACAGGCTTTGGCACTCCTCAATGACCCGTTTGTCCGGACTGTATCGCTGGAGTTTGCCGATCGCCTGATTCGCGAGCAGGCTGCGACGAGTCAGAACTCAGATGTTCATGACATGGTTGTACGTGGTTATCGGCTCGCCGTTGGCCGAATTCCAACGGCAAGTGAACTGACGGCAAGTGTTCAGTTCATCGAGAGTCAGCAAACGAGGCGGATTGAAGCGAGTTCCGTTGAGTCGTCTGAGGCTGCTCTGCGAGCTGCCGTCGGTGATTTCTGCCAGGTGCTGTTTAGCCTGAATGAGTTCCTTTACGTTGACTGATGCGATCGTATTCCTGTGAAGGAGCCGAACATGTCCCGGACTTCGAAAATGTCGACTTCAAGTTCATCCTGCCGTGGAAGATCCATGCACGGGTTGAGTCGTCGAGAACTTCTGCAGAAGGCTGGCGGTGGAATTGGAACACTCGCGCTGGCTCAATTGTTGTGTGGTTCAGGTGCACAGGCTCAGGAATTGAATCCGAACCCGCTGGCTCCTCGCGATGGTCATTTCCCCGCCAAAGTGAAGTCCGTCATCTGGTTGTTCATGGAAGGTGCGCCGAGTTCGGTGGACCTGTTTGATCCAAAACCGGAACTGAATCGACGAGATGGACAGAAAATCTCGATCGACGTCTTCAACGGAAATCCCGGCCCATTGATGAAGTCCCCGTTTTCATTCCAGCAGTACGGACAAAGCGGAGCCTGGGTCTGTGATCGCTATCCCAATGTTGCGAAGCATGTTGACGATTTCGCGTTCATCAAATCACTGCATAGCGACTCAAATGACCATGTCCCGGCGTTGTATCAAATCAACACGGGAATCGCTCGCCCCGGATTTCCAGCCGCAGGAGCATGGGTGACGTATGGCCTCGGCACGGAGAATCAGAACTTGCCAGGCTTTGTTGTTCTTGGAAACAACCAGGGGATCAAAGGGGGGCCATTGAACTGGCATGCAGGATTTCTGCCTGCAGCGCACCAGGGAACCCTGTTTCGGCCGGAAGGGACACCAATTCTGAATCTGACTCGCCCTGCCGGTGTGTCAGGTGAAGATCAGCGACGGCAGCTGGACCTGCTGGCGAAACTCAACGAAGAACATCTTGCTGCCCATCCTGGAGAAGCAGAACTGCTGGGCCGAATTCAGTCGTTCGAACTTGCATACAGAATGCAGACCGATGCAGTCAGGATGATTGATTTTTCGGATGAGACTGCCGACACGCGAGCGATGTACGGTGTCGACGAAAAGGAGACTCGCTCTTACGGTTCAAAGTGCCTGCTGGCACGGAGGCTGGTGGAGAGCGGTGTTCGTTTTGTTCAGGTCTACAGTGACGGGGAATGGGACGCACACAGCGACCTGACTGCAAATCACACGGGCCATTGTCGAGCAACCGATGTTCCAATCGCCGGACTCCTGACCGATCTGAAACAGCGAGGCCTCATGGATTCAACGCTGGTCATCTGGGGAGGTGAGTTTGGCCGAATGCCAGTTTCGCAGGGGAAAGACGGACGGGACCACAATCCTCAGGGATTCATGGCATGGATGGCAGGAGCCGGGATCCGCAAGGGAGCGAGCTTCGGTGAAACGGATGAGATCGGCTACAAGGCTGTCGTCGACCCGGTCACAGTCCACGACCTGCACGCAACGATGCTTCATCTGCTTGGCATCGACCATAAGCGCCTGACGTTTCTTCACAACGGCCGCGAATACCGCCTCACCGACGTCGCCGGCAACATCCTCCAGCCCATCCTCGCATAAAAGGTGCCACGGACCGTTTTGGTAAGATAGGGTGTCTTTGTCTGGCTCCGATGGTTTGCATCTGGTGAGCGAACCTCAAACGATTGCGGAATCACGAATTGTTCTCCAGCAAATTCAGGGAGGTCCGCAGACTGGGAACTCAAATGTCGTTGTGCACCAGTTCTCAGAGGTTGAAGATGAGGGTTGGTCTGGGTTGAGACGTCGAGCCAGTGAGTCTTTGCACAAAGGGAAAGTGAATCCATAAATCCCCTATATTAACAAAACGGTCCGTGGCACCTTTAATGGGGTTGGGGACATGTGTTCTGTGGGGAGGGAGGGTGGGGGGAGGATAAAGATGGGGTTTTCGGTTCCAGTTGCGGGGTTCAGGGAATACAACATGAGGCCCACCTGAGTTTGTTTCCTGCCGGAGTGTTGATGTCATGAATCGTGTTGCGGATTCGCGGAGAGATGTTTGTTGCAAAAGCGTCTTGCTCATTGTCGGTTTGGTGATCTCGACAGGTCTAAGTGAGCTTTGCGGTCAGTCAACCGACGCCGGCAGCCAGCGGGTTGATCATCGTGATCTGACATGGTTCCTGGATTCCTCCGGAAAGACTCAACCGGTTCGGACTCAGGATGACTGGGCCTTGCGGAGAACTCAGATCCTCGCCGGGATGCAGGAGGCGATGGGCGCCTTTCCGTCGCCGGATCGTGTACCGGATTTTGATATTCAGGTTACCGAGGATGTTCGGATTCAGGATGTGCGACGGTTGACGCTGTCGATTGCCGTAGAGACCAGTGGAGCCACACAAAATGCTCGCCTTCCTCTGGATTTATATTTTCCGGCTGCCCTGGCGAACTCTGTCGATCCCTCTGCCATACTGAGTCTGAAGTCGGAGCATTCCGTTCCGGCCATGTTGGCACTTCATCCGACGGGGCCTGCCGGGAAGCGGATTGTGGCTGGAGAGGGACCGCGAGGAAACCGACAATACGGGCTCGAACTTGCTCGCAGAGGATACATCACGATCTGTCCGGATTATCCATCGTTCGGCGACTCCGCGAACTATGACTTTGCTGCGGACGCGTACGCATCCGGAACGATGAAGGGCATCATAAATCATATGCGGTGCATTGACCTGTTGTGTGCCATTCCGTGTGTGGATGACAGTCGAATTGGGGCAATTGGTCATTCTCTCGGTGGACACAATGCGATGTTCACTGCAGTGTTCGATGCTCGTATTCAGATCACAGTTTCGAGTTGTGGCTGGACCCCGTTTCATGACTATTACGGTGGAAAGATTGCAGGATGGACGAGTGATCGTTACATGCCTTTGCTGAAAGAAAAGTACGACCTGAACCCCGATTTAGTTCCGTTTGACTTTCAGGAAGTGGTTGCAGCACTTGCCCCGCGAACATTTGTCTCGATCTCTCCATTGCACGACGACAATTTTGATGTCGAAGGCGTAAAACGGGCGATTCCTCGGGCTTCCGGCATCTACAATCTGCTTGGGGCGAAAGACGAGCTGATCCTCGTAACGCCGGATTGTGAACACGATTTTCCGGCGGATATGCGAGAACGTGCCTATCGTGAAATCGATCGAAAGCTGAAGCATGTTCCTCCGTCGAACCTCGAACCGGACTATTCGGGCGAATTGCCTCGAATCGCGGCACATGAACCGGCGGATGCATTGAAGACATTTGACGTATTGCCTGGCTTCCATCTCGAACAGACGGCCGCGGAGCCCGTTGTGGTCGATCCGGTGGCGATGTCGTTCGATGAAGAGGGTCGTCTGTTTGTTGTGGAAATGCGTGATTATTCGGAGCAGGCCGATGAGAAGCTGGGGCGGGTTCGAGTACTTCTCGACGATGACCGCGATGGCAGATATGAGTCGTCTCATGTGTATGCAGACGGTTTATCATGGCCCACGGCTGTCATCTGTTTTGACGGTGGCGTATTTGTTGGGGCACCTCCACATGTCTATTACCTCAAAGACAATGACGGGGACTTCCAGGCCGAACAAAAGAAGATTGTCTTTACAGGCTTTGGCCGCAGCAACGTGCAGGGCCTGATGAATTGCTTTCACTGGGGGCCGGACAATCGGATTTACGGGCAGACGAGTTCTTCCGGGGCCACGGTCACATTTCCGGAGCAGCCGGACAAGCCGGCAGTAGACCTGAGATCGCGGGACTTCTCTTTTGATCCTCGGTCGCTGGACCTTCGTCCCGAAACCGGTGGTGCACAACACGGAATGTGTTTTGACGACTGGGGAAATCGATATGTCTGTTCGAACAGCGATCATGCCCAGGCGATTGTGTTTGATGATCGATACCTGAATCGAAATCCGCTGGTGTCTGCCGCAGCGGCTCGCGTGAGCATTGCTGTGGATGGCGGGCAGGCCCCGGTGTTTCGTACAAGTCCTGTGGAGCCATGGAGAATTGTGCGGACTCGTCTTCGGGCATCCGGAGTCGTCAAAGGACTTGTTGAAGGTGGAGGTCGACCAGCGGGTTATTTTACAGGATCGACCGGGTTGAACGTGTATCGCGGCGACGCGTGGCCGGAGTCGATGAAGGGCACGCTGATTGTCGCCGACGTGGGCAGCAATATCGTGCATCGAAAGAAGTCAGAGCCGGATGGTGTGATCTGGAAGGCGTCTCGAATCGATCCCGAACGCGAACTTGTTGCTTCGAACGACATCTGGTTTCGTCCGGTGCAGTTCGCAAATGCGCCTGATGGCTGCCTGCATATTCTGGATATGTACCGTGAAGTGATTGAGCATCCAGCAAGTCTCCCGCCGGAAATAAAAAAGCATCTCGATTTGACCAGTGGACGAGATCGCGGACGACTCTATCGGATCGTTCCCGATGGCCATACGCCTCGAGCATTTGCTTCGCTTGGTCAGATGACGACCGCAGAGCTGGTTGAAACACTCTCACATCCGAACGGCTGGCACCGTGATACTGCATCGAGACTTCTTTATGAACGACAGGACCCTATCACTGCCGACCTGCTGCGCAAGGCATTTGCAGCAGCCCCACCGGTTGGGAGGATTCACATTCTTGGAGCACTCGAAGGGCAGCGAGCTGTGAATGAGGGAGACATTATTCCCGCGTTGAAAGACCCGAATCCGAGGGTTCGTGAGCGCGCACTTCGTCTTGCCGAACGATTTGCTGTTTCAGAAATTGTCGGCTCAGCACTATCAGCCATGCAAATGGATGAAGATGCCCGGGTCCGACTGCAGCTTGCGTTTACTTTGGGAGAATTTGCCCCGGAGCTTCGACAACCGATCCTGGAGCAGATGCTGATCCGTGATGGGCAGGATCGCTGGATTCGTACAGCGGTGCTGACATCTCTGAACGACGGTATGGGGGCTGCGATGAAGACGCTGGCATCTGCGCCGGAACTGACGGCCCAGCCTGCCGTTCAGGCGACACTCGCCGACGTCACCGAACTTGTGGCCAGGCAGGGAGGAACAGCTTCGCTGACGGATATCCTTCCAGTGATTCAGGGACTGAAGCAGCAAACAGCTCTTAAGCTGGACCTGGTTCGCAGAGTTTCCCGTGTGATTCCAACGGCCGGGACGGACGCCGGATTTGCTGAATTGACCGGGGCGATGATTGCCGAAGGCCGCCGTACTGCAATGGACGAAACGGCACCTCTCCCAGTTCGTACGGCAGGTCTTGAAGCATTGACACTGAGTCGATTCTCAGAGGACGGAGAAAGACTTCTCGAACTGCTGACACCAGCAACCCCACCGGATGTCCAGCTCACCGTCGTAGAGTCTCTCGGATCATTCCCGGATGTGGAAGTGGCAAACGCTTTGATTCCCAGGATGGGTTCCATGAGTCCCAAAGTGATGGAACGAACCCGGGAGTTGCTTCTGTCCAGAACCGAGTGGATTTCAGTATTACTTGAGGCTGTTCGACAGAAACAGCTTATGGCGAATGCTGTACCATTTGCTGAGCTGCAGAGGTTGGCCGGGCATCCTGATCCGAAAGTCCGGGAGATTGCGGCTGAACTTTTGGCATCAACGGGTACATCCAGCCGCGAGGAAGTCATTCGCACATATCAACAGTCGCTCAGTCTGGTTGGCAACGAACAGCGAGGCGCTGCGGTGTTCCAGAAACACTGTTCGGTTTGTCACCAATTGAATGGTGTTGGTCATCAGGTCGGCCCAAATCTGGCAACGGTCACGAATCGAGGCCCTGAAGCGATTCTGGTGAACGTGCTGGATCCCAACAGAGAAGTCAACCCGGCATGGAAGGAATATGTGGCTGTAACCCAGGCGGGGAATACTCACAATGGCGTTATTATCGCGGAGACCGGTACAAGCATTACTTTACGACGATCTGAGGCAAAGGAAGATACTCTGCTGAGGACAGATATCGAAGAACTTCGCGAAACCGGACGCTCGCTGATGCCGGAAGGCATTGAAAAACAAGTCGATGTGCAGTCCATGGCAGATCTGTTGTCGTGGCTGATGATCCAGAAATAACTGTTATTGGTTTTGAGGATCCGGAGCAATCGGCTGAAATCCGAACAGCAGCAGACGGAGAATTCCTGAGGAATTCCGTTTTGACGTTATCGATTACAGATGCGGCAGGCACACACAGGCGGACCAAACTATGACTCAGGCAATTGTGGACCCTTCAGAATTGAGGCGATTCGCCCAGTTGCTGCGACGTTTCGATGAAGAATTGAACGAAAAAACGGCCGCCGTTGCCGGGCAGCTCAGTCAGTTGGGACAGTCGTGGCGCGATCAGGAACATCAGCGGTTCGCGGAGGAATTTGTTGCCAACATGAAAGCGCTGGGACGCTTTGTTGAATCCAACGAGCAGTTTATTCCGTATCTGCTTCGCAAGGCGCAACTGATCGAAGAATATCTGCAGCAGCAATAAAAGGAGAGTGGTCGTGGCCGGTTCAGCAAACGTCACATCGCTCGATGCAGTCTGTAATTTCACAGCCGCTCTGATCGCCTTTCATTCCGAAGCAAGCCTATGCCTCACTGCAATGGATGCGCAGCTTCGACAGATTCAATTATGGCTTGAACGTGATCGTCCGGTATTCTGGAAACGGGAAGTCGAAGATTGTACTCGCAATGTGTCAGAGGCAAGAATTCGGCTGCATCAATGTCGAATGCGTCGCGTCGGAGACTTTCGCCCCACATGCTTCGAAGAACAAAAGGATCTCGAACAGGCCAAAAGAAACCTTGACTTCGCTCAGCATCAGGTCCCGACTGTTAAGCACTGGCTGATTGCCACCGGGCATGAAGCGAATGAGTTTCATGGCAGAGCAAGTCAACTGGTTCAGTTTCTTCATCGAGATATTCCACATCTGATGAGTATCCTGAAGACCACGATTGAACGGATTTCTTCGTATGCTGCAATCGAAGCACCTGCGGGACACGTAAATCTTTCTGCGATTCAGCAGCTTGCCGCATCCATGGAAAAGACGCTTGCGGGACTTGCTGCATCTGATCTTTCAGGTCCTGAATCCGTGGATCCGGCCAGTGATTCTTCTCAGGGAGCCGGATTTGAGTCCGGGCAGGAACTATGAAACGAGTTGATGTACTTTCTCCGGCAGCTCGTCTTGAAGACGCTACGAAGCAGTTGCTGGCTGCCTGGAATGTGACGAAGGAGCACTGGTCGGATCCGGTGAGTCGCAAAGTAGAAGACGAATACCTCATACCTCTTCAGGCTCAGATTCGCTGTCTGCTGGATGCGACCACCAAGTTGGCAGAAGTCCTGCGAACCGCTGAGCACGAATGTCAGCACCCTCGGGAACGACGGTTTATGCTGTGAGCAATTTGAGATTGGCAAGACAGCCAGTTTTTTGAAAGTACATTTCAATGCAGAATCTGAAGTCACATCTGAGCAGTACGATTGAACAGCTTGAGATGATTCGTGAACGCTGTCTGCGGCGTCGAAGCGAAGTTTCCCAGATTCAGCAGGATGCGGCGAAGCGTGCCGGAGTTCTGCATGATACTCTTGAGCAACTCAACGAGCGACATCTGAGTATCCTGAAGGAGCTTGAAGAGCGACATCATTTCGACTTTCAGACTCAGTTTGAACAGCTGGAACTGGAAGTTCAGCAGCAGGTGCATGCGGAACGAACAGAAGGGGACCGAAGGCTTGCCGTGTCGCAGGTGAAGTTTGAAGAATCGCGTCGCGAGCTGCAGAAGGCGCTGGACCATGAGTTGTGGGTGATTCAGTCAATCTGTGATGAATCCGGTGAAGACACACCCGTGTTTCTGCATTCACGTGCTGAAGAGCTGTTCGACAATCAACTTCGAGTTGTTAAAGAGTCACTTGATGATCTGACTCAACGACTCGAACAGACCGGTCAATATCTGCAGTCATGTCACGCCGGCACAGAAGCCACCTTGCCTCCCCATGATCACGACAAAGGGAATCGCGATCACTATTACCAGGTTCTTGAACACAGTTCTGCAGAAGCCATGAAGGCTGCTCAGGAGATTGACTCGTTTGTCGTCCCTCCATGGATTCAGGGGCTGCGGATGCCGGTAATCGGCCTGATTCTCACTCTGGTGGGTACGGTTGGGGTGGCTGCCGTGCGGTCGGATCTGCGTTCGTTTGTGAATCCTGAGATTTCAAAGCCGGACTGGAACTGGCTGGGTGTCAGTGCTCTGATCGCAGGAGGCACGACGGTACTTTTGCTGACTGTTATGCTGGTGCTGACACAACAAAAGCTGAGAAGCCGGTTTGCACGCATGCTTCAGGCGACAGCGAATGCACGGTCAGCCGCCGAATCGTGGGAGAGCCTGTCTCGCCGAGAGCTTCAGAAGCTTGACGCGAATGCTCAGGCGTGGCTTGCGGATATGACAGCTCGGCGAGAACGACGCGTCGAAATACTGAAAGCCAGCACTGCTGAGAATATCGCCCGGCTCACTGAGGAGTTTCAGACACGGCAGGCCGATATCCGCAGTCAGGTGGCTGGTCGCACTTCTTCGCTTCTGAATCAATGGAGTCAACAGAACGAAGCTGCGGAAGCGAACCGAGCGGCCGGACTGCTGAGATTGCGAACTGAGCAGGCGACAGAACTCAGAAAGAAGCAAACGCAGATTTCCGATGATCTGACTGCAAATGAAAACCAGCGTGCAGCCGCCGTTGAATCTGTGATGTCCGGCTGGAATGAAGAACTTCGTCATGCTGAGGATCTGGTTCGCTCAACTCGACTTCTGGCCGAAGGGTTGACTCGCTGGCCGACATTAAGCAGTGGTGTTTGGCAACCGCCTCGACAGTTGCCGGCCAGCCTGCCAGTTGGAGACATATTGTGTTCATTGCCTGCTCCTCCGGCGGACCAGGCTTTGGAAGAACAAAATCATTCGTGTATAGAACTCCCGGCTTTACTTCGCTTTCCTCAGGAGACCAGCCTCTGCATCGAACACAGTGCCGATGGAAGAGAAGCCGCACTGCAGCTTGTTCGTTCAGTATTACTCAAACTGCTCACGACGATTCCTCCGGGACGAGTTCAGTTCACGCTGATTGACCCTGTTGGGCTGGGGCAAAGCTTCTCTGCGATGATGCACCTGGCGGACTTTGATGAGTTGTTGATCAGTAATCGAATCTGGACAGAGTCGACTCAGATTCGTGAACGGCTGCAGAAAGTGGCAGAACACATGGAGAATGTGTTTCAGACATATCTTCGCAGTGAGTTTGAAACGATTGAACAGTACAACGAGTCGGCGGGAGAGGTTGCGGAGCCGTATCATTTTGTTGTCGTTGCCGGGTTTCCACAGGCATTCAGTGAAGAATCTGCACGACATCTGACCAGTATCCTGACAAGTGGACCACGCTGTGGTGTTCATACTCTGTTGACGTGGTCTCCCGACCAGGCTGCTCCTCGAACCTTTGATGTGAATGATCTGCTGCAGCATTGTGTGCGATTCAAAGTGCATGGCGGCAAAGTTGTTCCCGTCACGTCCAGTCCGCCATCCGGAAAATCTGGTTCTGTCAGTGCCACACATCCAGCGATCGAATTTGAGCCGCTGACGTCACCAGGTTCTGCCGAATATGTATCGGTGGTTCGTGCTGTTGGGGAGCAGTCACGAAATGCGCGTCGTGTTGAAGTGTCCTTCACCCGGATTGCACCTCGCACAGAAGAGATCTGGACGCATTCCACGGCCGATGGCGTCAATCTTGCAATCGGTCGAGCGGGTGCTGCCAGGCTGCAGTTTATGAGGCTTGGAAAAGGGACAAGTCAGCACGTCCTGATCGCCGGGAAGACAGGTTCCGGAAAGTCCACACTGTTGCACATTCTGATTACGAATCTTGCACTACATTACAGTCCGTCGGAAATTCAGTTCTACCTGATTGACTTCAAGAAGGGTGTCGAGTTTCGTACCTATGCATCTAATCACCTGCCGCATGCACGTGTTGTGGCGATCGAGAGTGATCGTGAGTTTGGCCTGAGTGTTCTCGAACGTCTGGACGAAGTTCTGCAGGAGCGTGGTGACCTGTTTCGAAGTCGCGGCGTACAGGATCTTCCTTCGTTTCGACGCCAGTCCCCGGGCGAAGAAATGCCTCGGTTGTTGCTGTTGATCGACGAGTTTCAGGAGTTCTTTGTTGCGGAAGACCGAGTTTCGTCACGGGCATCGCTGCTTCTGGACCGGCTGATTCGCCAGGGGCGAGCATTCGGGATTCATGTTGTTTTGGGATCTCAGACGCTCGGCGGAGCGTACTCACTTGCAAGGAGTACGCTGGGACAGGTTGCCGTTCGAATTGCGTTGCAGTGCAGTGAGAGTGATGCTCACCTGATTCTGAGCGAAGATAATTCAGCTGCGCGGCTGCTGACGCGTCCCGGGGAAGCGATCTACAATGATGCCAACGGGCTGTTGGAAGGGAACCACCCGTTTCAGGTCGCGTGGCTCGATGAAGAGCGTCGAGAACAGGCAATTACAGAAATGTTGGCTGTTTCCGCGGCGAAGTCATTCAGTCATCCGGGCAGAATGGTGGTCTTTGAAGGGAATGTGCCTCCCGCTGTTGAACTCTGCGAACCTCTGAATGACTGGATGAAGATGCCCGTGCATCCGGAAGTCGATGGTATCGCTGGTGTTGCTCCGGAATTGAGCCTGTGGCTCGGAGAGCCCGTTGCAATTGCTGCTCCAACAACTCTGAACCTGCGTCGAGCGACCGGTCAGAATCTCTTGATCGTGGGACAGGACACCAGTGATGTGGATACGATGCTCGTGATGTCGGCGGTCGCATGCAGCCGCAGGTCAGTTGTCAATGGCACAGGAACGCGTGCGTCACAACTGATCCTTCTTCATGATGGTCGCGATCGCGAATCGCTGGCTCGGCTTCGCGAACATTTCGCACTTTTGCCTCCTGAAGCAACTCGAATCTGCGGTCTGTCGGAATGTGATCAGGTGCTGGGTGAGCTGCATCAGCTTCTGACGCAGAGGGAAGAACGTGGAGCGGATGGAGAACTGTCCCTCGTATTTGCTGTTCGGGACATCGGTCAGTTCCGCAGCCTTCGCAAAGAGGATGATGAATTCAGTCTTGGAAGTTTCGGTACCCCGAAAGCAGCGACGCCCGCTGGATTGTTTGCTGATCTCGTTCGTCGTGGCTCTGCAGTCGGAATTCATGTGATTGTGTGGGCTGATACATTCAGCAATGCAATGCGATGGCTGTCGAACAGCCTGTTGAGAGAATTCGAAAACCGTGTCGCGTTTCGAATGAACCAAACGGACTCGGCCAGTCTCGTAGATACTCCGGTGGCCTCCACGCTGGTGCCTGGACGAGCAATCCTGTACCGGGATCAGACCGGAACAGCAGAGAAATTTCGTCCATTTGCGTGGCCGACATCTGTCTGGCTCGGCAGCACTGTTGCTGTCCGTGGCGTTGTGGTGGCGGGTAACACTGTCTCGGCCGCCAGGGATCACGTCACTCACAACGTTGATGTACAGAATGACGGCGAGCTGGATATCGACTCGTTCATGATTGAGTAACGCAACAAAGTTTAGCGGCAAGCCGCAGGCGTCTGCGTAAGTTTAGCGGCTCGCCGTCAAACGTTGCATCCTTCGGTGGGACACTGGTTTTGTAACTCAAAATCGCAGGCAACTCTCCCAAAACTGAATGGTCTCTGCTGCCAGTGGGCTGACTTCTCGCTTGAGACCTCCTACTTTGCGCAGGTTCTGAGTGATTGATAGTCGACAGTAGATGCAATCAGCAGTGAAGCCACATTTGCCTGAAGAAGGAGAGCCGCTATGACCCATCCGGAAGTCGCCGTGCTGGCAATTGCAACACTGGACACGAAGGGAGACGAACTTCAGTGGGTTGTACAATGCCTCCGCACAGTTGGTGTACCTGTGCGAATTGTTGATGTCGGCAGTCAGGGTCCGCCACAGATCAAACCGGATACAGACAGATATGAAGTCCTGAGTGGCTCGGGATATTCTGCCGAGCAGGTCATGTCTGCAGATCGAGGCGGCGCGGTCACGATGATGGGCGATGCACTTTCCCGATGGGTCGTTCAGGAACATTCCAGAGGAGCGATCCTTGGGATCATTGGTATCGGAGGCAGTGGCGGAACATCCATTGTGACTCAGGCGATGCGGGCAATGCCCGTGGGCCTGCCGAAGCTGATGGTATCAACAGTTGCCAGCGGGCAGGTTGGACCGTATGTGGACTGCAACGACATCTGCATGATGTATTCGGTGGTTGACGTCGCAGGGCTGAATGCAGTATCAACACAGGTCCTTGCAAACGCGGCACATGCGATGGCAGGAATGGTCCACTGGCCGATTCCGAAGATCTCTGTGAAGCCAGCCGTCGCAATGACGATGTTTGGCGTCACTACACCCTGCGTGACCGCTGTTCGAAAGTCGCTGGAAGCCGAGGGCTACGACTGTCTCGTCTTTCATGCCACCGGTACCGGCGGTCGAGCGATGGAGAAGCTGGTGGAATCCGGGTTAGTTCAGGGAGTTCTCGACATCACCACAACAGAGGTGGCTGATGAAGTCGTCGGCGGAGTGTTTCCGGCAGGTCCTCGGCGATTTGACGTAACTCTTCAAAAGAGAATCCCCTACGTGATGAGCACTGGTGCCCTGGACATGGTGAACTTTGGAGCAAGAGACACGGTTCCGGAGCACTTTCGCAGCCGAAAACTGTATGTTCACAATCCAATGGTCACTTTGATGCGAACAACTGTTCAGGAGAACAAGACTGCCGCTCAATGGATTGCCAGCAAAATCAACGCCAGCAATTCGCGGTTCAGTCTGTTGATCCCGGAGGGTGGCGTTTCATCACTGGATGCACCTGGAATGGCGTTTCATGATCCAGAGGCCGACTCTGCTTTGAACGCTGAATTGGAAGCCCGGATCAATCAAACACCTGAGAAGCAGGTCATTCGTCTTCCTTATCATATTAACGCCCCGGAATTTGCTGACGCACTGGTGAACGAATTTCTGCGGCTATGTCGAACCACGAGTTGAAAAGTGTGCCGCCCGAACTCAACATCGAGAAACATGCTCACCGCGGAGTTTGACGTGGAGTGCGAAACCGCATAAAACGCTGTGCAAAATGATGCTCAGCAAGTGAGCGTTCAGCTTCTTACCACTTCGGGGACATCCGAAATGAAACGACAACATTCGACTCTTCTGACAATTCTCGGGATGACCACGCTGAGCACATCGGTGGTCCTTGCGGAAGATCCATCGCAGTCGCAGTTCGGTCCTGCCAACCCACTGACTTCGACGAAAGATAACAGAGTGGTTTTCACGAGTTTGAATTTTGAAACGGGAGCCAGCGTGACGGGAACGAACCTGACAGAGAATCCGTTTTTTGAGCCCAGTCCTTTGCCGTTTCACACGCCGGCCTTCGACAAAATTACCGACGAAGCCTACCTCCCGGCATTTGAGCAGGGGATGAAAGAGCAGCTCGCAGAGATCGAAGCTATTGCTTCTCAGAAGGATGCACCTTCGTTTGAAAATACCATCACCGCCATGGAAAAGACGGGGGCATTGTTAACTCGTGTCAGCAATGTGTTCTTCAACATGACTTCTGCTCATACGAACCCGCAGATCCAGAAGATTCAGGCGGAAGTTGCCCCACAACTGGCAGCACATTCTGACAACATCCTGTTGAACCGCGATCTGTTTGGTCGGGTGAAGGAGCTTTACACAAATCGAGACGACCTGAAGCTGAATGAAGAGCAGCAGCAGGTGCTCAAGGAAAGCTACGAACGCTTTGTACGTGCCGGTGCGATGCTTTCCGACGAACAACAAACGCGGATTCGAGCAATTAATGAAGAGTTGTCGTCATTGACGACTCAGTTTCAGGACAACCTGCTTGCGATCACCAAAGAACGATCGGTCGTGATAGATCGAGTGGAAGATCTTGATGGCATGACAGACGGCGATATCGCTGCTGCTAAAGAAGCCGCAACGGCACGAGGTCTGAACGACAAGTATCTGCTGAACATCACCAATACGACTCGTCAGCCGATACTCAGCTCTCTCAATCGTCGTGAAACTCGGCAAAAGGTGTGGGAAGCTTCGGCTTACCGCGGACTCGGGCGTGATGGGGGCCTGGATAACCGACCTTTGGTACTGAAATTGGCTCGGCTTCGTGCAGAGCGAGCGGCTATCCTTGGATTTGAAAATCACTCCGCTTACCAGCTGCAGAATCAGATGGCGAAGAATCCTGACGCTGCACGCAAGATGCTGACCGACCTCGTTCCGGTTGTTGTTTCGAAGACTCGAAAAGAAGAAGAAGAGATTCGCAAAATCATCGCTGCCGAGGGCGGCAGTTTTGAAGTGATGCCATGGGACTGGGAGTATTACGCAGAGAAAGTCCGGAAGGCAAAATATGACGTGGATGAAGCGGCGGTAAAGCCCTACTTTGAACTGGATTCAGTCCTGAAGAACGGCGTCTTCTTCACGATGAACAGACTTTACGGAATCGAGTTTCGGGAACGTAAAGATCTTCCCGTATACCATCCGGACGTTCGAGTATTCGATGTCATCGATCATGATGGAAAACAGATTGGGCTCTTCTACGCAGACTACTTCCAGCGAGATTCAAAGCGGGGTGGTGCGTGGATGAGCTCATTCGTCGATCAATCGGGATTACTCAACGACAAACCTGTTATCGTGAATGTGATGAACATTCCACGACCAGCAGAAGGTGAGCCGGCACTCATCAGCTTTGACAACGTCACAACCATGTTTCATGAAATGGGACATGCTCTGCACGGCCTGTTTTCAGACGTGACTTATCCGTCTGTTGCAGGAACATCCGTACCGCGTGACTTTGTTGAGTTTCCGTCGACCTTCAAGGAAGACTGGGCTATTCAGCCGGAAGTGCTGTCGAACTATGCTCGGCACTACAAGACCGGTGAACAGATTCCCAGGGCGCTGCTGGATCGTGTGATTCAGGCAAGTAAGTTCAATCAGGGATTTGATACGCTCGAATACGTGTCGGCCGCACTGCTTGACCTGGACTGGCACTCATTGTCGGCCGATGCGGTTCCTCAGGATGTTGAATCCTTCGAAAGTCAGACTCTGCAGCGGTATGGGATTGATCTGAAGGCTGTGCCTCCAAGATACCGGACCAGCTTCTTTGCTCATATCTGGCCAGGTGGTTATTCCTCAAGTTACTATGCGTATCTCTGGAGTGAAGTGCTGGCAGCAGATGCCTTTGCTCACTTTATGAAATCCGGTGGATTGACTCGGGCCAATGGTGAATCGTATCGGTCGAAAGTCCTGTCCAGAGGCGGAAGCCGGGACCCGATGAAGATCTACGTTGATTTTCGAAGCCAGGAACCGACGGTGGACGCGTTGCTGATTCGCCGAGGCTTGAGCTCCGGAGGGCAGTAGACGTCTTACTGGCCTGGGTTGGACTTTGACCGAGTGTATGCTTCTGACGAAAATGATCGAACTTGCAAAAGGGAATGCGAACGAATGAAACGGATTGGGATCCTGACAGCGGGCGGCGACACTCCGGCGTTAAATGCAACGATCTATGGAGCCGTTGAACGAGCCAACCAACTCAACATCGATGTGTTTGGATTCCAGCGAGGTTATGCGGGACTCCTTCATGACCGTGTCCCGCATGTTCATTTGAATCCGCTTTATACGACGATTCCGGAACTTGATCCATGTCGTGGTGGAACGTTGCTTGGATCATCGCGCACGTATATCGATCATGAATCCACAGAGTATCTGCAAATCGCGAAGGAGCACCTGAAGAAACTCAATATTGATGGACTGATTTGTATCGGCGGAGATGGGACAATCAACGGCATGCAGCCGATTGCGGAGTTCATTCCGTGCGTGCTGGCACCCAAGACCATCGACAACGACCTTGGACTCAACTACATCGATGAACCCAATGAATGGGTTCGGAGACCCACTACAGAGTCGCCCGGTTATCAGGAAGTTCGAGTTCCAACAAAGGACACAGTTCGTCTCGAAGATATCATCAATTATGCAACGCCAGGTTATGCGACAGCCGTATATGTCGTTGCACAGAGTATCGAGAGAATTCGAACAACTGCGGAAAGTCACCGGCGTGTGGCGATTGTGGAGGTCATGGGACGTCAGTCCGGCTATATCGCACTCGGATCAGCATACGGACAGCCGGACATCATTTTGATCCCGGAAGTCGCCTTCAATCTGGATGCCCTGGAAGCTCGAGTACGCCAGATTTATGAACTGCAGCAGCATGTTGTGATTGCGGTTGGAGAAGGTGTCAAGTACGACGGTGAAGGACTGGGTTCTGCGATTCCGACGTTCGATCCTGCAGGGGGAGTCAAATACACTGGAGCCGCGGATGCTGTCCGCGATATGCTCGCAAGTCGACTTGGGGATCAGTTGTTTCTTGAGATGCGGAGTTTTGAACCTGCATCCTCGGCACTGTTTACTCGAAAGGTCGGACATACTCAGCGAGGTGGCCGACCGATCCTGTTTGACCGATTCTATGCATCTCAGCTGGGTGGAAAGGCGATGGACCTGCTTGCATCAGGTGTCAGCAACGAAATCGCTACGATTCAGTATGAACCAGCAACCGGATTCTCGCTGAGCTCGATTTCAGCCAACAAACTTCGGGATCAATGGGGTGAAATTCATCCTCGGGAAGTCCATCCAACGATGTATGACCCCCGAAGGATGCACCTGTCACCTCTGGGAATCGAATACCTGCAGCCCATCTTTACAAACGCGATCGGCTGGGACGATATGGAATTCTGCCGAACGCAGATGTTCAGTCCGAGCAATCTCAATCATCGTTATCAAAGCGTCAATACCGATATTCGGAAACGCATCCGATTTCTGTGAAGTGTTGATCAGTCGGAGGCAAGAGCGATCGTTAGAGACGGCTCTTGCCACTGAGTGAAGGCTTGCCGGTGGCTCTGTCCAGTCCACTGCCTGAGGATGACGTTGACTTTTTCAGCGGGCCACTGAGTCGGAAGAGGCTTTGCTTCAGTTTAGGCTCGGCAGGCTTTTCATCAGAAGTATTCGTTTCAGAGACCGACTGGAACGTGGCTCGGCCCGATGATCCTGCTGGCACTTCTGATGGCGAGTCTGTCTGTGATTCAGGAGAAAGTTCGGCCATCTTTTTTGGAGACGGTGGGACTTCAATCGCTGGTTCCTCGGGGAACATTGGTACGGCCTTATCCTCGTTCATCGGTATCGCCGGCATTGGATCGATCGGGCTGGCTTCATTTTCGATGGCCGGCCGATCAGGTACTTCAGGCACCTCAGAAGGAGCGGAAAGTACTGCAGTTCCGGAGGTGGAACTCACACCAGGGACAAACGGTCGGTCCGGACTTCCAGTTGATTCCCATGCAGACGGTGCAGGTTGTCCACCGAATTCGAGTGGTACTGTCTTCAGGTGTGGATTGTCGATTGCGTGCGATGTGGCCTCTGCTCGCTTTCGAGCTTCTTCATAGGCCATTGGATTCCATTCACCTTCTGCAAGGTAGACAGCGTGATTCTGAAGCGTCATTCCTTTGCGGAAGTTCAGGTCGATGATTGCTTTGTTATATTCAATAATTCCGCGGAGATAAGTTTGGTCGGATTCGCGGAGATCGATTTTCGCATCAAGAACTCGCTGAATAATCCCTGGATTGCGAAACTTCTCGTTGGTGTTTTCCATACGCAGCTGAATGCCCTGAGCATAGAGTTCAGCGTGCTTGCTCTTCTTGACTGCACTGTCTGCGATGGCATACCAGCGGTCCATCTCCAGAAGCGAAGCATTTAGTTCGTAAGCGATTTCTTTTTCCTGAGCACTCAGTACAGCCCGAGCTTTTGTGAGTCGCAGCTCGTAATTCCTGACCTGTGCTCTGGCCAGACGAAGACCAACCGGCATACTGAATGAAACACCGAGATTCCAGGTCGTGTTGTCGCCCTGAGTGATGGATTCGTATGCGCTTCGATAGCCCTGGCTGGTGATACCATCATCATCCTCTTCTCCGAAGAGTTGATCGCCGAATCCATTGACACGGTACTGAGAAACAAAGTCGAGTCGAGGTCGGCTGAGGTTCTTTGCGGCCTTAAGCTGAAGCTCGAGACTGCGGATTTCCCATTTCTGCCGACGTAATTCTGCTCGATGTGCCAAAGCTTCTGTCAGAGTTGATTTCCAGTCGATTGATAAGCGAGCTTCCGAAGGCTTATCCGTCGGTGTAATGAATTCGCCATCATTCAGTGTCAGCCCCATCAGGCGACGCAGGCGAGTTTCTTTCTCCAGAACGTCGGCCAGCGAGCCTTTGATTCTGGCATCCATGTCATAGAAGCGAGTTTTCGCAAAGAGTTCTTCGGTAGGGTCACCGGAATCTGCACGGCCTCGAGCCTGTTCCCATGCTCGCAGGAGGTCTCTCGCAGTCTCGATTTCTGAATCATACAGACGCAGGAACAGATACAGATCCCAGTATGCACGTTCTACGTCTCGAACCAGAGTCGCAGACGACTGTTCAAAGTCTACCAGCGAAATATCTGAGTTGATTCGAGAAATCAGCACGCCCTGAGATACGCCCGACACACCGCGCAGGTTCTGTCCAATTGGACCTGCAATGCGTGTGAACTCTGTACCAGAACCGGCGAGCAGCGGTTGGCGAAATTCGGCCTGCACGAACCCTGTGTACGCTGAAGGAAAGAGTCGACTTGGCACGTTATTGGCACTGTAGTTCCAGTCATGCTGGACAGAGAACGTGCTTGAATTTGCGAATGGTTTCTCCACCTTGCTCGAAAACTGCGCACTTTCTTCGGTGAGAGTGTCACCGGCATCGAGGTTGAGGAACGGAGAATTCTGAGGATCCTCGGCGCGTCCCCACTGCATGTTGTTTGTGAACAGTGCATCGAAGTCCGAAAGCGCCGCTTCCGGTCCTCGATTGCCGAACAGGAAGCTGGTCTCCTGAATTGCAGTATCATAGACCGATGCAACTCGAGATGGATTGGCCAGAAGAGGATTGCCAGGCGACCCAAAGGACGAGTCTTCCCGAAGGATCGCGCCTTTCGACAATGCCAGGCGAACGCACTCGTTCAATGACATCTTTCGATGTTTCACTTCATTGAGATCATTGATACGACGCGGTGCCATGAAAAGATTGGGATCTGTTTCAGTGGGCGTCTCTTCGACCGGGTATTCGATCGCAGTTGCCATATCTTCATAGTGGGACAGGCTGGAGTCATCGCCGATCAGGTACTGAAGTCGAGCGTTTGGTCCGGCGCAGCCCGGCAGCATCAGCGCTGCAATCAGCAGCGATACTACGGTGCGTTTCCGTCGGCTTCCTGCCACGATGTTGATCTCCCGTACGGATTCTCAATTCAGCAGACCCACTGATTGAGCCCATCCTGTTCAACTGTTCCTGTTTCTTTGCTGCTGAAACGACCTGACCAAACGACTCATTTTGTGAGTCGTGGCCACGAAACATTCCAGGCGCAAAGCTTTACAGAATCGATATCGTCAGAACAATCGCTAAACTTTGCCCAAACTGTTCGACCGGAACGATCACCGCCCCTGCGGGGAGTCATTTGGCCGGATCTGCCGAATTGATCCCGGAATCGGCAACAAGAAACTCTCCAATTGAAGGACTGCGAGCAACAATTGATGGATTCAAACTCTCCCACGCCGCCCACCGGGAACCCTCCGGACTTCGATACTTTGTTGCCGGAGTTTCGCCGACTGTGTGAGACGATTGCCCGACTTCGCGGTCCAGGCGGTTGCCCATGGGATCAGCAGCAGACGATGAAGTCCATAAAGCCGTATACGCTTGAAGAAACGTATGAGCTTCTGGAAGCAATCGACTCTGATAATAACGTTGCTATCTGCGAAGAGCTCGGAGATGTTCTGCTGCAGGTCGTTCTGGATGCTCAAATCGCTGCTGACGAACAACGCTTTGATCTCAGCGATGTCGTTCGAGTCCTTACGGACAAGATGATTCGTCGACATCCTCACGTCTTTGGAAATGCAGAGCTGAAGACCTCCGAGGATGTGAAACAGCACTGGCAGACGGCCAAAATGCAGGAAAAGCCAGAACGCAGTTCTCGGCTGGATGGCATTCCCGCGGCACTTCCCGAACTCGCTCGTGCCGCCCGAATTACTGGGCGCGCTGCTTCTGCAGGTTACGATTTTCCGGATCGAAACATGTTGTTTGCGAAGCTCAAAGAAGAACTTCAGGAACTCGGTGAGGAGCTGTTTTCAGACGGCCGGATCCCGGAAGTCCCTGCTCAGGTCGATTCAGAGCGTGTTCCGGATACTCCACTCCTGAATTCTGAGGCAAAAGACAGGGCGGAGTCCGAACTTGGCGACGTCCTGTTTGTCCTCGCCAATATTGCGAGACGTTGGGGGATCAATCCGGAAGAAGCACTTCGTCGCAGCAACGCGAAGTTTTCCAGACGGTTTCAGGCGATCGAGCGTGCGATGGAACTTCAGGGAAAACCTATGGATCATGCAACACTTATCGAAATGGAGAATGCATATCAGGCGGCAAAACGGGCTGGCATCTGAAATGATTTCCAGCCGGAAACGGCTCTCGTGAAGAATCGAGGAGGATTTTGGATCAAAGGGTCATCTCTTAAATCAGGTTGAATACATGGAATTCCGGGATTCGGCAGATTCTGCCGAAATCAGGGGTCGAACACTTCGCCCCGGATTCATACACTGATTGACTGAGACCGAAGGCGATCGGAATGAATTCAGCGTCTTGGGATACCGACAAACGATCCACGGACGACTTTCTTCCGCACGCGGATCTGATTTTTGGACAAGTTTAGTCGAGGTAACTGCGTTGGCTACTGTTGATAAGGCCGTTCAAACCATTAATGGTGCTCAGATTCTGGTCGAGATGCTGATTCGACTGGGCACGGAGCATATTTTTGCATATCCTGGCGGCTGCAGTATGCCACTGCACCAGGCACTCCGGGAAAAGCGCAACGAGATTCGTACCATTCTTCCTCGCCATGAGCAGGGCGGCTGTTTCGCGGCTCAGGGTATCGCCAGATCCACCGGCAAGGTGGGTGTTTGTATGGCGACAAGTGGTCCGGGCGCAACCAACCTCGTCACTGGCATTGCCGATGCAAAGCTCGACAGTATCCCCATGGTTGCCATCACAGGTCAAGTTCCACAGAGCGTCATCGGCAGCGATGCGTTTCAGGAAACGCCCATGGTGGAAGTGTGCCGCGCGATCACGAAGCACCATTATATGATCACCGATATTCGTGACGTTGCACGAATAGTGAAGGAAGCATTTTACATTGCTTCTACGGGGCGACCCGGCCCGGTCCTGATTGACTTTCCGAAGGATGTTCAGCTGACATCGGTTCCTCTGAACGAAGTTGACTTTGATCCTCCGGTGCGATTGCCGGGTTATCGTCCGGAAGTTCGTAAACCAGCCCCTGAGCAGGTTAAGCAGGTCATTGCCGCGATTCGACGATCGCGCCGTCCGGTGCTTTATGTGGGAGGCGGTTGCATCCAGGCTGAGGCATCCGAAGAGCTGACGAAGTTCGCTCTGCGGACTGGAATTCCGGTGGCAATGACCGTGATGGGGCTGGGTGTGTTCCCTGGCACTCATCCTCAGTCGCTCCACATGCTGGGAATGCATGGAACGGTGTACGCGAATTACGCGGTTGACCAGTCGGACCTGCTGTTGGCGTTTGGAGTTCGTTTCGATGACCGGGTGACGGGCAAGCTCGCAGAATTCGCCAAACACGGCAAGATCGTGCACATCGATGTGGACCCCTCTGAGATTCACAAGAATAAAGAAGCTCACATACCTGTTGTTGCTGACATCAAAGAAGCGCTGGTTGCCCTGAATACAGCGTTAACCGATGAAGACATCCCGGAACTGAGCGAATGGAAACATCAGATCGCGGTCTGGAAAGAGAAGTTCCCATTAACTTACGCTGACGCTGGCGATCAGATTCTTCAGCAATATGCCATCGATGAACTTTGCCGACAGACGATTGATCGCGACGCTTATGTTTCAGTTGGTGTGGGTCAGCACCAGATGTGGGCTGCTCAGTTCTATAAGTTCAACAAACCTCGCCACTGGCTCAGTAGTTCGGGTCTGGGGACAATGGGATTTGGACTTCCAGCCGCGATGGGGGTTCAGACGGCATTCCCGGATAAACTTGTGGTTGACATAGATGGCGACGGCTCCTTCCAGATGAATATTCAGGAACTCGCAACTTTGTTCTGTGAGAAACTGCCGGTCAAGATTCTGCTGTTGAATAATCAGCATCTTGGGATGGTGGTCCAATGGGAAGATCGGTTCAATTCCGGCCGTCGTGCTCATACGTACCTCGGCCCCGTTGATCACCCGGAAGCGCTTGGTGAAGGCGATGGTGCGATGCCGGAAGAAACCTTCCCGAACTTCGTTCAGATCGCTCGCGGCTACGGGGTTACTGCCCGACAGGTCCGCAGCAAGAAGGAGTATCCAGCGGCACTGGCAGAGATGCTGCAGCACGATGGTCCATATCTGCTGGACGTAATTTGTCCGTATCAGGAACACGTGCTTCCAATGATTCCAAGCGGCCAAACCGTTCGCGAAATCATTACTGAATAATCCATTTCACGCATAGTATCCCTGCTGGAGACCGCTTGAATTGAAGCATGTTTCATGGTGGTGGGATGATCGGACTTCAGGCAGTGTTCAGCGTTATCTTCTGATAATGCTGACACTGCTTTTTTCCTGCGCTTCGGCTTCCGCGGATCTGCTGGACGAGATCCGTTCGAGAGGTGTTCTTCGCTGGGGGGCCGACCAGGAGGGTGGCGGCCCGTTTGTATATCCCGCAGACGATGATCCCGGGCGATTGATTGGCTTCGAAGTTGAACTCGCTGAACTCATTGCCGCGGAAATTGGTGTAAAAGCCGAATTCTGTCAGGGGCAATGGGACAAGCTGCCGGATCTTGTGGATCGTGGAGATATCGACGTTGTCCTCAACGGTTACGAATGGACAAGTGCTCGTGCGGATCGCTACGGTGTATCGATCCCGTACTACATCTATGAACTACAGTTATTGGTCAGGTCCTCAGACCCCACTCTCCAGTCGTGGGATGATTTGCTGAAACCGCTTGATGGCCGGAAACGCCGTGTCTCAGTTCTTGGTGGAGCAGCCGCTCAGGACTATGTTGAACAGTTTGCGGGCGACAAAGTGGAGTTGTCTTTGTTCGACGGTGTGACAGATGCACTTCGAGCGACCGAACTCGCCGCGGATGGAATCGATGCCAATGTTCAGGACCTTCCGATCTGGACCTTTTATTCTGCTGGATTCCCGGAACTCCGATCGGTGGGCCCACCTGTTGGCAGAGGGTACTACGTGGCGATTGTCCGAAAGGACGAAGAGACTCTGCTGCGAGCCATCAATCAGGCGATTATTCGAGCCCTTCAGGATGGTCGCCTGCGAAAGATTTTTGAGAAGTACAATCTTTGGAACAATACGCAGTCTCTGAGAGGACTGGAAACTTCTGCTGCTGGCGGATTTGTTGGCGACATATCGAGTTCATCTATCGATGCAAATGGTGATTCATCGGTGGAGACGTATCGCGAGGTCCGGAACTGGGAGGTACTCCGACAGCGGAGTGGACTTTTGATTACTGCGGCCGGCGTGACAGTCGCGTTATCGGTCTGTGCGATGCCTCTTGCAATTCTTGTCGGCCTGACGATGGCTTTGTTAAGACTGTACGGACCCAAATGGTCCGGTCAACTTGCCACAATTTATGTGGAAGTTGTTCGGGGAACGCCTCTCGTTCTGCAGCTGTATGTGATCTTTTTTCTGCTGCCGGAAATTGGGATTTCGATAAATGCATTTGTGGCCGCTGTCATTGGACTTGCGCTGAACTATTCTGCGTACGAAGCTGAGATCTATCGTGCCGGCCTGCAGGCAATTCCTCGGGGTCAGATGGAAGCCGCATTGTCGCTCGGGATGTCTCGCAATATGGCGCTTCGCAGGATCATTGTTCCGCAGGCAACCAGAATCGTCATTCCTCCCGTGACCAACGACTTTATTGCACTCTTCAAAGACACAGCAGTCTGCTCTGTGATCACCGTTGTTGAGCTTTCCAAGGAGTATTACATACAGGCACGCAGCACGGGCGCCATCCTGGAACTTGGGCTTCTGACTGCTTTATTGTATTTGATTATGAGTTATCCGCTGTCGATTCTGGCAGGTCAGATGGAAAAGCGTCTGTCGCGGGAGAAAACAGCATGATTAGACTCAGTGAAATCACCAAACGATACGGCCAGATGGAGATTCTTCGGGGCGTGACGCTGGAGGTCGCGTCCGGCGAAGTCTGCGTGCTACTGGGCCCTTCGGGCGGTGGCAAAAGCACGCTCTTACGAACGATTAATGGTCTCGAGACTTTTGATGGAGGTACCATCGAAGTTGCTGGCTTGAAACTGGTGCCTGGAACAGGTATCGAACGAGATCGAACTCTGCACGAGATTCGCAAACGTGTCGGAATGGTCTTTCAGCAGTTCAATCTGTTTCCACACCGGACAGTGCTGGAGAACGTGATTGAGGCCCCCGTTCATGTTCTTCGTCAGTCAAAAGAGGAAGCGATTCAGCGAGCGCGTGGGCTGCTGGACCGTGTTGGTCTGCTTGAAAAAGCACACACTCGGCCAGCGTCTTTGTCCGGAGGACAGCAACAACGCGTCGCCATTGCCCGCGCGTTGGCAATGAATCCCGAAGCGATTCTGTTCGATGAGCCGACCAGCGCCCTTGATCCGCGGACCACAGCGGAAGTGATCAGCGTGATGCAGGATCTTGCTCAGTCTGGTCAACAGATGATCGTTGTCACACATGCCATGTCATTTGCAAAGACGGTTGCCCATCGGGTTCACATCCTGCAGGCAGGCCGAATTATTGAGTCGGGAACTCCCGAACAGGTCTTTGAGAACCCTCAGAACCCGGCAACTCGTGAATTTCTGAAGTCGGAATAGCCCCAACGGGGAATCCCCGATATGGCAGAGTCGGCATAACCTGCTAGACTTTTCAAATTCAGGCCCATGGAGTGCTGAGTCATCTGAGGGGCTCTTTCGAGTACCCCGCTCAGCCAGGAGAAGGCATTTTGCCGTCGTTCTGTATGTTATCACTTCTGAAGTCAAATGATCATTCATGTGCTGTTTTAGTGCAGGGCACATTGTATGCATAAACTGATCATTGACGAAAAGTATGAGTTTATTCCTCCGCACAGGGGAAAGTTCTGGTCCTGGGCATTTCGCAAGTTCCTGCTGCGATCGTTTCTCCGACGAAGTTATGGAATCACCGGATGGACTCTGGAAGGGCTCGACAACCTGCGAGCCTCAATAAAAAGTGGCCACGGCATCCTGCTGTGCCCGAATCACTGCCGTCCCTCCGATCCGATGATGATGGGCGTGATTGTCAAAGAGACCCCCTGTCACGTTTATGCAATGGCCAGCTGGCATATTTTTAAGCAGAGCCGACTGGAGAACTTTATTGTCCGCCGAATTGGCGGTTTCAGCGTCTACCGTGAAGGTCTCGACCGCCAGGCCCTGGAAACATCGATTGATATCGTGGCCTCTGCCGAACGGCCTTTGGTGATCTTTCCTGAAGGCGTTATTTCACGCTCCAACGATCGACTGCTGCCGCTGATGGAGGGAGTTTCTTTTGTTGCCAGAACCGCTGCAAAGAAACGTGCAAAGTTGGCAACACCCGGAAAGGTTGTGATACACCCCGTTGCAATACGGTATCAACTTCAGGGAACTCCGGAGGACTCTGTTGGAGAAGTTCTTACGGCTCTCGAAGGACGAACGTTCTGGCAGGCTCATCATCATCTTCCGATTCGCGACCGCATTTCTCAGCTCGGCAAAGCCCTGATGGCCAGTCGTGAAGTTGAGTATTTTGGTTCCCCGCAGGTGGGGCGTGTCTCAGAAAGAAAGCAACGTCTGATCCGTCGAGTCCTTGAGCCGATTGAATGTCTCTTGTTTGGAAGTGAACGCTCCGGAGATGTGATTTCCAGAGTCAAGGAAATTCGGTCAACGATTGTTCCAAAACTCCTCGATCCAGCATTGCCTGACGCAGAACGAACCACATGCTGGCGACAACTGACCGATGTTTATTACATCCAGTGCCTTTCACTGTATCCACCCCATTACCTCGATGACGATACCTACGGGATTGTGACTCCGGAACGTATCGTGGAAACCGTTCATCGCCTCGAAGAAGACTTGACTGACAAGGTCACCATTAAACCGGAATGGCATGCACACTTCAAAATTGGGGAAGCAATCGAAGTTGATCCGGCTGGTCGAAGAGTGAAGGGCGTTGATCCATTAATGCAGACGCTCCGACAAAACATGCTGCAGCTGCTGGGGGTTGATGACTGGTGGCCGGATTTCTTTGAACAACCCAGCTGAACTCACATCCATCAGAAACGAATCAGCTCATGACTCGTCGACACCGTTCAGAAGCGGTGTCCTCTTAACTTAAATTCGATGTGTCGATACTTGTTGTCCTCCCGCAAGGGACTCGGATTCCGTTCCCTCTGCGGTCACTTGTCGTCACGCTCACAGAGTCGCATAGCGTCAGTCGCACCGCTTCAATTTGGCTCGATACAGCGCCAAACGACATGCCTGGCCAGAACACCTGAAGATTCGGATTTGGTGCACAGTGGCACAAAGACACTGAGGGAATCGGGTTCAACGCAGCGATTCGATCATTGGCAGAAGAATGGGGGCAGGAGAATGGTAGAGCCCGGCATTCTTTTGCCCTCATGCCTATGCAGGTCCATCGCATTCACGCTGCTCTAAGAATGGATGTGCTTTGGTTCAGAGGATCGTGTCCTTTCGGCACGTGAAGTGGATCTCGACACGAAATCTCATGGCATCCGGCAGGAAGCATCGTTCAATTGCCTTCTCAAACGCCGGACGCCTCAACTACCAGGTGGTACGTTGAGGGTTCGCTGTCTTCATGAAGATCGCGCAGACGGCGAAGAAGATCAACAGAAAGACGAACAGAAAGATCGAGTGACCACCCCAGAAAATTACGACCGGCGGAAACAGGTTCAGCGAAATGCTGTCAAAGACAATGCCCCGCAGGAAGATATCAAAATCATATTCGATGAGCCCAGTGACCATTGGAACGATAAGCAACATTGCGTAGCCGCCAAGACCGACCACCACACTGAATACTCGATCAAGCCGCCCAAGACAACATATGCTGATTATGGTGACATAGTAGGCGACCAAAAGTGTGGCCTCGATGAAATGCGGCACGCCGCGATTCCAGCCATTCCGCCAGGCATCAATACCAGGCGGAAAATTCCCTGCGTTCGCTTGAGGAATATTGGAATACCAGTAGTACGTTGCGGTATTGAACCGACGAAGGAACGACTCACGGAACGGCAGATACGCCATGGCTGCAAGCACGGTGACGGTGATCAGTGTCATCCCCAGAGCAAATGCAAGACGCTTACGCTGATAAAGCAGGCGGGATATGTCATGGTAGAAAAACAACGGTGCCGCAAGTAGTGCGAGCTTGCAGGGGATCAGCATGAGTGAAAACACCATCTGCCTGGTCACAGCCTCTGCCAGCCAGAGACCAATTGCAGCGGACGAGGCAACCAGACCGATAATTCCGGCGACTGGAAGGCGGGGCTGCAAAACATTGAGTGCTGAAGCGTCTGAGGAGTTCGGTGCGTTGTATGGGTTGTTCACAAAGCACTTCCTCGAAGTTCAAGTGAGATGGTCGCTATTCGCAGGTTGAAACGTTAGTCACGCTGTAAAGGCTCGCTGGTTCTGAATGGAAGAAAGTGCCGTTCGTGATTGTTCCAATGTCGCTCATTCAGTGAACGACAATGTTGTTGATGGTGTGTAGCGCAGTGCGAAACGGTTGATACAATTTGAGACTTCTGCCGCGATGCGGAATCGCTGACAGACGTAGACGACTGAACAGAAGTGGAATCGCTGACGCCTGCCGCTCGCCGTTGAACTTTTATAATTCTTCTTCTGTGCGGACTCTTACCTGGAGAGCTCCGAGCATCTTGGTGATTTTCTCTTCTTTGGCGTTGATGAAGATCACGTTTTCCAGAACGACGGCAAGCCGTTCGTTGCTTGGATGAATGATCAGCCGGCCTGATCGGAGCAACATGTATTCGAACACATCATTGATTTCCTTATCGATTCGGAGATTGGGAGCTGAGAATCTCTTAAGGTCGCTCAGGAAACCGTGGTGATGAAGAAGTTCGTTGCCTTTCACTTCCCAGTAGTCGAAGCGTCGGCTGATCAGGACACAGATATAGAGGAACAACATTCCGAATGTGTAGATGAAGTAAAAGGATGTATTTGCAGCGGGGCGAACGCTGAGCAAACCATCAACAACTTTGGGAAGCAACCCCTCATTGAATCGAAACAAAGTATACAGGCCGATCGAGATTGCGACCGCGGCGAAGAACCATGTCAGCGACGTTGTTCGTGGAAAGTCGAATGCGATCACGACGAGGTTGATGACAAACACTGCGAGGAAGAACCGGGCACATACATAATGGTATGTGGGGCCCGCAATGGCTGGGGCAGGTGCATCGGCCGCAGGTTGATCTGCGGCTGCATCTGCAGCAGCAGCCGGCTTTTCAGGCAGGACGGCAGTTTCAGGAAGCCCACCCTTGAACCACATGACCAGCCCACAAAACAGTGCAGTCAGCACCGTTGGGTACAGAAACATGATTTTCGGATAAGACACCAGGATGATTCTGTCTGGAGTATCATGAGGTTTCTTCTCCGGCGCTTTTGGTGCTGGAGGCACGGGCGGAGTAGTGGCAGGTGGATTATTGGGAGTTGACGGTGTACTCATATCAGTATGGTCCTGAAATTCTGAATGAACTGGACTTCGGCGAAGACTGTAACGCTGAACGATTTTTCGTGCCAGCAATCCGGCCGTCCGATTCTCGCTGAATTCCATCCATTCGTTCAGGTCGTGCTTGTCTTGCCGGAAACGCACAACATTTCCGTCCGGATCAGGAAATTACAGCACTCGACGAGGATTTGAAGCGGCTGGTGTGAAACCGTCCAAAATTCGGTAGACTGCGGTGTTCAACAGGTCATCCGACGGCTGACTGACCTCTCTGAAATCATATCTTTTGATGTGACCCCTCTGACGGCGACCGTATCTGACGGCGACCGTATCTGACGGCGACCGTATCTGAATCTGACTGAGACCTTATCTGACGGAGCGAAAACCATGATCGAGCCTACCCCGGCGGCGGTAATTGGCAGCCCGGCTGCGACTCGTCCCTTTGCCCATCTCCATTGCCACACTCATTACAGTCTGCTCGACGGCGTCAACCGGATTCCGGACCTCGTGAATCATGTAAAATCGCTCGGAATGAATGCCGTCGCGATGACTGACCACGGCAACCTGTATGGTGCGATTGAGTTCTACAACACCTGTCGTGAAAAAGGTGTTAAGCCCATTGTCGGCTACGAGGCCTACGTAGCGCCTGGACGCAGAACGGACCGAAGTGCCAGTCGAATGAAGGAAGCTCAGTCGCATCTGACGTTGCTGGCAATGAATCGAAAAGGGTTCGACAACCTGATTCGGATGTCATCGTCCGCCTATCTCGAAGGCTTCCACTACAAACCTCGTATTGACCGCGAGCTGCTGGAAGAATGCAACGAAGGCATCATCTGCCTGTCGGGCTGCGCATCGAGTGAGCTTTCGAAGCTTCTGCTGGCCGACAAGAAGGATGAAGCGAAACGTCTGGCCGAATGGTACTCTCGCGTCTTTGGCGACCGGTTCTACATGGAGATTCAGGACGCTGGCTTTGAAATCCAGAAACAGTGTCTGGAACTTACAGTAGAGCTCGCCGATCAGATGGGCCTGCCGCTGGTTGCCACCAATGATGCTCATTACCTGCGACGCGAAGATGCAGGCGTTCAGGATGTGATGCTGTGCGTGAATACTCGCACAACACGCGACGACCCCAAACGTCTTAAGATGGAGCATGACGGATTGTACGTGTGTGCTCCGGAAGAGATGTACGCAATCTTCAGGGGGCGTGAGGATGCGGTTGCAAGGTCTCAGGAAATCGCAGATCGGGTCGACCTGGAACTCGGCGATCGAAAACTCTATCCCGTCTTTCGGCCACCCAATAACCAAACGGATATCGACTATCTGAAGGACCTTTGCGAAAAACGCATGTATGAACGCTACGGAGATGAACTCACCGAAGCACACTGGAATCGGCTGAAGTACGAATTGAGCGTCATCGAGCAGAAGGGGTACGCCAGTTACTTTTTGATTGTTTGGGACTTTGTGGAATTTTCGCGCCGCAACGGCATTCCCTGCGGCGCCAGAGGCTCGGCATGCGGTGCGATTGTTGCTTACCTGCTAAGGCTCGGTGACGTATGCCCGCTCAAGTATGACCTGCTGTTTGAGCGATTTCTGGATCCAAGCCGAGCGGAGCCGCCTGATATCGACATCGACTTCTGTCGCGATCGCCGACAGATGGTTATTGACTACACAAAACAGAAGTACGGCGAACGCAACGTTGCTCAGATCGGTACGTACGGTACTCTGAAGGCCCGCAACGCGATCCGTGACGTGGGACGTGCCTTGAATGTACCGCTAAGTCGGGTCAACGAGTTGGCGGGGATGGTTCCGGACACGCTGAATATTAAGCTCAAGGATGCGATGGACGAGAACGCCGACCTGAAGGCGGCCTACGACTCGGATCCGATGGCCCGAGAACTTCTTGACTTCGCCATTGCTGTCGAAGGGCTGGCTCGCTCTGCAGGTACTCATGCCGCGGGCGTGGTTGTGGCCGACGTTCCGCTGGATACAGTCATTCCGCTCCAGACCATCACCGGCAAAGAAGACATTATTACTCAGTGGGACGGACCGACGGTCGAAGCGGTTGGCCTGCTGAAGATGGACTTCCTTGGTCTTCGAAACCTGACGATCCTCGACAAAGCCGTTCAGAATGTGAAGCGGATTGACCCGCAGTTTGACCTGGAACACGTCAAAAACAACCTCTCGGATCCGCTCACTTTTGCACTGCTTCAGCGAGGTGAGACCAAGGGCGTGTTTCAGCTGGAATCCGGCGGAATGCGAGACCTGCTGACAAAGATGAAGCCAGACGCTTTTGCAGACATCATTGCCACATCGGCTCTGTACCGACCAGGTCCACTCGAAGGTGGAATGGTCATGGAATACGTGGATGTCAAGAATGGTCGAAAACCGCCTCGGAAAGTCCATCCCGTCGTGGATGAGATTCTGGCGGAGACCTATGGTGTCATGGTGTACCAGGAACAGGTCATGCGGATTCTGAACAGAGTCGGCAATATCGAACTGTCCAGTGCCTACAAATGCATCAAAGCGATCAGTAAGAAGAAAGAGAAGATCATCTCCAGCTATCACCAGGACTACATTAATGGTGCTGGAACAAACGGGATCGCTCAGAACATTGCTCAGGAACTCTGGAATCTGATCATCGCATTTGCCGGTTACGGGTTCAACAAGTCACACTCAACCGCGTATGGACTCATTGCTTACGAAACCGCCTATTTGAAGGCCCATTATCCTGTGGAGTTCATGGCTGCACTGCTGAGCTGTGAAATGGAGTCAACAGAACGCATCAGTGAACACATTGACGACGCTCGACGAATGAAAATCCCCATCCTCCCACCCGACATCAATCGATCGGAAGTGGAGTTTGGCTTTGTAGACGGGCAGCTGACCTTTGGACTCGGAGCACTAAAAGGGGTTGGAGCAAATGCCGTTCAGGCGATCGTCACTGAGCGAATTGCTCACGGTCCGTTCCGCAATATTTTTGATCTGACGGAGCGGATTGACCCAAAAGTTCTGAATAAAGGAACTCTTGAAACACTCATCAAGGCCGGTGTGCTCGACAGCCTTCCAGGGACTCGCGCACAGCAGATGGAAGTTCTGGAACGTGCCATTCAGTCGTCGAATTCCAAACATCGTGACAAAGCGAGAGGGCAGAAGAGCCTCTTCGGGGATGACGATGATAGCCCGACCGAATCCGGCCAGCCGGCTCAAATCAGTCTGCCGGATGTCCCTGACTGGACACATTCTCAGAAACTTGCGTGGGAAAAGGAGTCGATTGGATTCTATCTGACTTCGCACCCGCTGACGCAGCATGCAAAACGACTTGAGCGCTTTGCTGTGAATAAGAATTCGGAGCTTGCCGAACTGGAAGATGGTGCTCAGGTACTCGTTGGCGGCATGATCTCTGCAATCAAACTGGCCACGGCAAAGAAACCAAGCCGAAACGGAAATACTCGATATGCAAATTTTGATCTCGATGACCCCACAGGTATCGTTCGCTGCATTGCATGGCCCGAAGACTACGCTCGCTTTGAGGACATAATCAAAACAGAGAACGTCGTATTCGTGGCCGGAAAAGTCGATCGGCGAGGCCGTGAACCCAATCTGATCGTGAACCGAATCTACACTCTTGATCAGGCTGATCGAGAATTCACAGCTCAGGTGGCAATCAAGTTTGAACGAGGAATCCACACGAGCGATGATGTAGATCGTGTCAGGCTGATCCTGTCACGCTATCCCGGTTCCACAAACGTGATATTGGTGGTGGATTCATTTGTCGATCAACAGCGAATCTCGCAAAGTGAGCAGTCATCTGCCGATGATGCGTCCGTGAATCGACTTCGTTATGTTATGACGACCGGGACTGAATGCCAGGTCAACGTCGGTCCCGAGTTCATTTCCGCATTGTCGGAGACAATTGGCGAAAGCCACTTTGATCTGAAGGCGGCAAAGGCTCGAAAGCCGTCAGCGGGTTCGATCGGACGATGACCCGGTCATTGGATGGCGAAATCAATTGATGACCCAGTCTTTGAACGAGACGCTCCGCGAATCTTTAAATACATGTACCGAATCATGAAAGCATCCCAAAATGAACTCCGTACTTCTTAATTCTGCTCGCGCAATTTCCGGGTGGATTGTTGATATTCGTCGAACTCTGCATCAACATCCGGAAGTCAAATATGAAGAGGTGGAGACCAGTCGACTGGTTCAGAAGACACTGACGGAGCTCGGAATTTCATTCCGTCATTCTGTGGCCAGGACCGGTGTTGTCGCCACACTTGGAACGGGAAGCGGACCATGTGTGGCATTGCGAGCCGATATGGACGCTCTGCCGATCCATGAAGAAGCCGATGTGGAATTTCCCAGTCGAATCCCGGGAAAAATGCACGCCTGCGGGCATGACTGTCACACGGCAATGCTGCTGGGGGCCGCCAGACTTCTGAAGGAACGAGAATCCGAACTTCGAGGAACTGTGCGACTCATCTTCCAGCCCGCAGAAGAAGGCGGTGCCGGTGGTGCTCGAATGATCGAGGAAGGTGCACTGCAGAATCCCGGTGTTGACCGAGTCTTTGGAATTCACGTATGGCCCGAACTTCCAACCGGCTTCATCGGTGGGCGGACAGGGACTTTGATGGCCGCAGTAGGGAGTCTACGGATCTCGGTCCGAGGGAAGGGAGGCCACGCAGCCTTTCCACATATGACGCACGATCCAGTCGTTGCCATGTCACAGATTATCTGCGGATTGCAGACAGTTGTGGCACGTGAGATGAGTCCCTTCGACCCGTCAGTGGTTAGTATCACTACACTTTGTGCAGGCAATGCCTTTAATGTCATTCCGCAGGATGTAGTCGCGACCGGAACCATTCGTTCACTCACGACCGAAGGGCTTCTGCGGCTTCGAGCTGCGATTGAACGGATCGCCGTTTCTATCGCGTCCGCTCATCGATGTACCGCGACCGTGGAACGGATTGATGATGATCCGGACTACCCGGCAACTGTCAACGACGCCAACAGTTGGGCGATGGTTCAAAAGGCCGCAGCAGACCTTGTACCTCTGTCCCAGATTGTCGAAGTCCCTCCTGTGCTTGGCGGAGAGGACTTCGCGTATTACGCAGAAAAAGTCCCAGGCTGTTTTGTGGGACTCGGAATTCGAAATGAAGCCATCGGAGCCGTGGAATTCGTACATCATCCTCGCTTCAAGGTTGACGAAGCAGCTCTGCCGGTTGGTGCGGCACTCCATACGTCATTCGCACTTCATGCACTGAAGTCCTGATGTGATTTGCATGGATGCAAACACGACAAAACGTGCACAACTTGTCGAAGGTCGAAGCGAGATCAGCATTCACTGCTGATCTCGCTCAAACTCAGGGTATCACGCGATCTCCCTGTCAATCGTTACTGACGGGAGTCAATCGTTTCTGACGGGAATAGGAGCCAGAATCCTCGAGGCGGCCCGTCCACTGAGATGAAGCGTGTTTGTGGCGGCCTCGGCGTCTTCCGGGAACTCGATCGTCAGCGGTTTCCCATTCTGAGGATTCGGCTCATAAAGCGGTGCACCAGTACTCGCCACCGTGACGCGAATTCGATGTCCCTTTGCAAAGATCTGACTGATCCATCCGACATCAAATGCCACCGGAGTGATTTCTCCGGGCGTCATGAGTACTTCATGGTCGAGTCCCTCGCGGTACCGCATCCGCCATGGATAGTCGCATATCAGAATTGAACGACCGTCCGGATAAACATCACTGACACGAACAATGATGTCTGTGTCTTTGGCTGTCGATGAAAGAAAGAGCTCCGCCCGGATTCTCCCTGTCCATTCGATAGGAGACTCCAGATGCTCAGTCGTAAACGTCAGCACTTCTGCCTGACTCTCAAATGCTCGCGCATCCATTGCGCCGGGAAATGATGTGCCGGGAATCTGCATCGGCTTTCCTGGGTCACTCTCCCACGCGAGAACTGCTGCTGGAGACTCATCAACTGAGGTCGTTAGTGATTTGTCTGCATGAAGATAGTAGGGACGAAAATCAGCCGCAGGAGGAAAATCGTCTGCCGTTCGCCACTCGTTCCCCGGTGCATCTGGTTCTCCAGCTGCTCCCATCACGTAATATCGTACGGCCGGTTCTTTTTCGACTCCCGTTACGTCACCCCGCAGCCAATAGCCAAACCATCGCACCATGTGCTCATGCTCAGGCCATGTCGCGGTTTCCGGGTACTGAAGCTCACCGACCTGATTCGTTTTGTTGAGTCGACCGTGCAGCCACGGGCCAATGATCAACTGCTGGTGGCCTCGCGAATTCGCTCCCCCAAGCATTTGTCGCCCTCGAAAGCTGGCGATCGACCCCTGATTCATGAAGTCGTACCAGCTTCCAATCGTGAAGCATGGGACATTCATTTTGTCAAAATGAAGAGAACAGTCTTCTGCTTTCCAGTACTCATCAAAATGCGGATGCTGGTACCACTCTTCCAGCAGATGACGATTATCTTCGGGATTGCGGCAATTCTGTTCGAGCGACTTAAAACGCTGAGGTCGAGTGGTTCCTCCGATTCGATAGCCCTCATGGAAAAGACTCAGGCCAGTGTCCACCATATATTGGCAGGTAAGATGAGGAGGCTGAGTGATGGCCAGAAAGTTCTGAGCATATCCGGCCTGCGAACTCCCGAATGTACCGACCTTGCCGTTAGACCATGTTTGAGTCCCCAGCCATTCACACGTATCGTACCCATCTTTTAGTTCGCCCCAGCCAAGAGCTCGATAGCCAACCCAGGTTCCTTCTGAATCCCAGGTTCCACGATAGTTCACCATCGCCACTACAAAACCTTCGGCCGCAAGGCGAGCGGCCGTTTTTCGAGTTCCTTCGCCTCGAACTCCGGCGTATCTCTGTTCGAAAATAACGGGCCACGGTCCCTTTCCGGGCGGAAAATACAGCCATGCTGACAGGTGCTTCCCGTCACGCATTGGAATCATCTGATGCTGCTCGATGATTGGACTTAAATCCAGTTCATCGGCCCTGACAAAAGTCCACTCAGAGAACACAATGAACCACGCACTGGCAAGCCAAATCACGACGTTATTTCGCATCAGTGGACTACTCCCTCCACGGGTTCTCGACCAATTCGAGCACTGAAATTTGTTCAATCAAACAAATTTATTCAATCACACAATCCGGTTGACAGAATCTGAAACGAGGATCATGGAACGCTGGCATTTCTGCATCGCTTGCTCCATCATATTGTAAATCTGAACACTCGTCACTCATCAGCCGGTTTCTTTGTTCACCTGCCCTGACACCCCGCCATGAATACAACACGGACGCGTACTATGACGAACATTCGACTGAACGAGCTGAAAGGAATCAGCATCCGTCAGCCAGCAAGCCTGCCGTTGGTTCTTGCCGCCGGGGTTTTGTTTTTTTTGAGTTCAGCGTCCGCAGCGGCGGAAGACTGGCCCTGGTTTCTGGGCCCGCGGCATACAGGCGTTTCTTCTGAAACGGACCTTCAGCCCGACTTTTCAAAAGGTGCTCCGGAAGTCATTTGGAAACAGCGTGTTGGCACGGGCTACAGCGCTCCATCAGTTCTTGGCGAAGTTCTCGTGATACATCATCGAGAAGGTGATGAAGAAATTGTCTCCTGTCGAAAGGTTGCTGACGGATCCGAGGTCTGGAAGTATTCGTATCCTACCGAGTACTCAGATCCCTACGGTTACAACAACGGCCCCAGATGTTCTCCGGTGCTGACCGCGACTCGCTGCATGACGCTTGGCGCTGAGGGCATGCTGACGTGTGTCTCGATGACAGATGGAAGCCTGATCTGGCAGCATGAACTTAAGAAGGAGTTTACTCTGCCGGAATGGTTCTTCGGAGTCGGATGTTCGCCCATCCTTGACGGAAATCGACTGATTGTGCTCGTCGGAGGTCAACCCAATTCGGGCGTCGTGGCGTTCAATGTCGAAGATGGGAAAGTTCTCTGGCAGTCTGTGGGAAGGGATACGTGGCAGGGTACAGATACCGGTCGCGGTTCACCGTTCGAATGGTCAGATGATGAAATGGTGATCAGCTACGCATCTCCGATTATCTCTGAAATTCATGGACAGCGACATCTGTTGTGCTTTGTTCGCCAGGGACTCGTTTCACTCGATCCGGAAACCGGAGCAGAGAACTTTCATTTCTGGTTTCGACCTACAGTTCATGAATCAGTGAATGCCGCGGTACCGATTGTTGTGGATGATACGATCTTCCTTTCAGCCGCATACCAACTGGGATCCGTATTGCTTAAAGTTGCACCAGACGGGAAAAGTGTATCCACCGTCTGGCGAGATCGTTCAAACATGCTCGCGCACTGGTCAACGCCAATCTGCGTTGATGGTCATATTTATGGGTTTACCGGTCGACATGAGAATGAGGGAGAACTTCGCTGTATTCGACTAAGCGATGGGAAAGTCATCTGGAAGACCGACGGATATGGAGGCCAACTTGAAGACCTCGCTCGTGATCGTGCAACTGGTCGCATTGTAGAAACGAAGACTGGCAAAGAAGTCCCGTACCCGTTCTATGGACGCGGATCGCTTACTCAGTTGGGGGATCGCTTCGTCGCACTCGGCGAACGAGGAACACTGTCTGTTGTGAAGGTCAATCCGGAGAAATACGAAGAACTCGGTCGCGTGACGTTCAATGAAATTCAATACCCGGCATGGACGGCACCGGTGATCTCAAACGGACGGATGTACCTTCGAAGTGAAGACTGGTTGATGTGTCTGAATCTTCGTCGGCAGTGATCTCCACTGCCGACTCTGCAATCCAACACTGAATTCGATATTGAACTCTGAAAGGAAGAACGATGCAGTTCCGAAAACATATCTTATGGATGCTGGCGATCCTGCTCGGCTCCGCGCCACTGCTGCCTGCCCAGGAATGGCAGTCAATTTTTGACGGAAAGTCTCTCGACGGCTGGGATGGCGACCCGGAACTGTGGCGCGTTGAAGATGGCGTCATCACCGGACAAACGACCGCTGAGAAGCCAATTAAGAATAACACGTTTCTGATTTGGCGCGGCGGTGAAGTGGATAACTTCGAACTCGAACTGGAATACCGAATCGTCGGAGGAAACTCCGGTATTCAGTACCGCAGTTTTGAAGTGCCAAACGTAAAGTGGAGTATTGGCGGTTACCAGGCCGACTTTGAAGCTGGCGATCGATATTCGGGAATCCTATACGGAGAGCAGTTCCGAGGAATTCTGGCAGACCGTGGTCAGTCGACTGAACTAAATCGCACCGACGGTAAGTTTGAAGTGAAGTCGGTTGGTAATGTTGGTGATTCTGACGAAATTCAGAAAAAGATCCTGAAGGAAGACTGGAATAAGTATCGAATCGTGGCCGATGGCTTTCGATTTCAGCACTTCATCAATGGTGTGCAGACCATCGAATGCGTAGACAACGACAAAGCGGAACGCCGTTCAGTCGGACTCGTCGCCCTTCAGGTCCATGTTGGTCCTCCGATGATTGTACAGTTTCGAAACGTACGTCTCAAAAAGCTGCCAGCCCCAAAGAAGGTTTCTCTGATCGCTGGGAAGCCAAGTCATGGTTACGGGGCTCATGAACACAGAGCGGGCTGTATGCTTCTTGCTGACGCTTTGAACAATGCCAACATTGGTGTTCAGGCGACTGTCTATACCAATGGATGGCCTGAAGATGATTCCGTGCTCGATGATTCAGATGCGATCGTGATTTACTCGGATGGTGGCGGTGGTCACCCCTTCAATTCTCAACTCGATCGACTGCGTCCAATCCTGAAACGAGGTGTTGGTGTTGTCTGTATCCATTACGGTGTCGAAGTTCCCAAAGGACCATCCGGCCAGGCTTTTCTTGATTGGACAGGCGGATACTTTGAGACGGATTGGTCCGTTAATCCTCACTGGACTGCAAGTTTCAAATCACTGCCCGACCATCCCATTTCACGCGGAGTAAAACCGTTTCAGATCAATGACGAATGGTATTACCATATGCGTTTCGTTGAGGAGCCGGGGGCAGTTCAGTCAATTCTTGCCGACCTGCCACCAAACGACACACTGGTTCGGGCAGATGGCAGCCTGGCTCGCGAAGATGGCCCTCACAGCAATAATGCGGCCGTTCGTAAGGCAGTGCTGGAGAACAAAGAGACCCAAACAGTTGCATGGGCTCGACAGCGAGCAGACGTCGGACGAGGATTTGGTTTTACCGGTGGTCATTTCCACTGGAACTGGGGTAATCCTGATTTCCGCAAAACTGTGCTGAACGCAATTGCGTGGGCTGCTCATGCAGAAGTCCCGGCGAATGGCGTCGACTCGAAGCCTCTCACACTGGCGGACCTGCAGGCGAATCAGGACTTTGATGTGCCCGCAGATTTCAATCCCGCCAGAATTCAGGCACTGCTCGATGAGTGGAATGCCAGATAAGAAATCGAACAGTTGGTTGAATTCGAATCGCAGGGAGGGCTGGCGTTTTTGACCACGGAATACGCGGAAGAGACGGAAGGATCGCAGGAGTCCACGGTTGTGCTTTTCCGTGTATTCCGTGGTTACCTATCACGCTGCCTATGCGCTGGATGCAGTCGGAATCAAATCGCTTTACAAAACACCTGGATCACCGGAGACTTCATCAATGCCCGAAGATTCATTTTCAATGCCGACGGTTGGCCCGGATCATGAACGGCTCAAGCCGTTTGTTGGTACGTTCCGAACGACTGTGCGACTCTATATGGGGCCCGGTGATCCCATGGTTCAGCACGGAACCATGGTGAACTCATTTCAGGTTGGCGGCCTGTATCTGCATCAGGATTACACAGGCGATGTCTCTCCAGGTCCGTTTCCTGCGTTTCTTGGCCGAGGCTACTGGGGCTATAATCCTCATTCATCAAAGTATGAAGGTTTCTGGATCGATAATGCATCGTCGATCATGCAGATGGAGACTGGATCCGTTGATGCTTCAGGAAAAGTCTGGACTATGGTCTCTCAGCTCACCAGCCCGGCATCCGGCAAGCCAATGACGAAGACTTCGGTGATCAGGTTGATCGACGAGAACAATCATTCGATGGAAACAACCATGCAGGAAGTTGGGGGCCCCCTGCTTCGAACCATGGAAATCGATTATGTCCGCGCCTGACTTGATTCAGGATCCGGCATATCCTGACACAGCGGGCAGGATCTGTTGCGCTTTAAGTTTCGATACTGGGTGGCCACAAAGATTGTTGCGCATAACTGACACCAAATCACTGCATGGAGCAGCGAAGAATGCAGTGATCGCCCCCGCACAAACTGCCCTGCTGTGATCAGCAGGAATGCCAGTAATCCAGTAAAGGCAAATCGGCGTAGCCAAAAAGAAAGTCGCACAGCTGGGACCAGCAAACGGATGAAAGTTTCTTCCACCGGCTTTTGTTTTTACTGAGATGTGCCAATTTTGCGAATCGGGCAGGTCAGGTCAGTAAGGATTAGTCGTTCGGATCTTCAGCAAAGCGGGCATTCCTGAGAAACCTAAGCGTTGCAGCAATCACAGCTGGATCACGCATCAGGAATGAGTGAATCCGGTTGACGACCATGAAATCTGCGGCTCCCGCGAGTCGACAGCTTTCAACGGTGACAGTTCCGTCATCGTCTCCCGGAAGCAGTGGGTTAAACCCCTGATTGTCTCCCTTCCCGCCTGCAACGATGCCAAACGAAAATGAAGGCGCGGGCAGCTTTGAAATAAGGCCCTCGGAATCACTGACCAGTTGCTGCCCGGCAGGTCCATAAATCAGGCGATAGGCGTAGTTGGTTTTCAGCATATCGGCCATTTCAGCTCCCTGATTCGGCGTTCCCAGCATGATCATTCGTTCGAAGCGAGGATCGGAACCGCATTCCCGGAGCATCATTCGGACAAGCAGCCCTCCCATGCTGTGAACTACAAAGTCGATTCGTTTTGCGTTGGACAGGGATTTGATCAAACTGTCGAGATACAGGCACGAAGACTCCAGTGGGACTCGAGTGCTTGGGTATTCGAACGGTACAACACCGTAGCCCTGTTGACGCATGGCACCTGCCATGGTCGAAAAAGACTTTGACGAGCGTCCGATTCCATGGCAGAGAATTACCATGTGCTGCGGGTCCGCGGGAATCCTTCCCGCAGCGTTAATCGCACGGAGATTTCGTTGACACTCTTCCAGACTTCCGCTGGCGAATCTGTAATTCCGAGGGTCCAGCAGACGGCAGTGTCCTGTCAGAACGTTTCGCTGGATTTTCCAGCCACCCTCAAAATGTAAATCCCCCCAAAACTGCATACCGCCGAGCGTCGGTGTTCCCCACGCCGGAGCAGCTTCAGTCGGTGGTTCGTCTTCGGAAGGATCCTGAACGGAATCCGCAGTCCTGTGGTCGCCCTCATCGGTTCTGGCATCTGGCATCGTCAGGCCGATGACCGGCAGACTCAGGAGTGTCCGGTGAACAAACTGTCTTCTTTGCATAGCAGTACCTCGAATCAACCGATTTCCAGCACTCTCTGATAAAAACTGATGACTTCTGCGGGATCAGATGTGACCAGAATCTGGCGATGAATCCAGTCCGGGCCGCGGCCTTCGTCGGCAAAGTCACGAAGCTGCTCTACCAGCGAATGCCAATAGAGTGACTGGCGTGAATTCTCTCCGAAGAACACCACCGGCATTTTCTCTGTGATTCCCAGTTTGATATCGGTGAGCGTCATTCCAACTTCCTCAAGCGTGCCAAGACCGCCAATACAGAAGATTGCAAAGCTGGAAATCTCAAACCATCGCTGCCTCATATGTCGCGATGTTTCCTGAAATACCTGGTAAAAGTCCGCGACCTGATATCCAGCCTGCGATTCAATCTCCAGGTAGTTGGCTCCAACCAGCAGCTTGAGATCTCGGGCAATATCGGCAGTGTGTTTCATAACACCAGGCCCCCCACCGGTCAGCAAGGCGAGGTCCGGTCCGAAGAAGGCTTTCAAAGACACAATCAGCCGCCGAAGGCGGTCCAGTTCAACATCCGAAAGTAGTGACGAAGATCCGTAGCAGGCAGCAATCAGAGCCGTTTCCAGCTGGCGAATATGTGCCTGTTCGCAAAAGAATCCCCGATAGCCTCGATACACATGTCGCGCCAGATGACGCCGATCTCGATTACACCAGAACACTTCTCCGCCGAGATCCCGATAGTCAGCAAGTCGACTGTGATCTCTCGCTGATAGATACGGTCCATGTTCAAACGACGCGTTCTCAAAAACGACTCGCCGAATTCTCTTCTCCTGCATGGCCACAAGAATATCTGAATGTTCGATGAGGTTTGGGAAGAATCGAAGCAGCAGAGTTGCCTCGGTCCCCGGACTCAACTCGTTCAAAATGCAGGTCGCAACTCTCTTCGCTGATCCGGAGAACGATCCACCGAGACGTGCGACACGCCCCGATGCGGATTCACCCGCCTGTTCATTCGTCTGGTACCATGTCAGCCCGCTTCGCGTCGGCTGCATCTGCAGCTTGTCACATTGAAGGGCAGGCAACGGCGTCAACGAACCACTGTCCAGCAATGCCACTGGACGATGTCGGTACACTCGTTCTGTTTCCGGCAGCTCTGAATACCACGCTGCGATCGCTTCGTACGTCAGTGGCCGATCAGAAATCGGAGCAGAGATAGATCCCTGTACCCTGCGGGGCGCCGGAGACGCGGCGGCGTTCCTGTCTTTTGACTCAGCGTCTCCAGGCATTGTGTCTCTTGGCAAAGCCCTGTAAACCTCCGCCGACACCATCGGATTTATGATCGGCGTACTTGTATGATTCATGATCTCGAGAAACACCTGTCGTCCCCGAGTTGTCACCGGGTCGAGCACCATCGCGTGGGTATGTTGGCCAAGCGATGTGTGTTCCGGTGCCAGAACCACAAAATGTCTGTGCAGGTACATGGTGCAAGATGTGATCACACCATTGCCCGGCTCCACGATAATATTCTTGACGGGAACGGGGACCTGGATTCGATTCAGAATCGCTTTACCTTCTTCTCTCAGCAATATTGCAAGCAGCATTTCTTCAGTGAGTTCAGCAGAGATTCTGTAGATCATCCTGTGAGGCTGAATCGTGAACCGATCCCGGGAATCAATCGAAAACGATGCTGGCAGCTGAAACTCCTGCTGCAAATAAGCTTCGTAAATCTCGTTTGCACTCAGCCTTTGCGAAGGCGGGCAGGCCACAAGTCGCCCAACCGGAATTCCAGGCAAGAGGACTCGCGGCAGAAGCTGAGCAACGGCGGAACCCTTCATCAACGGAACGACTCGCAGTGTCATCTTTGCGGTATCTCCCGCAGAAGTGACTCCTCCGACGGGAACAAGGTCAATCCCCAGACGCGCGATTCGGCTTCGAGCAGTAAAGCGAATCGAACAGTTGTCATCTCCAAAGTACGACTCAAGACCTCCCGGTATCGTGAATTCGCACTGAATCAGGCAGCCTTCCCCGCAATCCTGAGCGACTTCTGTGATGATGCCGTCGCGGGTCTGAGGAATGGCAAATGCAAGTGTGGACGGAGAAATTGAGGCTGTTCTGGGACTTACTGATGGCATTTCAATCCCTGTTCTGTCTTTTGGCGTTGAGTCTTTTGGCGTCGAGTCAGTGGGTGTTCTGTCACAATGCATTGGTCAGCTCCGGCCGTTCCGGACCGGCAATTGCACTCGATCCGTCCGAAACCGTCAAGACCGGTGATCTCTGCGGGCTGCACGATAACATGTCCGAACTGCACGCTAACATCTACGAACTGCATGATAACATTGAGCAGCCTGCTCGGGTCCTTGCCCATTCCGGGCGCTTCGCGGAAAATTCATCTGCGTCCGGCTGTTCTTCATATGGCCGTCGAAGTACGTCGAGGAGTCTGTGAATCAGACTCATTTTGCCAGAGGTCGCCTGATCGATGGCCAGTTGAGCAAGGTAGTTTCTCAGGACATACCTGGGATTGACGCTGTTCATTTGCTTTCGACGCTGCTCCGCCGACGTTCCGTCGGTTGAGATGCGACGTCCGTAACTTAATAACCACTGCCCAAGTCGAATTTTGTATTCTGGTGTAATTTGCTCCGGCACATAGTACGAGTCCCTGAATGTTTCCACACCGGAGATACCGACACGCTGCAGATACTCGGATTCAGCTTCGCCTCTCACCCGATGATCTGATGATTCGACGTTCACAGTGGCCAGTCGACGGAAGAAGATCGTCATGTCGGTCTCGACCATCTGCAGAATCAACATCAGTTCATCTGCCAGCTCTTTGTCGTCCGGGTCCTGCCACGATCTCAGCCCCATTCGCGATGCCATCATTTGCTGCCAGCCACTGTTGAAGGATTCAGCGTAGCCGTCCAGTCCATCCTGAAGCGGCTTCGTATCTGAAAATAGTGGTGCAAGTGCATTTGCGAGTTGAGCAAGATTCCACATTGCAACGTGTGGCTGCTGCCCAAAACGATATCTACGTCCTTCGGCATCCGTCGTATTTGGTGTCCAGGTGGGATCGTAGTCTTCCAGCCACCCGTATGGGCCGTAATCGATCGTCAGTCCCAGGATCGACATGTTGTCCGTATTCATCACTCCATGCACAAATCCCACTCGCATCCAGTGCACAATCATTTCGGCTGTCAGGCGACAGACTTCTGCAAACCAGCGTGCATAAGTGTGTTCGCCAGGTTCGCCGAGGTGGCCAAAATCTCTGCGAATTGTAAAGTCCACGAGGCGTTTCAGCAGATCCGTCTCACGCCGAGCTGACAAAATCTGAAAGTTCCCGAATCGAACAAAGGAAGGCGCGACTCGACATACGATTGCTCCGGGTTCTCGCTGAGGATTTCCGTCGTAGAACATGTCCCTGACAACCTGCTCACCAGTTGTCACAAGGGTCAAAGCTCGAGTCGTGGGGACCCCGAGATGAAACATGGCTTCGCTGCACAGAAACTCTCTCAGCGATGATCTCAGGACTGCCAGTCCGTCGGCCGTGCGTGAATATGGCGTTGGTCCGGCGCCCTTCAGCTGAAGCGTCCAGTGCCTCCCGGCAGGTGAAACAACCTCCCCCAAATTGATTGCCCGGCCATCCCCCAGTTGCCCGGCCCAGTTCCCAAACTGATGTCCACCGTAGCACATCGCAAACGGGTCCATACCCGTCAACAGACGATTTCCACTGAAGACCTCAGCAATCGCTGGAGCCGTCGAATCATCAATGGTCAGCCCCAACTCTTCCGCCATCTCACGGGACCATGCGACAAGTCGAGGCTCGCGAACTACGGTTGGCTGAACTCTTGAATAACAGGCCGCTCGCACCTGACGCCGAAAGTTTGCGGCCTCCGGATCGGCCGGCAGCTCTCGTGTAAAACAATTATCGAATGTCAGTCGCGCAAAAAGATCTGATTCCACAGCGATGCGATCTCCTGCTCAGCAGTTCACAGCAGTGATCCAACCTGATACGTCACAAATGCGCCAAGCCAGGCGAGACCCGTCATATAGACAAATGAAAATATAGGCCAGATCCACGAATTTGTCTCGCGGCGAATCACTACAAGAGTTGAAACACATTGGGCACAAAACGCGAAAAACACCATAACCGATATCGCCACCGGCACTGTGAAAACGGGCGATCCGTCAGGATGCCGGGCTGCCCTTAATGCTCCTCGCAGGCCTTCGTCATTCTCATCAACCGACGTGCCAAGACTGAAGATCGTACCAAATGTTGCGACGACTACTTCTCGGGCTGGAAACGATGCAACCACGCCGACACCAATCCGCCAGTCCCATCCCAGAGGCCTGACAACCGGCTCAACCCAGTGACCTGCTCTTCCCAGAAGACTCTGCTCAAGCTGCTCGGCATTCCTGACATTCAACCGATCGGAAAGCTCTGCAATTCGAGCTTCGTCAGGAGACTCTGCCGCTTCCAGCTGTTCGATCTCAATCATCAGCTTGTAGTTCTCGTCGGATGCAGATGGTATGGAACCAGCTGCCCAGATCAACACGGACGTTGCAAAGATCAATGTGCCTGCCTGCCGAACAAACGACCACGAACTGGCAAACACACGATGCAGCACTACGCTTATCGATGGCCAGCGATAGTCGGGTAACTCCATCAGAAATGTGGATGGCTCGCCTCGAAAAAAGGTCTTCCTCAAAATAAAGGCGACTGGAACGGAAACGAACATTCCAAGGAACGTCATCAGTAACAAGACCAGCGCCTGCAATGGGAGAAATCCGGCAATCATTCTGTCCGGAACAAACGTGCCCGTCATCAGGACGTATACTGGAAGTCGAGCAGAACAACTCATCAGCGGAGCGATCAGAATTGTCACAAAACGATCTCGCCGATCTTCAATCACTCGCGTCGCCATGATCCCCGGTACGGCACAGGCAAATGATGACATCAGCGGCAGAAATGAACGTCCACTCAGCCCCGCAGTTGCCATGAGCCGGTCCATCATAAATGCCGCTCGCGCCATGTAGCCGCAGTCTTCCAGCAACGCAATGAACAGGAACAACAGGGCAATCTGCGGCAGAAATACAAGAACCGATCCCACGCCCGCAATCACACCATCTGTCAAAAGTCCCCGAAGTGGTCCCGGGGACATCGTTCCGCTCACGACATCTGCCACCGCGCCGATCGTGTCTTCGATAAATCCGCTTAACGGCTGCGAAAACCAATTGATCGTGGAGAAAATCAACAGCATGACGCTGATGCAAATCAAAAACCCAAATACTCGATGTGTGAGTACAGCATCCAGTCGATCCGTCACGCGGGATGGATGCTTTCCTGACTGACGTACAACCCGGGAAACAATTCCGGATGCTGCCGCATAACGTGATTCGGCTTCGACCGCGGGTACCTTCAATCCCTGCCGACTGAGTCTCGCTCGTGATGCCTGCAGCTGAGCCTGATATTCGGGCGATGTGCGTCGCATCAGCAACTGCTCAACAGAACCTTCCGGATCCAGCAGCGAACGCAAAACCAGAAACGGAGCAAGTACATCTTCAGCTGCTGAATGCTCGGCCAGCCAGCCGCTCAGTGATTCAACTTCATTCCAGACCGCCGATGGCAGCAGTGCCTGAGACCGCGTCTCCCGTTCCCGAACTCGATTCATGTCCGAGTCCCGGCTGACTTCATTCAATACCGCTGATTGAAGCGAATCCAGGCCACGCCGATGATGGGCCGATGTCGTCACAACCGGAAGTCCCAGCTCCTGTGACAATCCCGCAACATCAATCGATACGCCCGCTCGCTCAACCTCATCCCACATGTTCAGGCAGAGAATCGTGGGTAAGCCAATCTCCTGAACCTGCGTCGCCAGGAACAGGTTTCGTTCCAGCGCCAGGGCGTTGCAAATGCAAATCACCACATCCGGAGGAACTTCGCCCGAACATCCAGTGAGTACATTAACGGTGACCATCTCATCCGGCGATCGAGGCGCCAGACTGTATGTTCCTGGCAGGTCAATCAGCTCGATCGATCGTCCCAGCCAAACCGTTCGCCCAACTTTTTGCTCTACGGTTACTCCCGGATAGTTTCCGGTACGCACCCGCATACCCGCCAAAGCGTTGAATAAAGTGCTCTTGCCGGTGTTCGGATTACCAATTAACGCGACTCGCAGAGGCTGCGCTGAACCCGCAGCCGCTGGATCACCACCGACTTCCGGATGACCCGATGATACAGAATCTGGTGATGCCACCGTCTAGCCCGCGACCAGAGATGAACCTGCGACAAGCGACGTGGCTGATGCAACGCCAGCCAGAGCTGATACGGTGACGCAGGCAGCTTCAGCGGCACGCATTGAAATCAAAGCGCCACGCACTCGGTACTGAACCGGGTCTCCAAATGGAGCCTTTCGAAGCACATCCACAATCGCACCGGGCACCATTCCCAGTTCCATCAGACGCGACGAAATGCGGCCTGATCCGGAAACCGATGTAACGACGCCCGACATTCCAGGTTTTAATTCTGCGAGTTGCATACTGTCCACTTGTGTACTGCCAGCAAATTGACTTCGGATGACAGAACCGACCTGCTGGTGAGACTGAGTCTCACTCGCCGCACAGAGTTTATCGCAGTGCGGTCTCGTTCGGCCACAGACTTCGCTTCGGATTTCCCTCAATTAGGGAAAATTCCTGCCTCTGAGATCTCCGGTAGGGCCCGGAAGTACCAACGATTCGGGTTGGTTTAAAGAAATCGGTTCTGAGAGAACGATGAAGTGTATGGGGGAATGCGCCTGAAGCGTTCGGCGGAATTCGCCGGAGTCGTCGGTAAGGCTGCGAAACTGGGGCATCGCATGTACGAAACCGCGTTTGGCTTACATCGCCATCCATTTCAGGCGTCCGACAATCGCCGGCCGTTTTATGTCAGCAGCACTGTGCGGAATTTGATTCCTCACGTTCTGCATGCATTGCGGACCGATCTGGGGGTCGCTGTGCTGACTGGGCCGGCAGGCAGCGGAAAGACAGCCTTTCTGCGGCATTTGAAACACCTGCTGTCCGCAGAAACCAGGATTGTCCAGTGCTCCGCCGCAGCGATGGACAGCGTTCCTTCGCTGTGGGACTTGATCGGGTCAGCACCAGCAGTGCCCCGAGGTGCCTCATCATCTTCTTCCAGTCCTACAACTCCCCTGACTCTGTCAGGAACTCGCTGGAATGTCGTCGATCGCCTCCAGAAATCGGCCGAACTCTGGGGGCCGCTCCTTCTGCTGATCGATGATGCTCATCTTCTTCCAGTCCCGGTGCTCCACGAACTCCGCGCCTTACTCGAAGAACCCTCGGCCGCCGGTCGGCTGATCCGCTGTCTTGTCGCCGGACCACTCAATCTTGAAGAAGAGTTTGCTCGTCCAAGTCACGCAGATTTCAGCGGGATGATTCGCTGCCACGTTTTTCTGCATCCACTCACGTCTGTCGAAGCCGCCGAATATCTCGAAACGCAGCTGCGATGCGTTGGTGGGGAAACAACAACTCTTTTTGACCGCGAAGCTATTGAGTTCATCGTGACGGCTGCTGACGGTCTGCCGAGATGTATCAATCTGCTGGCAGATGAATCTTTCGTCGTCGGATTTGAATCCGGCAAGTCAAAGATTGACTCCATCTGCGTGTCAGCCGCTCTTGAACGACTCAGGCACCTTCCATATTCATGGAATGTTTCTGCAGTCTCGCCTTCTGTGAATCCCGATGCAGCTGGCTTCAAAACGGGGACGGTATTTTCTACGGATGGCAATACGGCGGTTGTTGAAATCGGTGGTGAATTCCAGCCACTGGCTCATTCCCGGCCAGTCGACCCTCCCAACGTTCCTGCGTTGACTCAGCTGGAGTCTCCGACGGAACCTGCTGCTCCATCGTCCCCTCCCTGGCAACTGCCAATTGAACAGCCGGACTCTGCAATCGAGTTTGCCGAATTCCATGAGACATCTGAGTATTGCGATACTGCGGCGTTTTGCGATTCTGCTGCGTATTGTGAAGCGGATGCCTTCGGTGAACCAGATGCCTTCGGTGAGGCAGGTGAACTTTGCCCGACGACCAGAGCCGATGAGGCGATTCTGCATCAGCGGACCCTCGAAGACTGGCCGGACATTGATGATGTTCCTGAGTCATCTCAGGGTGAAGGTTTCCGAGTTCCCTCTTCCGCCGAAACTGCCGCTGAATTCGTGCATCTCGAAGGCACCAACCGGCTTCCTGTCTTCGATCGATACACATGGATCGAACTGAATCGCGAAGTCGCTTCCGGAGATCATGCACTGGTATCAGCTCGGCAACGTCGACTCTCGGAGATCGATCAGATATCCGTGGCTTCAATCCTCTCCCGACCACAGTCAGGATTGATTCCGGTTGCCCACATTTCGGAACAGGAAATGTCAGATTGGCTCGCGCGTGGCCCTTCGATTCAGGATCCGACCTGCTCGATTGAGGCTGCGGTTCTGCCCATCTGCGAAGTGCAGCCCATCAATGCCGTCGAGATGAATCAGCAGATTGAAGCGGATGGGGGGCTCTCCGGGCAGGATCAGCCAGAATCCGATGAACAGTTCTTTTTCTCTTTGCCAATTCCGATCGACTCAACGGTCAGCAGTCGCCGTACCGTAGTTGCTCAGAACGATGGTGTCCTGCCGTTGGCGACATCCATCGCAAACCTTCAGCAGGAAGTCCGTACTTTTAATCGTGTACCCGAACACCGTGTACCCGAACACCGTGATTCCAGTGAACGGGAATCCGATCATCGAACATTGAACACCGCGCAACCGCAGCCGTACGTTGTTGGAAGCCTGCTGAGAGAAGCGATGAGCAGAATTGAATCTGTCGAGGACCCTGGAGACGCTCCCGTAGCATTGGAGACTCGACAGGAAACTCGACCGGTATCGGCTGACAGAACAACTCGATTCTCAAGTCTGTTTACGTCACTGCGAAGCTCGCGGAAAAGTGATGATCGCTGAGCAATTCCAGAATGCAAAGAAACGTAGTATGCTGTGCGAGTCAGAAGTTTTCGGCAGATCGCCGATTTCTTTGAACGGTACTCTTTCGCCCGCCCTGATGATGTAAGTGCATTTACCATGTCAACGACCATCAGTTCGCCCGCCGTCCGCTCTCGCTCGTCTCTCGATCTCGATGCTGACGCAAGCTCGCTCTATAGATACTGGGGCGCACATGTTCTGAAAGATGGTGTACGTTTCGCCGTTTGGGCACCAAATGCGAAAGAAGTTTCCGTGATCTGCGATGGAAACGGATGGACACCGGGTCGGGACTGGCTGCATTCCAGCAATACGGGGGTCTGGTCCGGGTTAATCGCCGGAATGCCCGCAGGTTGTCGATACAAATTTGCAATCCGCGCTCAAAACGGAGCACTTCTGGAAAAAGCAGACCCGGTCGCATTCTATTCGGAAATGCGTCCGCAGACCGCATCCATCGTCTGGAACCTCAGAAACTTCGAGTGGCACGACGATGAGTGGCAGAAGAAACGCGCCGAAACGGATTGGCTGCGTGCTCCGGTGTCGATCTATGAAGTTCATCTTGGCTCATGGAAGCGGCCCGATGACGATCGCACTTACCTCAGCTATCGCGAACTCGCCCATCATCTGGCAGCTTATGCCGTTGAAATGGGCTACACGCATATTCAATTGATGCCCGTTACGGAACACCCGTTCGACGGTTCCTGGGGTTATCAGACGACCGGCTATTTCAGCCCAACATCGAGATTTGGGACACCGGACGATTTTCAATACTTCGTAGATCATCTTCACCAGAATGGACTCGGCGTTCTTCTCGACTGGGTTCCCGGACACTTTCCGACCGACGGTCATGGACTCGCCGCATTTGATGGCACCTGCCTCTATGAACATGCCGATCCACGGCGCGGCTTTCATCCGGACTGGAATACTCTGATCTTCAACTATGGCCGCAGGGAGGTCAGCGAATTTCTGGTTTCCAGTGCTCGATTCTGGTGTGACGTTTATCACATTGACGGAATTCGAGTCGATGCAGTGGCGTCGATGCTGTATCTCGATTACTCACGCGATTCCGGACAGTGGATCCCCAATCAGTATGGGGGCAGAGAAAATCTGGAAGCGATCGAGTTTCTTCGTCGCATGAATTGCGTACTTCACGCCGATTTCCCCGGAATCATGACGATTGCTGAAGAATCCACAGCGTGGCCAGGTGTCTCTCGGCCCGTCTACACTGGAGGTCTGGGGTTCACGATGAAGTGGGATATGGGCTGGATGAACGATTCACTTCGTTTCATGAGGCGTGAACCTGTTCACCGTCGCTTCCATCTCAATGACCTCACTTTCCGCAGTGTCTATGCCTTCTCTGAAAATTTTGTGCTGCCACTGTCTCATGATGAAGTTGTTCATGGCAAGAAATCATTACTCTCTCAGATGTCCGGAGACACCTGGCAGCAATTCGCAAACCTGCGACTAATGCTGTCGTGTCAGTTCGCAACTCCGGGCAAGAAACTTCAGTTCATGGGGACCGAAATTGGTCAATGGACTGAATGGAACCACGATTCCGAAATCGACTGGACACTGAGGCAATTCGATTCTCACGAAGGGATTCGCAGGATGCTTTGCGATCTCAATAGACTCTATCGGAACGAGCCCGCTCTGTATGATGCGGATACTCGCCCCGAGGGCTTTCAGTGGATCGTCGGTGATGACACTCAGAACTGCGTCGCGGCCTGGGAACGACATTCTGCACCAAATCAGGCGATGAATGAAAACCATTCCGCCAACGAGAAACAGACCGGGCCAGAGAAGCAACTCGGGCCAGAGAAGCTTCGGGTGGCTGAAAAACAGACTGTCATCGTGGTCTGCAATCTGACTCCGGTACCTCGCACCGACTATCGGATCGGTGTTCCGATTCCTGGATTTTACCAGGAGATCTTTAACAGCGATGCTCAGTGGTACGGCGGCACCAGCGTGGGAAACCGCGGGGGAGTGTATTCAAAGAATACGGCGTCTCACGGCAGGTCTCAGAGCATCACCATCGTGGCCCCACCGCTGGCGGTCTGCATGTTCCGGATCGTGTCCGCAGACACTGTACTAACACCACCTCGCACCTGAAACTCGATTCAGGGAAACCTGGTCAGCCGTTTGGCATCCATTCCGGCGGTGGGTCGGGTTGCTGCCATGCACTCATGCCGCCATCCACGAGCAACATCTGACCGTGGACATGCTCCGCTTCATCGCTCAGCAGAAAAACGGCCGCTCCTCCGCAGGCATCCGGACCGGGAACCTGACCATTGGGCGTGTGTAACTCCATCCAGCGACGAATTCGAACATCTCGCAATCCAGGTTCTGTGAGCGGCGTGCGGAACAGTCCCGGGGCCAGGCCATTCACTCGAATTCGCCACGGTGCCAATGTCACACACAGTGAACGCACCATGGCCTCAATCGCTCCCTTCGAAGTGTCATAGGCCACGTGAGTCGGTTCACTCAGTCGACCATTGATCGATCCGATCAGCAGAATGCGGCCAGGGATCTTAAGCTCAACCCAGCGCCTCGCGAAGTGCTGAATCAACACGTGTTGTGAATAGACATTCAACTTCATCGTGCGATCAAACGTCGTAAAATCCATCTCCAGAAATGGCTGATCAATAAAGGTTCCGGCATTGCAGACCAGTGTGTCAATTCCTGGACATTGCCGAATCGCTTCTTCAGCAAGTCGCAGCGGCCCTTCCGGCATCGGCGATGACAAATCCCCTGTGATCAGAGTTGTTCGCCGCTCTTGATCCTGAAGTCGCTGCAAGGATTGCTTTGCGTGCTCATCCTCCGACAACCCGTGAAGGATCACACGCGCCCCGGCCGCAAAGAGGGCCGAAGCAATGGCCAGACCAACCCCCTGAGTACTTCCAGTAATCAGAGCAGATCGTCCCGACAGCGATGGCATTGTATTCACTTCCTCGATGGACTTTGTCTTACCAGTCTCAAGGGATTCCCTTGGCTCCCCTCAGCGTCGAACGTTAACTCGTGGCCTCCTGACTGTCGATCAACCTCTCATGTCACTCTCACAGACAAAATCTTGGTCCCATTACACGCTCCGATTCTCGAACGACACGATGTGTGTATATAAGAATACCCATACGCCAAAGAAAACGAGTCCTGACCCCTTTTGGCGGGGAGGGGGAGGTGGGTGGGAATCATGGGGTGGATGGGTATGATTGTGGGGGTGTGGATGGAATGTTGGGGCGTTCATTCGTCAGCAAAGGTCAAACATGAAGCCAGTTGTACTTGCCGATCCTCTACCTCCCCTGTTTTTTGAAATTGCTGGTGATCAGTTTGAGATCCGGGCTCTGGAAGCTGACGGGGCGGTTGATAGTGGCTTGGTTTCGGCGATTGTAACTTATGGACATCCTCTGATTGATGGAGCTGTCATGGATCGCTTTCCGAGCCTCAGGGTGATCAGTAATCATGGGGTGGGCGTTGATCATATTCACCTGCCAGCAGCTGCCGAACGCAATATCCCGGTTGGGAATACTCCCGGCTGTCTCGACGCATCCACTGCAGACATGACGATGGCCCTTCTTCTGGCGGTCGCTCGCAATGTCGTTGTCGGTGATCACTTCGCTCGGGGGCCACAGTTCACGCACTATGATCCATCTGTCTTGATTGGTCAGGAAGTCACCGGCAGTACACTGGGAATCATCGGTCTGGGACGGATTGGCGCACAGGTTGCAAAACGAGCGGCGGCGTTCGATATGAAAGTGGTATATCACAATCGAAGCCGCAGAACGGACCTGGAACAGTCGATGGGAGTTGAGTATCGATCAATGCCGGAACTGCTGGCGGTATCGGATTTTGTATCACTCAACTGCCCCCTGACAGCGGATACTCGAGGTCTGATCGGTTCAAAAGAGCTGTCGATGATGAAGCGGACCGCGATTCTCATCAATATGGCCCGGGGGCCGGTTGTGCAGACGGATGCACTGCTTGAGGCCCTGAAACGCAGAACCATTGCGGCTGCCGGGCTGGATGTTACGGATCCCGAACCGTTGCCGAGGAATCATGAGCTGCTCACGCTCGACAACGTCGTAATTGCACCGCATTTGGGAAGTGCTTCGAACGGAACTCGCCGACGCATGATGGAAATCACCGTTCAGAACCTCATCGCTGGCCTGAACGGTCAACCTTTGCCGTTTCGCGTCGGATAACGTCGGGAAGGTGATGGGCGATAGAGGAGCAGCGTTGATCGGTATAATGTTTGCATCGGCGGAAAATTGAAGACGCGTTGCTGCCAAATGTGCAGTCAACGCGTCACGAAACACCCTGCCGTTCTTGCAGTCTGCGTCACTGAGTCGTTAGAATTCCTGTCTGCTGATTTTCAACCATCCAAAGTAAACCTACCCATGGCAAAGCGAGATTTCTACGAAGTCCTCGGGGTTCCTCGAACCGCATCACAGGAGGAAATCCGCAAGGCGTACAAGAAACTGGCCCGAAAGTACCATCCGGATGTGAAGCCGGATGATCCGGATGCACAGACAAAGTTTGCCGAAATCACAGAGGCGAACGAAGTCCTGAGTGACGAAGATAAGCGTCGCAAGTACGACCAGTTTGGCCATGGTTTCGCCGGTGGCGGTGGCGGTGGCGGTGGAAATCCGTTTGAAGGATTTAGCGGCGGAGCCGGGTTTGACCTGAACGACATCCTCGGAGGGATGTTTGGAGGCGGTGGATTTCAGCGCGGTGCAGGTGGTGGTCGAAGGTCAGGACCGCGCCCCCAGAAGGGGCAGGACGTTCAGACAGAGATCACGGTTCCGTTTCAGGTTGCGATTGAAGGCGGGTTCCATGAGATCTCTGTTCAGTCTGGCTCGAAGACAGATCGTCTGAATGTGCGAATCCCGGCCGGAATTGAAGATGGGAAGACGATTCGTCTGGCTGGTCAGGGGAATCCGGGAGCTGGTGGAGCCCCGGCCGGCGATCTTATGGTGACGGTTCATGTGGCTCCTCACCCCTGGTTTCGCCGTGAGGGAAAGAACCTGATGATTGACGTTCCTCTGACGCCCGCCGAAGCAGCGCTGGGAGCGAAAGTGGATGTGCCAACACTCACCGAAGGTTCTGTTGTTCTTTCGGTACCGGCAGGCTCATCCAGCGGTGCCAAATTGCGATTACGCGGCAAAGGAGTTCTGGATCAGAAGTCCGGCGAGCGAGGCGACCAACTGGTGGTCCTCAAAATTGTCATGCCGAGGCAATTGTCCGACGAAGCAAAAGACCTGATGGAACGTTTCGCTGCCGCTGCTCCGATGTCACCGCGAGCCGCTCTTTGGACCTGACCTTGCGGGGCTTTGACCTCGTCGACTTACTCGGGACTTCGAAGTTGAAACGGGCCGGATTCATAGATCACGGGCAGATTCCAGGGAAACTCCGCTTCAGACATTGTCAGTGTTGTCGACATCGGCCGTTCATCAGCATTGGTCAGAACAAACTTGTGTCCACATGATGCAACTGTATCACGGATTTCTTCACGGTGAGATGGAAAGAGCTCTGTGAGAATTGAAGCACATGGATAGCGGGTTGATGGTCTCAGATTCAGGCTGGTATATGCATGGATCGAATGCACATTCCATGATGTGAATTCGCCTTGTTCGACATCTTTGTCCCTGAGGAACGAAACGACATTTTCAAGGTCGTTCCAGCTGGGTTGGCGTCCGTGTGAGAGGCGTGACCGAAGTTCGGTTGAGCTTCCATCGCGAAAGCACTGTGCCCAGAGCTGAACTCGTTCTGGTCGAAGCTGAGGTGAGGCCAGAAGAGCGATCGCAAGGAAACAGCCAACAGACACCAATCTGGGAATCGGATCTGACTGCCAGTTGCGTGCCGAGAGAAAGGCGATTCCCAGCAAAACCGGTGGCACCTGAATATAGTCCATGGCATGCTGAAGCAGAGATGCCTGAGCGAACCATGACAGATATGTGACGGCAAGGAGTCCGGGATGCGGTATTGGAACTCGGGAATTCTGTGTCCTAAAATCCCGAACCATTAAATCACGGATGGCAAGTGGCACTGAAAGAACATGAATCAGATACCAGGGATGAAATCGCTGAACGAGTTGAAAGACTTTCGCCCAGCTTCTCCGTTCGGCTCCGGCCTTGAGGTATTCGGGATTCCAGTCACTCTGCATTTCAACAAATGATGACCAGGCATTTGTTTGCACGAGCCAGACAATGCCGGGAATCGCGCACAGAATCACTCCTGCCAGAACGAATAGTTCACGGCGAATTTGCTGAACTTTGTGGGCCGTAATCCAGATTGACCATGCTGCGACGGCAATTACAGACAGCGCCACGTGAGGTTTGATCCAAAACGCAACGCCCCACAGGATTCCTTCGCCAATTGCCATGAGACGTCGCAACACCGCGTGCGGAGCCTGTTGTTGTGGCACGACCTGAAGGCTTCGAGATCGCAGAAGCAGAGCTCCGGCGATGGGAAGCAGCATCCAGGAATCTCGCTGGCAATGGCACCACTCATTTCGAGACAGATAAAACGCAGCCATTGCGAGGAGCCCCAGGACTGAGGCTCGGTTGTTGGACGGATTTGTGCTCCGTACGAGCAGAATGCAGGCACATCCGACGAACAGGAGGTCCACGATGCGGATCGCTTCGGATGACCATCCGAGCAGAGACCGCAATGCGAGATGCAGCCAGACAACGCCCGGAAAATTCGGTTCGACAGCATCGCGATAGAGGACGCCACCATCGAGTACAGTTCTTGCCTGCAGATCGTAGAGTGCCGTATCAGACGTCAGTGGCATGCAGACCACCAGCGGTGCCGAAGTTCCAAGCAAAACGAGCAGCGCAATTATCGCAATTCGTTGTGTCAGAGTCTCAGGAGGAGCCGATTGCACTTGTTTATCACTATCGCTGACAGAGGGAGATGCGATTGCAGAGGGAAAGACATCCCGCTGGAAAATTTGTGTCACAGGAAATCGATCGCGAGTAAGAAGACTGAATTCACATCGACGTCAGGCGAAATCCAAATCCGCTTTTACTGTTTCCTCCGAATGTACCGGCGTGTTGCATTCCGCTAACACATCTGGCACGACCCGCACAGATTCCGCGCGATTCCTGGAGAAAGACGCGGGAATGAACCAACATGGACGCCCCGATTCTGCGGCATGATAGATTTTCGAGAATCTTGTGTGTTTCCACCAATTGTCTACAGGTGTCGGTCAGGCGTGATGACCGACTCATCGGAGTATCCAACGCGATGGACCCCAGCCACCTTCAGGAACTGGTTGAGCTGGAAGACTCATATTGGTGGCATGTTGCCAAGAGGCAGCTGGTCACTCGCCTGCTGTTGCGCTACTGCCCTCCGCCGGGCCGATTGGTTGAAGGCGGAATTGGCTCTGGGAGGAACCTCGTTGAGTTCTCCTCACTCGGCTACGACGTCACGGGCTTTGATCTGATGCCCGAGTCCGTTGCGCATGTCCGACAACGAGGCATTGAGGATGTGCGAGTACATGATCTCGGTCAGCCATGGCCCGTTGAGCCTGGCTCCGTGAAGGCTGTTGTTCTTTTGGATGTCCTGGAGCACGTGGAATTTCCAGTCGAGGTGCTTCAGCATGTCCATTCCTCCCTGTCAGAAGATGGAGCTGTAATAGTTACGGTTCCGGCTCATCCATGGTTGTACAGCCGATGGGATGAACAGCTCGGTCACTTTCGTCGATATACAGTCCGGGAGTTTCGATCTCATGCGAATGATGCCGGATTTCGAGTTCAGTGGCTGAACTACTGGAACAGCTTCACCTTGCCGGCCGCGCTGGCTGTTCGCAGCTGGGAGAAGATGTTTCCCAGCAGATCACAACCCGACTTTCCGGAAGTCAGCAGTCTGACGAACCGAGCTTTACTGACGGCGGCAGCAGCGGAACGCTGGTGCCTCAATCGATTCCCCCTGCCATCGGGGCTGTCGCTGGTGGGAGTGCTTCGAAAATGAACACATCCGGCACTGTGACCCAGACTCACATTCAGCATGGACCGATGTCCTCTGTTCGTGATCGCAGGGCAATTCGAGTCTCGGCCGTCCTTCCCGTCTACAATGAGGCTGCCATTCTGAGGGAGCTGACCACTCAGCTGCGCCGAGTTCTGGAGCAGGAATGCAGCCATTATGAAATTGTCTATGTCAACGATGGATCGCGGGATGGATCGCGAGAATTGTTGAACGAGCTTGCCGCTGAAGACGACCGGATCGTGATCGTGCATCTGGCCAGAAACTTTGGTCACCAGCCTGCCGTACATGCCGGAATCGAACATGCATCCGGCGATGTGGTTGTTGTGATGGATTCTGACCTTCAGGACGATCCGTCAGCGATCGTTCGATTCCTTGATCAGTGGGAGGCCGGCTATGATGTTGTGTACGCCTGCCGCACGAACAGAAAGGAATCTCTGGTCAAGCGGATTCTTTTTTATAGCTTCTATCGAGTTCTGAATTCTGTCGCAAATACTCGAATTCCACCGGATGCCGGTAACTTTGGGTTGATGGATCGGAAGGTCGTGGATGCCCTGCTGAAGTTACCGGAATACGATCGATATTTTCCGGGACTTCGCAGCTGGACCGGCTTCCGGCAGACCGGTATCCCGGTTGAACGCGGAGCTCGGCATGATGACCATCCTCGCGTCTCACTGCGAGGGTTGTTTCGACTTGCAAAGACCGCAATCTTCTCATTTTCTGCATTCCCCCTGACATTCTTCTATCTGATTGCTGCGGCGTCCGCGGTGGTGTGCGGACTTACAGTGGGATATGTGTTGTTCCATAAGTTGTTGACCGGTCTTGCGATTCCAGGCTGGGCATCGACCATGATTACGGCTTCTTTCTTTGGATCATTGAACGCATTGGGAATCAGTATCCTTGGAGAGTATGTCATTCGGATTTATGATCAGGTTCGAAATCGGCCTGTGTACCTTGCGTCGGAAACCGTGAATTTCAGAAGTCGTCGTTCAAGGCGACTCGCGGATCGACTCGCTGCAGAGCAGCAGCCGGCGGGAAATCGAAGTACGTTCGAATCAACGATCGTGCCGCAGGTTGACCTGCTGCTGGAGTCACTTGAGCGTCAATATTCTTTGCTTGTAACTGAAGAAAAGCTGCCATGAAGATCACGATGATTGGTACGGGCTATGTGGGCCTTGTGACCGGAACCTGTTTTGCGGAAAGCGGCAATGATGTCGTTTGCCTGGATGTTGATGCGAAGAAAGTGCAGATGCTTCGATCGGGGGGCATTCCAATCTACGAACCAGGCCTCGAGGAGCTTGTGCGCCGAAACGCTGCATCAGGTCGTCTGAAGTTTTCAACAAATTACGAAGAATCGATCCGCGATGCTCAGTGCATCTTTATCTGTGTCGGGACGCCGCAGGATGACAACGGTGCTGCAGACCTGAAGTATGTTCAGAGTGCCGCCGAGAATATGGCGCCGTTTTTGAAGAGTGGCGCAATTGTTGTCTGCAAAAGCACCGTGCCGGTGGGTACGAATCGAAAAGTGGCGGAATGGATTCGCGCAAGAACCAATACAAGGTTTTACTCAGCATCAAATCCCGAGTTTCTGAAAGAGGGCGCGGCGATTGATGACTTCACCAAACCGGACCGTGTGGTTGTTGGAGTGGATGAAACCGAAGCGTCAGACGTTCTTCAGGAAATCTATCGTCCGTTCCTTCGAACAGAAAAGCCGTTCATTACTGTGGGCATCGAGAGTGCCGAGATGATCAAGTATGTGGCGAACTGCATGCTGGCCACGAAGATCAGCTTTATCAACGAGATGGCCAACATTTGTGAACGGGTTGGAGCAGATATCAACGAGGTACGCAAAGGGATCGGCCACGATGCTCGCATCGGGTTTTCGTTTCTCTTCCCAGGTGTTGGTTATGGTGGTTCATGCTTTCCGAAAGATGTGCGAGCGCTTGCGTCTGTTGCAAACGAGCATGGTGTTGAAGCTCGAATCCTGCGAACCGTGGACGAAACAAATAACGAACAAAAGCATGTGCTCTTTCGTAAGCTGATGCAGCACTTTGATAACGACCTGAAGGGACGAACAATTGCCGTCTGGGGTCTGTCATTTAAGCCAAGAACAGACGACATCCGCGAAGCCCCATCGCTTGTGCTGATCGAGAGCCTTCTCGAGGCCGGTGCCATTGTTAAAGTTCATGACCCGGTGGCCGAGGAAAACGTAAGACACGTAATGGGCGATCGAATCACCTATTGTGTTCATCACTACGATGCATGTGACGGAGCTGATGCACTCGCGATTGTCACCGAGTGGAACGAATTCCGAAATCCGGACTTTGACTACATTCGGGTCAAGATGAAGACGCCGGTCATCTTTGATGGACGAAATCTCTATGATCGTCAGAAGATGGCCAAACGAGGCTTCTATTACTCCGGCATCGGCCTCAGCGCACTCCCGGTTTCAACATAGGATAACCATCCCCCAAATGTAGGATGGGCATTCCTGCCCGTCGCAAATGTAGGATGGGCATTCCTGCCCGTCGCAAATGTAGGACGGGCATTCCTGCCCGTCTACGCGCTGGTTCGAGTCCTGGTGGCGCCGCAGGGCGTGCTCGGGCAGGAATGCCCAAGCTACGATTTTTGCAGTTACGGCTATTCAATTCGGATGATGCGTTCTCCGGTGAGAACCTGCCCATCCGGATTCGTTGCTCGTACCTGAATTGTATAGGTTCCGGGTTCAAGGCCTGCGCCGAGTGTTGCCTTCCAGAGATGGGGAGACACCATCGGCCTGGCCAGCTTTCTCCATGGAGCATTTTCGGCCGTGAATTTTTGTTCTTCGTCGTAAAGTGCCTGGAAGGTTGGATCGGTCTCCGCGACTTTATCCATCTTCAGCCATGCACTCGACTTTGCTTCAGCGAATTTCCATTCCACTTTGGCATCTGCAAACGCATTGAACACATTTGCATGAAATGCCTGTGTGGCAGTCTTGTCGGTCATGACGACTTCCGGAGCTGTGATTCTCATCTGGAATGACGATTCTCGGCGAGCCGCTCGGTATTCAAGCTGATACTTCCCGCCATCGAAGTGAAGGATCGTGTATCCGTTTGGAGTGCCGTCTGCACACATTGCATGAGGAATCCCCTGTTCATCAGGCTTGCCAGACCACCATGAGCCACAGACAGTGACATTGATCATGTGATGGTGGGGCTTCGCACCTTTCCAGCCATCCGCAGCACCGATCATGGTGTGTTCATGGTGATGAGTATGACCGGCCAGCGAAATGCAGTGATCGCGTGATTCAAGGATGCGGAACAGACGTTCGCGTTTTGGTTCGAGCCATGGTGTGGATCGGACGAAAGGAATGTGCATCATGACCACAACCAGTTTATCCTGAGGCACAAGCTTCAGATCATTTTCGATGAAATCGAGCTGCTTATCGCTTAGTCCTGTGCGATAAAGTTTCTTGTCCCCATCCTTCATCCAGTGAACATCATCAATTGCGATGAAATGCACACCACCGTAGTTGAACGAGTAGTATGGCGGACCGTAAACCAGTTCAAAAGTCTCGTCGCTCAGTTCATCCGTGTCAGACGCATAATCAATATCATGGTTGCCAAGGACGTTGTACCAGGGTACCCCAATCTTTCCGATTGTTCGGTTCAGGCTGGCGAACAGGCTAAGGTCATCAAAAAGAATATCTCCCAGAGTCACACCGAATGCGGCATCGGCATCAATCAGGCCTTCGACAACATCATGAGCGATGTAGTCAATTTCCTTCTGATCGCGAGGCTGAGGGTCCCCGAAGAACAGCACATCAAATGCTGAAGGCTCCTCCGATTTTGTCAGAGGAAAGTTGATTTCTTTCGGTAGTGCGCCTGTAGGGGGGACACCCGGAAACTTCAGCCCTTCTGGAGAGCCGGCTGGTTTATGGATATAGTAGAACCTGGACAGGTGGTCCTGATCCAGTGGTGGTCGATAACCGGACGGCTTTACAACAAAGACGATGGAATCCGAATCGACGGGAAGCCGATAACGCCCCGAAGCATCTGTCGCGGTAACGTCTTTTCCATTGGAGACAGAAACACCTGCGAGCCCTTTTTCTCCGCTGTCGAAAGTGCCATTCTGATTTTGGTCAACAAAGACGGTCCCCTGAGCAATCAAGTCTTCTGCCGTATAGGCAGAGGCAATTTTCGTGGCACTCAGGGCAGCAATGCATCCGGTCAGGAATGCGACTCTGTTGAGTAATGATTGACGTTTCATGAATAGTTCTCTCAGCAATGGAGCATCTTTCCTGATCAGGTACCCTGGCCCGACCACGTTCCGTAGGTGGTCTGGCGATCAGCATCGTTGTCTGAGGAGACTGCATCAGCAAGTTTCAGCCGACTCCCTTCTCTGAATTTTCATCGACGTCGTGCTCTGCCTGAGAAAACGCGACCGCAGCGATCAAAACCAATCTTCCATGGACCGGCGGATTCTGCTACTTTTAGCTTGTGCGCGTAAATATCAATTGATTTTCTCGCGTTTCTGCGAGTCGCAACTGTGGTGCGGGAAGGGATTCCCATGCAAAGCTCGATCTGGAAACTGGTTACCGCTGTTGGCATCATTGGCATTGGCACGCTTGTCGTGCTGGAGGTTCAGCATCGGCTGCCGCCACAGGGTGTCACAACAAATATTCCCGGCGAAGATGAGGGATTGACTCCCGGCAGCATTGGCACGCCAGGCGAAGAAACCCCAATGACTCCGGCTGCCGACTCCGAGTTTGATCGACTGTTCGCCGATGCGAGCGATTCGACGGGTGCGCGCGAGGCTGAAAATTCTGATGGGGGATTCAGCCTTCAGGAGCCTCCTGCGCATGAAGTTGCCGCAGGAAATGGCGGTGCTGGATTTGAAGATTCTGCCACAGGCAACAGCTCCGTCCTCCCCGGTGGTTCTGCAGAACTCATTGGAACCAGTGTTCCGGTCAATAAAGAGGTCCGAAAGGCATCGCTCAGCGAAGATGAAAATCCATTTGGAGCCAATCTGGACGTTCCTGCCGACAACTCAAATTCAGAAAACGGTTCGCAGGGACCTCCCATTCAGAATGTAGGCTTTCAGAGTGGTTCGCCATTTCCCGACGAGTCTACAGCAGCCGATGCTGGGAATCCGGCAGCCGATAGTGCAGGCAATCCTGAAGCTGCCGCGAAGTCCCCGTTCGCTCAGGAAGACCCGGCACTCGGATCGCAACCTGGTGGGCAACCCGCCCCATCGGGGAATGGTCTGATATTCTTTGGGGGCGGAGATGAGACTGCGAAGCCGGAAGCTGCAAATCCAGCAGCGTCAGCGGCAACAGGAGGTGCATCCGCCCGCACAGAACCTGTTTCGGCACAGGCTGGCGATGATGTGCCGGCGTTTGAATTTGGAGGAGAGCCGTCATCACCATTTCCAGCAGAAACAGACGTTCCTGGAAGCGAAAGCAATCCGGCTGTTAACTCGCCAACTGGCAACCCTCAACCACTCATCCCAGGATTTGACGGATCACCGGCACCCTTTGAGCGAGAAGATGCTGAACCCAGCTTTCCACCGGCTGGTATCCCGACGGAACGAGAAGCCTCGCCAGCTGAATCACCAGCTGCCGGTTCTGAAACTCCATTCTTTCCAGCTGATGAGAGTCCAGCAAACGAAACTCGGCCCAATGAGAATCCGACGGGACGCAGTCAGCCACGTGCGAATGAGCGAACCATCCCGGAGGCTCTACCTGATCGACGCTTTCCAGCAGAAAACAACAACTTCCCTGACTCGCCATCTCCTTTTGAATTTGAGAATCCACCTGCCCCAACACCCCGCAGCAGTCAACCGCCACGTGGTAGTCAACCGCCGGCAAATACACCGGAGTCAGGTCAGGGCGAAATCAATGGGCGAGCTCCTGAACCTGAAATGGAAGCACCAGCGTCGCCAGGTGCCGGAACCTTTGAAGGCGGTGCCCTGCCATTTGTTGATGATTCCAGCACGACAGGTCGACAACCTGAAACAGACGTTCCGGATCGGCGGAATCCTCGAACACCGGCAACCAACCCTCCTGCGGGTGATGTGGATTTTCCGGAATTGCCTGGAATTGAAGTTCCGCAGCCCCGAAATCCGCGTAACCCGGTAGATGACTCTGGCGTTGATCCATTTCCGCCCGGAGATATTCTTCCCGGTACAGGAACACCGGGCGATGGATTTCCTGGTGACGCACCTCCTTCGAGTGGATCGCCGCGGCCTGGCAATGGAGAAAGCCCGGGGAGCGCGTCCGGAGTCGTCCCAGGAAGAACTGAATCTGAGATTATGCGACCTCACCTGACGGTGCAGAAGAAAGCACCGCAGACGGCCAGCGTTGGAGTTCCACTGGACTACGTCATTGTTGTTAGCAACGAGGGCGAGTCATCAGCGATCGACGTGGTGGTTGAAGACGAGCTTTCGAGAGGCGTTGACCTTCAGTCGACGGCCCCGGTCGCTGATTATGACCGGACATCTCGAGTTATGACCTGGAGATTCGATGAGCTGGGTCCTCGTGAAAGTCGCGAAATCAAGGTTCGTGTTGTTCCAACGGGTGAAGGCACACTGGACGGTGTTGCGACGGTTCGCTTCAAAGCTCAGGTCAAAGCCAGCACTGTGATCACTGCTCCGAAGCTGTCGATTCAGTTAACGGGCCCCGAGGAAGTGCGGGCGGGAGATCAGGTCGCGTTCCGTTATGTTGTTCGCAACGACGGTACAGGAGACGCGCGTGGAATTATTCTGAGGAGCGTCCTTCCGGAGAATCTTCGTCATCCTGAAGGAAGCGACCTTGAATATGAAATCGAAGTTCTGGCAGCAAACGAAGAGCAGGAGATTACGCTCACGGCTGTTGCAGCTGAAAAGGGCGAATGTGTCGCCACAGCTGAAATTGTTTCTCCAGGTATGCAGCCCGTGACCACGGAAGCACGCCTGAGTATTGTTGGAGAGCTGCTGAAGGTTGAGCGACTTGGGCCAGAGCGGCGTTTTGTCGGCCGGGCGGCTCAATTCCAGAACATCATCACCAACGTCACGAACTTTGAAGCGACAAACGTCGTAGTTATTGAACGAGTGCCTGATGGCATGAAGTTCATCTCTGCAAATGAAGCTGCCGAGTATAATCCGGCCGACAGATTGATCACGTGGAGGATCGACAGAGTTAAGCCGAATGAACAGGTGCTGCTCGATGTGGAACTAACTCCTGAAAAGTCCGGGTCCATGGACTCCATCGTGCAAGTGGTCGAAAGTGCCGGGTTTCGGACTCAGGCTGTAAAGACGGTGGCGGTGGAAGACCTTCATAACATTGGGGCTGACATCAGCCATCTTGACGGACCAGTGGCGGTAGGCGAGCGATTTACATTTGCGATCACGATTGACAATCGTGGCACCGCCGTTGCGACAAATGTTCAGCTTGCCGTGCAACTGCCAAAGCAATTGAAAGTTCTGGCGGCGGGCAGCAAAGAGCAGGGAATCGAAGGTCGTCCGGCGGCTGGCAACATGGTGATATTCAAGCCAATCGCGGAAGTTGCACCGAATTCATCGAAAACGTTTCAGTTGATCCTGCAGGGACAGGAACCTGTCCGAAATGGAGTGGTAAAGGCGGAGCTTACGTATCGTGAAATGACGGAATCGTTGATTGTTTCTGAATCCGTCACAGTATTCTCTGACGCTCCATGATTGTTAGAATTGCCTCGTCCTGAATCTGACGAACTGTGATAGGTTCGTTCCCGTCGGGGAGAGGTGAAATGTGGAATGCACAAGGCACGTCCGGATACTTCGGAAAAACGATGTATGTCTTCCTTTGCGCTGTAGCCATCGCACTCAGCCATTGTTTTGATGCACGCGTTGACGCCGGACTGAAGTCTGCCGATTCTGAGATTCAGATTCGTGAGATTCGGTCCGGCTTTTTCAATCGCATTGATGGCAACCGTCAGTTGCGACTGGATTTGAAACTCGTCGTCCAAAACGATGGCGAGCAAACAGTGCAGCCATTGCGTGAACAGTTTCGTCTTGAGTTTGATGGTGAATCGCTACCGGTACTCACGACGTCTTCATTGCGAGCTGTGCCGCCGGGAAAAGAGCAGGCGATTGAGCTGAGCTTTTCGGGAATCAACATTGATCGTGAGCAGTTGGGCGAGCCCTCTCTGATTTTGATCTGGTCCGGACCACATGCGGAACAACGGGTTGAACTGAATCAGAAGATTCGAGAAACGTCGCCAGTTGTCATGCGTCGTCTTGGCCCCGATGGATCACTTGGATTGCTGCAGCTGGGGCGAGATTTCGACGTTCCGGCCGTGTGGATACTGCGAGAACATATCCGGGAGCTTCACAAGGATGGATGCCGACGTCTGGTTTTGATCCCGGATCACGCCGATCGCCAAATGCAGACCGATGAACCTGTGGCGTGGCTCGAACGGCTGTTGACGGTTCAGGGAGCTTCCGCCCCGGATGCCATGCCATCAAATCAGACGGAAATTTCCGGAGGCGAAGCGTTTCTCGATATTCGATTGTGCTTTCATCGTCCTCATCGCGAATCGGTCGGTGGACCAGCATCTCAGGTCCCTCTCAGGCTTCGCTACCATGCGAGGACCGATGAAGCAGTGGTTGCAGCCCTGACCCCCGTCTATCAGTTTGTTGGGTCCGAGGTGATTCTCAGCGACTTGTTCGAATCTGATCGCGGTGTCTGTGAGGCAGCAGCGACTGCGATCGATCGGCTCAATAGTTTGCAGCAGGAAGAGCTTTTTGAAAAGTTGCTGACGGCTTCAAACGGGAATCTGGATGTCGTCATTCCTCAACTACATCGGATCACGAGTCCCAGGGCAATTTCAGTTCTCGGGCAAATGGCACTTGCCGGCGATGAACACATCTCTGCAGCCGCGATTCAGTGTCTCACACTCAGCATGCAGACCGAAGCAGAACACAAATTGACTGAGCTCTGGAATTTCAGCGATGCATCGTTGCAGGAGCAGCTTCAGGACCGAATTGTAGCTTCTGCAATTGAAGCTGACGACCACAGATGGGGTGAGTTTGTTTTGAAGTATGCAGAGAAGCAACTGGAGGCGGCAGCACGTGGCAACATTCAGTTTGCAGTTGGGTTCATCGAAGCACAAAACGGCGACGTCGAAGCTGGAAGAGCAGCAGCTGCTGATATTCGTGGCGACGCAGCCGCTGAGTTACCTGCACCGGCCGAGCCACCTGCTGATCCGGATGAACCGATTCCGTTCAAAGTGGTCAGCAATGAAGAACTTGGGCGATTGCGACTCGCTCTCGCTTATCTCAGGTCTCATGAGAATGAGCGGTCGCTTGAGATCCTCAGGCGGCATCTGCTGGCGATTTCAATTCCACAGCTGCAGGACATCGTCGCTGAAAGCATATGGACATGGCAGCGGGAGTCGGATGGTGAGTTGATTCGCACATTTCTTCGAAGCCGTCTGTCGAGCCAACAGATTACAGACACAATCAGAAACGCTGTTTTGATTTTTCCGGATACGGAATGGGCGCCATACCTGCTTCAGGATTTTCGGAACGAAGACACGAATCCTCGCTCGCGACAGCGTTCACTGCAGTCTGCGCTGCGATGTGCAAATCCAGAAATTCTGCAGCCGCTCATCGATGAATTTGAGGTTCTCGACAATCAGTCTCAACTGGTCATTCTGGAACATGTGGCTGCGGTGGATTATCCAGGCTGGCATGATCTTGCGGAAAAGAGTTTCTATGGAAGCAGTTCTCTATTCAATCAGGTGATGGATGTGCTGCATACAGACGGATCGGAGCGTGCGATATTGATTCTGTGTCGACGACTGGACAAGTTGATCGAGCCTGCTCCGGGTACAAATGACGTTCGACCGGAAGATCGAGTGTTTGCTGAGCGGCTGATTTCGAGGGTTTCTCTGTTTGCTCATCCGGAAGCACGAAGAATTCTGAATCGCTGTTCCCGTTGTCCGGATGCACTCATCCGTGGGCGAACTCAGGGTGCACTCAGTGCTGCGGCCCGTCGTTCACCATCTGAAGACAGCTTCAAAGCAGCCATTGAATTGCTGGATTCCGGAGCCACGGATGAGGCATTGTCGATGGTGAATTCTGCGATCCGTAACGATGAACTTCGGCCCGGCCTGTATTTGCTCCGGGGTCAGATTCTGCTGAAGAACGGACAGCCTGCTGAAGCAGAAGCCGACATTCGTCGAGCTGACCAGCTCAATCCGGAGTGTGCTGAAATCTGGTCTGGTATGGCGATGTTGTTTGTATTGCGCGGGGAGATTCAGAGAGGAATAAAACTTGCGGACGCTGCGGCAGACCTCGACCCCACCGACACCATGAACCTTGTGAATGCCTCATCCGTATTCGCTCAGGCGATGACCTCCGATGTATCTGCAAATGCTCAGACACAAAGAGTTTATGCGGATCGCGGTTTGTCTCTTCTGAATCAGGCAGTCGACCATGGTTTTTCAAATGGCAGGCGTTTGAGGCAGGGACCCGAGTTCTCCGCATTCAGAACTCAACCTGGCTGGCAAGAGCTGATCGATCGACTTCCCTCCGGAAAGTGACCAATTCACACCTTCTCAAAGTGACCAATTCACAATGCGCTCCCGTCCGATTTATGGAATCGGTGACGTGATGAGGCTCCTGCCGGGAATCGAATCTATCTGCAGGCTTTCGGAGTGGCCCTCAGATCTGCTATTGTGACGATTGGGGCCAACTCCTTAGTTGAGGGATGGAGTCTCCTGTATGGGGTTCACTCTTCAGTCTCACGGATATTCTCCATGTCATTGTCAGATCCCGTCAGTCAGTCGCTGAGAAAATACCTCCCAAGGGCCATTGAAAGGTTGCTCAGCGTTCGACCGCGAAATTTGAGAGCCGTCGTTATGGAGGTGCTGTCAGAACTTGGAGGACGGACGAAACTCAGGCATGTCCATTTGTACTCAGTCCGCCAGATGCCGAGTATGACACGCAGTATATCGCTCGCTGTATCGTGGCAATCGGATGGTCCTGAATTTCGAAGTAACGCCCTGCAGAAGATTTCGATTTCACTGTTGTCTAATCAGGTTGTCGAGCTGCTGGACCGCGGCAAGCCGGCCTTTGCGATTCGTCGTGACGACGATTCGAGCTGCAGTCGTGTGGTGAGTGCATTGTTAGTCGAGATTGACGCCCGCGGGTACCTGATGTGCCCAATTGAAGTGGGCGGCCGCCTTGCAGGTATCATTGCGTTTGCAACGTCTGACAACTTGGTTCCACTTGAGGGATCAGCATGTCAGGAGATTCAGACAATCGGAAAGCTGATCCTGACAGGAATCATTTATGCGCGTCGCGATGCACGAAGACTTCGAGATCAGAATCAGTGGAAGAAAATTGCAGATGCCGCGTGCGACTTCGCGATTTCACTCGACCAGTCGAAGGAAATCCGGGACGTCATGCGATTCGGAGCCAGCGAAGTTCCCGAAGTCCAGGGACTGCGACTGACAGACTTCGTCTCAAGGCCCTTCAAATCTGATGTGATTGCGATCGTGGATAAGTCTGTAAAAGATGGGTCTTCTGCAACCTGTGAGTTTCGCGGAACAGGTATTAAGGGTGGTGAATGCTGGTACCACGGACGCATCGAGCCTCATTCGCGGGATTCCACAACACAGGCGACCATCTACCTCTCGAACAATGACGCTCTCCGAGCCCGCGAAGATGAAATTCGCACAATGAATGAACGGCTGAATCGAGCAGCTCGACTCAGCCTGCTCGGACAGCTCAGCACTGAATTTGCTCATCAGCTGAATCAACCGCTTCAGGCGATGATGGCGTACTGCGATACGCTCATTCGTCGTGAAGAAACCGGAACCGGCGATCGTGAACGCAATCTGAAAACGCTCAATAATGTGATGGAACTCGTCGATCATGCAGCGCAGATTATCGTCAGCATCAGAGACTTCGTTCGGTTTCGATCTCTGACCCTTGAAGTTGATGACCTCCGCTCAATCATCGATCGCGCAATTATGATGACCAGTCACACTGCGGCTATGGAGGGTGCCGAACTGGTACGGATCCCGATTGCCCCGGAACTCCTTATCGACGACACGCTGGATGTACTTGTCGATTCAGTACAGACAACTCACGTATTGATCAATCTGATTGTGAATGCGATCGAAGCAGGAAGCGCGGCTCGAACAGAATCACTCAAAATCGAAGTTGCAGTGCGAGCAGCCCCGCAGGCGGGGAAAATCCTGGTTACGGTACGTGACAATGGTCCCGGTCTGCCGAGTGACCCTGAAAAGGTCTTTGAACAGTTCCACTCCACGAAAGAAGAAGGGTTGGGGATTGGGTTGACGATCAGTCGGAACGTCATCGAAGCACAGGGGGGGCTGCTGACCGCGGCAAATCTCCCGACAGGCGGATGTGTCTTCACAATCCTTTTGAAACGTGCCTCCGGAAACGAGGCGGATGAATACGACCTTATGGACGGTCGGGATCTGGCCAAAAGTCCGCACCGAACAAAAGAACCGCATGAGTCCGCGGAATCCGGACTCTTTGGCGAGGGGATCTGATCGGCAGCCTGAAGCCACACTCAGCAGATTCTCAGTGTCTGGAGCGAGACTTCAAAACATGGGACCCGCCGAAATTCGCTGTTCGACGATTCTCAGAGTCTGGTGAGACCGTCCGGGGATGCTATCCTTCGCATCCTTGTGATCATTTGCTGGGACTGGAAGTATTCTCCGATGACGAATCTGGCCGTACAACTCAACAGGCTGCATCTGCAAAACCCGATTTTGGTTGCGTCCGGGACTTTCGGCTACGCAAAGGAAATGACAGCCTTTGTGAATTTCCCGGCAATCGGGGGAATCATTCCCAAGACGGTGACTCCTCAGCCGCGACCGGGGAATCCCACTCCGCGAACCGTCGAAACGGCCAGTGGAATGTTGAATTCGATCGGTCTGGACAATGATGGCTTTGATCTGTTTCTCACCGATAAGCTTCCTTACCTCCTCAGCCTCGGAACATCGGTGATTGTCAACATCGCTGCGAAGTCGACAGAAGAGTTTCGGCTTATGGCCGAGCGCCTGAATGACTTCCCCGGAATTGCGGCCGTCGAACTGAACATTTCCTGCCCAAATGTGTCTGGAGGAGTGGATTTTGGAACGAACCCGGAGCAGGCGGCTCAGGTTGTTCGAACTGTTCGGGAATCCTGTGGCATTCCTGTGATCGCAAAGCTGACACCGAATGTCACCAGTGTTGTTCCGGTCGCTCAGGCGGTCGCCGATGCAGGTTGTGACGCCGTCTCCCTGGTGAATACGTTTCAGGGCATGGCTGTGAACTGGAAAAAACAGCGGCCGGTATTGGGCAACATACTGGGAGGACTCAGCGGCCCGGCAATCAAACCGCTGGCACTGCGAATCGTGTATCAGGTGGCGCAGGCTGTCGATGTACCGATCATCGGGATCGGCGGGATTCAGTCGATCGATGATGTGATGGAGTTTCTGGTGACAGGGGCGTCCGCCGTGCAGGTCGGCACTGCAAACTTCTATAATCCAGGGGTCTCCTGTGAACTTGTGAAACAGCTTCCCGCTGCTCTTGCTCAACTTAACGCATCAAGTGTTGCCGAAGTTGTTCGGACTCTGAAGATTCAGAAATAGGTACATCAGATCATGAAAGTGCTTTCGGGAATTCAACCCACTGGACGATTTCACTGGGGAAACTACTTCGGTGCGATTCGCCAGTACATCGCGCTGCAGGGCAATGAACAATCTTACTATTTCATTGCCGATCTTCACGCGCTCACGACGGTTCGTAACCCTGCTGAACTGGCTGGATACGTCCGTGACGCAGCGATGGACCTTGTGGCACTGGGGCTTGATCCGGCGAAAGCCACTCTTTTCCGACAGTCGGACGTCCCGGAGGTCACTGAACTCACATGGTTGCTGATGACAATCACTCAGATGCACCTGCTTGAAAAGTGCCATGCGTTTAAGGACAAAAAGGCGAAGGGTGTGGCAGCGGATGCGGGACTTTTCACATATCCGGTCCTGATGGCAGCGGACATCCTCATCTACGACAGCGACAAAGTCCCGGTCGGAGCTGACCAGATTCAGCACATCGAAGTGACTCGGGATATTGCTCAGCGTTTCAATTCTCTGTATGGCGAAACGCTCCACCTGCCCGAAGCCTATGTCCTTGACGCCTCGGCAAAAGTCCCGGGGCTGGACGGCGAGAAGATGTCGAAAAGTTATGGCAACACCATACCGATTTTCGACAGTCCAAAGAAGCTGCGTAAGCTGATCATGTCGATCAAGACGGACTCAACTCCAGTCGAATCTCCTAAAGATCCGGAAACCTGCTCAGTGTATGAACTCTATAAGCTCCTTGCGACGCCGGAACAACAGGCGGTGCTGGCGGATCGGTATCGAGCCGGCGGCATGGGGTATGGAGAGGCTAAGCAGGCTCTTTACGATGCTGCCATGGAGCACTTCGGAGCCGCATTCGAACGTCGTCAGCAGCTGGAGGCAAACCCGTCAATCGTTGAAGACATTCTGCAGCAGGGCGCTCAGACGGCTCGGCGAAAGGCCGTCGAAGTTGTTGAACGAGTTCGCGCAGCCTGCGGATTGTCCTCCAGCCCGGTACCGTTTGCTCGCTGAATTTCGACAACATCGTTTGGGTCAACCTGAGATGGATCGATCCGCTGTTTGCGTTTGTCCTGTTCCGGCATTTCCAACTGAGTTTCTCCGCCCGGTATCATGATGGGCTGAGGAGTAAACCCGACAATCAGGAATGCCAGAGTCAACCAGCCCACGACATGTCGGAACCAGCCAATTGGAACTCTGTCATTTGAGGTTGGCGGATGAACAACTCCCGTCATCAGCAGCAGGATGAGCAACAGCGAATACGAATAGATCCCACTGAGAATCATCAGTCCGGCTCCGGCACCAACAGTGATCAGAGCCACTTTGTGGGCGTGTCGACCGATGAGTGTGTAGAGAATGTGACCTCCATCCAGTTGACCAACCGGCAGGAGATTCATGGCCGTTATGAACACTCCAACCCACCCGGCGAATGCGTAGCCGTTGAGCATGAATTCCATCCCTTCAGCGGGAGCCGGTTTCAGCCACTGAATCATCCATTGCAGCAACAGTGGTTCTCCCAGCTGCATGTTGGCTGCGACTTCGACTTTTGGAATCCATGTCGATTGCAAAATGCCGTAACAAAGCACTGGAATCGTTACGGCGAGACCTGCCAGAGGTCCTGAAACTGCGATGTCAAACATCTGTTTCCGATCAGCATGTCCACGACCCTGCAGAATCACGGCCCCCATTGTGCCGAGTGGTGGCAAAGGCAGTGGAATAAAGAATGGAAACGAGGCCGGAATTCGGTATCGGACTGACTGCAGATAATGGCCCATCTCGTGAGACAACAGTATCAGCATCAGCGGAGTCGCGTACTGAAGCCCGCGGACGGTTGTTTCCCAGAACAAATCATTGATTGTCTGAGGAGCGGCGTTCCGGCGTTCCGCATCCTCTCTTAATGCACTTTCGACCACATTTCGATAGTCGGCATTGACGTATGCAGGCAGCAACTGCAGAGATGCGTAACCCGAGCCGACCAGAAACGTTGATCCAAATGTTGCGAAAAACAATGCAACGGACAGCATCAGCCGTTTGCGCTGGCTCTTGCGAAACTCCTCGAATGCAAATCGATTGAACGACTCAGGATCCACAAACTCGGGTTCTGAAAGCACCACAGGCGGTGGGCTGAAGCGGATCGGATCCGGGCCACGCTCGCTCTGAGGCTGACTGTTGTTCGGATCGTCAAAATCACCGGACGGGTTGGTTGTCATCGTTCCTGTTTATTCTCTCGATTCCTGATTGCCTATATTCAGCAACATACTGATTTGTCACTCAAGCTGGCAACCGTAAGGAGTGAACTGCTGCCACGGTTCAAGAACTCGATCGGTAAAGTCCTGATGTGCTATTCGTCAATGGCGGCAATACATTCGGGACTGTCATTGCCAGGTTTGTTCACCAGCGTTGAAACTTTGTATCGGAGCAGTGTCTGATCAGGCAGCGGCTTCATGAGCGAGATTCGCTGGTCCATCGTCGATTCACCACTCAACCAGACATCGTAGTGTTCCGGATTCAGAATCACGGGCATTCGATCATGAACACCTGCCATCTCTGCGTTGGCACTGGTTGTCAGTATGGAACACGTTAATACGTCTTCGGTTCGATCATGAACGGAATCCGCGGCCTTTGATTTCTTTGGGTTCCACGATTCCCAGAGTCCGGCCATCGCAAACGGCTCATTGTTCGGCATATGGATATACCATGGCTGTTTTTTGGTTGCAGTCAGCTTCTCCCACTCATAAAAGCCATCCGCAATGATCAGGCAGCGACGGCTTTTCATTGCATTTCGAAATGACGGCTTTTCTGCGGCTGTTTCGCTCCGAGCATTGATCATCCGACTTCCAATGGAGAGATCATCGGCCCAGAATGGCACGAGTCCCCATTTCATCATGACTGCCTCCCTCTGAACACTCGACAGCGTTAATCCGGATGAACTCGTTTCGGTTTCTGACACCGGTTCCCGCATTGAACGTATACAAAGCACCATCGTTGTCGGCGCAATATTGTAGCGTGGAAAGAGCGTCGGAATTGTCAGGACATCAAACAACTCGATCAGACGACTTGCCGGAGTCTTCAGAGTGTATCGACCGCACATTTGTATTCCTCAGCTGGCTGGTTACCATGAATTCGCCAAACGTGTTTTGAAATTCGCTTGAATTCTGCATAGAACATAGCATTGCGTATACCGACTTTCCGGCAACTTCCATGGATCAGCAGGACGAATTGAAGCCATGTTGCAAAATCAGGAAAAACCAGCGGACAAATCGACAGACAAACCGGTAGACAAATCAGGGGAAAAAGCTTCAAAAACGGAGACAGCCACCCTCGCGGCAGGCTGCTTCTGGTGTACAGAAGCTGTATTTCTGCGTCTGAAGGGTGTTCAGTCCGTGAAATCCGGTTATACGGGCGGTCAAGTAGCGAACCCAACTTACCAACAGGTATGCTCAGGTCGGACCGGGCATGCCGAAGGTATTCAGATTGTCTACGATCCTTCGGTCATCACATACAAACAGCTTCTGGACGTGTTTTTTCATACTCACGATCCAACCACTTTGAATCGCCAGGGCGCAGACGTGGGTACTCAGTATCGCTCTGCCGTGTTCTATCACAACGATGAACAGAAAGAGGCGGCAAAGTTGATGATTGAAGAAGTGAACAAGAGTGGAGTGTACGACGCTCCGATTGTCACGACGCTGGAAAAATTTGAGAAGTTCTACGTTGCGGAAGAGGACCACCAGAACTATTTCGCGTTGAACCCCAACGCTTCTTACTGCCAGTTTGTGGTCGGTCCGAAGGTGGAGAAATTTCAGAAGCGGTATAAGGCCCTCCTGAAGAAAGAGGAAGATTCGTCGAAGTAGTTTCGACAATCAGGCCGCATGCTGCAGTTCTTTCTGAATCCGTGGCTTCTCGCTGGCATCGCGGGAATCAGTCTGCCGATTGTCGCCCATCTCCTGAGCCGACGTCGGTACGATGTGGTTCAGTGGGCGGCAATGCAGTTTCTGAATCCCGCTCGGAAGACTCGACGAAGATTGCGCCTCGAAGAACTGTTGTTGCTGCTGATTCGGATCGGTCTGATTCTCCTCCTGACCTTTGCAGCGGCTCGCCCCTGGATCCCGGCCGGCTGGCTCAGCGGATTTCACTCTGCTGGCTCTCGCACGGTCGTGATTGTCATTGATGGATCGAATTCGATGGCCAGATCAGACGGTCTGAATTCGCTGCATCAAACCGCTCTACGTCGTGCAACGGAATTTTTGACGACGCTTGGTCCCGGAGACAGTTCGGCCCTTATTGACGCCCGCGACAAACCACGATCTGTGATTGAGTCCCCTCTTCAGGATCAAAAGCTTGTCAGCGAAGCGATTGCTCAGCTACCGCCTCCCTCGGGTGCCGGGGACCTGCGTGCCGCCACAGAACGTGCCATCGGAATTCTCTCCAGAAGCAGTAGTGCTGCGCGTGAAATTGTGGTCTTCACTGATCGGCACAGAACATCGTGGCAGGCTGACAATGATGCTGCATGGATACGTGTTGATGAATTGATGGACTTTCCAGCCGTAAAGCCTCGTGTCTGGGCAGTCGATGTTGGAGAGCATCTTGCACCCCTGACTCACAATGTGGCCGTTGGGCGAATTGAGGCATCAAGAGATCTGACGGTCCCCGATTTTCCGTTGCGACTTCGGACGGTAATCTTCAATTCGTCCGCGGCGGACGTTCAGGTTCCGGTACGACTTCTTGCCGATGGCCAGCCGTTGGCAAGTCAGCAGAAGTCGGTGTTAGTGCCGGCCCATGGGAATTCCAGCGTTGAGTTCGAACACAGCCTGAGGGTCGAAGGAGCACATGTTCTGTCGGTCGAAGCGCTCGCAACAACGGATGCCATTCCCGCAGATAATGTGGCCCATGTTGCAGTGCATGTGAAGGCTGCACTCCCGGTACTGCTTGTCCGCGGAACTGCGGGATTGAACTCTGCGGCCGATTCCACTTTCTTTGCGCAAATTGTGTTTGCCGCCGGTGGTCGAAAGGTCCCGTGGGTCAGCGCGACGTTGACGGATTCAGGTTCTGTCACCAGAGACCAGCTGCAGAAGAATTCCGTCGTCGTTCTGACAGATGTTGGAACGATTCCGGATCAAACACTTTCGGAGCTTCGAGAATATGTGACGGCTGGTGGAGGCCTGATTGTCGTCTGCGGACCAGCCACAACGCCGGACTCGTTTCGGAAACTCGCAGACGTCTACGGACTAGCGCCAGGTGTAGAACTCGTTCGAGCAAAGGAGTCCACCGTTGCCGGAACGGATGGAAATCAGGTGGCACAGTTGAGCCTTCAATCCGGCTGGCTTGAGCGTTTTCGCTCTGACCCATCTCGCAGCTTTCTGAAAACCCAGTATCAGCAATGGTGGCAAACAAAGCTGGGTCCAGCAGTCAGTACTTTACCTGCCCAGGCCTCTCCTGACGCACTGAACAACGCAGAGAATCCCGTAACGTCACAGCCAGTGGTGCTCGCCGAGCTGACCCCAGGCGATCCCCTTTTGATCCAGACTCGCTGCGGAGAAGGTACCGTATTTGTTTTTACCTCAACATGGAATCGTCAGTGGAACGACTTCCCTACACGGTCAGACTTTGTTCCGTTTCTTCACGAGATCGTCTTTCAGGCAGCAGCATCAAAAGTCAAACGCAATTTGGATTTTTCGTCGCCGATTGTGGCCGAAACTCTGGCAGCACAGACCGAGATTGCCGGAAACTCTGTTTACCGTTTTCGACTTCCCGGAGGAGCCCAGTCCGAACCTGTTCAGCCCGGTGGAATTCCCGCCTCAACGATTCTGTTTGATTCCACATGGCAGCCTGGCGTGTATCGACTTGAACGGGAGACTCAGCCGGATGCACCTGAGACGCTGGATACATTTGTTGTCAACTACGACCATGTTGAAGACAATATGGAAGAGCTGACCGAAAGCGATCGGGCGAAACTGGCCACGGGCAATCGCGTCAGGTTTGCGAAATCATTGAAATCTCTGAGTCAGCAAATGTATGGCAACGAGTCCCGCATGGAACTCTGGGCGATTCTGTTGTGGCTGTTCTGCGGAATGCTGCTTCTGGAACTCTGGCTGACTCGCAGAATCGTTCGACGCGGCTACGGGTCGATGTCATCGAGTCCGGCAGGAGAGGTTTCCCCGGTCTCTGCATCTCTGTAAAGCACTTCAACGATTGAGAATCCGAGAGACCGATACAGATTTACGGCCGGACGATTGATGGATGTGACTTCAAGAAAGCCGGTCTCCATTCCGTTCTGTCGGAATCCATTGAGTGCCTGAACGACAAGTGCCCGTCCAAGTCCCTGTCCGCGATGTTCGGGCACCACCCCGACATTCTGAATGGCTCCAACATTTCCTTTCCGACAAATGCCCTGAATACAGCCGCAGTCTTCCGGTGGCCATTCCGGTTCCGGCTGAAAGACGAGGAGCCATGTGGCGGAAGCACAAAAAGTCTGTTGAGTGGCGATGTCCTTCATCAGCCGACGGCAACCTTCCAGATCACTCAGGCAGTTAAAGACCTGGCCGTCCAGATCCTGTCGAAATGCCCGCCACTTCGTCTGAGCATGTCGTTCAAGCAACATCAACCGCCATGGGACCCAACAATATCCCGGCGGTAACTTTGCAACCATCGGCCGATAACGGCGAAGGTCGATGTGCATTCGATATCGTTTGAACTTTCGATCCGACATGAACTTCGGCTGTTGCGATAGAGTTGTTGGTGACGGCTTGAAAGCGACAGAGTCTTTTCGACAGGCTGATCGTGGCTGTATGGCGGTAACCCGGGACGATGCCTGCCCCACCCCGAATGGTATCATAAATGGATTGAGTTCATCCACGCCAGTGGATTTCCCTCACGTCAGAATATCGCTCACGACATGCCCATGGACATCAGTCAAACTCACATCTCGTCCCCCAAACCGTACAGAAAGACTCCGGTGATCAATTCCAAGCTGGTGCAGGACCGTTGCATGAATATCGTGAATCGTCAGCGGTGAACCCACAGCCGAGTTCCCGAATTCGTCGGTTTCGCCGAAAGTGATTCCTCCGCGGAAACCGCCTCCGACCATAAAAATTGTATAGCCGTTCACATGGTGATCGCGACCACAGGTTTCAGAAATCTGTGGTGTATGCGGCGTTCGGCCCATCTCGCCAGCCCAGATCACGATCGTCTCATCAAGCAACCCCCTTCGTTTGAGATCCACGATCAGCGCCGCTACGGACTGATCTGTGATGAGTGCATTTTCCGAATGGTACTGTTTCAGACTGCCGTGCTGATCCCATGGTGAATTGTTGGCATGAGTGAGCGGGCATGTAATTTCCACAAACCGTACGCCCGCCTCAACCAGTCGACGTGCTCTGAGACACTGCAGTGCATAATACTTCTGATGCTCGTGGCTGCTTGTAACGCCGTACAGCTCCTGAGTCTCTTTGGTTTCGCTGCTGATATCGGCAAGGTCCGGGATGGAGGTCTGCATTCGAAACGCGGTCTCATAATTTCGAATCGCTGATTCAATCAGCATATGCTCCGGCGTCGACCGAGCATACGTCTGATCCTGATCCCGGAGTAGCTGCAGCATTCGCGACTGCCGAGCCGTACTCATACCAGGATGAATATTGTCGACCATCGGTTCTCGAGCCCGTAACAGTGTCGCAGAATTCACGGCCGGTAGAAATGCGCTTCCAAAGTTTTCAAAACCACCATTTGGAATCCAGTCGTTGTTCAACAGCACATACCCGGGCAGATTCTGATTCAGGGTGCCGAGTCCGTAACTTACCCATGACCCAAAACTAGGGGCAAGTCCCGTGACACGTCCAGTATGCAGCAGGAGATTCTGCTGACCATGCAGTGGCTGCTTTCCGACCAGTGATCGCACCACGCACAGCTCGTCCGCCAGTTTCGCCGTATGCGGAAGCAGATCACTTACCCAGAGACCACTCTCGCTTCGCTTCCTGAACGTCCATGGACTACCAAACCAAACCCGGCCGGCACTGCTTTGTGAGAGCTTTGAAACCTGAGAATCCCCGATGGCTTTACCCTGCTGCCGAGTCAGTTCCGGCTTGTAGTCGAATGTGTCCACATGACTTGGACCACCATCCATAAAGCACAGAATTACGTTTTTTGCTCGTGCCTTTGGGACGGCGGCACGAGATTCCGATGCAGATACACCGTCGGCAATTGCTGAAAACGCCAGCATACCGAAGCCGTTTGAGACGCTGCGGAGAACATCCCGGCGTGAATATTCTGTGTGCTGCATGGCATTGCCCGATCACTGTAGGTACAGGAACTCTTTGGTGTTGAACATTGTATGACAAAGCACGGTCCAGACCTCAGCGTTTGTCAGGACATCCCCTGTAGCGTCTGGTGAAGCAGAGTGAAGATCCATCGCTGCTTCCGTCCATCTTCGGCATTCTTCGTCCGTGGCTCGACGAAAGAAGGCTGTCTGAAACATCCGCTGAATTCGTGCGGTCGGGTCTGCGTCCGATTCGACCATCAGCCGAGTGGCCCATTTGCCGGCCTGGTCAAGGACAAATGGATCATTCAAAAGCGAAAGTGACTGGGCCGGCGTATTCGTCACATCTCGTCGCCCTGTCGGGATCTTGGGGGCCGGCTGATTAAAAGTCTGTAAAAATCGAGGAGGCTCCATAATGGAGACCTGAGTGTAGATTGAACGACGGCGGTTGCCGTCCAGAGGCCCGGAATAGAGTCGCTTTTGAGGGTCTTCATTCAGGCGATGAGGATAGACGACAGGGCCAGCGACCGAGTTGTCCAGTTGTCCCGATACCGCCAGCATCGCATCCCGCAGCGACTCCCCGTCCAGCCGCATTACAGGATAATGATGAAGCAGTCGATTTGACGGATCAACTTCTAATGCAGTTCCGGATACCTCCTGCGACTGTTGCCACGTTTGGCTCAGCAGGATCTCGCGAATCAGATATTTTGTGGACCAGCCATTCTCAGTAAACCTAAGTGCCAGTCGATCAAGCAATTCAGGATGACTCGGCAGTTCGCCCGTATGTCCGAAATCATCTGTGGTTGTGACCAATCCCTGCCCAAGCATCCAGTGCCAGACTCGATTTACGTAGACGCGTGCTGTCAACGGATTCTCAGGTGAGACCACAAGCTCGGCAAGCTGTCTGCGGGTGAAGTCTGATGCGCCATCACCTGTCTGCCCTGCACGCTCTTTGAGAAAACGGGGCGGTGCACGGCGAACCTCTTCTGCCAACTGATCGTAATCACCTCGAACGTTCAACCGGTAGTCAAATGGTGGATCCACATCGGCCATCCCGTTTACAGTCTCGGGAACTTTCAGCATCGCTTCCAGATCGCGATACTCTTCCAGCAGTCGCTTCAGTTCTGTCGCTCGAGCGCCTGCGTCTGTGCGTGTTTCAGGTGTCTTTGTTGCTTCTGTTGCCTCAGGTGTATTTGTTGTATTCGTAAGGAGCCCACTACTGAGTGCCCAGTTCAGCCAGCGAACATCGTCGTCGGTGCACTCATTGCGTTCCCATGCAGCCACTGCCTGCAACAAAACGGCCCTGTAACGTTCCGCGACCGCTTCCCGAGTATCCGGAGATTCCACTGTCAGAAGCCGGCGACTTGCTGAGAGTTCGTCGAATGGTGAAAAAGGTGCCACGTGCCGGACGACTCGTGAGATCTGAAACCAGCTTCGCGGATCGGCTGCCTGCTCCTCACTGCAGGCTCCACCCAATCCAACGCGTGGTGGAAAGTTGGGGTTGCTCGTCTTGGTCGCGTATTCAACATACACATGACGATCGGTGACGCTCCCCATTCCATCGACCAACGCCCACGTTGGTGTCGGGTTGGCAACGTATGTCTGCTTCTCCGTGAGGAACGCATTGTCAACAACAACTCTGCGAGCAGCAAAATCACCGCCTGCGACCTCAAAACTCAGGTGCCCCGGCCCAAGATCACGAGTCCATGGAGATCGAAGTGCTCCGTTCATCTTTGAACTCAGAGTATTGGTACACAGTCCTCCGTAGAGAACTGTCTCAATAATCTGCGGACCATTGACGGCAACAACGAATTCGCCTCGCGGAGTAATGTGGCTCAGACCTTCACCGCTTACTGACCAGCCATGGGGAATGCCGTCACGAAAATCGGCAACCACAGAAAAATGGGCTTTGTTCTCCGCGGCTCGACGTTCCGATTCCTGCATATGCTTCAGAACAGTCGCCATCCATGAATTCCGGATCCCGTCAGTCGTTTCTCCTCCGGCACGAACGTCTCCCCAGACAGTCAGAAGATCCTCAATCGTGGTCGGTTTCGCCGAATCCAGCCGCTCATCAAGTTTTGATACGGTCAGGCTGGTAACATCATTCTTCCACTGTTCTGTCAACAGAGCCCGAAGTTTCACCTTTCGGTCCAGCAACTGCGTTCGAGTCGCTTCATTTCGCTGAGGAAGGTCAATCGTATTCGTGACCCACCTCGAGCTGAAAAAGACCCCCGCCAGCGCATAGTAGTCCTGCTGTGAAATCGGATCGAGCTTGTGGTCATGGCAGCGTGCACAGGAAAGTGTGGTTGCGAGAAACGCTTTTCCGAACGCGTCAATTTTGTTGTCCAGCATCTCCTGATGGATACCGTTGAACTCCGAACTGTCCCCATGACGCTTTTCACCCATCTGATAAAACATTGGTCCGATGGCGGACTCATTGATTCCAAGTGACAGGTTGACTCTTGCATCCGAAAGCAGATCGCCCGCAATTTGTTCCTTAAACAGAAGATTGACAGGCACGTCTTCATTGAAACCGCGAATCAGGTAGTCGCGAAACCGCCACGACCCCTTCGCCGGCATGTCCCATTCATAACCATATGTATCCGTGTAGCGAACAACATCCATCCAGTGTCGAGCCCATCGTTCGCCGAAGTGAGGCGACTTCAGGGCGTGTTCGACAACTTGCTGCCAATCGTCAGAAGTCAGCTCACGATCCAGTGCGGAAGCGGATAACACCTGATCCAGTTCCGATTCGTTTGGGGGCAGGCCTGTTAACTGGAACCATAATCTGCGAATCAAAGGTCTCGGTGCTGCTGGAGCCGATCGTTGAAGGCCCGCCTGATGTAATTGAGTGTCGATCAGCAAATCGATTTCTTCATGCAGCGTTCCCCGAACCGTCTCCGGAGTCGGACTTGAGAGGGGTTGAAGACTCCACCAGCTCATTCGTTCCCGATACACAGCTTCAAATGCTTCTGCGCCGACTTCTAATATGGAAGGCTCTATGGCGCGAGGGTCAAAGGCTCCGGATTGGACCCATAACTGCAGATCAACGAGCTCTTCCTTGCGAAGGGTTTTTCCCGGTGGCATTTCGAGTCCCTGATGAAGGACTGCCTGTATCAGTAAACTCTCATCCGGATTTCCGGGGGTGATGGAAGCTCCCGAGTCCCCGCCCTTGAGGAGGCCATCTCGAAAGTCGAGTCGAAGGCCCCCTTTGATCGCAGCACTGCTCCCGGAATGACACTCATAACAATGTCGTACAAGTACAGGCCGAATGCGTCGCTCAAAGAACTCATCGGGCGCAAGTCCATCAACGCGATCGTCTCCAACGCATCTCACGTCAGAAACAAAGTAAGTTGCCAGCATTGCTGCAAAAATCGAAACGGGAATCAAAGCGGCTTTACTGACCATCTTCCAACAACCGTCCTGAGGAAACTGGCGGGGATACTGGCGGCCCATGAGAGTACCAAAAGGAACTGAGTACGCGAAGTGTCAACACAGCATTGGCCGCTCCCACAGCTGAATTCAGGGATGGAATCGACTTTTACGGTTGCATCGATCAAATCGGGAAGCACCCTTAAAGATTCACAGTGATGTTGGAGTTACACACCGCCTGAGCGCAAAACGCAACCTACTGTTGAGAGATCTCCTCGTGGTCTGGTTGATTTGTTGCCAGGGTGGGCAACACGAACGTTTCCGGCGGTACCCAATATCGCGGAACGTCAATCATCCAGCAAAGGTCGTTACGACAAAAAAACTGTGCCGAATGCCGCGCCCCGATTGGGCGATGGCCTGATCGGCTGCGTACACTCAGAGGGGATTCTTTAAATGGCACGTGGTACATCCGGCTCGCTTCTGGTTGTTGATGATGACCGCTATATCCAGAACGCGATGGCCGATTATCTGCGAAGTCTCGGACATCGAACCGAAACAGCTTCGAACTGTGACGAAGCAATCGAACGAATGGGTGAATACCCATTTGAAGTTGTGATCTGTGATGTGAATCTTCCGGATCATGATGGCTTTCATCTGCTGAGCTGGGCTCGCGAACATTCACCCGAAACGTCTGTCATCCTGCTGACCGGCTTCGGAACTATCGAAAGCGCAGTCGAAGCGATCCGTATGGGAGCCTTCGACTATCTCACAAAACCCGTCATTGACGAAGAACTTCGATTCTCGATCGAACGCGCCATGGGTCAGCGTCAGATCATCGAAGAAAACAAAAAGCTCAAAGCTCAGCTCACTCAACGCTACGGACTCTCAAGCATCGTCGGCAAAGACTACAAGATGCTGCGAATGTTTGAGCTGATCGAGAGTGTTGCTGATACGCGAACGACAGTTCTTATCCTGGGTGAAAGCGGCACCGGCAAGACCATGACCGCACGTGCCCTGCATCAGCTCAGCAACAGAGCAGACCGTCCGTTTGTAGAAGTTGCTTGCGGTGCTCTGCCGGATTCACTCCTCGAGAGTGAGCTCTTCGGACATGTGGCAGGCGCCTTTACGGGGGCCTCTCATGATAAAGTCGGAAAGTTCCTGCAGGCAGACGGCGGTACTCTGTTTCTTGACGAAATCGCAACCGCATCGCCTCAGTTGCAGGTGAAGCTATTGCGAGTACTCCAGGATCGTGAATTTGAACCGGTGGGCGGAAATACAACCTTCAAAGTCGACGTAAGACTTGTACTTGCAACCAATCAGGATCTTGAAGAAGCAGTCGCTCGGGGCGAATTCCGCGAAGACCTGTACTATCGCATCAATGTCATCACCATGACGCAGCCGCCGCTACGTGAACGAATCGGCGATATCCCTCTTCTCGTCGAGCACTACCTGAAACTCTTCACCGAACAAACCGGTCGACGTATTCAGGAAGTTGACGAGATGGCGATCCAGGCAATGCAGCAGTACAACTGGCCGGGAAATGTACGAGAACTGGTGAACGTGATTGAACGTGCGGTCGTTCTGTGCCGCGAAAACCGTATCACCCTCGCAGACCTTCCCGATAAGCTGCTCGCTCATCATGAACATCGGAACGTGGAAGCGTCACTTTCCGGTGCCTCACTCAAAGCTGCTCTCACCCAGCCCGAACGTCAACTGATTATTCAGGCTCTCGAATCCAATGGCTGGAATCGTCAGAAAACAGCCAAGGCGCTCGGCATCAATCGCACTACGCTCTATAAGAAAATGCGGCGGTACGACATTGATTTTGAATCAGTGTACAAACATATCTGAGTTCAAATCCGTAGTTTTGGTCCCAATGACGGCTGAATGAACGGTAGTACCGTTAATCCGAATGACATCGACAGGGACATGCGATTAGACGCATGTCCCTGTTTTTTTTTGGTGAAAACTGATTTGCTGCTTTGGTACAATCCCGCCCCGATCACCGTCAGGGTGCTTCGGTTGTTTCGCTGTCGTTGTTTGGGTGAAAGAGAGACCGTATTGCGATGAGCTCAATTCGTAAGGGAATCATTCTTGCCGGCGGTACCGGTTCGCGACTGTTCCCAATCACCATGGGTATCAGCAAACAGATGGCGCCGGTTTACGATAAGCCGATGATCTACTATCCGCTGTCCACACTGATGCTGGCTGGCGTTCAGGAAGTTCTCATCATCAGTTCACCCACCGACCTGCCTCCATTCAAACGACTTCTCGGGGATGGGTCTCAATGGGGAATGCGGTTCGAATACATCGAACAACCCCGCCCGGAAGGACTCGCTCAGGCATTTATTCTGGGTGCCGACTTCGTTGGAAAAGACCCGGTCGCACTGGTACTCGGTGACAACCTGTTCTACGGCCGCGGTTTCCAGGGCATCCTGATGTCTGCCGCCGGACAACAGTCAGGTGCCACGATCTTTGGCTATGAAGTCCGCGATCCTCAGCGTTATGGCGTGGTGGAATTTGATGAAAGCGGGCGAGCTCTGTCTCTGGAAGAAAAGCCTGCGAATCCCAAATCGAACTTCGCCGTTCCTGGCCTGTATTTCTACGACAATGATGTGGTCGCGATCTCGAAAGCCCTGAAACCCTCTCCGCGAGGTGAACTCGAGATCACCGACGTCAACCGGGAGTATCTGCGTCGAGGCGACCTGAAGGTGGAGATGCTGTCACGCGGTTTCGCCTGGCTGGACACCGGAACACATGATTCACTGCTGGAAGCCGGTAACTTTGTCGCAGCCATTGAAAAGCGAATGGGGTTGAAGATTTCCTGCCCTGAAGAAATCGCATGGCGAAAGGGATTCATCGAAACTCCTCAACTGGAAGCCCTCGCTGCTCGCTTTCCTAATGAATACGGCGATTATCTGAAATACGTGGCCAAGGGTGTTCGCAAGTCATAAACAATCACTTGCTTTTGTATCTCTAACGGAACTCCGCAATCATGATCGTTCTTCTCGGTGGGTCAGGGTACGTAGGACAGGCAATTCAGGAAGCACTGTCGCTCGCCGGACATCGGTGCTCTGTGCTGTCCCGCAAACAACTGGACTACACCAACGTTGATCTTTTGACCGCGTATCTCAGGGACAATCGTCCAGAGTTTCTGATCAACGCTGCTGGTTATACCGGGCGCCCGAACGTCGACGCCTGTGAACTTCACAAGACAGAATGCCTCACTGGAAATGCAGTCCTGCCCGGCGTCATTCGCAACGCCTGTGAAGCAGCGAAGATTCCCTGGGGACATGTGTCATCAGGTTGCATCTTTACCGGTGCCCGCCCGGATGGATCCGGTTTCACAGAATCTGACCCACCCAATTTCAGCTTTCGTCAGAACAACTGCAGCTTCTATTCCGGCACCAAAGCACTGGGTGAAGAGCTTCTGGAAGGTGCAGAGCAGTGTTACATCTGGCGTCTGAGGATTCCGTTCAACGAATATGAATCTCCCAGAAACTACATCACCAAACTGCTTCGATATGATTGCCTGCTCGAAGCCACCAACAGCCTCTCGCAGCTCAGTGAATTCGCCGCAAGTTGTGTGGCCTGCTGGACCAAGAAGGTCCCATTCGGACTCTACAATCTCACGAATCCCGGTTCGGTCACAACCCGAGATGTCGTCGAACTGATTGTTCGAAACGGTTTATCGAAAAAGCAGTTTCGATTCTTTGACAGTGAAGACCAGTTTATGCAGCTTGCTGCCAAAACTCCTCGATCAAACTGCGTGCTCGACAGCTCAAAAGCAATTGCAGCCGGACTGCCGCTTTCCCCAATTCACGATGCCCTGGAGAAGTCCATGAAGTCGTGGGTCCCTGCGCCAAAATAAGATCCTGCGGTCGAAAGAATCGAACCGTCGAACCTGTCGAGATGCCCGAATGATGGCATCTGATCTCACTTCGGACTATGCTCCTGACATCCGTGCAGCCCTGAACAGGGATTCATCCGCACGGATTGCCGATCATCGTCCAGTCAACAGGAGATCACTCATGTCGCTGAAAGCGAAACAGGTTCCTCGACGTCGGTTCCTTAAGGATGCCATAACCACGGTTGGTGCGGCCTTTGCCGCTCCAATGATTATTCCGGCATCAGCACTTGGTCGCAATGGCTCTGTTGCTCCCAGTGAGCGAGTCATCGTTGGTGGTATTGGAATTGGTAATCGAGGCACATACGACCTCGGCTGCTTTCTTGAGCAAAAAGACGTGCAGTTTGTTGCCGTTTGCGACATCAAGGAAGGTCGCCGCCTTGGGATCAAGAAGCGAGTTGACGACCAATACGGCAATGATCAGTGTGCAATGTATCGCGACTTCCGAGAGCTTCTGGATCGCTCAGACATTGATGCTGTTCTGATCGCGACAGGCCCTAACTGGCATGCCACAATGGCGATGAACGCAGCCAGGGCCGGGAAGGATATGTACTGCGAAAAACCGGTGACCAAGAATATCTCGCAGAGTTTGATTCTGGCAGAGACGATGCGGCGAACAGGCCGGATCTTCCAGGCCGGAACACAACGACGCAACCTGCCACACTTCGCATTCGCCTGCGAACTGGCTCGCACCGGACGTCTTGGTAAGCTGAAACGTGTTTATGCACATCCTGCCGGAATGCAGGCCATGATGAGCGGCTGGCTGCCCGCAGAACAGGAACCGAATCCGGATTTGGTCGACTGGGACATGTATCTTGGTCCCGCCGCATGGCGTCCATTCAATGCCAAATTTCTGGACGGATTCAATTTTGAAAAGGGTGGTGGTCTCGTTGGTGGTGGAGTTCTCGAATGGGGCTCTCACTGCGTGGACCTCTGCCAGTGGGCGGTCAACGACTGTCCTCCACCAGTTGAATACAACGCACCAAAAGATGGCGAACTGGTTGCTCGCTACGAAAACGGAACGGAACTTGTCTTTCGTGAAACCGGCTGGATCCCTCTGGGGTCATGTCCGGTCCGCTTTGAAGGTGAGAACGGCTGGGTGGAAGCGGGAGACAGCGGCAAGATGGTGCTCAGCTCTCCCGAACTTCTGGCCGGAAGAAAGGTCGAAGAAATCGGTGGTTACCCTGCCACATTCCATGTCCGCGATTTTCTTGATTGCGTGAAAACGCGAAGTCAGCCAAAGGGTAATGCGCAGGCCGCATGCAACGCCCACATCGTCTGTCATGCTGCCAATATCGCTCTGTTTCTTGGACGAACGGTTCGATACGACGTGAACACCCACGAGTTCCTCAATGATGAAGCGGCCAATCGACTTCGATCGGAAGCCCTTCGCGAACCGTGGCGCATCTGACGTTGACTCTGCGTCTCTGACTTCGTTCAAACATATCCTCCATTTCTGGAGTTCAAATTATGACGTCCAATAACTTTCTAATGGAATCGTTCAGATTCCTGCCGGAATCGTGGTTTCACAAGGCTACCCAACGAGCCATCGCGGCAGTCCTCTGTGCATCGTTGGCAACTACTCAGTCTGGTCTCGCACACAGCTCTGCTTTCCTCATCGCTGCCGGTGAATCCTCAGCAGGACAGGAAACCGCTGCCGGAGACGGTGAAGCTGCTGTGATTGAAAATGAAATGATTGCGATCCTGCAGTCGGATGCTGCGTCCGGCGAGAAGGCAATTGCCTGCAAGCGTCTGGCAATCTATGGGAGCGGCAAGTCGGTCGCTCATATTGTTCCTCTGCTCTCAGACCCGCAACTCTCATCCTGGGCTCGTATTGCACTGGAGGTCATTCCTGGCAACGAAGCCGATGAAGCGCTGCGAACCGCGGCGCAGGGACTGCAGGGACGAATTCTGATAGGTGTGCTGAATTCCATTGGTGTTCGTCGGGATGCCGGAGCAGTTGACGTCCTTGTGACGCATCTCCGTGGTCAGGACAGCGATGCTGCGTCTGCCGCTGCGATCGCGCTTGGGAAGATTGGAAACGATAGTGCTCGTACCGCTCTGCTCGAAGCTTTGATAGACCCTGCCGATGCAGCATCCACCTCTGCCGTTGCAGAAGGCTGCATATTGGCAGCTGAACAGTTACTTGCTGACAATCGAGTAGAAGATGCTGCCACCACATATAATCTTGTGGTCAATAGCCAGGCTCCTAAACAGAGAATTCTCGAAGCGACCCGAGGAGCAATTCTTGCCCGCGGCGATGCCGGAATTCCTTTGCTGATCGAAAAGCTTCGGTCAGACGACAAAGCCATCTTTCAGATTGCCCTCAGCACAGCTCGCGAAGTCAAAGGAAATCAGGTTGATGTGGCACTGGCCGGCGAGCTATCCGGCGCCGATCCTGAACGTGCTGCTCTCATCGTTTACGCAATGGCCGACCGCCGCGACACCGTCAGTCTTGAGACAATGCTCGAGACTGCAAAGAGCGGCGCACCACCAGTTCGGCTTGCGGCTGTTCAGGCACTGCGAAAGATCGGCAATGAAACGTGTGTCCCCACGTTGATTGAACTGGCCCAGGACTCGGACGGGGAATTGGCAGTTGCCGCACGAACAGCGCTGGCGGAGCTACCCGGCAAAGAAGTTGACGGCCAAATCGCATCACTGCTGTCAAAGGCCTCAGGTCCTCGATTCGTACTTTTGATTCAATTGGTTGGCGAACGACGGATCGATGCCGTTTCCACTCTCATCAAGGCACTCGAGAACCCGGACGCTTCAGTTCGTAAGGCGGCTGTCGTGGCACTCGGCGAAACTGTGCCGCTCGACAAGCTCTCGGTATTGATCCAGCAGGCAACATCTGCAAAGAACGACGCTGATTCAGATACTGCCTTTACGGCTCTCAAGACTGCCAGCGTGAGAATGGGTGATCGGGAAGCGTGTGCAGGTCAGCTGTCAGCTGCCCTGGACAGAACAGCTTCTGTACCTGCAAAGTGCAGCCTGCTGGAAGTTCTTGCCGCAGTCGGTGGAACAAAGTCGCTGGAGGCAATGAATAAAGCAGCCCGTACCAACACGCCGGAACTGCAGGACACCAGTAGTCGGCTGCTTGGGGAATGGATGACCGAAGATGCTGCTCCAGTTCTGCTGGATCTCTCGAAGTCAGCTCCGGGGGAAAAATACAAGGTACGTGCATTGCGAGGATATATCAGAATCGCACGCCAGTTCGTTTTGCCCGAAGATCAGCGAGCCTCAATGTGTCAGCTGGCATTTGATAATGCTCGCCAGACAGCCGAGAAAAAGCTGGTCATCGACATCCTGAAGCGGTATCCAAACGTGGAATCGCTGAAGCTGGCCGTTCGGGCTCTTCAGTCAGCGGACGTGAAGTCTGAAGCAACTGAAGCCACATTGGTCATCGCTCAGAAAATTGGCAGTGGAAATCCCGCTGTTCAGGACTTGCTGAAGAACGCAGGTCTGGAGAAGTCAAAGGTTGAGATCATCAAAGCCGAGTATGGTGCCGAAGGCAGTATGAAGGATGTTACCGAGATTCTTCAGAAAGCCGCAAAAGACCTGCCACTCGTGGTGCTCGAACCTGAAAACTACAACGCCGCCTTCGGTGGTGACCCTGCTCCAGGAACCCCAAAACAGCTAAAGATTCAGTACCGACTCAATGGAAAAGAAGGCAACGTGTCGCTTGCTGAAAATGCAATCGTGATCCTGCCAATTCCGAAATAGTCAGCGTGCTCGAGGCGATGTCCACAGGATGACGGTTCCGTCGGCACCGGCGGAACCGATCATCCCGCTTCGGCTTACTCGAAGTGACTGAACCGGGGCAAGATGAGCAGTCTCGGCATCAGATCGAATCAATTGCCATGCTTCATAGGCAGTTGGCTCGGCTCCCGCCAGAGGGTGATGCCAGTTCCACGAGCAAATCCGGCCATCATATCCACCTGTGATCAGCCATGGAGTCTCTTCGATAAAGTCCGCTGCCAGAATCCCTCCGGAACTGTTTCCGCGAACCATACACTTCAAACGGCACGTCAGTCGCTGCGGGTCGTCAGAGTTTAACTCCATCACCCAGCCGATGCTCTCTTCTGTTGAAGGTCGTATTCCTCCAGCGAACAACACATCCCCATCCGCAGTGATGGCACAACACGACAACTGAATTCCGCCGATTGTCTCCTCTGAATAACCTGCCTTGCTGAGCACCTGTGCAACAGTGGTTTGCATTGAATGATGTTGCTTTGTCTCGAATGCATTAACTTCAGCAACAAAAATTTTTCCGGTACCTGACACGGCCATCATTCGTCCACAGTTCGCAGCCCAGTGCAAGTCGGCAACTGGTCCATCCAACGGTTCAAACTCACACACCGATCGGACGATTTCGTCGTCGCAAAACTGCAGGACTTCGATTGCACCGGATGCTCGACCGACAGCACAAACATCAGGCGTCACACGAGAGAACTCCACCTGCAGCGGACGATCCTGCAGGTCATCCCTCAGTCTGGAGTAAACATTCCCAAAGCCGGATCCCTCTGCATCGGAGCCGTAAACTCGAGTCTGTGTTCCACACACAATCAGTGAACTGTGCAGGTTATCCTGGCTGAGTCCAATATCCTGAACGACTGATGGTCCCTGGAATGCATCCAATTGCTGTCCATGTTCCAGGCTCCACAGCCGCGTAGTATTACCATCAAACGTGATAATCGTATTTTCCGCAGCTGACTTTCCGAAGCGGGCTGAGGACTCCCTGAGATTGGGCCCGGTCATGACGCGTTTTGTCTTCCAGGTCTCACCTTCCAGAAACACCAGATGACTGCCTGTAGAAACCAATAGTTGCTTGCCGTCGGCACTCCAGTCGGCGGAAATGATTCGTGAACGCTGGTCTTCATTGAACAGTGGCAGCCGAACCGCCTGAGATGCGCCCGAAACATTCAGACGGTGTTCGTCCAGGAACCATTCGGGAATCTGATTGTCGCCAGCTTTCGTCGAGATCAGGAGAAGGCGATTCCCGTCCGGATGAACAATCATCTGGTCGATTGGTAACCGCCGAGTCTCCAGTCGATCAAGAACCTTGAGTTTTGTATGCCCTGGTGTGTTGGTCTGCCCCAAATTGACTGCGGGGCCGGATGTGCCTGGTCCCGTCGAATTCCTGCCAGACTCAAGGAGCAGCGTTCCGATGGAACTGTCAATCTCCCAGTGAATTGCCTGCCCGTCGAGCCCGGCGGAGAGGATCGAGCCGTCCGGCAGGAAATGGACTGAAGTCACAATCGTCTTCGCACGATGCTGATGGCCAGCCGCAATCAACGTCTGGCTTTCTCGAGACCAGACACCAACGACACCGTCACGGCCGCCAGTGACGATCTGCTGTCCGTCATCAGACATTGCGATGGATGTGATGTCAGCCTGATGAAGTCCGGACAGACGCTGGATTGGTTTTCGATCTTCAGTTGCCCCATTCAGCAATTTGGAGACGCTCCACAGGTTGCAGAAGTATTCTCCAGAGTCTTCATCTGACCCCGATGTCACCAGCCATTCGCCCGATTTTGAAATCGCAAATGCGTGAACCAGGCCGAGATCTTCGAGTACCAGCTGCTGGACGTTCTTTGTGGGAGAACTCCCGAGTTCCCAGATTCGGAGAGTCCCGTCGTAACCGGTTGTAAACAACAGTGGCCTCTCACCCTCGACATATTGTAACCCTGCAATGTTGAACCGGTGACCTTCGGAGAAAAGTTCGGATGTTGGAACTTCAGCCTGATGACTATGCACGGGCTGCCCCAAGGCCACATCCCAGAGTGCAACCGTTCCGTCCATCGACGCCGTCGCAATGATCTTTCCATCTCTGCTGAAATCGAGGCTCTTAATGGCACCTCGATGAATGTCTCGTTCGCCATTCAGAATGCGATACTGAGTCTCTGGTGGCTGAGCATCTGACGAACCGGCATTCTTGACTTGCATCGATGTCAAATGAAATGCGTCTCGAATTTTTCTGCGATCCTCATCGAGTTCCTGCAGGTCCCACAAACGACTTGACTGGTCTGAACTGCTGGACGCCACATACCTGCCTTGTTCATCCAGAAAGACGACCTTCTGGATGCTGTTTCCGTGGCCATTGAGTATCTTCTCAGGTATCAGTTGTTTGCCCTTTACCAACCAGACGATCACAGACCGATCATCCGAACCGGTGACCATCTTCATGCTGTCTCGGCTCCACGCCAGCGAATTCACTGGTCTCCGATGAGTCTTCAAAGCCGGACCGTCTACATCTGCATTGTCGGATTCGTCCGTGGGAGCATGCTGCTGCAGATGCAATGGATGTTCAAAGGGAAACGCATCGGTCCCCGGTCGGCCGGGATTGACTGCCTCGTCACCCGACTTGGAGTACCGACGTGATAGAGCCAGCAGTTCACCGTTGTGACTGTTGGACACCACCAGCCAGCCGCCATCGGGTGAAACCGAGAGCTTCAAAGGCGGGAAATTTGCATCACGCGGAAGTCGCAGTTGCCCGAGGCGATGAATTCGCTCACCAAACTCAGCCGAATCGCGAATCCCCCATGCCAGAATGTCGGACGACTGGCCTCCCCGAGAAGCGGCAGTGAGAAAGCTGGTAGCACCGGGGAGCAGGGCCACATCCTTTACTTCAGAAGGAAGCACCAGATGACACAACTCTTCGCCGGATGCTGCCCCAAAAACGCTGACACGGCCGTCGGAACAACCAGTGATGATATGCTCATCGACCAGATCCATTGCAACAATGCGTTCCGGATGATCAAACATCAGTTCCGGCTGGTCACGTTCAACGTTCCATTTCAGGAGTTGAGTTCCGGAGCAAACCATTAACGTGTGCGGATTGCTGAACTGCAGGGCCGACACCGGCTGATTGAGCTTTAGTCTTCGGGAAACCTCTGACCATTCCCCGTTCTTCGCAGGATTGCTGATCACCGTGACGTCTCCGGCCTGATTGCCCAGAGCAAGCCATTCCAGATCAGGACTTACTGCCTGAGCCTGTATTGGTGATTCTTCCTGTCGAGTCTTCTTAAGCAACTGAGCCTTTTGAGTTTCCAGTTCACTCGTTCGCTCAAGCCGCATCTCTTCCGGGAGTTGCTTCAGCACATCACTGTTGAGTGTGCGGTCGATCGATCGCACTGCATCCGTATAGTTCTCATTCAGAGTCAGTCCCCGGATTTCCTGAAACTGAATTTCCACCTCTGCCACGCGGGCAGCCACCTCAGCCGCCTGCTGGCGAACAATCGCCTGTTGAGACCTCTGTTCGGCCTGTTCTGCCTGAGTTGTCGCCATTGCGGCAATTTCTCTGGATGATGCCGCTTCGTTAGCTGCCAGCTTTGCTTCAGCGATCGCAACTTCCGTATCTTTTCGTGCCTGAAGGGCGGCGGCCTCTGCGGTACTCGCTTCCTGTAACGCTGCTGTCGCCCTTGCTTTTGCGCTATCGGCTTCGACTCGAGCAATTTCAGCATCTGACGCTGCTCTGGTGGCAGCCTCCACCGCTGTATGTGCCTCAGCCATAGCTCTTGCAGCGTCAGCTCGACGGGCAGCCACCTGAGTATTCAGGTCAACAATGATGCCATTGTCATAGATCGACTTCGCCCCCAACAGCACCACCGCGATGACCGCCGACAATGCAGTCCACTTGATTCCGCTGCGCAACTGTTTTGCGGACCTAAGCCGGCGGGACAGCTCAACGAATTCATTCCCCGTCTCCAGCCCGGTAATCTGCAGACCGAGGTCAAAGTCACCTTTTCGACGAGCAAGTTCTGCATATTGAAATCGAGTCGTTCGTAGTCCCGAGGATGACACCGAATTCCCTGGCCAGATTCGAATAGCCTCCTCGTGCAGAGCAGCGGCCGTTTGATAGACGCTGTAATCGGATCCAGTCGGCGGAATACTGGCAGTCAGCTCCTCAGCACGCTGGCTGAGTCGACGACTCTCCTCATGACGCTGAAAGTTTCTCACCGAGTGTTGAAATTCGAGCACACTGCCGTACCGATCCTTCGGAGCAGACATGATTGCTCTACAGGCAATCTCATACAGTTCGCCCGAACATTCCGTCTGCCGAATGATGTTGCCTCTCAACACTTCATCAAGTGACTTCCAGAAGTCTGCAGTTGTCTTGAGCGACTTTGCATCGGGAAATTCATGAGGCGGCAATCCAGTGACGATCTCAAACAGAATTGCTCCCAAAAGATAAATGTCACTCCATTCTCCGATCAGCTCCGGAGGCCCTGTCCATAACTCCGGCGACATATACGCAGGTGTTCCCGCGCCAAACGATGCGACAGGGGATCGGAAATTCGGATCGGCTGCGTTCGGAGCTGGAACTGCAAGTCCCCAGTCCAGAACAAGAACCTCGCCGAATTCACCCAGCATGATGTTTTCCGGCTTCAGGTCTCTGTTAATGACCCCATGATGATGCGCATATGCTACTGCATCGCAGACCTTGTGCAGAACATCCAGGTTCTCTGCAAGCGTCATCGTACGAATCTGACGGTTCCACGGAATCCCATGGACGCGTTTCATCGCATAGTACGGTATTCCGTCCGAGGTCTCAGCAAGGTCATGAATCGGGATGATGTTCGGATGAACAAGATTTGCTGTAACCAAAGCCTCAGAAAGAAACATCTCACGCCGCTGAATTTCGGCTCGCGACCTGTTCCTGCCGGTACTTCCTCCAGACGCATGTGTGGAACCCGTCCCCGTCGATGGCTTTAAGGTCTTGATTGCAAGTTCGCGATTTAGTGATCGCTGCCTCGCGATGTATACGACCCCCATCCCTCCTTCGGCCAGCTTCTCAACGACTTCAAAGTCAGCATCGTCCGCGACTCCAAATGGTCCCTCCCCGGAAACCGCTCGACGCCGAATGGTAACGAGTTCATCAAACGCGACGTCTCCTCGAGCCATCCAGATCTGACTGCTGAGACTGATCCCCTGCACGCCTCGAGTTCCACCAGGGCCGGGAGAAGCCGCCGGAGTAACTGGTGCTGCCTGACCAACTACTGTTGCCGGGCCAGCCGGTGTTGCGAACCCCGGCGTACCTGCGAGCCCCGATGTACCTGTGGAACCAGACGTACCTGTGGAACCAGACGTACCTGTGGAACCAGACGGCGCTGCCGGTTGAGGAGGGCGCACGATTGTTGCGGCTTCAAATGCAGATTGATCAGCCGATGCACCGGTCGCATGATCTGCCGGTCCAATCAGTGTTGCATCCACCGCAGATGGTTGGGGTTGCTGGCCGGTCTTTTGCTCGTCGGGTCGCTGGGCAGGCTGCGGTACAAACGTTGCGTCGATATCAAAATCGTCGGGGTCTTCCGATCGGCCGGTAATCGTGGCACCTGGGTCAATCATCGGAAGTACTTTCGCATGAGACGGTCGCTCCGAGTCCAGCGATGAGATTCAATTTCGGTGAGTCGTACTGCACGATCGCTGAACGTCTCACCATTCAGACTTGTCGATGTTGTGTTGTCACCTCCACCTTCCGGCAGTTCTGGTTCCGGCGGCTTCGGCTCCTCGTGTTCCTCAGGCTGTTGAAAAGGAACATCCCGAAGCTGAGGTGTTTCTCCCGAATTCTCTTCAACTTCGAATGCCGGCCCCGGTCGACCTCCCGTGATTTCAAATTCAACGATCGGACGTTCGACTCGCTGACCACCCGTCTCCGTGACGAGCCAGATCTCGTATCCGGACCCATCCTGCAGTTCGACGCGGCTGCGGACGAATCGTTCAAGAGCCTCTCGAGACCCAATCAAACGTCGATCCACAATTTTTTCGATTACGATCTCGGCTGGTCCATCAATCTGAAACTGACGGCGAATCTGAAAATACACTTCCGTACCGAACGCACTCTCTACAGCACTACCACTTGTGAATTCAGAAATCACAGGACGATCCGGCACTGCACTGGTTTCGGGCGGCGCAGGAACCGTCGGCCGATCGTTTCGCGGAACTGCTCCTGTTGCAAATAGAGCGGCTGGTGCTGGCGTAACGGTCGGAATTGTGAACACCACAACTCCATTCTCAAACTGGGAGTCTCCAGTCAACACATTATCCGAACTGGCAAGGTCTCGGCCGTCAACGATCTCTGAAACCCCACCCTGCTGAATCACGATCCCGCGGACATTCACTGATGGATGATGCCCAACGCTGAAATCAACCGGAATCAAAGTCCGCTCCTGAATTCTCTGGAACAGAGTGAAGTCCGCAGTCGTATAGATGTGACCAATCTGAACCGTCTGGTCGCCGTTCGGGATCAGGAACTGTTGAAGTCTTTCAGAACTCACCGGGTGATCAATCCCCAGTCGTGCCACATGGTTCTGGGTTGCTCGGTCCTGTACGACCCCAGTCTCGTCTATCGGGTCCTGCCAGTCGATCGTGAACAACAGGTTCTCTTCCCCGATCTGACCAATCAGGACTTCGAATGCATTCAGATACGCATTGAATCCTTCCCAGTTCCAAAGTCCATTGTCAGATGTGACTGCCAGTTGGTTCGATGCGAAGAGGAAAAACGCTGTCGACGCAACCCCTGGCTGCGGGCGAGGTCCGAACTGTCGAGCAACCCCGCCGTCAGTCCTGACCACAATTTCACCCAGAATTCTGACCATGCCTTCGGTCAGGTTGTTTTGTGTCAGTTCGGGTTCTGCGGTTACGGATTCATCGGAATCCGCAATCAGTATGATCTGGTCTCCAGTTTCATGATTTGATCGTGCCGCGTTCTCATCCGTCGATATCGTAATCGGAGCTGCCGATCCATCAATGGTCAGATGACCATCGCGCGAGCCAATCTGAATCAATTCGCCGGACGTTGAATCCACATCTTCGACACTATCACCTGCGTAAATCGAAGCCGTAATTAAGACATCTCCTACCGCATTCGCGATAAACTCAAACTGAACAACGACTCCAACACCCCCGGCTGCTGTGCCAATTTCCAGATCATCAATGTCATTCCACCGGAAGCTCTCCGGGCCATTTGCGGCGAGTCGGTCAACATCGTTATCTGCGTTGATGAGATCGAATTGTCCGGTACCGGTAGCAAACAAGGCTGTCGACAGAATCTTCGAATTCTCCAAAGCTGAAACGGCCTGCTGAGTCACTCTCGAGTCAGAAGTCAGGACGAGGTCATTGCCGTCGGTTTTGATTCCTGTTCCATCACAATCCAGATCGGCAACCTCCGTGTTACCACTGAGAGTCAGCAGCAGGTCACCTGTGACCGCCACGTCGATCTGTCCGAAATCAGGCCCTGATATTCCCGGCTCCGCTCCTGCCAGTCGATCCAAAGAGTGAAACAGGATGGCCTCGGACTGGTTTGACTTCAGAATGGTCCGTTGAGCAGAAATTTCTATCGGCGTCACGCTTGACAGGTCTGCGCCAACGAGTTTCATTTCCCCTGAAACGACTGTCTGCACTGGTAAAGTCAAACTACCAATGGTCACGATGGCAAGGTTTCGTACATCCGAAAGAACTGTCGAAATGCTGATATCAAAACTGCTCTGGAAATACAGACTGTCGCCTCGAAGCGTACCGAGCTCTGTACTTCGAAGAAGTTGCACAGCGGTATCGTCTCCAGAACTGACTGCCAGAAAATTCGCGTCGATTTCAATTGAATCAACTGGACTTTCACGCAGGACGTTGTCATCCATAACGCCGACAGAACCACCTGCAGTGATCGAAACCACTCCTGTAGCAGAATACAGATTTGCCGAGTTCCCGTTCAGATCGACCACAGATCCTGCAGTGAAGAGTTCGATACTCCCCTCGGAAAGGATCTCCTCCAACTCAAGATCCACGACATTTCGAATCAGAACAGAGCCAGCATAAGCAGAAATCCGGCTAAGGTGATTCTGATCATTCGCCAATCGTACCTCTCCGATTCCGGCATCAATGACCAGTGAGTTTTGGTCGGCATTAATTTCTTCAACGGTAATCGCTGCACCTTGAGAAAGACCATTCTGAGTTGTCGACAACCGCACGTTGTTATGCAGTGTGACAAAAGCTTCAAACTGCTGACTGCCGCCGGTTGTAATCTCCAGGGCATGAATCCACACTTGCTCCGACTGAATTCGGAGGCTTCCAGAGAAGAGAATGTTGCCCTGAACTTCAGTCAGATCTGTACCGGAGCCCGCAATCAGCTCCAGACTTCTAATCTGATGTGCAGATTCAGCTGATACAATTGTAAATCGATCTTCTCCATCGACAGTTGTTGTGGAAACCGTCAGAACACCAACTTCACGAATGCTGAGATCAGGCAGATCCACTCCACCAGAATTTGAGGTCAGCGTCAGCGCTTCCCCTGCTGCGGCATCGTGCAGGTCTGTGCCGTCTTCAATCCGGACCATATCATTGCCGTTTGCTGTCAGGACATCGACAGTGCTGAATGACGATACAGCGATCTCCTCGACGCTCAGCAGACGAATCGTCGTCTGTCCTGAACTCGAGTCATCAATCACGACCGTTCCATGGTCCGCATTGACTGTGTCGGAATGAAACTCGAACGTCTGAAGCTGGTCACCACGGAACGCTACAACGTCGTTTCCATCCCTCATGTCAACGATCACCTGACCGGTCACCGAAGACAGCGGAACGCGCAGTGAGCTAACCGGTTCTGCTGAACCAGTAAAAAGATTCGCGACGTCAGATGTGATCACCAGCTCAATTGTCGACGTATCAATAGCGAATGTCAGCTTATGGTCTGCTCCACCCTGAGCTTCATCCGAGATCACCAGATCCCCACCCACATTTCGCACGAGAATCTCAGTATCGTCATTGATGATGAGATTCGTTGCTGGATGATTGATCTGCTGAATGAGCAAACCGGCATCAACGAATGGGTCACCTGCACTGAGATTGCTGAGTACAAGAGTGAAATCTTCTGACGTTTCCAGCCAGGTGTCTGCGATCACTGAGACCGTAACCGATTGGGTCTCACCAGCATTGCCCTGAAATGTAAGCACGCCGGAGGTCGCTTCAAAGTCCTGAAAAACACCAGGGGCCGATGTTGCAGATCCATCAACTGTGTTAAAGCTGACTGACAATCCCCCCTGAACCGCTTCTGAGAGAGTCACATCGATCTGAAACGGAGTTGTCGTTCCGTCGCCTTCTGCAGCGATGACACTCACAATCGAAAGGGACGAACGATCATCGTTCAGAATTACAAATTGTGCCTCGCCGTTCACTAATGCAGCCTGCCCACCGGAGGAAAATCGCTCCAGAGTGAGGTTCAGTGACTCATTGCGTTCAACGGTTCGATCGCCATTGATTAATACCGAAGCGCTGGCGGAAGTCTGTCCCGCGGCAAACGAAACCAAAATTCGCTGAGCAACAAAATCGTTGCTCGAAGTTGTGTCACCTGGAAATTCGCTGACCACGATCTCCACAGATGTACTGGCCTGAATGTTGCCGGATCGAAGGATGGTTATGGGATGAACAGAGGTCCCGACGTTGCCTTCTGCAGCCTGATAGACGCTATTCGAAAACTGATAGATCGGAATACCGGCCGATAGAACAACATCATTTCCATCGCCGCCTTGATATGTCAAAACAAACAGTTGATTATTGATCGCCAGACTGGCACCTTCACTCAGCCCCTGAAACGTCCCCTGAATCGGGTCGCTGCCATCATTTTCAATCAGCGTAAAACTTGTGTTGACGACCGGAACAAATCCGGGTTGCAGAGTCAGATTCAGTATGCTGCCAATCGTCACCGTTCCATTTACAGTGATCAGTTGATCGGCGTCGGCTGGAAGTTGTGGTTGTAATTCAGCACGGAACTCTGAGTTTGGACTCAGAATCAAATCGCTTACAGACAGGCTCCCCGAGTCAGCCCCAGGAGCCAGAATGCCACTGCCATCGACGCGAAGATCTGAATCCAGAATTCCGGTTCCAGCAACAATGGCGTCACCCTGAACGATGAGCTCTTCAGCCGTTGCCTGACTCGAACTGCTGCTTTCTTCGGTAAACATAAAGAGCCCCGAATGGAGTTCTACGGTTCCCTGACTCGCAGTGATCGATTCCACATGAACGTCATCTGAGGCCGCCAGAAATTGGTCCCCGTCAGTCAAGGAAGTGCCACTGATGGTTGTCAGAGTGTCCACATCGAATCGAAATGGCTGATCACTACTGCCAATCTGGCCCCCCGCTTCAACTTGAAGTGTGTGACCGGCAATTGCAGGAGCTAACGAACCGCCGACGTTCGAAACAGAACCCGACGAACGAAGTTCCATGTTGTATCCTTCACTCGTGTTGTGAAGGGTCACGCTGGAATCCGACTCAATGGTTACGTCACCCGATGCGATCCATTGAAGCGAGGATGTCTCGAACACATCGTTTGAAAAGGTTCCCAGATGGATTGAGGCCCCCTGAAGTACAGCACTTCCTGCAACCCTGAAAACTGAACCTGCCTGCCCGGAGATTGCGTCGCTCGCATGCAGATGAGAATCTCCGGTGACAAGAATTCTTCCGGTAGTGAGATCATCCCGATCCCGAAAGTTCAACTCGGTGACTTCTGCATTGAGTACATTCACATCGGTGAAGCTGGAATCGAATTCAACCGCTTCAACACCGATGATCGACAGCCGCGCAACCGAAAGACCGGATGGCCCGTCAACGACTCGACTTAACGGACCGGATTGTCCATCGATGACAATCTCCGCGATTCCTCCATTCCCACTGCCGACACCATTTCCATTTCCAAATCCTGAAACTGTCAGTGTTCTGCGATCCTGAGACAAATCGAACAGTGAACCGTTTGATTCTTCCCAGATGCCGGATTCGAGTGAAAACTGAAAACTGCCGGTGCTGGCGTCCGAAGACGCCTGCAGGACATCACCTGAGTCAAAGCCATCAAGAGTGAGTATCCCGGCAACAAGTCCGAAACTTGCATCCGGCAGACGGCGGTCTTCGAGCCTCATCGCATGCAGCCGACGATCCGTACGGCGAGCAATCGAGGCCAGCCATTTTTTGAGTGACAAGGATGCCTTGCGAATTTCGAACTGAAGAAAGTTCATTTGGCAAGCAAAATCCGATCGGAAAATGAAAATCCGTAGCATCGCATTGTTTCGTCCTTGACCCCCATAAGGCAAGCAAAAAAGCAGCAGACACTCTCCGAGTGCCGTCCGCCGAGGGCATCGAATCGTTGGTTGAATTCGAATCGCAGCCAGGGTTGGCGGTTTGACCACGGAAGACGCGGAAAAAACGGAAGAATCGCAGAAGCACCCGGTTGTGCTTTTCCGCGTCTTCCGTGTGTTCCGTGGTTACCCATCACGCTGGCTACGCGTTGGATCCAGCCGGAATCAGCTCGCCCTATAAAACCTCTGCGGCTCAAGAAGAATTCAACCGTGAGTGGTACAGCAATGGTATCACGTCACAAGCTCGGTTCACGAGGCAAAACAGCAGCGGGTGTTCGGCTGGGTAGTGTTCAAGCGGCATTAAATCCCGGGAATTGCCATTGCGAAGCGTCTCCGCACAATCCGATCGATCGATACTATTCAGAGAGTCTGCGGGAGGAAATTTTCCAGATTGGCAACTTGCCCGAGAGGGGTCTGGAATCAAAACTGAACGGAGGTTACTTTCCGTGCTTCGCGGAGGCCCCCCAATTCGGTTCAACCTTCAGGAAATCCTTGTGATATTCCGTGCAATCACTTTGCTGCTGATTTTCTTTGTCGGATCAGCTGCAGAGGGAAAATCAACCAATGCGGGCGTCGATCCAATGGAGCCGCGTCCTACTCTCACACTGTTTCAGGCTGTGACACTCGGATTTGTTGAAGGAGCGACCGAGTATCTTCCGGTCAGTTCCACCGGGCATTTGTTAATTGTTGAGCATCTTCTGGGGATGGACAGTACCCCACAACAGCTTGAAGCCGCACATGCGCTGGCTATCTGCATTCAGGCGGGCGCCATTCTGGCCGTTGTCGTCCTGTACTTTGGCCGAATTCAGCAAATCCTTCGGGGAGCGATCGGCAAAGACGCGGACGGGCTTCGAATACTCATCAACCTGTTCATTGCGTTTCTTCCCGCTGCAGTGATCGGTTTGCTGTTCAGTAAGTGGATTAAAGCACATCTATTTGGAGTATTACCGGTAGCGGCAGCTTTGTTTGTGGGTGGTGTGATCATTCTGCTCCAGAATAAAGACCGGGCTCGAGTCGATACAGACTCCGGGAAATCTCTGGCCGAAATGACCTGGCTCGATGCTCTGATTGTCGGAATTCTGCAGTGCCTCGCCTTCTGGCCTGGGTTTAGTCGCAGTCTCGCAACGATTTTGGGATGCCGTTACATTGGGATGCGGATGATGGCCGCGGTAGAGTTCAGTTTTCTGCTTGGTCTGATTACACTCTCCGCCGCAACTGCCTACGAAGGCCTGAAAAGTGGCAATCAGATGTTCGCTGACTACGGTCTACTGATGCCGTTTGTATCTCTCTTTTCAGCATTTGTCGCAGCACTTGTCAGTGTGCGGTTTATGGTGAGTTCGCTGGGTAGACTTGGGCTAAGGCCTTTTGGCTACTATCGAATTGGGCTGGCTCTGGCGTGTATTCTATGGTTGTGGATCTGAACATCCACTGCAGCGGTTCTTTGACAGACGATTACTGCTGCACGAGGCTTGAGAACGACTATGGCGATTCACGCCACCGCGGTCATTGATTCCCGTGCAGAGGTGCATCCATCCTGTAACATCGGACCGTATGTTGTCATTGACGGATCAGTACGTATCGGCCCCGACTGTTCACTCGGTCCTTCTGTGATTGTTGTCGGCAACACGGAACTCGGTCCCGGATGCTTTATTCACGCCCATGTTGTGATTGGGGATGTGCCTCAGGACCGGAAATTTCTAGGATTCTCCAGTTCATGCCGCGTTGGCGAAGGCTGTGTGATCCGGGAAGGAGTCACAATTCATCGCGCGTCAATTGAAGGGCAGGCCACGGTTGTTGGTGATCGTTGCTACCTGATGACCAATTCGCACGTTGCCCATGACTGTGTGCTGGAGAACGAAGTCACTCTGGTGAGTGGGGCATTGCTTGGCGGGCATGTTCATATTGGTCGCAAGGCGATCATTTCGGGGAACGTCGGCATTCATCAGTTTGTGCGTATCGGAGAACTGGCCATGATTGGCGGAGTTGCCATGATCAGCCAGGACGTTCCGCCGTTTACCATGACTGATCATCAGGGAACCGTTGTCGGATTGAACTCTGTCGGCCTTGTGCGCGACGGCGTTTCATCAGCCGATCGCGATGAAATCAAAACTCTGTTCCGAATCATCTATCGCTCGGGAATGCCATATCGCCGAGCAGTACAACTGGCATCGGAGTTAGCGGTTACGAATTCAGGCAAGCGGTTTGCAGAATTCTTCAGAGCCGAATCCCGTCGAGGCGTCTGCAGATCCAGAGACCGCGGGACATCCTCCGCAATTCCCGAACAACCAGGCATGGAGTAACCCACTTTGCACGAGTTGTCGATATTCGCTTGTCAACGAATTGATCGCGCCGACTGCTGGACATTGTGACGATGGGATTCATCAGGGAAGCCCATTCAATGACCACCACCCAATGCTGCTACACCAACGTGTCTCAGCTCACCTCCTGCAAGTTTAACGGCAAGCCGGAGGCGTCTACGAAGTTTAACGGCAAGCCGGAGGCGTCTGCTAAGTTTTACGACAAGCCGGAGGCGTCGGTGCGCTGCGGCAACAATCCCCAGGCGTCTGTGCGGCGCACTGACAATCCAACCACATGGCTGAACAATCAAAAAGCGACCATTCGGCGGTCTTAGCCGAACCAGTTCCTGCCGACGAATTCAGTCGTCAACAAGAGGTCGAGGAAAAAGCCGACGGCAATCCGACGCCTGCGGCTAGCCGCTAAACTTCGCAGACGCCTGCGGCTCGCCGTTAAACTGAGTGTGTTGCGGACCCTGACGCTGCTGGAGTTCTCATGCGGCTGAAGTCTGTCAAAGTGATTGCTTTCAGCACCCTCATGAATTGTCGTTGCCTTCTGACCCGCTGATTCCAACCCAGTTTCGATTGAGATAGACTGCTCATGGTTCATTGAACTGGCTGACAATTGAAACAAAGAGTGCGAAACGTGAAGAAGAATTCCTCCGACAGGCAAACTCACTCAAAACGAAAGATCACGGATTCCGACATTGTCGGCTTCCTGTCGGCGAAGAGTAAGGACGACCTGGTCAAGATTATCATGCAGGTCTGTCGGGATGATGCGAAACTCCGGCAGTCGTATGTGGACCGAATCATGCTGGAGACGGGCGACTACGCAGCGATGATTCGCGAGGCTCAGAACGAAATTCGTTCGGTCACTTCGGAAGATTCATGGGATGATTCGTGGGAAGGACACGATAGTTTGCCCGACTTTTCGCGTCTACAATCTCAGCTTCGATCGCTGGTCGATATCGAACAGTTCGACGCCGTGGTTCAGCTTGGACGCGAACTCATCGAACACGGAATGCAGCAATTAAAACAGTCGCACGACGAAGGGGAAACCGCCGTCCAGATCATGTCAACGCTTTCGATCATTGCCGAAGCGATCGTCCCGTGTTCCCTGACGGATGTGGAAAAGATCCTGTTCGTGATCGACTCCTTCCTGAAAGATGGCTATGACGTGTGCGATTCTTTCGGTCACGTTCTTGATCGGCGTTACCCGAGGTCTGTGTGGGCTGAAGTTGCGGAAATACTGAAGTCGCGGCTGTCATCCCAAATCGTCAGCAAGAAGGATCGGGCAACTGGTGACTACACTCTTTTCTACCAGCGCGAGAGGTTGTCTGGCTGGATCATACGAGCACTGGAAGCATCCGGAGACGAAGTCGCGGCGACGAATTTCTGTATCGATGAAGCGACCGAAGCGGGAAGCTATCAACGTGCCGTCGACCGCCTGATCGCAATGAAACGATACGACGAAGCGAAGGCACTGGCTTCGCAGGGACTGGAGAACACCGATCCAACCTATGCCGGGCTGATCAATCGACTGCAGGATTCACTGGCAACGATTGCTGCCAAAAGCAACGACCATTCCGTTGCAGCCGCGATTGCTGCTGAACGTTTCGTCACGCATCCCGATGTTTCGTCTTTTCAGGAACTGCTGCTGGCTGCGAAGAAGACAAAGTGCGACGCTGCCACCAAGGCGGTCGCCATGCATTTTCTGGAAACCGGAGAACGCCCTTCATTTATAAATGCCTCAGGAACACAGACCGAAAAGCCAAAGAAGGCAGTAGCGTCGCAATTGGATTGTTGGCCGTTCCTCGCCCCACCCAGCGGGAGGGCCAGAACCCAACGTCCTGTTCAAGGCGATGCAAGCAAGCCGAGTCCACATTTCGACGTGCTCATCCGACTGTCAATTCAGCAACGCGACCCCAAATCCGTGCTGCGATGGTACGACGAATTGCAGGCATCGCAGACACGGAATCGCTTCCGATTTAACCGCTTTGAAACGGAAGTCGCTGACGCCGTTTCTGCGACACACCCGGACCGCGCAGTTCAAATCTACTGCGCAGAAGCCGATCGACTGGCAGCGGAGACCAACACGAAGCTATATCCGCAGTCTGTTTCACTTCTGAAGAAGGCTCGTCAGGTGCTGAAATCAAATAAACGCGAACACGAATTCGATGTGGTTCTTGCGAGCTTCCTCAAACGACATAATCGTAAACCTCGTCTCGTCGAATTGGTTCGCAGCCTTGGCCGCCAGCAGAGTTGAGGCGAATCGACGTCAGGAAAATGGCCGATTGAACTCGCCAGGTCGCACTGGACTAATACGCCTCCATCTGATTTGCTGAAGTCACTGAAAACCTTTGACCGGCCGGAACGCGAACCTTTTTGACTCGCCCCTTTTGACAGTGAGATCCGTATCCCTCATTCTGCCCGTTGCGATTCTAATCAGACGCGGTATTCCCTCATCCGATCGGATGAGGGAATGAGAGTGCGTTTGTTTTTCTCGTTCCAGTTGCCAAACCGATTCCCCTCTGGCACAGAGCCAGAGGGGTCTGCAGAGCGAGGGATGGTTGTTGATGCAACCGATCACCTCTTGCATGCCACACAAGCCGACTTACCAGCGGTGACGCAACCCCCGAGATTTTCCGAATTCTGTGTCTCTCCAACGTCGGTCGCGGGATTGCCGAAAGTTGTTCTAGTCCCATTCCTGCGTGATGACGGAGAGAGAAAAGGAAAAAAAGTGTGTCTGGTGACTGACAAAAACGTTGATCTGATCCATGAAGGTCGAGAATCCGCGGCTGGACAACGGAGCAAATCCACGCATGGCCTTCGATTCAGTGACGTTTTCTAAGGCATAATTTGATGAGTTTTCACGAAAGCTATATGCAGGCCAGGTTCCTGCTCGGCTGCATCGCGTCTGCGATTCTGCCTTTTCTCCTGCTCGCGATGCCAGGGGTCGAACGCTGGAGAGTTATTCCGGCGTTCGCTTTTAGCGGGATCCTGTTCTGGATTTACTTTCGAACAAAGTCGGGAACAACACCCCCAGAATCATCGGACGAACCGCCAGTGATCTCCGGATGAGAATTGACGGACCTTGTGATCAATGCACTTGCCCGTTGTCAAAATTTTCCGAGCGCACAAATGCAGGATTCCCTGAATGAGCAATTCAGCCGACACCGAAAGTCCGTTGCCGGGAAGCATTCTTGACGAATTCGAAATGGCGTGGCAAGAGTGCCCAGGTCCCGACGTCAGGTCGTTTCTTTCAAACCGTGGACACTCCGTCGAATTGGCGACAAAATCAGTCGATCCGGCTGCTGCGGCGCAGACCAGTATGCTGGTGGAAATCCTCCTGATTGATGTCGAACGCCGACTTCGATCCGGGATATTCTTCGATGAAACACCGCTCACAAACTCCTACCAGCGTCTGTTTCCCAGTCTGACACCTTACGAATTGCTCACAATTGCAGTTGATGAATATACCCTTGGAAGCCGTCTGCGTTCTCAACGTTACGAACCGACTGTGTTTCTGTCAGCACTGGTTTGCATTCATCAGCCGGAGCGTCAATCCCTTGAACAGCAAATTCAAAATCTATCTCCTGGTGCGAACGCGTCCCGCGGTAGTATCAACGCGACTCCCGAATGGGGTTCACTTGTTGGTCGATACCGCATCGTAAGGCGCATCGGCGCGGGCGGAATGGGGATCGTTTATGAAGCAGAGCAGGAATCAGATGTTCGGCGAAAGGTCGCGTTGAAAATCATACAGATGGAGTTACTTTCAACCGAAGGACTCCGCCGATTTCACGCAGAACGTCAAGCGCTGGCAATGATGAACCATGAACATATTGCCAGGGTGCTTGATGCAGGGATCTCAAACAATGGGCACCCTTATTTTGCCATGGAACTCGTTGAAGGCTGGTCTTTGACGGAGTTCTGTGACCACCACAGATCATCAGTCAACGAACGTCTCGCTCTGTTCATTCAAACTTGTGACGCGATTCACCATGCCCACCAAAAGGGAATCGTGCATCGCGACATCAAGCCGAGCAACATCCTCGCTGCAGTCCGTGAAAACGAACCTTCTGTCAAGGTGATTGACTTCGGGGTTGCCAAACTGCTCCAGACTGACGCTCAACAGGCAGCGGAGACAAATCCAACCAGATCCGGGGATGTCGTTGGAACTCTGTTGTATATGAGCCCAGAGCAGGCAGCTTCAAGTTCTGACATCGATGTTCGCAGCGACGTGTATTCCCTCGGAGTTCTACTCTACGAACTACTGACAGGCACTACCCCTGTCTCACGGGAAGAATTTGGCCGAATGGCAGTGTTGGAAGTTCATGCAGCCATTCAGAATCGGGAACCACCTCGCCCCAGCACTCGACTTGAGAGTCTGACTGGAAACAATTCGTTGATTTCTTCGTTGCGAAAAGCCGACGCTCGTCGACTCAGACTCGAACTTCAGGGCGACCTTGACTGGATCGTGATGAAGGCTCTGGAAAAGGATCCAAATCGTCGCTACGACGGGGCATCCCAGTTTGCAGAAGACATCAAACGTTACCTTGACGGACATCCCGTTATCGCAAGGCCACCTTCAACAACGTATCGGGTTCGTAAGTTTGTTCAGAGAAACAAAGGACTGGTCACAGCCCTTTCCGGAGTTTTTGGGATTCTGCTTGTATCAAGTGTGATATCAACAAAGCTCATGCTGTTGGCGAGGACGGCGACACAGAGTGCCGAAGGTGAACTCATACTCAGGAAGCAGGCTGAGCAGGCGATTTTGAAGGAGAAACAGGTTGCAGTCGATGAGCGAAAGTCTGCTGAAAATTACGCACGGATGACTCTCAACACTTTAATCAATGTGATCCGCGAACAGCAGTCAGTGTTACGAAATGTCGAGGGCGCTGGTGAGATTCGAAGGCGGCTCTTATTGACCGCACTTTCTGATATCCAGCAAATCTCCCGAAATCACCTCGATGCTCAAGCCGCGGACCATACGACAATGCAGGGATTTCTCGAACTCGGTGATGTTGTCATGGAGGTGGGGTTGGAGAATCGTGAGTTGCCAACGGAATCCTTAAACGGGTCTGTGCTGCATACGAACGGCTCTGCTCTACCGACGAGCGACTCTGCTCTGCAAACTGCGGAACACCTCTTTCGTCGAGCTCAAACGATTGCCAGGGAACTTGATTCAACAAATTCGACCCCAGTTTCAAAGAGAGACCTGGCTGTTTCGATCTTCAAAACGGCACGCGTCTGTCGCATGCAGGGTCAGGCGCAGGAATCAGAAGTGCTCTATCGCAATGCACTCGAGATCGCCAATAACCTGAGGAGCTCTCGAATCTCTGCGGCAAGTTTGAGAAGTCTCTTCTTCAATTGCCATCAGACACTTGGGGACCTGGCCATGGAACGCGGCGATCTGTCATTAGCGATGGCTGAGTATGACCAAATGACGAGTGCCACTACGGGTAGTGAAAAAGATGACAAGGTGTCTGACCTCCGATCGTACTCCATTGGTCTGGAAAGAATCGGCACTCTGGCACTGGAACGACGGGAATTCGAAGTCGCCAGGCACTCCTTTGAGTCCTGCGTGCAGGTCCGGCGTGAACTTCTGATGCGACAGGAGAATGGTGTTCAGGAGCAGCGAGATCTGGCAATCGTTCTTGCAAAATTGTCAGAAGTGCTGACTCTGCTCGACCTCCCGAATGACTCGATCCAGCCTGTCGTAGAAAGCCTGAGGATTCGACAAGAACTCAGGCAGGACAACCCGGGAATGGAAGCCATTTCAGATTTGGCGAACGCCTATATTTTTCATGCCAACAGTCTGCGCACATGCGGACTCTTCAGAGAGTCGCTTGAATCTGCAGCTGAAGCGGAATCCCATTACAAGGTACTCCTTGAAACAGAGCGAACGAATCTCAAGTATGCCATTGCCCTTGGAGTTTCAATTCGCCTTCAGAGTCTCGCCGAACAATTCTCCGGTGACATCACTGCGGCGATTGCCACAATCAAACGATGTCAGAACTGGCGGAAAGAATGTCTAAACCGATTTCCCGATGACGAGAGTGCCCTCGCATGCTTCGCAAAAGGACAGGAAGAACTCGGTAAACTGCTGCTCGTTGCTGGACAAGCCCAACAAGCAGAACACGAATTTGACGCCGCATTAGAATCGGTGCAGCATTTCTTAAGCGACCATCCGTCCCACCGGCGTTTAAACAGTTTCCTGGAACCCCTGACCTGGAATCGAAATAGCTGCCGACTGGCAGATGTTGCGACTGGCGATTGGGATTCGGTATTGAATTCACCGAAAGAGAGTCTTGCACAAACTCTCTCAGTTCGCTGTCAGCTGCTGATCCCGCAGAGACGAACGGAAGAAATTGCCCAGACTGCACGAAACCTGCTGCAACAACCCGGGATTGACGCCTACATGATTGACGATGCGGCTCGTGCAATCGCAGCTTGTTCATTGCTGGAGCTCGGATGGGATGGCATCAGCGGACTTCCAGTCAACTCGGACAGATTTCGTTTCGATTCACTTGAATTGACCTCGGAGCAGAGTAGCCGCAGCCACGGTTTTCGTGACGAGGCACTACAAATTCTGCATCAGGCAAAGGCCGCCGGACTGAACGACTTTTCAGGGCATTGGTGGAGCATTGAGTTTAGTTGTCTGCGAGAACTTCCGGAGTTTAAACAGCTTTGTGGCCGCCCCACACCAAGCCACCCCACACAAAAATAGTTACCGATTCGGACATTCTCCCGGAATTGTTTGTCCGAATCCATCATCAATGTTGACCTGTCTTCTGTACGCCCTTCCGAAAGCATCGCTGCGTTCAGGTCAGAAAGGTCTTTACAAAATGAAGTCCACGGTCTCAATAACTCAATCCGCAGGTACAAATACCTTGATTCGCTTCTGTTTTTCCCGAAACAATGTCGAATTTGGGCCGTGCTCCGCCGAAGACCTCAGGGAACTCGTTAAAAAGGGACAGCTGAGCTCAAACGACCTGGTCTGGAAGGTTGGTTCTCGTCGGAAGCTGAGAGTCGCTGAAGTTTCGTGGCTCTCTCGCCTGGAACAACCAGGACTGGAAGCAAGCTCTGTTAAACCGATTCCCGTCTCAGAGTCGCAACCTTCGAATCGAACTGCCAATCACGCTCACCCAACTCATTGGCTCCTGGCAGCGTTTGTCACAACGATCACCTTCGTCGGCCTGCTGATCACTCATCTTCTAAAGACCGTTCAGGGGAAAGACTCACTCGACACACTTCGTCACTTGTGGCCGAAGGAACCACGTGAACGCGGCCAATTGATTCAGAGCATGATCATTAGTTCGATGTTTCTGGCAGTTGGTGGATCTGTCTTGTCATGGTCTCATCGAGTTACCTCTCAGTCCTTTTCTTCGCCAAGTGGGTTTCAATTCGCGCGTTTCTCTCCAACGCAGTTCGGAACCTCTGATCTGCAGCGAATTCAGCAGGATGCTGAACAACGAAGTCTGACGTGGAAAGAGGAGCGAGAAGAAAAAGCCAGACAGGCGGAAATCGCCTGCAGGGAACTCGTTGATAAGGGACGTTCTCTGCTTAGTTCAGACAAGATTCACGCAGCAAAGACGACGATGGAACAGGCCGTCCAACAGTTCCCATCAACGGCAGAAGCTTATGTTGGGCTTGCGGACGTGTATTTCCGAAGAGACGAGCCGGCAGAGGGGATTTCGACACTATGGAGGGCCGTCGGACATGCAGCCAATCGGCCAGAACTCAGAATCGAACTGCTCGTTCAAATCTCATCCCACTGCCTCGAGCACGAAGATTACAGCGGAGCCATCAAAGCGATGGAAAACGCCATTCAGCTAAAACCAGAAGAAGGTGCTTATCGATTCGCGGCGGGTGTTGCGAGCCTGAAAGGAAAAAAGTATCAGCAGGCCATTAGTTACTTCGAAGCAGCTCTCGAGTACTTCGAACTGGCTGGGTTGACAGGAACCTGGGAGTATAAAGCGCGTAACCACATGGCAACAGCGTATCAGAGCCTGGGGAAGACGGATGCTGCGGTCAGCCTCTGTGACAGAGTCCTGGCTGACGATCCAGGGAATCTCGATGCTCTTTGTGTCCGAGGACTGATTTATGCACAATCCAACGATCCTCAGGCTGCACTCGAACACCTTCGAATTGTAGCCGCAATGCCGGAATGCGAACTCGCAGTCCTGACCAGTTACGCACAGGCGTTCCAGGACACGCAACAGTGGTCAGCAGCTGTTGAGGCCGGAACTCTGGTGATGCAGAAAGAGCCCGCGGATGGCCGCTGGGTGTTTCGTCGGGCGTTTTCAGAAATGAGAGCAGGTCGGTTCGATCTCGCACAGTCTGATTGTGACACTGCAATGAGAATGGCGGGCGAAGACCAGGCTCTTAGAAACTCGGTGAGCAGTCTCCGGGAAACTTTGGCCACATTGTTGGACCGCAGAATGACCTACGACGACTTAATCAAGGAACAGGAGATGGCCGAGATGGAACGAGCCGCTGCCGGTGACGCTGCAATCTTCGGCATTGGTAATTCCGGATGGTCATCAGGTGCTCCTGCTCATTCCGGCTCTGGCTCTACTGGTTCAGGCTCAACGTATGACTACCTGACACCACATCAGGCCGGCAAACTCGGTGCCATGGGAATTCGAATCGTCCCCGGTCACTACTTTCAGCGATAAGCGGTCTCCAGCAATCAACCGCATTGATTTGTTCCGAGAGTTTAGTGCGGAGCGGCTGAATGACTGAGCGTTTCTCCGCTCCGGATCCTCTTGAAAACACCGCACCGCAGGCGACAGCACTGGCAACAACAGTGCGGTAAAAGTTTCCGAAAGGTGTGTCCGGATTTCTGCACACTGTTGATCTTCCTATTGAAGCGTCTCAATTTCTTTCAGGACAGGGTATGGATATGCAGAGCACACTGAGCAATCTCTGGGCAGAACTTCGACTTCTTATTCGGCCTCAAGACTCTCGCCGGAGAAACAGCAGAGCTCAAAGGCATCTGAAGAGCAGCGCAGAGCAAATCGAAGCTCGAATTATGCCCGCCGTTGTTATGGCGCCCGTCACGGATATCAACACAACGACGACGGCCTACGTAAACCCTGAGAGCTTTCTGAAGATCGGGGACATTACGTACTTCGTTGCGACCAGCAATGGCGCAGGACGAGAACTCTGGCGAACGGATGGCACACCAGAGGGCACGAAAATCGTGCGAGATATCGCCCGAGGAGAAGCTTCGTCGTCTCCAGGCTGGCTTACAAGTTTCAATGGCTCCCTCTACTTCTCGGCAACATCGACCGAATATGGCAATGAACTTTGGAAATCTGATGGTACGGAAGCCGGAACGACTCTGGTTGTTGATCTCAGTCCGGGAACAAGGTCTTCGAACCCTGGGAGTCTGACCAGCTTCAATGGGCAACTGATCTTTTCAGCAGACGATGGCAACTGGGGTAGAGAACTCTGGACCACAAACGGAACTCCGCAGGGTACATCGCTGCTTGCCAACATCAATTCGTCCGGAAGCTCCGGACCGGCATTGCTCACCCCCGTTGGCGATACGCTGTACTTTACCGCGAATGACGGGATCAATGGAGTCGAACTCTTTCGAACCAATGGAATAGAAAACGACGCACGGCGAGTCGTTGATATTCGTCCGGGTAGTGCGTCGTCCAGTCCTAAAGAGCTGGTCGCCTTCGGAGATCGGCTGTATTTTGTCGCCACAACTACGTCAGGGAATATGCTCTTTCGGACAGATGCGAATGGAAACTCCGCTTCCTCAGTTGCCTTCCAAACCTCCGGTAAGCTTTACAGCAGTCCAAGCCAGCTAACGGTCGCAGGGAATCAACTCTACCTCTCGGCAACAAGTACCGGTGCAGGGACGGAGCTTCATGTTGTGCGGACGCACACGTCGGGAGTTGAGATTGTCAAAGATATCCGAACTGGAACCAGTTCGTCGTCTCCCCTGAATCTCGTCTCAATGGGAGACATGCTCTACTTCACTTCGATCGACAGCAGCCTGAAATCTTCACTGTGGACGTCAGATGGCACACCGAATGGAACGCATTTCGTCGTCTCTGGCGACGTTGCTGCCAGCCCTGGCAACCTTACGACAATGAGCTCAACACTGTTTTTTACAGCCAGCGATTCTATCAACGGTCGCGAATTGTGGAAGTACTCGCCCCAACTCAATACATCCACTGTGGTGAGGCCCGTTTTTCAGGCAGCAAATGCAGCATTCAGCAAACTGACGAATGTCGCCGGAACACTCTACTTTGCCGCCGGGAATTCGATCAGCGAATCCACACTCTGGCGAAGTGATGGAACGGAGTCGGGAACCACCGAAGTCTTCCGAGTTACCGTCGATGCAAACCCGGGCTTCATAGTCAATGGTGGAATAAATGTTTCGTATCACCCCGAAAACGCCTATGCGGAAATGAATGGGATTCTCTATTTCGCAGCTGGAGAACGTGACAGCGGGATTGAGTTATGGAGATCTGACGGCACAGAGTCCGGAACGTGGATGGTTAAAGACCTGCGAACCGGAACACAGAACTCAAGCCCGAAGAACCTGACGAACGTGAATGGAACTCTGTTTTTCACAGCGTTCAGTGAATCCGGTAATTCAATCCTCTGGAAAAGTGATGGCACGTCGAATGGGACAGTCCCGGTTGCGCCGCCACTCGGTCAGGTCATGTCCTCTCCACAAAACCTGACAAACTTCAATGGTAAATTGTTCTTCATGGCGGACGCGGGAAACCTCATCGGCCGAGAGCTCTGGGAGAGCGATGGAACCACCAATGGCACACGAGTGTTTAAAGACCTTGCAGCAGGAAGCGACTCATCTGCCCCATCTCAACTTACGGTTGCAGGCGACAGGATGTACTTTGCCGCAGATGACCGAATGAACGGTGTAGTTCTCTGGCAAACTGACGGCACCGTGAACGGCACCTCTGTCGTTCCTGGGAATTTTGGTTCATTGACGTCACTCACTGTCATGGGGAACCGACTCTTCTTTATCAGTCAAACGGCTCTCTACACGACCCAGGGAAATGGAACCGTAACCACGAAGCTCCATGCTGAAGTTACGAAGCAGCCAATGGCGGCCACGGAAAATGCCATCTACTTTGCCGGATTCAGTGGTTCAGGTGTCGAACTCTGGAAGACCGACGGAACATTAGGTGGTACGCGCCAAGTGGCCGACATCAACGACGGCCCTCCTCACTCAAATCTCTCTGAGTTGACGGCAGCTGGAAACCGCGTCTTCTTCAAGGCGACAGATACTCCCGGCCACGGTGAAGAACTGTGGGTATCGAACGGAACGTCTGACGGGACACACGAGGTTAAGGAGATCGCCCCTGGAGTCGCAACCTCTCACATTCAGAATCTCGTCGCAGACGGTGATGACATCTACTTTGTGGCGACGAACGGATCTCACGGACTGGAAGTCTGGCACAGCGACGGCACTGAAACTGGAACAGCAATGGTTCAGGATACACTCATTGGAAATGGCCCTGAACTGATGCGAAGTGCTGAATGGCTGATGCCTCGCCTGATGACCACAGCCGGCGGCAAGCTGTTTCTGAGTGCAACAAACGGAGTCTCGGGCCATGAACTCTATACCATCGGCGACGAGACAGGCCCCTCCGGACCACCGACGATCCTCTCTCCACTGGCAGATACAATCAGTCAAACTCCCGTCTTCTCGTGGAGTTCCGTACCCGGAGCCAGCACTTACGATCTCTGGATTTACAACGTTGCAACTCGCGAAGAGATCTCGCTGTCAGGCCTGAATCAGACATCGTGGCAGCCAAATCGATCACTGGGGATCGCCGTCTTTCAGTTTCGCGTTCGGGCGGCTGGTGCAGGAGCTGTCGTCAGTGACTGGTCACCAATGATCGAATTCAACATTGACACAGCCGTCACGGTTCAGTCCGCGTCTCCCAATCAGAATACGTCTCGGCCAACGTTTTCATGGCAGAGTCTGCCCGGAGCTGTTCGGTACGATGTCTGGATTGATAATCTGTCGACCGGTGCCTCCCAGTACCTGCGAAACACGAACGTAACCGGCACTTCATGGATCGCTCCAAACGACTTTCCTGTGGGGCGTTTCCGAGCGTGGGTGAGAGGAGTTGACGCAGATGGCATTCCCGCTCGCTGGTCCAACCAGATCGACATCAACGCTGTTATGGCTCCTCAGCCAACCGGACCTGAATTTGCAACATTCAGTCGTCAACCGACGTTCTCATGGGGATCTGTACCAGGGGCGGCATCTTATGATCTCTGGCTTCAGAACCTGAATACTGGTGCCGTCACCATCTATCAAAAGAACATTGCTGCACTTAGCTGGACGACTTCACAACAACTAACAGACGGTCACTATCGCTGGTGGGTCCAGGGCCGCAGTCCGCAGAATCAACTCACTCTGTGGTCACGTCCCGTCAATGTCTACGTCGGAGGACAACCTGCAGTTCTCTCGCCCGTGGGGTCAACCACCAGCGTGAAACCAGTGTTCTCCTGGACTGCGGTTCAGGGAGCTGTACGTTATGAACTTTGGGTGTCGAACAGTTCCAATGTCAGAGTCATTCACTCAGGATCAATCACTTCAGCTTCTTATACGGCTCAAACGACTCTGGCAAAGGGCACCTACCGAGCCTGGGTACGAGCATACAGCAGCACCGGAGAAGTCTCTGTCTGGAGCAATACCGCGTCGTTTACGATTGTTTAGGAATCCGGACTCAATGTGCCGATCGTTTGTAGGAAGGATTGGGAAGAATTGAATGCGGATTGGAGTCCCAACGCTGCTCAATTTTTGGTCTACCGTCAGAAATGACTGCATCTGGAAAGCTCTATGGAGCAGCTGGTGCGTGCCAGATTCGGATCGTTCCGTCATGCAGTGCCGCGAGCAGATGAGTACCATCGGGTGAAAATGTGACTCGATGTACCGATGAGCCAAGTTGATCAAACGTCAACACGTTTCTGCCGGTGGCGACGTGCCAGAGATGAACGGCTTCGTCGATACCTCCTACGGCCAATGTGCGACCATCCGGAGAAAATGCGATTGACCGGATTTCAACTCCCTGGTTCTGAGCTTCAAAGAAAACTGTATCCGTAGGCAAATGCCAGAGGCGGACGGTGCCATGGTTCATGCCAAGTGCCAGTAATTCATCGGCCTGCACCGTGATGACCTGTTCCTGCCTCCTTCATAACAGACTCTCGAAAGAATCGGGACGCCACCAGAGAGCAATTGTCGTCAATTGCTCTCCTTCTCGTCTCAGTGCAAGATATTGCACAAAGCCAATCAGCCCGAGAGAAAGCAGCACTGGAACTCCCTGGAGCGGATCATGGCCACCAGTCGTGAAGTTGGAGTACCCCCAACTGGCAAGGTAGCCGGCCATTGCGAGTGCCGTGACATACCCAACGAGAACCGGACGACAACGCAGGATGGAACCAGCCACTATCACATAGTACAGTGACACAAGTCCGCACTTTGCACCATCTGTAAACAGCAAGAGTACGGTCAAAAGGAACACTTCACCTGTGGCCCACGCGTAGAGCGGCCATGCAGCTCCGTACATTCGAATCAGGCAGCGTTGCCAAAACCAGGCATTCATCGCGGCCAGAACGGGGCGATGACGTACCCACCGCTCGAGTTTTCGAAATGCGTTGGGTGATTTCGCGAGGATAGATTCGCCTGACAGAAATCGATCGGTTCATACTTCGTGGTGAAACAACGTCATGCTCCTCAATCAGAATGTTGGCTGGCTTCAGGTCGCGATGAATGATACTGTTGTCATGAGCGAGTCCAATGTCTGCGGAAATTCACTCCACAGGATCTGGACAAGCCCCCTGCTCCATTGCGCGGTAATACTCAGCAATAATCGCATCCAGCCTCTGTTCGCGTTCATCGCGAGCTGAGTGGTCATCTGACATTACTGGTTACTCGTCCTGCAGAAATTTCTCGACACTCCAGAGTTTCACAACACCATCACCCGTAGTTCCGAACATTGTTCCGTCGGGCGAAAAATGTGCCCTCAATGAACCAGATGACTGAATATCTGACACTTCCGAAACTCGGGCAAGCACTCTTCCACCGCGGGCTCCGCAGAGGAGCAGGCCGCCCGTGGTCATGTTTCTCGCAACCAATACTTCGCCGTCCGGACTGACGGCTTCCACCATGATATCGTACAAACTTCCGGCCAGCTCTCCGGTTTTCAGATCTACGATTTCCAGCTTTGTTCTTCTTCTGGTTGCTCCACCGCCAATCACGCTGCGGCCGTCCGGTGTAAACTGCACGCACGAAATGTCGCCGGTGTTAGCACTGAGTAACCCCGTTTGTTCTCCGGTTGTGGCATCGAACAATGCAATCTCTCCCTCCCTGTCGTTGTATGTGTCCTCGAAACGAGCGGCTGCAATAGTGTTTGTGGATTCGTGCAAAGCAAATCTGCAGGTCCGTGATTCAGCTGATACGTCGCGACCACCCATTTCGGCTATGTCGGTCTCTTCCTTCGATGACGGGTCAAAACGTGAGAAGCAGCCATCGCTTCGAACGATACTCAGCGTCCTGCCGTCAGCTGAATACCGAGTGAAACTGACCAGCTTATCGTTCTGAGAGTTGAAAATGATCGTCCCATCAGACGCATCAATCAGAGAAAAACGATTTGGATTTCCAGACCCCACAGCAAGTGTTCTTCCATCAGGGCTGAATGCCAAACAGTCTATGCTGCTGATTTCGGGTTTCGTCCATTCTCTTCGAGCGTGAGCAACGTGCCATAGCTGAATTTCGTTCGAAGTACCTACTGCCAGATATTGACTATCAGGACTGAACGCCAAACTCGTTGTGTACGGGGTTTCCAGGTCGAACGAACCGATGAGATCCCCGGTTTGGGCATTTCGCAGATGGACGTCTTTCTTTTCTGCAATCGCCAGCAAACTGCCGTCCGGAGAAAAACTGATGGCGTTAATGCCGTTGGTGTAATCGAATGTAAAGGTCTGCCTGCGCGTCGTGAGATCCCAGAGGATCACTTGAGAACGGGTTTCATTTTCGTCTGCCGTTTTCCCGACTGTGTTGAGGGCAAGTGTCTTTCCATCTTTGTTCATCTCAATTGCAGAAATAGGGTGCTCTGTTTTCAAAGTGTCGCTGAGTTCACGAGTATCGCGATTCCAAATATTGACCTCACCGTCCGTGTCGGGAGCAGAATACAACATCAACAGGTCCTTACTCGCGAGGTAACTTCCTGTCTTGAATGGAAACTCACTTCGATATCTGGCTGGCTTTTTCCAGTTTGTTGGATTCTGAACCTCGCCGATGACCCGATCCGTTCTCCATTCACGGATCACGAACTTCTTTTGCTTCAACTCGATAGAAACAGCATCTTCCGTTATTGAGGGACCAGATAGTCGATGCCATATAGTCATGGTGACCTCGGGATAGAGATAGTCACGCGTGATTCGCGCTGTCTTTGTATTCAAGTCCCAAAAGATCGCCTTGGGAAACTCAAGGTCGTTAATTGTCAGGGTTCCTGGGTCTGGCCCTGAGAACATCTCGCAATAACCGAGGACTTCGCGGACCTTCGGTCCAGTGTACTCTAAACCGGACGCGATGTTCAAAATCTTTACAAACAGAGTTCCGTTGCCGGGTGGAACGTCCCTGTCTGTAACAAACACGGCCAGCCATTGACCATCCGGCGAAATGATTGGCACTCCGCGGAATTTCAAATTGGGGTCGATCCCGGTTTTAGCCTCTTTCCATGTTGCTGTATCCCAGAACTTAATGCTGGATGGCGGGCTGTTCAGGTCAGGAAATGCCTCTTCGCATGTTGCTGTGACAAGGAGCTTTCCGCTTTGCTGAAATCGAATATCGGTGACATTCTGGTGGTCGAGGCTTGCGGTTTGATCTCCGGTCGTGACGTCGCGTATGGATACCTGATCGCCTTCCTCGATTGCCAGCGTTTTTCCATCCGGCGCGAATTCCATTGCGGAAAATTTGCCAACAAGACTTAGTCGTTGTTCACCAGACGAGACGCCCCACAGCTGGAAATCAGTGTCAGTCGGTGTAGTGAAAGAAAACGCCGGGTGGGTTGTGCGCCTCCAGGTCGCAACAGCTTCTCCACTGGGGCTAAAGCGAAAGTGAGTCACAGCCCGAGAATTCGCTGGCCGAAGATTCAAAATCTTCTCAGGTACAGGTGCTTTGTCGTCCTCTGCGATTATATCGCTCATTTGGAACGCCAAGAGCCCCTTCATCAACATGGGTACAATTAGACCCACAACCCGACAAATCAGGAACGGAATCTCAACGTACATTCGGTCTACTCCGGAATCCGAGCGATTCTTCTAAACGACTCTAAGACTCTGGCCACATCGATTGCTGAATCGGGCGCGGAATTTTCCAACTTTGAGCACTTTGCGAAATCTCCGGAAAGCTGAGCTGCCCGGGAACTGGGCACAGACGAACAATTGATGGTGGTCGCATGGTCATATTTCTTCGATCAAAACTCTGCATCGCGATCATTACGCCAGCGGCTGGTGGCAATCCGAGATTGCTGACACCTCAGTTGCAGTTGGTGCTTGCGGAGACTCCATGCTGAAAGATATCCTGGCACCCTTTAATATCCTCCAGATTTCTTTATCAGTCAGGCCAACTCATGGTTCTTGTTCGATTTCGAGCAGTCTTGGCACCACTCCTTGGATTCATTTCTTTGATCCTGTTGTTCGTCGCGAGGGCTCCGGATGCCGTGGCGCAGGCAGTGACGAACAGTAAATATCAACAGCCGGATGTGTTTCGCCAGCTGGAAGAGATCCTTCCAACTCCAAACGACTATCGAACGGCGTCCGGTGCTCCGGGGCACAAGTACTGGCAACAAAAAGTTGACTACGATATCGATGTTGAACTGGATGACAAAAATCAGCGCATTATTGGTCGGGAGACCATCACCTACACAAACAACTCCCCCGATACCCTGACTTACCTTTGGCTGCAGCTGGACGCCAACATCTTTGACCCGAAGGCGAACGCCCGCACATCAGATAACGCCCCCTCACTGGACAATGGAATTTCCTTCCGAGGTTTCAACTCCCTCATAACGGCAGAGACATTTCCAGGCCAGTCTGTGATCACGGAGGTTAAAAACGCAGACACGAATCAAGACCTGAAATTTACCATCGTTCGCACCAGCATGCGGATCGATCTTCAGAGTGGATTGCAGCCCGGTCAGACAACACGGTTCTCAGTTGCATGGAACTACAACATCAATCACTCTGACGTGATCCCTGGGCGCACCGGGTGTGAATACTTCGAAGAAGATAAGAACTACATCTACGAAATCGCTCAATGGTTTCCTCGACTTTGTGCTTACTCCGATGTGACCGGCTGGCAACACAAAGAATACATTGGGAAAGGCGAATTCACCCTGGAGTTCGGGAACTATATGGTTCGTATCAAAGTGCCGGACGATCACATTGTCGCCTCAACCGGTGAACTCCAGAATCCGAATGAAGTCCTGACGGAAGCTCAGAGACAGCGGCTGGAGTCGGCAAGGACGGCGGTCGACCCGGTATTCGTTGTCACGCCGGACGAAGCAAAAGCCAACCAGGCAGAAGGGACTGAGGGATCGAAAATATGGATCTTTAAGGCGGACAACGTTCGTGACTTTGCGTTCGCTTCGTCTCGCAAATTCATCTGGGACGCCATTGGGCATGATTCCGGCGGAAACAAAGTCATGGCGATGTCGTATTACCCGATCGAAGGTGAGCCGCTCTGGAGCAAGTACTCTACCCGAGCCATCGTGCATACTCTGAACATCTATTCAAGGTACACGTTCAACTATCCCTACCCGGTTGCCATCTCTGTCAATGGACCGGTCGGAGGGATGGAGTACCCGATGATTTGCTTTAACGGGCCTCGTCCAGAGAAAGACGGTACATATTCGGCTCGCACCAAGTACGGCCTGATCACTGTGGTGATTCACGAAGTGGGTCACAACTACTTTCCAATGATCGTCAACAGCGATGAACGGCAATGGACATGGATGGATGAAGGGCTGAATACCTTCCTTCAGTACCTGGCAGAAGTTGAATGGGAAGAAAAGTATCCAGCCAAACGGGGCGAGCCCAAAGATATTGTTGAATACATGCTGAGTACCCAGCAGGTGCCGATTATGACCAATTCCGAGTCCGTCCATCAGCTCGGTAACAATGCATATGCGAAGCCGGCGACGGCTCTGAATATTCTGCGTGAAACAGTCATGGGGCGGGAGTTGTTTGACTTTGCGTTCCGCGAATACTCTCAGCGCTGGAAGTTCAAGCGTCCGTATCCGGCGGACTTCTTTCGCTCGATGGAAGATGCCGGCGGTGTCGATCTTGACTGGTTCTGGCATGGCTGGTTCTACACAACCAACCATGTGGATTTTGAACTGACCAATGTTCGTCACTACACGCTGACAGAAGGTGATCCTGCTCGTGAATCGCAGGAGAAACGCGCTGAACGCAGCAAAGAACCAGAGACTCTCTCTGCTCAGAGAAACAAAGCTCTGCCAAAGCTGGTTGACGCGTTTCCGAATCTCAAAGACTTCTATAATTCTTTCGATGACCTGAATGTCTCTGAACAGGACAAAAAGGCGTTCGAGAAACTCATGGCAGAACTGAAGCCGGATGAAAAGAATCTGCTGGAGACAAGATCCAACTTCTATATTGTTGACCTGAAGAATGTTGGTGGTCTCGTGATGCCTGTGATTCTGAAAGTCACCTACAGTGACGACACCTCTGAAGTTTTCCGATACCCGGCGGAGCTCTGGCTGATGGACAGCGTCAATTGTTCAAAGTTGATCATCACAGAGAAGACCGTGAAGTCTGTTGAACTGGATCCGAATCTGGAAATCGCAGACGTCGATCGATCGAACAACTACTTTCCGCAGCAAATCCAGTCGAGCCGCTTTAAGGTGTTCCGGGACCGCAAGCAGTCACAGAACGAAATGCAGGAAGCGGGACTCGGTAAGAAGGAAGATGAAAAGAAGGGCCAGGAGCCGGCCGCTGAGGAGAAGACTCAGCCATGATTCAACCCAGACAGGCCTTAACAACTCTTAACCTCGCCCTGTTCTTCATCGTCGGAATGCTGACGGCAGCTCCGACACACGCTGCTCATCCGTTTCATTCCACGTCTACAGAGATGGAATGGAATCCGGAGAGCAGGCGTTTTGAAGTTGCTCTTCAGCTTCCAGGGCTCCAGATCGATGAAGAACTCTCTCGACTTCACAAGCGCCATATCAACATGGAGAGCACAACCGATGCTGAACAGCTTCTCGAGAAATACATCAAAACAAAATTCGAAGTCACCGGAAAGGGACTCGATCAATGCCAGCTTCACTGGGTTGGAGTAGAGATCGACGCTCGCAATGTCTGGGCGTACTTCGAAGTAGAACTTCTCCCGACTCCCCCTGTGGCTCAACGCTCGCCTCAACGCTCCATGCCGGAAGAACTGAACGTCGAGTGCCGCTACTTTCTGGATTCTCATGAGGGCCAGGTGAATCTGATTACCGTCATCAATGAAACTCACAGAGCATCCGCTCAGTTGACCGCTGATCAGCCGAAGTGCAGGGCTGTGGGTAACGACAAGCTGGAAGCCTTCAGTGTTCGTGCAGCGTCTGAACCCAATACCCGTTCGTGATAGAGGCGAACGAAAATGAGATGGCGTTTCTGGGGAATACTCGCCTCTGGACCATCTGGCAAGCAGCGTAGGAGGCGGAGTTCAGCCAGGAGCCGATTCGTTTCTGAACGAAAACACCAACGTAGACGTCACGCTCACGGGCGACGTCGAGTTTCGTGAACAGCATCATCCTCCATTGCACATGAAGCAGTTGAGACTGGCATCTGCGTAAGTCGACTTCCTGATGCTGAAGCGACCATTCGACAACGCTGTGTCATTTGCGTGTCGGACCGAAGCGGCTAGACTGGAACATCGCGAGCAGGCGTATCCGACATCGCCCCCCCCTAAAATCTTATCTGTGAGTTTCGTAATGGCCGCACTTCGATGGTCCGCATTGGTCATGTTTGTGTTCCACAGCCTGTCACTTTCCGCAGGTGATTGGCCTCGATTCCGCGGCCCGGATGGCTCGGGAGTAGCTGTTGATTCGGATTCGCTGCCAACGAACTGGTCACCAACGGCCAACCTTGCATGGAAGGTAGTACTGCCTGGACCGGGAGCATCAAGTCCGATCATCGTCGGAGACAAAGTCTTTGTAACGTGCTATTCCGGCTATGGGTTGACTCAGGAGAATCCCGGCGAGATCGAGAATCTGGTTCGTCATCTCGTCTGCGTGGATCGGCAGACCGGAAAGGTGCTCTGGCAGAAAGATGTCAAGGCCGCGTTGCCGGAAGACCCGTACTCCGGGATTGGAGTCACAGCTCATGGTTACGCATCCCATACGCCGGTATCCGATGGCCAAAACATCTATGCATTTTTTGGCAAGAGCGGGGTTCATGCATTTGACATGGACGGCAAGGAATTGTGGCAGGCGGAAGTGGGTAATGAATCAGACCCAACCAAGTGGGGATCTTCATCGAGTCCAGTCGTATACGGGAACACAGTCATTGTGACGGCCTCGGCCGAAAGCCAGTCGATCATCGGATTGGACAAGCAGACCGGTAAAGAACTGTGGCGTCAGGAAGCAGAAGGCCTTGACGGCATGTGGGGAACGCCGACGCTCGTTAAGATTGATGAAGACCGAACTGATCTGGTTATGTGTGTTGCAAAGGAATTGTGGGGACTCGATCCCGACAGTGGCAAGCTGCGTTGGTTCGCCAACGCAACGGATGCCCAACAGGCTTATGCCAGCGTTATTCTGAATGGAAAACGAGTTCTCGCATTTACGGGCCGTGGTGGTGGCAGCATTGCAATTGATGCAGGGGGCAGCGGTGATGTCAGCAAGACAAATACCGTCTGGACGGGAAGTGAGACAACCAGTTTCGCGAGTCCGGTTCGTCATCATTCAAAGGTCTATGTTGTCTCCAGCGGGGTCGTGACGGTGGTTGATGAGGCAACCGGTGAAAAGTTGAAGCAGCTTCGATTGGCACGAGCTCTGCAGACAGGCGGTCGCTTCGGGTCACTTGATTATGCTTCGCCCGTTGTTGTTGGTGACAGAATGTTTTACCTAAATGGCAGTGGTCAGATGTTTGTGTTTGATCTGACAGGAGAACTGAAACAAATCGCTGTCAATCGAGTGACTGCTGATGCGGAGACATTTTGGGGATCGCCTGCAGTGAGTGATGGGCAACTGATCCTTCGAAGTTCAAAACACCTGTATTGTGTCGCTGACAAAGGTGAAACCGTTAACCCTGACGAAATTGTCATTGCGAACGCCGATGAGGAAACTCCCGGACCTCCTCAAGGTGGCGGTCCGGGTGGCGGAGGTCAAGGTGCTGGAGGTCGGTTCGATCCGACGAGCATTTTTGCGGGACTTGACGCAGACAAAGATGGAAACGTTACGGAAAAGGAACTTGCTGGGAATCGGATGGCCGACCGTCTGAAGACTCTGGACAAGGATGGTGACAAAGTAATCACGAAGGAAGAATTTGACAGCGGCATTTCAGCACTGTTCAGTCGCGGTGGTGGAGGTGGTGGTGGTGCCGGAGGCGGCGGCTACCAGGGGCAAGGCAAAGACACTCGCCCTGACCGCCCACAGCGTCCTGAATTGGCAGGCAGCAAATAGGGCTCATTGTTCGCACGACGATTCTCTGGTCAGCGGTAGGGATCTGGTCTCTCTATCGCTGACTAACTCTGGGCGACGGATACAGCGATCGGCAATCAAATGCCGATCGCTTGTTCCACGTCTGCCAAGTGGAGGAAGAGACGCGTGATTGGTAACCACGAAATACACGAACCACACGAAAAAACACAATCGGGTACTTCTGCGATTCTTCCGTCTATTCCGCGTCTTCCGTGGTCAAAATGCCAGTCCTGCCTGCGACTTGAATTCAAGACCACAAACTCTGTCCTGGAGTCTTATCAATTGGCAAGAGAATGAGAACAAAAGGGTTCTTCACGGGATTTAGTGGCAGACAGTTGAATTGACGGGGATTTTGTGGATGCGAGAATTGGGCTCAGAAAGGGGTCTGAGCATGGAGACGTTGAAATCC
>JAEUIH010000300.1 GCA_016795105.1 Planctomyces sp.
ATTCTCAGCAAAGACACGCCACCTCTTCAACCCCCAGCCGTCCCGCCAGGGTCATACACCAGTTTCGACTTTAGCTCTCCAACTGAAGCTGGTAAGCATCGGCCATGCCACTCAATTTCAATTGGCGAAGCGCACTCAGGGTTTGTTGCACGGTACTCATGCTTCACCTCCGAAGTACGCAGCACCCCGATTGTTTTCGTGGGCTTCGCGTGCGCCCACATGAGTGGATGTCTCCGCTTGCTGAGCCATCAAGTCTGCTTTCTTTTTCAAGATCGATTCGATACTGCGCAGCGTGGTGATATTGCAGGACTGCGCGTAACGACAGGCTGCCAGGAAGCGATCGTCACCATACTCCAGAGCCCAAGTCCGCAACATTCGAGCCGCTTTGAGCCCATTGGTCAGATCATGGCGTTCCACGAGATGGTGCGTGAAAAGCTGTTCGATAACTGGGTCTTGCGCTTTGGCCCAAGTCAGCAACGCATGCGGTTCGCCTTCCTGGACACGGCGATGGGCAACCGGCATGTGCTCTTCGTGTACCGGCCCGGATTGATTGGACACTGTTTTGCAACTCAGGCTGCCTTTCGCATGGCATAGGCCTTACGGGCTTCA
>JAEUIH010000301.1 GCA_016795105.1 Planctomyces sp.
ACCTTTTATGAGCGAGCTTATAGTCTGATCAGTTCGGAAAAGGCTCGCGAAGCTTTCAACATTGAAGCTGAGCCTGCAGCCTTGCGTGATCAATATGGTCGCAACACCGCTGGTCAACGCTTGTTGATGGCTCGTCGGTTGGTGGAAGCTGGAGTTCGCCTTGTCACGTTGACCTACGGTGGTTGGGATATGCACAACCAAATCGCAGGCGGCATGCGAGGTCAGATGCCTCCATTGGATCAGGCGTTGCACACGTTGATTACCGACTTGGAACAGCGCGGTTTGTTGGATCGAACATTGATCATGGTGTCGAGCGAATTCGGACGTACACCAAAGATCAACAACACTGCTGGTCGCGATCACTGGCCAAAGGTATTCAGCGTGATGATGGCTGGCGGTGGCGTGAAACGTGGTTTGGCTTACGGAACATCCGACCCAACCGCTTCCGAACCAGATATGGATCCAGTTGGCCCAGAAGATTTGGCCACCACCATGTACCGTTTGCTCGGTATTGTGGCGGACAAAGAACTGATGGCACCAGGTGATCGCCCCATCGAAATCGTTGATGGTGGAAAAGTGATCGACGGAATTTTGGCCTAATC
>JAEUIH010000302.1 GCA_016795105.1 Planctomyces sp.
TTGATCTCCGTTTGCAACTTGGCCAAGGTGGCTTCCGCTTCCGCCAAAGCCGCTTGCATCTGTACCGGCTGCTCGAACTGAATCTTCGCGGCTTCGAGCGTCCCCTGTGCCAAAGCCAGTTCGGCTTCACGGAGTCGAACTGATGCTTCCGCATCGGCAACCGTCAGACGGGCATCCGCATCAATCAATTTGGCGATCGGCTGCCCTTTGACGACCGGCTGCCCCTCGGCAACGAGCAATTCTTCGATGACCCCTTCGACCAGCGCCGAAACGACGACGGCTGACGGTCGAGGTTCGACCCAGCCCGCCGCCTGAAACAGCGGCGTCCCTGCCTGCCTCACATCGGCCTGCGTCAGCACGACCGGCACGACGGTGACCGATCGAGCCGGCAGGAAACGCTCGCGTAATGACCACGCGACAACCGACACGAAGCCGGCCACGATCATCAGCGGAATGCCGTACCGCATGAGCGGTCGGCCTTTCCGCAAGATGGTTGTCGTTCCGGTATTCCCGCGGTCGACCGCCAATTGACGTAGATCAACTTGCGTAGCCATGTTTTTCACTCTCGGCCGGAATTAGTTACGGACATAGACACC
>JAEUIH010000303.1:0-228 GCA_016795105.1 Planctomyces sp.
CAACGACCGCGACTGTTCTCGCTCAAGCAATTATCCGTGAAGGTATTAAGTCAGTAGCCGCCGGTATGAATCCAATGGATATCAAACGAGGAATTGACAAAGCTGTTGCGGCTTGTATTGAAAACTTGAAAGCATCTGCAAAAAAAGTGAATACAACTCAGGAAATTGAACAGGTTGCGTATATTTCTTCGAATGGTGATTCCGATGTTGCCAAGAAACTTGCTGAAG
>JAEUIH010000303.1:238-595 GCA_016795105.1 Planctomyces sp.
GGGAAAGAAGGCGTTGTATCTGTTGAAGAAGCAAAATCTTTAGAAACCGAATTGGATGTTGTTGAAGGCATGCAGTTTGATCGTGGTTATCTGTCTCCGTACTTTGTTACAAATCCTGAAAAAATGGTTGTTGAGCTTGATAATCCTTACATTCTTTTGAATGAGAAAAAACTGTCAAATCTTCAATCGATCCTGCCTGTTCTGGAAGCGGTTGTTCAGTCTGGTCGTCCGTTGTTGATTGTTGCTGAAGATGTCGAAGGTGAGGCACTGGCAACGCTTGTTGTCAATAAACTGCGCGGTGGCTTAAAAGTTGCTGCTGTCAAGGCTCCTGGCTTTGGCGATCGTCGCAAAGCAATG
>JAEUIH010000304.1:0-338 GCA_016795105.1 Planctomyces sp.
ATGCCGAGGGTTGTCTGTGTCAGGTCATTGGTGCCGAAAGAGAAGAATTCCGCACTGGCCGCGATCTCGCCGGCGCGCAGGGCAGCACGCGGCAATTCAATCATCGTGCCGACCTGATAGGGCAAGTCCATGCCATGCTCCGCGCCAACCTTCTTCGCCATGGCGTCGATCCGCGCCTTGACGAGGTCCAGCTCGGCCTTGGTCATCACCAAGGGAACCATGATCTCAGGGGTCACGATCGCGCCCGTTGATTTGCCGGCGGCGATCGCGGCCTCGAAGATGGCACGTGCCTGCTTCTCGGCGATTTCCGGGTAGGCTACCGCGAGGCGACAGCCGCG
>JAEUIH010000304.1:348-594 GCA_016795105.1 Planctomyces sp.
AAACCGAGCATCGGATTTGATTCCTTGAGTTCCAGCGCGCGCAGCCGAAGCTTCTCGGCATTGGCGCCCATGGCCTCGGCGACTTCCTGAATTTCCTTCGGCTCATGCGGGAGGAATTCATGAAGCGGCGGATCGAGCAGACGGATTGTAACGGGAAGGCCCTTCATGATTTCGAACAGCTCGATGAAATCCGAGCGCTGCATCGGAAGCAGCTTATCGAGCGCGGCACGCCGGCCCTTCTCGTCA
>JAEUIH010000305.1 GCA_016795105.1 Planctomyces sp.
AATTGAGCTACTAAATATCTCCGGGATCGAGGTTGGTGATGGAATTGTAGACGCAATTACCGATTCAAAGTCCCTTAAGATTCTGATTGCCCACAAGTGCATCCGAGAAAGGTCAATTCTGGAAAGGATCGTGGCGGGTTCGAGTATTGACAAGATCAAGCTTCGGAAAGGAGAGTTCTCAAGCGAGCACTTAGATTCCCTGCGAGAACGGTTCCCTTCTGTCTCCATAGAATGCGAATAGAATGGTCTCGTAAGCAGATGTGCATACAGTTCAAAAGTCGTCTCGTCAGCAAAACTTGTGGGTAGTTTCAGGTTCTGGGAGCTTCCGAAGTTGATGATATATAGAGCTACACCTACAGCAGCCTCAGCCAGCTGACGAGCAGAAAATATCCGGATGGCAGTCGCGGAACCTTCAGCTATGATGTGGTCGGAAACCGAACGCTGATGGCCGACAGTACGGGACGGTACACGTCGCTGTATGATGCGGCCGGTCAGACAACAGCCGTGCGGTCTCCGAACAGTCAGTCGGTCACCTTCACCTACACGGCCGCAGGACAGCGACGATCCATGGATGCCACGAATTCCGGACGATC
>JAEUIH010000306.1 GCA_016795105.1 Planctomyces sp.
GTCATGACAGCGCGCACAGGCCACCGTCATGCCCATGAGACCGCGTGTGACAACGTCGATGCGGTCATTGATCACCTCGTCCACACGGCGCCGGAATCGCGGGCCGACGGTGATGTAGCCCAGCGCCGCAAGCGCCGGGTCGCCTTCCTTGAGCCCGAGCTGATCGGCAGCCAGTTGTTCGCGAATAAACCGGTCATAGGGCTTGTCGGAGTTGAATGCTCCCACCACGTAGTCGCGGTATGTCCACGCGTAGGGATACCTCAGGTCTGCCTGCGCCTGGAAATCCTGAGTGTCGGCATACCGTGCCAGATCCAACCAGTACCGCCCCCAGCGTTCGCCGAAGTGCGGTGAGGAGAGCAGTTCATCCACCTTGGCCGCGATTGCCGCATCCGGGCTGGTTTCAAATGCCGCGGCAAACGCCGACATCTCCTCCGGTGCCGGCGGCAGGCCCGTTGTGTCGAAGTGAAGACGCTTCAACAGCGTCCGCGCATCCGCACGCGGTGAAGCGGTCAGCCCCGCCGGTTTGCGTTTTGATTCCACCAGTTGATCAATGGTCGCAGCTCCTTGTTTGAGTGACGCCGCGTCGGCCTT
>JAEUIH010000307.1 GCA_016795105.1 Planctomyces sp.
TTGAAGGATCGGTTTCCTGACCGAATCCAAAGTCTCTCATTCGACCGAGGTTTTCATTCCCCGTCGAATCACGAATCACTGGCCAAAATGATTCCGAACACGTGTCTGCCCAAGCCGGGAGTGAAGCAGTCAGCCATACAACTGGAGACCGCCTCCAGGGAATTTCTGAAGGCGCAACAGCATCATCCAGGCGTGGAATCAGCCATTGGTGCACTGCAAAGCGGCAATGGCATGCAACGTTGCCGTGATTGTTCTGAGATCGGTTTCGAACGTTACATGTCGCTTGCAATTCTGGGACGCAACCTGCTGGTCCTTGGTCGTTTGCTCATCGCGAAAGAGTGTCCCCTGAGCGAGGCGGCGAAGAGTCTCCGAAAAGCGGGCTGAACCCACTCGTTCGACCCATCTGATCTGCTCAAGCTCTCAATGTCTGAGCCGAAGGTCCGCGCTGACACCGTCAAAAATCAGTCAAAACCCCGGTTTTGCACCTCTCATCATGACAGCGATCGCATCAGACGCCAACTTCGAGACTCGCGACGAACTTTTGAGACCGCGATTTCTACGGTTTCATGCATTTCAGGACAGACAC
>JAEUIH010000308.1 GCA_016795105.1 Planctomyces sp.
TCCGGTCCGGATTCGAGTGCGGTGATCTCCAGGGATTCGGGTTCGAACCCCAGCGGGGTCTGGCAGCCGAGGCAGATGCTGTTACGAAAGAAGAGCGGCCGGCCGCACTGGCAGCGAAACGAGTGCCCGCGTCCGGTCGGTTCATCCGACCTCCAGACTTCGGCCAGTCGCCTGGTAATTGTCTCAAAAATGCCCGGCATCGCGCTGTCGCTCGTTGATGATGCTGATGTTGAGCGAGGATTCTGACCGAACATCCGCTGCGCGAGAAGGGTCGAATTCCCGATGAACAAGCGAATTGCGTCGACGATTGACGGAGAACCCGCCATCGATCATCATCGTCGCGTCCGAAGACCGGAGCGGGTGCAAAGAACCCGCCTCGTTGCGGGTTTGGGACGATCAGGACAGGTAGCTCAGTAGGTAGAGCACAGGACTGAAAATCCTGGTGTCGCCGGTTCAATTCCGGCCCTGTCCACTGTAGGAAGGCCCTGTAACCAAAGTGGTTACGGGGCTTTTTGCTTTCAGGGCCGGAGACGGCGGCGCAACGGGGCTTCCCAATGACGGCCGCCGGGCGCCCGGAGAAATATCG
>JAEUIH010000309.1 GCA_016795105.1 Planctomyces sp.
GTCAGGACGACGGCGAGAAGCGAGTGGCCGCCAATTTCAAAGAAATGGTCACGGATGCCAATCTGTTTGCCGGGCAGAAGCGACGTCCACAGATTTGCCAGCAGTTGCTGTAACTCTGTAATCGGATAGTCGGGATTGTCGGGGCGTGAACCGGATTCAAGGGAGTGAAGTCTGGTGCCAGAGAAATCGGAGGTGGCAGAGAGATCGGAGGTGGCAGAGGGGAGGGCAGCGAAGATGGCTCTGCGGTCGAGCTTGCCACTTTGGGTTAAAGGAAAAGCGTCGACGAAGTGAAACTGCCCAGGGATCATATACTCCGGGAGGCACTTTGACAGTTGCAATCGCAAGCCTCGGCTCGCGGATAATGCAGATTCGGGGCTCGATGAGTCAACCAGCGAAGAGTCTGCGGTGCCTTTCAGGATCACAACCGCTTCAAGACGCTGCGTTGAAGGAAGGTCTCCCACTGATCGAACGCAGGCATCACGTATTGTTGGCAGCCTGCGAATCGCGTCTTCAACCTCTCCCAGTTCAATTCGAAATCCACGAACCTTTACTTGTCCGTCGGTTCGGCCGCGAAACTCCAGGTT
>JAEUIH010000030.1 GCA_016795105.1 Planctomyces sp.
CGTGCTCGGGCAGGAATGCCCAAGCTACATTTGGCAGGGGCGTGCTCGGGCAGGAATGCCCAAGCTACATTTGGCAGCGGCGGCTCGGGCAGGAATGCCCAAGCTACATTTGGCAGCGGCGGCTCGGGCAGGAATGCCCAAGCTACTTAGGTGAGGACCGAACTCATCACTTCGCCGGCGACGTCGGTCAGACGAAAGTCGCGGCCCTGATGTCGGTACGTTAGCTGCAGATGATCCAGCCCAAGACAGTGGAGGATCGTGGCCTGGAGATCATGCACATGCATCCGCTGCTCCACAGAATGGTAACCAAACTCATCTGTGCGTCCGATCACCGCCCCGGAACGAACACCACCTCCCGCCATCAGTACTGTGAACCCAAACGGATGATGATCACGACCCTCCTTGCCCGGCGTTGTCCCTCGGCGAATTTCGTGCATCGGAGTTCGACCGAATTCTCCCGCCCAGATCACAAGCGTCTCGTCCAGCAGACCTCGCTGTTTCAGATCACGGATCAGTCCTGCTGCGGGCAGGTCCGTCATGTCTGTATTCTTCTTCAAATGCTGATTGAGGTCCGAATGATCATCCCAGGTGGAATGATACAACTGTACAAATCTCACACCGCGTTCGACCATTCGCCGCGCCAGCAGGCAATTCGAACCAAACGGTCGAGTCACTTCCTGATCGAGCCCATAAAGGGCCCGAGTGGATGAGGTTTCATCTGAGAAATCCACGAGCTCCGGTGCCGCAGACTGCATTCGCCATGCAAGTTCATAGCTTTCGATTCTGGCGGTAAGTTCGGGATCCTGAGTTTGATGGTACCTGAGTTCATTCATTGAGCGAATCGCATCCAGCCGACGCCTCTGCATCTGCTCTGTGACTCCCTGAGGGCTCGACAAATGCAGAATCGGGTCACCCGAATTGCGAAACGTAACGCCTCGATAATTCGAAGGAAGAAATCCATTGCTCCACAAGGCAGTCCCACCGTCGACGCCTTCACCGCTGTTTGAAAGCAATACTACAAAACCTGGCAGGTTCCGGGATTCACTCCCCAGACCATAGGTGACCCACGATCCCATACACGGATGACCAAACAATACCGTACCACACTGCATCAACAACTGGCCGGGATCGTGATTACTGCTTGTGGTGTACATCGATCGAATCATGCAGATGTCGTCCGCACAACTTCCGAGGTGCGACGCATAGTCGGAAAACTCCATCCCACACTGGCCATATCGTCGGAAGACCCGAGGACTCCCGAAACATCGAGCATCTCCGCGAATCACAGGGTCTGCCAGACTCTCAGTAAACGTCCGAGGCACGGTCTCCCCATGCAGTCGATTCAGCGTTGGCTTTGGATCAAATAAGTCCAGATGGCTTGGACCACCGGACATGAACAGAAAGATGACGTTTTTTGCTCGTGGAGTAAAATGCGGTCCGGACGGAACTGTCAGCTGTGATTCAGCCGACTGCTGAGCCACCCTGAGACCGGATGACTGCGCAGCTGACTCTTTTCCTGCCGGAGAAGCCTCTGCCAGCATCTGACGCAGCGCGATCCAGCCCAGTCCGTATCCGCTCGACTGCAACAGTTGTCGACGATCCGGATTGAGCATCTTCACTTCCTGCACCTTTCGCCTATTCACGAGTAATCAACTCATGCAGATTCAGAATCACACTGCAAACTCCGGCCCAGACACGCAATTCTCGTTCATCAACCACTGTTCGATCCGTACCGGAGAGTTCAGTTTCAGTTTGATCCGGCAATGAACTGTTCACAAGTTGTTTTTGATCGTTCAGATAGTTCATCAGCACGTCCAACTCGTCGTCCGTTGCTGGCCTTGCGAGTGCTCGAACCACCAATGCAGAAATTCGTTCCCGATCGGACTGATGATCTTCCCGGAGAACTTGTCTGGCCATGGCCTCGGCTGCCTCAAAGAACACAGGATCGTTCAGCAGAGTCAACGCCTGCAGCGGTGAATTCGATCGATCACGACGAGTACAAATGCTGTTCGTAGGGGGCGCATCAAATGTTACGTTCTGAGCAAACGGTGAAAGCCGTTGAATCCACGTGTAGAGGCCTCGACGATAGCGATCTTCGCCTTCACTGGTCTTCCAGACGTTGGAGAAACCCTCCTTCGCGACGACTTCGGGTTGAGGAGGAAACACGGATGGGCCACCAATCGTTCGACACAGGAGTCCGCTCGCACTCAACACGGTGTCGCGAACCTGATCGGCATTCAGCCGCAGGGGCATTTGTCGAGCCAGTAACGCATTTCGAGGATCGATCTGATGGAGATCGGCTCGAAATGCTGAAGACTGGCGATACGTTGCAGACATTACAATCAGCCGGTGCAGAGACTTTGTATGCCAGCCGTTGTCGCGATACTCGGCCGCCAGCCAGTCCAGCAGTGCCGGATGATCGGGCGCGCTGCCTCGAAGGCCAAAGTCATCTGGAGGATCGACAAGTCCTCGGCCAAAGAACTCCTGCCACGCACGATTGACCGCAACTCGAGCTGTGAGCGGATTGTCTTTGTCCATCAACCATGCCGAGAGATTCCTGCGTGTGATTTGCGATTCCGCGTCGTCGATGCCGTTTGCCGGAGAACTGTGATTCAATTCAAGAAGCCCTGGACGTACCAGGTCTCCGGGGACACGAAAGTCACCTCGCGTATGGATCGACACAGTCCGAGGTTGTCGAGCCTGTCGCATTGTGGGAGCGCGTGTTGGCCACGTGACGCTTTTCTTCATTGTTTCAAGTTCACTGCTGAGTGTCGCCAGATTGAGTCGGCTGAATGCGGCCTCATCGATGAGTGAACCACGTGCCAGAAAGTAATCCAGCAGCCGATCCTTTTCATCGGCAGTCCGTTGTTCGACCGGGGTTCGAACGATCACGCATCCTTCAAGCTGACCTTCCCCAAGCTCACCACCCCAGATCAGACCCAGCACCTCCCATTGTCGATCCCAGATGGGCGATACCCCCGGATTGGCCACTGCCTCGAGCATTTTCGCTTCCCAACGTGCCTGCAGCGTTTTCAGTTCATCAAGAATCGGTGCAATTCTCTCATCACGCTTTCGACGGTACTCGACGTATTGTTGTTCAAACAACGATTGCTCACCCGAAAGCGGTATCGGCAAGTTGACTTCATCGGCCTGATCCAACACTGCAAACAGTTCATAAAACTGCTTTTGGCTGACGGGATCATACTTGTGGTCATGACACCGAGCGCATCCCAGTGTAAGTCCCAGCCAGATTGTGCCGACCATTTGAGTCCGATCGACAATCTGCTCCACACGATACTCTTCCAAATCAGCACCACCTTCGCGATTGCTGAGCGTATTGCGAAGGAAACCGGTTGCAAGGAGTGAATCTTCCGTTGGTGAATCAATCAAGTCACCGGCGAGCTGAAATTCTGTCATCTGATCAAACGGCATGTCGTGATTGAACGCATGAATCAGCCAGTCTCGATATCGCCATGCAACCGGTCGTTTCTGATCGGTCAGATAACCGTCTGTGTCCGCGAAATGACACAGATCAAGCCACGGTCGGGCCCAGCGTTCGCCATAATGTGGTGATGCCAGGAGTCGATCAACTACATGCTCATACCGCACCTCTGGAACGTCAGCCAAATAGTCTTTCACGTCATCCGGCGAAGGTGGTAACCCCGTCAAATCGAGTGTGACTCGACGGAGCAATACCAACGGATCAGCTTCCGGCGACTGTTGAATTTCTCTGCGCCGGAGCGAATCGACAACAAACGCGTCAATCGGATTGAGGACGCGATAGCCTGCCTGAGAAGTAAGCTCGGGCACATCTGGACGCTGAATGACGCGGAATGCCCAGTGGTCGGCCGCAGCCATTTTCGGAGATTTCAGAGTGACCTGTGTGGGCCATGTTGCTCCCTGAGTGATCCATGAACGGAGGATATCGATTTGAGTCTCACTGAGAGGTGTTCCCTCAGGAGGCATACGATGACCTGATTCCTTCGAAGCCGTAATCCGCTGAATCACTCGACTCGCATCCGGATTGCCGGGAAGAAACACGGCACCGGAATCGCCTCCATGCTGCCACGCGGATTCATCAACCAGACGGAAACCGCCCTCCGCAGTGTCTGCATGACAATTCAGGCAGCGTGACGCAAGAATGGGAGCCACGTCTTTGACAAAGTCGACCTGTCCGGTATTCACCTGTGCAGCAACCAGAGTTTGTTGGCAGCCGAATAGCGACCGGGCAAATCCCAGCCCCACGAGCATCAGGTTGAAGACTCGACATCCACCCATACGACTTTCCTCCGAGTCGGTGGATTGTTGCCTGCGAATCCATGAATCGCAACGCTGGAAACCTCTCGAATCCTCGAACGTATCAATCGAATTGTGTAGGATTTTCGCCGCACTGGTCGAATAAAGATACGATCTGGCCGAGACGAGGAAGCGGAGAAGTACCTGAATGGCGGCAGATGGAAATCGAAAACGTTGGATTCCGTTGGAATTCAGTGCCTCGTTCCTGCTGCAAATGCTGGGAGCTGCAGCCTCATTTCTGGCTGCTCTCGTGCTGCCTCTGAATTATCCGGAACTGGACTTCACATCATCGATCATCCTTGGGATCGTTGGTGGTGTCTTCCTGTTGTTCGGGTTGATCAATCTGCTGTTCGGCAAACGAATCGCTGTCCTGATGCAGCGAATGGGAATGCACTCGCGAGTGACGCTTCCGCGGGAAGGCCTGATCTACCTGGGCTTTATGCTCATGCTTGCGATCGCTGCGTTGCTTGGCCAGCGGAATATGCTGCTGCTGATCTTCGGAATGATGGCTGGTCCGTTTGTGTTTAACGGCTGGGTTGTGATGACCATGCTTCAGCGTGTCAATGTTGTGCGACGACTCCCCTTGTCCGCACAAGCCGGTGAATTTTTCTCTGTTGAAATTGACATACAGAACAACAAGCGACTGCTTTCTTCACGACTGATTCAGGTGCGTGATGTCATTGAGGGTAACCGGATGCGGCAGGAGAGCGGTGTTACCTTCGTGAGAATTCCTCCAGGCAGCATGAGGGCCGGCAGTTACCGAGTCCGTATTACTCGTCGAGGTCGATATCGTTTTGGTCCAATGCGAATCAGTTCAAAGTTTCCGCTGGGGATCAGTGAACGAGGGCGAGTTCAGCAGGACTTTGCGGACATTTGTGTTCATCCAGCAATAGGACGCATGCTCCCGGAATGGAGACGCCGGGAACAGGAACTTTCTGAAGCCGTACAGCGATCCCGGGCGCGAGTCGGCGTGTTCGAAGACGAGTTTCATCGGATTCGCGACTTTCGGCCAGGGGACAATCCACGGTCGATCCACTGGCGAAGCACAGCTCGCCGCGGAACTCTTATGATGCGAGAATACGAACAGCATCGCGAATCCGACCTGGTTGTACTGCTCGATCTTCATGTACAGCCGGACTTCAGTGAAGACGAAATCGAACAGGCCGTGAGCCTTACAGCAACCATTTGCGTTGAACAGACTCGGCGCACTTCGTCCTCTGCATATCGACTGTTTATTGCCTCAAAGTCAAATGTGGAAATCCAATGTCCCGGAGGAGCCAGATTCCGTGAAGCAGCACTTGATGCGCTTGCTGAATGTGAAGCGTCGTCGACTGCCTCTCTCGACTGGTTGTTCCGATTCGCAACTCACTCGACCACTTCAGCCTCGGACCGGTTTGTGCTGATTACTCCGCGACCTCAGGCCGCCGCCGCCCGTCTTTCGCAGCTCGGTGAAGATGCCTCCGCCAAGACTTCGGCGGTGCTGCAGCGAATCCTTGTTGTGGATGCTCATGCTTCAGAGATGTCGAGAATCTTTGAACTGGACCAACAGCTTCGGATGATGGAGCAAACTCGGATGAAGGGGCAGCCATGAACGACATCCGAGATAAGCAATTGATTGCCACGTTTCAGCGAAGCCTGATTCTCTCTGTGTGCTGCGCCAGTCTGGTACTCAGCTCAGCCGAAGGACGTCTGTGGCCCAGCGCTTTTACAGTCGTCGTGGCAATAGTTTCGTGGATCGCAGTCGAAGTGCGGGCATGGCTCAAAATGCCGATTTGGGGGACCAACGTCCTCGGCGTCCTCGCGCTGCTGGCCTTTGGATACGAATTTGCAACAGGGAACATTGAAGCCAAGCTGCTCTCGGGCGCACATTTGATCGTGTATCTGACGTGGATTGTTCTGCTGATGACCAAGTCACGGCGTCAATACTGGGGACTCATGGCGTTGTGTATTCTGCAGCTTGCTGTCTCTGCGGTTCTGACGAACACTCCGGGCTTCGGCATTTCGCTGATGGGAATGTTGTTTGCACTTCTCTGGACGCTCTCGGTCTTCTCGCTGTTTGTGACGCTGCAGGAGATTCGAGACCTAACGTCTGAACGCGCGCCCGGTTTGTCTCCGGCGGGCCCCGCAATTATCACAGAAGACGGCCTGCAGCGAGACTTCGCGGAGCCCTGGGTCGACTCGCGGTTTCGCGGCATCGTGGGACTCTCCTACCTCACATCTCTCGTACTGGCATTTGTCGTCTTTGCTGCGTTCCCGAGAACTCCGGAATGGGGAGCGGGCACAGTATTTGCCGGTTCAGCAGCTCAAGGACAGGAACGGACTGGAATTGTCCATCGCACCGGTTTCACGGACACGGTCAAGCTGGGAGAAATCGGCAGCCTGCTGCAAAGCAGCGATCGAGTTCTTCAGTTTCAGATTTCTGAAGTCGCGACGGGCCGAAAGGCAACGGTGGATGAATTCATCACTGCAATGCGGATGGATGAAATCCTGTTTCGCGGAAATGCGATGGGCTTCTATCGTGACGGTGAATGGAGTCGAGGACTTTCGGAACGCGGATATCGGGCTGGTGAAGTTGTTCACGATATGTTTGGCGAAAACATCCCGGATGATCCGTTCTATAAACTGGAGATACAGCAGGATCCTCCAATCGGACAGTTCGCCTTTGCCGTATTCCCATTCAAGAAGGCCGTCGCCAAAGATGGAAGCGGTAAAGTTGTTGTCCGAACAGTGACCGGATCGCTCGTCTGGGCCTCAAGTCGAAACATTCCTCAGGACGCTCAACGGTCCTTTGAGATCTTCTGTCCTCGTATAGACAGAAGTCCCGACCTGACATTTGATGACTGGATGCTCAAGCGAACGATCTCGCAGTCTGCCAGAGAAGAAGGTGTCCGGAGGCTGGATGAGTTTGCGTCGCATATGTTTATCACTGAAGGCCTCGAAGAATCACTCCCGAATCTTACACAGCTCGCCCGCAGCCTGTGCTATCAGAACGGACAGAGGCTCAGCGCGGAAAAGTGCGTGCAAAAGATTGTAGCACACCTTTCGATCAGCGACCGATATCGTTATTCGACTGTACTCACTCGGCAGGATTCTTCCATTGATCCGATCGAGGACTTTCTGCTCAACACGAACTCCGGGCATTGCGAGTACTTCGCATCGGCCTGTGCGTTGATGCTGCAGTCAGTTGGTGTACCGGCACGATTAATTAATGGATTTGCTGGCTGCGAAATGAATACGGTTACGCAACAGTACGAAGTCACCCAGAAACAGGCACACACATGGGTTGAAGCCTTTGTCAATGGCCGCTGGCAGACCGTTGATCCCACTCCAGCTGCCCCAAGAGCCGATGAAATTCGCAGGATCGGAAGCCAGGGACTTGTCACCGACCTGCAGCTGGCATTCTCTGACTTCTGGAAGGGCGGAGTGAATAATCTGACGCTCGAGAAACAGAAGGCGTTCTTCGACCCGGTGATTGAGTTCAGCCAGACAACCTGGAACGGCATTCGCGAAAACGGACTGTGGCCCACCATTTCCAATTACTTCTATGACCTGATGTCGTCGCCCGAGAAGTGGGTCAGCTGGCAGGGTGGGGCTCTCACATTTCTGCTGCTTCTGATGGCTGCCGGACTCTGGTCCTTCCATCCTCTCGATCGATTGATGCAGATCTATCGAAAACTGTCGAACTGGTTCAGCAGCAGAAGTCGCACAGAGCGTTCTGTCATTCGATTCTACTCACGCTTCTGTCAGCTCTGCGAACGCCATGGACTTAAGTGTTCACCTCATCAGACAGCACTGGAAATCGCCTCCCGGGCCGGAGACGTTTTCTCTGAAAAACTCAACTCGACCGGACTTGCCGAACTGCCTCTTCAGATTGCTCAGGCATTTAATCAGGTTCGATTTGGAAGCATCATCCTCACCGACGAACAAACCCTCGAAATCGGTCGCGAACTTGAACGATTCGCTGAGGCGCTCTCCGCAAATTCTCAAACATCAAAGACCGCAGAGTCCCGCTCATGACACTTGACGAACTACAGACACTCATTGATCGCATGTATTCCAAAAAAGACCAGGCGAGAGGCGTCGAAGGAACATTCATGTGGCTGATGGAAGAAGTCGGTGAACTCGCCGCCGCGCTTCGCGAATCACCAAAAGAAGAGATCGCCAAAGAATTCGCGGATGTCCTGGCATGGCTCGCCACCATCGCTAACGTTGCCGGTATCAACCTGACCGAAGCAGTTCAAATGAAGTATGGCAAAGGCTGCCCAGGCTGCCAAAAGATGGTCTGCGTCTGTGATGTTTCGGAAAAACCATGATTGATCGCTGGTGCGTTAAGCCCTGAGGGCTGCCACATCAACAACCGGCGGTTTCGAGATGCAACACGCAGATCAATCGCAATGTGTCAGCCCTCTGGGCTTTTGGTTCCGATTCAACTCCGAGACCCGTGGCTTACGCCACGGGCTGACGATGTGCCGGCCCGCTGGGCCTGAATCGCAGCTTGAATTGTCGTTCTGCCTCGATCAACAAAACCAGAGCACTGCTGCGTTAAGCCCAGAGGGATGGCACATCGCCAGCCGGGGTCGGCAGGCCTCGGTGATGGCAACAAAAATGGCACAAAAACGGCAAAAACGCTGTTTTCTTCGAATTGTTGGCGATTTCCTGTCGCACTTCTTCAGGCAATAGCGAGCCCTTCACAGTTGGTACAGTCATCCGTGTCAGTGAAGGAAGTCCGTTCATGTCCGCAACATTTGAAGAGAAGTACATTCAGTGGGTCCAGAGAACACTCAATCGAGACCTGGACTCCGATCTGGTTACAAATGGTCGCGTCACCGCGGAGTATCGCGAAGCAGTCGAGACCTTCCAGTTGAAGCATGACCTCAGAATCACGGGGCTTGTGGACCGAGAAGACCAGGACACCATGATCAAAGTGAATCACAAAACACGAAGTTACGTGAACTGGCTTCAGGAAGCTCTGCGAGCCAGCGGTGTTGATTCGTCTCTGGCAATTACCGGAGTGGTCGATGAGAAGACGAAGAAATGCGTCAAATCGTTCCAGGCCTTTCATAACCTGACCGATGATGGCTGGGTTGGCGCTAAGACGGAAAGCGAACTGATCGAGTCCAGCGGAATTCTCCCCGGCGGACATCTCAAAGGTGTTCGCCCGATCCGGCGTCCATTGTTCTACGACAACCCGACTCCGACAAACAACGCAATTCCAGTTGAACAGGCCGTGAATCGGATCATCAGTTCGAACTACACCTACGTGCTCCACAATGCCGACGAGATGTCTGCGGACTCACGCCGGACACGCCTGTGCGTGCTCGGAAAGCTGAAACAGCGGCACGGGATTCTGGATACTTTCCCATATGACTTCTGGCTGGATATTGCTCACAGTGGTTCAAAGCAATTCAACACTGCTGAATCCGTTTTCGTCAGTGCAAGGGAGTATCTCACAAACAAAGTGGCTCGCTGGCCATCTCACCAAAGACTGAATGTGCATTCAGGGCGTCTGCTGGTGATCGATCTCATGAAGGAGATCGAACACGGTTTAGAACGACTCAGCCGATACGCTCGTGAGTCAAAAAGCTCGCCGTCTGCATCATTCGGACCACTGCTCGCGGAAATTCTGGCCATGGTGGAAGTGCGGAAGCAGAAACCCAACAGCATTCTGCATTGTTTCAGAACATAATGTCGTTGATCGCTCCGCGATCACACGCATCACTGTTGTGGCTCGTTTGATCGCGGAGCGATCAACGACAATCAACGACAATCGAGACAACTTCAGCTCATGACCATCCAGACGGCTTTTAGATATTCAGTTTCCGGACAACTGGAAATCACCGGGTGGTCAGCGGCAGCTCCGGTCCTGGCGATGATCTGCATCGATCGAGAACCGTAGCGAGCGGGACGTGTGGGTGTCTCGGGCTCCAGTTCGTCTCCACTCTGACGTGAGGCGGCGATCAGCAAGTCCATGAACTCGGTTTCACTCAGCAAACCGGCACAGGAACAGCTCAGCAGAAGTCCTCCCGGTTTTACAAGTCGCATGGCAAGTCGATTTAGCGCAAAGTGCTTCTTCGTGCCTTCGTCGATTTCCATGCGAGTCCGGATCAGCTTCGGAGGATCCAGGACCACGACATCAAACTGTCGCCCATTCCGGATCATTTCCCGCATGTAACTGAACGCATCCGCCTGCACAAACTTCACACGTGCCTGATTGAGGTTGGCATTTTCGCGAGCGACTTTCAGGGGTTCTTCGTCCAGGTCAATGCCTGTGACGTCTTCGGCCTTGCCGATGGACTTTGCAAACACCGAGAACCCTCCAGTGTAGCAACACAGGTCGAGCACCGAACGACCTTCACAGAACTCTGCCAACTTGCGACGGTTCTCCCGCTGATCGCAGAAGAAGCCCGTCTTATGACTTCCATCAAAACGAACTCGAAAGCGAACACCGGATTCCTGAATCACCACCTGCGATGGACATTCAGGTGATTTCAGTTCCGGCGGATCACAACCTTCCTGCGACAGAAACTGAGGACTTGTTCGCACCATCCAGTGACTGGTCCCGGTCAACGGCATTAGTCGCTCCAGCAATGCCACGGATCTCTGGTACATCCCAAGACTGAAAGCCTCAGCCGACAGGACATCTCCAAAACGATCCACAACAAGTCCGGGCAGCCCGTCTGATTCTGCGTGAATCAGACGGTACGAATTCGACTGGGCGGGAACTCTCAACAGATCATGCCGAAGTGAAACCGCAGATTTCAGTTTTGCATTCCAGCTCTCGTCGGTTGGCAGTGCGTCACCATGCCACAGCATTCGGACGCCAATTTCGCTGCGAGGATTATAAATGCCATAGCCAAACAGTTGTCCCTGTCCCTGATAGACCGCCACCAGATCGCCAGGCTTTGCTCGTTCGACTTTCCCCAGTCGCTTCTTATACAGCAATGGATGCAGCGTGAAACTCTTCAATTCGACCGTCGGTATGGCACTTCGCGGATCCGGTGCCAGGACTGTTCGCTGTTCGATCTGCTGAGACGTCTGACCCTGCGAATGAATACGACCGCTCGAGTGTTCCCAGACATTCTCCGAACCGGAATGCTCTGATTCGGATCGGACACGGTCACCTGGTTGATCACGATCTCCGGAATATTCTCCGCGAGGGCTGCGTGGTGAGTGTTTCTGCTGAGGCTTACGGGGGCCGCCGGATCGGGAGTTCGACGAGTCGCGTGATCGCGATGGTTTCATTGACGTGATTGCTTTCGGAGTTCTTGCCACAAACAGAAAACGCGGAATTCTACGGCACTTCTGTGCTCGCCGCCATGCAAAACTCGATTCACATTCCGAAACCGAAGGACATCCGTTCTCAAGGATGAAAGAGCGTAGGCATGGCCATTCATTCACATTATCATAACAGACACATCTCCGTCCTGTTGCCTGTGTCAATGATGTCCTACCGGAAATTCAGATTCCTCCCGGAAGTCCTGCCATGCAGAGAAATCGCCTCACAGGCCGTTTGGCTTCACTGTTCGTCTCAGTCAACGCTGTCACAGGTTTGCTGTTGGCTGGCAGCATTCCAGCGAACGCCGACGACATTCGCTTCTCCCGCGATATACAGCCGATCCTGGCGTCAAACTGCCTGAACTGCCACGGTGCAGACGAACATAAACGAGAGGCCGGCTTAAGACTCGACACATTTGACGGCGCAACTGCACTGCATGAAGACTCTGCGGCCGTCGTCCCAGGTAAACCTGATGACAGCGAATTGATTCGACGCATCACAAGCAGTGATCCTGAACTGAGAATGCCTCCGGTTGATACTGGAAAATCGCTGACCGACGAGCAGGTGCAGATGCTCAGGAAGTGGATCACATCCGGGGCCGAATATCAGCAGCATTGGGCATTTCAGCCGCCTGTTCGTCCGGAAGTGCCCGCGATTCGCGATCAATGGATTCGAAACCCGATTGATGCATTTGTGATGGAACGATTGGCAAAAGAAGGCCTGAAACCATCGCCTGCAGCCGCGCCGGAGACGCTCATTCGCCGGTTGTCTCTGGATGTCACTGGACTCCCGCCAGCCTCCGAACTTGTTCAGCATTTGACCGCATCATCCGACAGTAATCAGATTTTGGATGACAAATGGTGGTCTGAATCGATTGACGCTGCTTTGGCTTCACCTCACTACGGTGAAAAGTGGGGACGCACGTGGCTGGATGCCGCACGATATGCAGACTCTGATGGCTTCGAGAAAGACAAACCGAGATTTGTATGGTTCTATCGTGACTGGGTTGTCAAGTCCTTCAACAACGATCTCCCGTATAACCAGTTCCTTACGGAACAACTTGCAGGCGACCTGCTTCCCAACCGAACTCAGGATCAGCTGGTGGCAACCGGCTTCCTCAGGAATTCGATGATCAACGAAGAAGGCGGCGTTGACCCCGAACAATTCCGAATGGAGGCAATGTTTGACCGCATGGATGCCATCGGCAAAGCCATGCTGGGGCTTACGATTCAATGTACTCAATGCCACAACCATAAGTATGACCCGCTGACTCAGCAGGAATACTACCGCATGTTTGCCTTCCTCAATAACTGTGACGAAGCACAGGCAACAGTTTATACAGATGAAGAGACCAAACGACGTCAGGAGATCCTTTCCGCGACGGCAGTCATCGAAGAAGAGCTCCGACGGAGTCATCAGAACTGGAGTGAACAGCTTTCAGACTGGCTCAGGGCGACCGCAGCAGAATCAAACCCATGGCAGATTGTTCGTCCGGAACTGGATGCGAGCGGAGGTCAAAAGCATTATCTTCTGGAAGACGGATCAATTCTCGCTCAGGGGTATGCACCGACCAAGCATACAACGGAGTTCACAGTTGATACAGATCTCAAATCGCTCAGCGGTTTCCGAATTGAATTACTCAACGATGGCAACCTGCCACATAACGGACCTGGGCGCTCCGTAGATGGGCTTTGTGCTCTCTCCGAATTTCAGGTCACGGTCATCCCAAAGACAGAAAACGCTCAACCGATTCAGGTCCGATTTGTCGAAGCAACTGCCGATGCCAGTCCCGCGGAACGAGAACTGGCCGCGATTTATTCGGATAAATCGAAAGATCGGAGAGTCACTGGGCCAATTTCATTTGCAATCGACGGAAACAATCACACTGCCTGGGGAATCGATATTGGCGGCGGTCGCAGCAATGTTCCTCGCAACGCTGTGTTCATCCCTGAATCGTCATTGAGCTGTGAAGCCGGGTTTCGGGTCACATTCAAACTCGTTCAAATGCACGGTGGATGGAACAGCGACGACAATCAGAATAACAACCTCGGCCGATTTCGACTCTCATTGACCGATGCTCCTCATCCAACAGCAGATCCAGTACCGCCCGCAGTCAGGCAGATTGCAGAAAAATCGAAGTCCGGTTCAACGGCACTCGACAGTCTCAATGCCACCGAAATAAGTTCAGCATTCAGTTACTGGCGAACGCGAGTTGACGACTGGAAAGCTGCAAACGAGCAGATCGAACAGCTCTGGGCAAACCACCCACGCGGAACAACTCAACTCGTCCTTCAGGAACGCGCTGTTCCCCGAACCACATGGGTGTTGACTCGAGGAGACTTCCTCAAGCCAGCCGACAAAGTTGAACCAGGTGTTCCGGAACTGCTGAATGACCTGACCGACGATTCCCGTTTGGCTGAAGGACGTCTCAATCGCCTGCAGTTTGCACGCTGGATTTCTGACAAGAACTCTCCGACCGTCGCTCGGGCGATTGTGAACCGGATCTGGCACGAATACTTTGGACAGGGAATTGTCCGCACAACTGAAGATCTTGGAACTCAGGGAGATTATCCATCCCATCCGGAATTGCTCGACTGGCTGGCCGTTGAACTGATGGAGAACAACTGGAGCCTGAAGCACATCCATCGACTGATACTCAACTCGGCCACATGGAGACAATCATCTCACGTCACACCGGAGCTGCTTGCACGTGATCCTCAAAATCGTTTGTTGGCGCGTGGCGCTCGTTATCGAGTTTCTGGTGAAACAGTTCGGGATATCGCCCTCGCAGCCAGCGGTCTTCTCAATCGACAGGTCGGCGGCCCTGGAGTCTATCCACCAGCACCCGATTTTCTGTTTCAGCCTCCTGCCAGCTATGGTCCCAAGACATGGAACACGGCATCCGATTCGCAGAGATACCGTCGAGCCCTCTATACGTTTCGATTCCGATCTGTTCCGTATCCAGTCCTTGAAAACTTCGACACACCACGCGGCGACACAGCCTGCGTGCGTCGAAATCGATCAAACACACCACTGCAGGCATTGACGACTCTCAATGAAGATCTGTTCATGGAAAGCAGTCGAGCTCTGGCGTTGCTCATTCTGAATGAATCAGTCAGCGCAAATAAGAACGCAGCGCCAGAACATGTTGACCAATTGAGAGTGCAGTCTCTCTCGATGCGATGTCTTTCCAGAAGGGCATCGGATTCCGAGTTGAAGACGATCATCGAATTTTTGAACCAGCAGCGTTCAAGATTCTCGACTGGCGACGATTCTCAGGCCTGGGCACTTGCCGCAAACGATCCCGGTGCACCACCCACACTTCCTGAAGGTGTGACACCCGGTGAACTGGCTGCCTGGACTGCAACAGCCAGAGTCATTCTCAATCTCGATGAGACGATTACGCGGGAATGAAGAACAGAGAACACCGAGCAAACGTTTGCGAATCGAGAGAACAGAGCAAACGTTTGCGAATCGAGAAAACCGAGCACATCACTGCGAACAGGATTTCAAGGAATACACAGCCATGACCCGGAAATCAGTCAACGCATTGGAGCAACTTCGAATGGAGCAGACAGCCACCGCGCGCCGATGGTTTTTGCGCGATTGTGGAGTCGGCCTTGGCGCGGTAGCTCTGCGTTCGCTGCTGAGTGAATCGATTGCTCAGGCAGACGATGCACTGGCACCTCGGCAGCCGCATTTCGCGCCTCGAGCGAAGAACGTGATCTTTCTGTTCATGGCGGGTGCCCCAAGTCACCTTGAACTGTTCGACTATAAACCTCAGCTGGCGAAGTACGACGGAACACTGCCGCCCGCAGAGCTTCTCAAGGGATATCGTGCAGCGTTTATCAATCCGAACTCGACCTTGCTGGGTCCGAAGTTTAAATTTGATCGATACGGCCAATGTGGAGCGGAACTCTCTGAACTTCTGCCGCACCTTGCAAAAGTGGTCGATGATATTGCCATCGTGAAGTCGATGGTTACCGATGGGTTCAATCACGCGCCGGCTCAGATCCAGATGAGTACCGGAAGCCTGCAGTTTGGGAAGCCGAGTCTTGGTGCATGGACGATGTATGGGCTCGGGAACGAAGCGGGAAATCTGCCGGGCTTTGTCGTGTTCAGCACCGGAAAGAAAGGCCCGTCCGGTGGCAGTGCGAATTGGGGGAGTGGGTTTCTGCCGACTGTATATCAGGGCGTGGAATTTCGAACCACTGGTGATCCAGTGCTCTATCTTTCAAATCCACGAGGTGTCGACCAGCAGCTTCAGCGAGAAACGCTTGATGCCATTAATACTCTGAATCAGAATCGACTTGAGATCGTCGGTGATCCGGAGATTTCCACTCGAATCAGTTCGTTCGAAATGGCGTATCGCATGCAGGCGTCCGCGCCGGAAGTCATGGACCTGAGTCGAGAACCTCAGCACGTTCTGGACCTCTACGGGGCAAAGCCTGGTGAACCTTCATTTGCAAATACCTGCCTGCTGGCTCGACGATTGGTGCAGCGAGGCGTTCGGTTCGTCGAAATCTTCCACGAAGCCTGGGACCAGCACGGCAATCTCGTGAACGACCTCAAACGAAACTGTGCCGATACCGATCAGGCATGTGCAGCTCTGATTTCTGACCTGAAGCAACAGGGTATGCTGGAAGATACTCTCATCATCTGGGGCGGTGAATTCGGCCGAACACCAATGGTGCAGGGCGGAAATGATGGACGAGACCATCATCCCAACGCGTTCACCATGTGGCTTGCTGGAGGTGGTATTCGAGGCGGAGTAACACTCGGAGAAAGCGATGAATTCGGGTTCAACGCCACCGTTGACCGTGTTCATGTCCGAGACCTGCACGCGACCATCCTGCATCTCCTCGGCTTCAACCACAAACAACTGTCGTTCCCGTTCCAGGGACTCGACCAGCGTCTCACCGGTGTTGAACCATGTCGAGTGGTTCAGGAAATTGTGTCCTGATGAAAAAATGTAGCTTGGGCATTCCTGCCCGAGCACCTCCCTGCGCCGCAGCAGCACTCGAACCAGCTTGGGACGGGCAGGAATGCCCATCCTACTTAGTGAGCCGTCCCCGCGCCGCAGCAGCACTCGAACCAGCGCGTGACAAGTCGTAGCTTGGGCATTCCTGCCCGAGCACCTCCCTGCGCCGACGCAGCACTCGAACCAGCTTGGGACGGGCAGGAATGCCCATCCTACTTAGTGAGCTGCCCTGCGCCGCGACAGGGCTCGAACTTGGCAGGAATGCTGAAATTGCGGGGTTTCCAGACCGGCAAATATTGCCGATTTGCGGTCGTTGTTGGAAAACGGCCTGGCTGGAACGGGAGAAATCTCAGCGACTCGCTCGCTGCGCAGTTGAGCAGGTCGGTTACACTCGGTTCGTCCTCGGGATCGGTTTACTCAGTAAATTGCAAAGGATGATCCAATGACGCGTGAGCCGACAAAGAAACGTGTGCTGACACTTCTGTGTCTGCTGGCGACAACAATCGTTACGGGATGTGCGTATGATTCACTGTTTTCCAGCCTCACACCGACAGGTCTGCCGAGCATGTCGGAGCCAGACCCTGATTCCGCGGCCGATGAAGATTAGAATTGCTCAGGCTATTGCGCCCACACTGTAGATTCTTGTATTCCATCACGCTCAACCATGGATTCTTTGGCAGATCGGCCAATGTCCCGACCTCAAAGTCTCATAGTCCTTTTGATCAGCGCTGTCTTCAGCTGTGGCTGTCAATACGACGGCTCCACGCTGCAGATGAACAGCGACTCACCGGCCCCATTTCTCGGACTTCAGTGGTCGGTCCGAAACGAAAAGCCTGCGACCAAAACGCCGGACGTACCTGTGAAACTCGTTCGAGCCGATTATGGCAGCATCGCTGACGCGTCTCGGTCTCCGGAAACAGAACTTACACTGGAACAGCCTCTTCTTCCTGAAGAACCACTTTCAAATCGCAACAGATTTCAGAATCATCTGACACCTACATCTGATCAGTCAAAAACAGTCACCCGAGTTCGATACTCGCTGGAACGCACAGCGCCTGCCGCAGATGCAAATCTGGCTGATGAACTCACGGCGCGCCTGCGTCGGTTCTAGACAGTCCGCGGTTCATGCATGACACACAGCACGCAGCGCGAACAGGACTTTTCGCCATCCGGCTGGCTCAGACAAGTCAGTGAACTGATCGTGTGTTTTGTGATCGCCGTCATGATGCTGCGAGCATTTGTGCTGGAAGGATATCTCATCTCAACGGGCTCAATGGCTCCTCGACTCCTGGGATTCCACAAACACGTACTGTGCCCCACCTGCCAGTTTCAGTTCGCTTTTGGAGTCACTTTTGACGAGTCCGTTGATGCCACGGAGATGGAAGCCACAACTGCAGATGGGACACCAAAGTACGCAACCTGTCCCAACTGCGGACAGACAAATATCAGCGTCACAGATGTTCCGACAAGTCACGGTGATCAATTGCTGATTCAAAAGCATGTCTTTGATTTTCGCATGCCAAAACGGTGGGAAACTGTCGTTTTCCGCAACCCCGCGTCTCCGGGAGAGGCCTATGTTAAGCGGATCATTGCACTTCCGGGAGAACGCATTCAGGTCGTGAATGGCGATATTCAGATCAACGGAAGCGTGGTCGCCAAGAATTTTGAAACTCAGCTCGACATGCGAATCCCGGTTGCTGACCTTCAGTATCTCGCAGATTCACCACTGTGGGAAATGCCATGGGAAGTGAGTGATGGATGGACGCAGGACGGAATGGAACTGGTCTCTGCAACTGCTTACGACCACAAGCCTTCCACAAAATCATTGGACGACAGACATTCCTTATCTGATGAACCTCATTCATGGATTCGTTTTCGGAACTGGCGATGGTCTGGTGGCCTTCACCGTGTCGAGTCTCCACTGCGGAAAGAAGACGCCCGAATCGACTGGAAGGCGTTCCTCGATCGCTTCGACGGGATACCTGTCAGCTGGGCGAGCAGAGTTGAATATGATCCTGACCGCGAAGTTCTGAGGTGTCAGGGAGTCATGCCCGGAGAGCTTGTCAAAGATTTGACATCGAGGGCGGTGAATGATTCATTCAAAAGCGCTGTCTTTCGACTTGCCGCGCTGTCACATCTGGCTCCGGTGACGGACCGATATGGTTACAACTCTATGGTTGCGTCTCCGGAGATCCCGGTAAACGACCTAATGCTCAGCTGTGCCCTCCAGTGGTCTGATGATGCTAATGAAGTTCGATTCTGGATTCCTCTGAACAACGAGACCTATGAAGTCCGTCTGAATCCTGGACAGAAGACTGCAAATCTGCGAATTGACGGCAGCCGGGAAATTCTCGCGAGCAGTACATTTGAACTCGATTCCGATCCGATACTGGATCAGGACCAGCCACTCCGGCTCGATGCATCAAACTTCGACGGAATGATCCAGGTCGCGGTCCAGGGGATTCCCTGCATCATCTGGCAGCCGCCAGCAGAGACCAAACCTGAGACTCCAAACCAAACACCCGACGCAATTCCGAGTTCATCTGAACAGGCCATGCAGACTGCGATTCTGCGTGAACAACAATCTCGCTGGAAACTGGCGGTCGACGGCCCGGGGGTACGTTTACGGGAATTGAAAATGTTTCGGGACGTACAGTACACGCCCGGAAAGCGGCGGAACGCTGTAGAGATGCCGTATGAGGTGCCTGAGGGATGTTATTTTGTTCAGGGAGACAACAGCCCTGTCTCGTCTGACAGCAGGAACTGGGAAAAACCGGCAGTTCCACATCGACTTTTGCTGGGAAAGCCGTTCATTGTGCACCTTCCATCACGTCCGGCGGTTCTGGAAGTGGGGACTCGGCAATGGCCGATTCGGGTACCCGAATGGTCGCGGATTCGCTATATTCACTAGAGATTGCCAGGAAAGTCGGAAGAAGTTCGAACTTCTCGGACTGCATTCGGCAGTCGATCGGAGCCCAACTTTGCTCCGAAACGAACTCGGAGCATTTCAACAGAACACGATAAGTGGGCACGATATGTCTGTCAAAAAATCGGTTACTGGGCGTACCGCAGCAGCGACTCCAGCGTCCAGCCCGGCTCCTCAGACGGAAAAGAAAAAGCAAACGGATCAGACTCGTGAAACAATTGAGGCGATCGCAATTGCATTTGTAATGGCCTTTCTGTTCAAGACGTTTCAGGCTGAGCTGTATGTGATTCCAACCGGGTCAATGGCCCCGACCTTATATGGTCGCCACAAAGAAGTTGTCTGCGACGCCTGTCAGTATTCGTATGCTGTAGGTGCCAGTCAGGAAATCGATCAGGAGTCCGGCATTGTCCGAGACCGACTGAACAGTTCGGAATGCCCGAACTGCCGTCACATCAACGATATCATGGATGCCCCCGTTTTCAACGGTGACCGCATTCTTGTGAACAAGCAATCCGGCGGCTATCAGCGATTTGATGTGGTCGTGTTCAAGAACCCTGAAGAGCCCCATGTCAATTACATTAAGCGGCTGGTCGGACTGCCGGGCGAATCGATCCGCATTCGGCAGGGCGATATTTATTCGAGGCGCGCTGACAACGAGCCGTGGCGAATTCAGCGAAAATCCGATCTGCGGAAGCAAATGGACATTCAACTGATTGTCTACGACGACCGGCACCCACCGCGTGCATTACTTGAAGCTGGATACCCTGAACGATGGTCCGGTGCGACACTCGTAACCGAAAACGCAGTGAATAATGCCGACCAGACCGTCACCCAGACACTCGCGTGGGTTCCCGAAGAGACGCCATGGGCGTCCAGCTCAGAAGATCGCAGCTATGCGATTTCATCAAACGACGGAAAGCAGCACTGGCTGAGGTACCGCCACCTGGTCCCAGGTCAGGATGTCTGGCGAGAATTCGAAAATACGGGAAAAGTGACTCGAGTTCCGGAGCCATCACTTGTCGTCGACTTTTGCGGCTTTAATGCATTTTCAATGGTCAATCATTCTGTCTCCCGAAACGACTACGATGATTCGGGCATGTTCTGGGTTGGAGATCTGACCCTCAACTCGACGATTGAAATCAAGTCCGCGACTGAAAAGTCCCGTATCGTCTTTGAACTTGTGAAAGGTGGGCGATGGTATCGGTGTGAGTGGCTTCCGGCGACCGGGAAAGTCGAGTTGTTTCTGATCGACCGTACGATTGATCGAGATCAGGCTGAACCCGTTCTGTTGACCTCAATCAAGAGTTCAGCAATCGGAAACGGCACATGGGACTGGGCGTTTGCGAACGTTGACGATCGTCTCTCTGTAATGATTGATGGGTCTGCCCTGGACCTCGGAGCCGCCGTGGAATTTGATCAGGCCGACGCCTCAATCCCTTCGGCCGCAGATACCGCTCCGGCGGGGATTGCGGCAACGGATGTTGAAGCCGTTGTCTCCGACCTTGTCCTTAGGCGAGACATTTACTACCGCAATGATACCATGGCCTACCTTCGAGACGACCAGAGTGAGCTCGGCCCCGGATTTGAGCCATCATACCAGGTGATGCTCAGCGAAATTCCGGACCACTCTGCCTACGAACTGCTGAACAGTCTGCATTCCCCTGGAATCTATGCGCGTCGTTACGCGGAGATGTCACATCAGCAGCTGGAAGAATTCGGAGAGCTGTTCGAGTATCATTTACAGTCTGACGAGTATCTGATGTTTGGCGACAATTCTCCGGCGAGCAAAGACAGTCGACTTTTTGACTACTACACTCGACCGTTGCGCGGAGAATACTCGAACCGTTTCGCAGTTCGAGAAGAAGACTTAATTGGTAAAGCTCAGTTCATTTTCTGGCCCCATGCGGTTCCTTTCATGAATGGTGGAAAGGGATTTGCAGTGATGAATCATCGAGAAGAGCAACGAGGGAAGGGAATTGTTCGAGGCGAATATCCGATGTATCGATTCCCGTTTTATCCTCAGTTCTCGCGAATGAAGAAGATCCGCTGACACCCTGAGAAGGATTCTCAAATGTCGCTCCTCCGCTGTGAAGGACTCGTCAAAGATTACCCCGGTAAACGGGCTGTTGACGGTGTAAGTTTTGATGTCAAGGAAGGCGAAATCGTTGGCCTGCTCGGCCCGAACGGTGCCGGAAAGAGCACGTCGTTCCGCATGGCATGCGGTTTGATTTCCCCAACAGAGGGACGGGTCCTCCTCCGAGGGAAAGACGTGACTCACTGGCCCATGTACCAGCGAGCTCAGAATGGACTTGGGTATCTGCCTCAGGACTCAAGCATCTTTTCCAAGCTTTCCGTCGAAGAGAACATCCTGGCAATTCTTGAATTTCGAGGTATGAATCGAAAACGGTGCGTTGAGCGCATTGAGCAGTTGTTGACGGAATTTGGCCTGTGGGATAAGCGTAAACAGCGATCCGGTTCGCTGTCCGGAGGAGAACGCCGACGGCTGGAAATTGCTCGAGCCCTCGCAAGCGACCCTCAAATCATTTTGCTGGACGAACCTTTCACAGGAATTGACCCTGTGACGATTCACAGCATACAGGATATCATCACAGGTCTGAAGAATCGCGGGATTTCAATCCTGCTGACGGACCACCGGGAACGTGAAACACTGACAATCACAGACCGAAGCTATATCATCTGCGGTGGCAGAGTGTTGGTTTCCGGAGATGCAGAAACCGTGTTGAATGATCCTGACGCGATTGCAAACTACTTTGGAAAACGTTTCGACGCTGGCTCGATCCTTGGTGGTCGTGACCAGTTCCGAAAGACTGCCTGACGGAAGGGAGCAGAGTTCGAATGAGTTCAGGTTTTGGAGAAGGTACACCGGTGGATGCCATCACCGGCAGAAGTCGAGATTGGCCATGCCTTCGACAGTTTATTGTCTTTCTCGAGAATCGCGTTGGGGCACTGCACGATGTGCTGCGCCGCGTTGAGCGAGACGACCTGAGAATTGTTGCGCTCAGCATCCTCGATTCGGCAGACTGTGCAATGGCTCGCATCATTGTTGACAACTATGAACGTGCCCATGAGCTGCTCACATTTGCCAACATCACAATGTTCGAAACCGATGTCGTCGGAGTTCTCCTCCCCAAGTCCGATCAGCCCCACACAGCGGTCCTTGGCAGCCTGATGTCCGCCGAACTGAATGTGCACTACGTGTATCCGCTGATGTACCGCAAAAACGGTCGTGGGGCTGTTGCTATCTATGTCAGCGAAATCGATGAAGCACTCAGAGTTCTCCGCGAACGCCAGTATGAACTCATCACTGAAGATGACCTGATGGCACATGATGAGTACTTTTAATACAGCAGCAGATCCTGACACGTTCCTTGTGGCGCCCGGCTGAAAGGGTACGGATAAGCTTATGATCCTCCGTCGGAAATCCGCCTCCAAAGAACCGCCCAGCCTGCTGAGGCTCCAGCCTGCACTCGCTTGCTATGCTGTTGCCTGGATCGCAATTCCACTGCTGTTAATTACTACGGCTCACGCAGCAATGCTGGGCTCCACTGCGACCTGCGTTGTGATCCCTGATGAAGATCCGCCAATCGCCGGCGCGACCGACGAAATTCTCAATCAGCATCTTTACCGTGAGTATGACCAGCTTCGTCGACTGGATGCTGCCCGTCAGATGATCGCCGAGCAAAGATTTGAAGCCGCACATGATCTGATTCTGCAGTTGCTGCTGCATGAGGCAGATATGGTGACCTATGATGAGGATGCTCAGGGCAATCAGAAGGCTGATTCCGGAAAGCCATCATCCAGCCTGAGAACTCAGGCGTGGAACCTCCTTCGCGATTCAGGAAGAGAGTTTCTCAACAGCTGGCGAGTCACGATGGAGGCGCCTTCCAGATCGGCGCTGCGAAAAGCAATTGTCTCCGGAAGTCATATCGGCCTGAGGAAGATCGCGGAGTTGTATCCGTATACGGAAGCGGGAATCGAAGCGGCCGTTCTGGACATCGCAGCGGAGATTCAGACAGGCAGACGCGACTCAGCCAAAACCCGTCTGACATCATTCGACGACGCCTATCGAAATGTGTCACTATCGGCGGCAACTCAGAATCAGCTTCGAAGAATTCGTAAAGTTATCGAACAGGATTCTTCGGAATTGACGGATTCGACGGTCGTCCTGTCAACGGATGCCCAGCGGACAACAACTCCACTTTCACCCGCATGGCCGGCACCGCTTTGGAACTGGAAAGAAGACACGTGGGCCTATCCGGGTGTATCGCAGCCTGATACCGGAATGGCTCTCGAGGCGCTGGATCCTGCCAGCGAATCAACTCGAAATACCTACAGCAACTGGCCTCCAATTGTAGCCGGTGATCTGATTCTTCTCAGAACTCCTTTCCGTTTTGTTGCCCTGAACCGCATTACCGGAAAGCTCATCTGGGACCTTCCAACGGACACAATTCGCCCTCTGCCGGATCTTCTCTCCAACTCGATTCAGGCCACGAACCCGGCACGCCCTTTCGGTTCGAGGGGAACTCACTCCCGAATTGAAGGCCTGGCCGCATTTGGTTCCGTTTCCACAGACGGTCAGTGGTTATTTTTCGTGGACCATTTTGATCTGCTCTCATTTGGCTCTGCAGGAGCAGAATCAAGGATTGGACGCCTGAGAAATCCTATGCTTCGAAGGCAACCCATCAATGCATTCCCCGAACTCGATGACGAAATCGCTCAACGTCCCCAGAACGGATTGCGACTTGTTGCCGTTCGACTCAATGCAAGTCCTCCCCAGATCGCATGGACGGTTGGTGGAGCCCCCCCATACCGATATGCGATTCGATCAGACGATGGAAAACCCCTGCATGAACTGGTGATTCCGCAATCTGACCAGAATACGAATCCGCTGAAAAGCCACGAGTTTCTGTCTGCCCCGGTGAGTAAAGATGAATACCTGTATGTGATGACGGCCGCCGCAGAGACGATCTGGCTGAATTGTCTGGAACGTGGTTCCGGCCTGCTCCGCTGGCAACAGCCGCTTGCATCTGAAGATTCAACACTGAGAGCATTTTCAATGGTCTCAGGTGAAGTGGATGCCTCCGCCGCCAGAACCTGCGTGGCCGCAGGTAATCTGATTCTCTGTACGGTAACCCCCGGGATCCTGATCGCTGTTGAATCGGATTCGGGAAGGACCCGCTGGGCGACCAGTGTTGTCACCGCGCCTGTGCATGAAATGAACCCCTTTGGAGGAACTCGCAGGCAGTTCTTCCCCGAAAATCGAAACCTGACCTTTCTCCCGGCGGTACAGGGAAACCGAATCATCACAACGGGAGCTGAATCCGAGGACATTTATTGCCTCGAGCTGCAGTCCGGAAAAGTCATTTGGCGAGTTTCTCGACGCGGAACCGGTCCGGGAAATACCGGAGCCAGTGCAGATGCCGTCGTCGTTGGATTTCACAAAAACAACGTGATCCTCGCCGGAAATTCTCACTGTCGGTCACTCAACGTTGAGACTGGTGACCAAAACTGGATCTGTGAAATCACTCCATCCACCGGACGCCCATGCTGTGGTGAATCGATCTGCCTGATCCCGGAAGCAGACAGCAGAATGGCAATCATCGAACTGGACTCCGGCAGGATCCATCGAACGCCGGACGAGTTTGTTCCCGCGGGTTCGCCACTTCAATATGGAACCATACTCGCTGATCAGGACTTCGTTTACGTCGCAACTCCTATCGCATTGACAGCATTTACAAGAACGGATCGTTTGCTCAGTTCACTGGATTCACTCGATACTTTGAAAGCAAGCCCATCGCGTCGCCTGCAGATCAAAGCCCAGGCGCAACTGGTTTCCGGTCATCGAAATCAAGCCATTGAAACTCTCATTGATGCCGATCAGTCGTTCAGGGAGACTCCGGAACTCCATGCGTTCGCCAGCGAACTGATTTTGCAGTCTGTTGGTAACCACCTGATGTCATCTGCTCAGGAGAGCGTTCAACGTCCAAACAGCGACAAGATCCGGGAACTGCAGGTGCTTCTGGACCGCGTGGACTCGCTGCAAATCAGTGATAGGCAGCGATTCCGTCTGGAACTGCTGCAGTATCTTGCTTCCAGACGCATCAATGCAGCGACTCTTCCACTGCCCCATGAAAGATTTGCATCACTTCGATCTGAAGTGCTCCGCGTATCAGAAGACTGGTCCTGTCGAGCCGACCTCCTGCTTGAACAACAGGGGATTCTTCCGATGTCGGAGACTGAACTGCAGCCAGAGCCACTGCCTGTGACTGAGCCGTTGGCAGTAAATCGAAAAAAACTTGAAGCTGCTGTTCTGTTTCCACAAACGCTGGGTCCGGCTGAGGAGCGTCTGGAATTTGCAGCAACTGTGATGAAAAATGGAAATGAAGCCGCAGCAGAACTCCTGTTGCTGTCAAGTCTTTCAGCACTCACACCTGACGAAGACATTTCGCGTGAACGGCACCTCGAGATGCTTCATGAATGTCGAGCGAAACAGAAGCCCGCTCACATGGCCCGATCTTCTATTCCGCCGCGCGGTTCACTTCTGATCTGGGACTTGCCATCTCCCAGAACTCCGGAGCCCCTCACCTCGGAGATTACTGACTATCGTAAGCTGATCATACCGGCCGATGAAAATGGCCAGATGGTGGCGATTCGAGAATTCAGCTCCGCTCAGTTCCGAAACGAACAACACAGTATCGATCGGTTTGATTTGTCCACCGGATACAGACTGGATGAAGTCTCGCTTCCGTTTGCACCCGAGGATTTTGGCACCGTACCAACGATTTCTTTAAATCCGTCCCTGCTGACCATTGTTGGTGCCGACCAGATTTGCGCAATCAGTCTCTGCCGCCCGGGATACAGCAGGCTTCTCTGGCAGCGAAACGTCTCATCCGAGAACCGTATACCATTCGTTCCAGTCCCGGGCCCGGTCGGTCCTGGTTTTGTTGTCTGGCAGTCATCAACTCGACTCCACTGTTCGCATCCAATGACCGGCGTGGATCTCTGGAGCAGGGCCATTAAGTCGTCGCATGCTGAAAACACATTTCCGATGAAACACCAGTTGTTCGGTGATGAAGAGGTGATCCTTGTGTGCGGAGCTGACCAGGAAACGTATGAACGATTTCGAACTCGTGATGGACAACGACTCGGGCTTGGTCGCCTCGAGATGCTCAGCAATGTCACATCGCTCAGTGTGGGCCGAAGACTGATCGGAAACGACGACTCGTGGCGAGTTCGCTTGTTTGACGGGCTGACAGAAACCGACGTACTTCAGGATGAGCGCCCCGTGATTCTGTCGCCTGAGACGCAAGCCCCATTTCGCGAACTTTCTGAAGGACGAATCCTCACGGTCACGAAAGACCAGGAAATTGTGCTGATTGACACAATGCGGGAGCAAGTCGTCTTTCGGACACCAACACGGGGCCGTAATAACACGGATTTTGTCATGAGCCTCAGTGCTTTCGAACGAAATGGCCTGTTGTTCGTCAGCCTGTCCGATGAAATCGCCATGCGTGAACGGATCATCGCCACACCTCGACTTGGAGAACCCAGAATCGACTTTGGAACGCTGTACTGCCTCAATCCTCAGACCGGAACCATCCTCTGGTCTCGTCGGATGGAGCCATCAGTGCTTCCTCCGATTAGTGGCGATCCGTCAGGATTGCTGATCGGCTGGTCGTTTCTTGAAGAAGTAGATGAACGCCGAAATGGGAACCGAATTGCAAAAAGGCGTCTGAGAGTTCAGGTGATCGATGAACAAACCGGCGAACTTCTTGCAGATCGCAGCAATCTTTACAACGGAATTCCACTCAGAGCCATCCACGACGCAGAAACACGGCGAACCACTTTGTATACATATGGGTCTGTCATTACGATCGCCGAAAATCGTTCGTTTGATGACTCTTACATGCCTTAGGCACCCACAGTCAAAGTTACAGGATCATGACCAGCGGCAAGAAGAAATCCAGCGACGATCCGAAGTCCCGGATCGTCTGTACAAATCGCAAAGCACGCCACGAGTATGATGTCGTTGATGAGCTTGATTGTGGAATCGTTCTGCAGGGCAGCGAGGTCAAGAGTATCCGTAACAACAAGATTTCCATCGATGAAGCCTATGGACGGGTTGATGATGGCGAAGTCTGGCTGATTGGTTCAGATATCGCAGAGTATCCTCAGGCAACCATGTTCAATCACGAACGTCGGCGGAAACGCAAACTCCTGATGAGCCGTCGTGAAATTCGAAAATTCGCAGAAGCAGCCGATCATGATGGACTCACGCTGATTCCACTTTCTGTCTTCTTCGCAAACGGCTATGTCAAGGTCCGACTTGGCCTTTGCAAAGGCCGCAAGCTGCACGACAAACGCGAACGTATGAAGGAACAGGACGCTCAGAGAGAAATTCGATCCGCGAAGTTACGATAGTGGTCTGTGAATGGCGATTCTCCTGCATTGAAAACGCTGCTCCTTTTGTTTGATAGTCGCTGATCGCTCCGCGATCAGACGCGTCCAGAACTGGATCGCGGAGCGATCCACGACAATCTGGTCACGATCTTTCAGAATCCTTGTCGCACCTGTGACGCGGAAATCGAGCTTATGATCGTTGGCGGGATTTGGTCCTGATCAACATCTGATTCTCAGCCAGCTTTCAGGAGCAACATCGTGAACATTCTGACGTCTTTTTGCAGGAAAATGTTGGCCCGCCGGAAGTCTCGCCGCGGGATCAACCAGCCGCAGCAACTCGAACCGCGTCTCGTCATGTCGGCCCAGCCACTCCCGGTCCTGTTGGTCATTGCCGACCAGCAGGATTTCTACTATCAGGAGTACGGTGATACTCGAACTTCCATCGAGTCCGCCGGAGTCAGCGTTGTCGTGGCGGCCACTTCGCTGTCTCCATCCACACCACATCCCAACACGGGGCAGGGTGAGGGCTCAGGAATTGTGATTCCCGACATCACGCTGGCGAACGTGAATCCCGAAAACTACTCGGCCATTACGTTCGTTGGTGGATGGGGCTCATCAATGTATCAGTATGCGTTTCCGGGAGACTATGTCGACGGATTGTACGATGGTGACACTTCGACAAAGGCCATCGTGAACGACCTGATCAACGATTTCATCGATCAGGACAAGTACGTCTCAGCAATCTGCCATGGCACAACGGTTTTGGCGTGGGCACGAGTTGATGGAATCAGTCCGCTGAACGGCCGGAATGTCAGCGTTCCGTACATCGGCTCTCCGGCTGTCACTTACAATGGTCACTTCTATGGCTACTTCGAACTCGGCCAGTACGAACAGGCCGTCTTCAACGGAGCCAATGCGAATCTCACCAGTGGTCAGTACGGTGATCCCGCAACGGTGACGGATGATGTGGTTGTTGACGGTCGGATCATCACGGCCGAAAACTATGATTCCGCATCTCTGTTTGGCATTGTGATCGCACAACAGGTCATCGCCGCAGCGGCAAACAATAACGACCCGAATCTGCCTCCGGTCGCAGACGATGCTTCATGGTCGATCGACGAGAACCTGAGCGTGGGCACGGTCGTTGGATCTGCGACTGCGTCAGACCCCAATCCGGACCAGATACTGAACTATCAAATCATTACCGGAAATTTCGGAGGTGCATTCAGCATCAACTCCACGACCGGTGAAATCAGCGTTAACAATTCTGCGATGCTCGACTTCGAGACGTCTCCGGCCTTTCAGCTGACAATCGAAGTCTCAGACAACGGAGAACCTTCGTTCAGTGACACGGCCATCATCAGCATTTCACTCAACGACCTCGCCGAATATCCACCGGCGTCCGTGTATGTCTCTGGAAAGGACCTGATTGTGCAGGGTAGCCAGAGTACAGACGAAATTTATGTCTGGAGCGGCACCGCTGTACGGAATGTCTTCGTCTGGATGAATGGCATTCAGTATCCACAAATAAAACTTCCCGCTGGCGGCCGTGTCATTGTCTACTCGGGTGATGGCAATGATCAGATTTTTGCAGATAGCCTTGGCATTTCAGCCACCATATTCGGTGAAGAGGGTGACGACCTGATTCTCGGAGGTCGCTCAGCTGACATTATTGAAGGCGGTGGCGGCGTTGACAGGATCGTCGGAAATAACGGAAACGATCTGATACTCGGCGGCGAAGGGGATGACTACCTTTATGGAAACGCAGGAAACGACATTGTTGTCGGCGGAAACGGCAATGACCATCTTGATGGTGACGCCGGCCGCGATCTGCTGATCGGGGGTTCTGGTACAGACTATGTCAGAGGCGGCGCTGGGGACGATCTCCTGATTGGTGGTACAACCAGTTACGATGAGAACATCAATGCACTCCGAAGTCTGGCTGCCGAATGGACGTCCTCTGCAAGACCTGCCGAACGGGCACGTCGGCTCCACAACGGAATCACAGGAGGTTTCCGTCTGGCCGCTGGCGAAACCGTGTACGATGACATGACAACCGACACAATCATTGGAGATGCCGGCATCGACTTGTTCTTCTCGGCTTTGACCGATGCGGCGTATGCGAACAGAAATGATCTGTTCGCGTCCGTCTGAAGGATTCGGGCTTGTGGACCGATGCAACCTGCATTCGCACCAGTCAAAGTCCGCCCACTGGCATGTCAATGCTGGCGGGCGGATCGACCTGTTTGCAAAACCGTAAACAAACGTCGCATGCCTCCTCAGTGCTTCGCAGCTTCTGGTTTCCCCATCGATTCAACAATGAAATTGAACATTAGTCGTTCATAGTGTGAACCAAAGATTCCATGTCGAGCTGTCGGATACAACATGACTTCAAATTCCTTGTTGGCTCTCTGAAGCTGGTGAATCAGCTGAAATGAGTTTGCCGGATGGACGTTATCATCCTTTAAACCATGCAGAATTAAGAGTCGCCCATGCAGATCACGAGCCGCCTTTGTGACAGAAGACACCTTGTAGCCTTCCGGATTTTCCTGCGGTGTTGACATGAACCGTTCTGTATAGATGGTGTCATAATTGGACCAGTCGGTCACCGGAGCACCCGCAATCCCAGCACACAATTTATTGCAGTGTGTCATGGCATACGCTGTATAGTAGCCCCCATAACTGTGTCCATTCATGCCGATCCGTCCGCCATCGACCCAAGTCTGCTGCTCCAGCCAATTGCAGAGAGAAACCAGGTCCTTTGTTTCTTCGACACCCAGTTTTTTATAGGCAATCCAGGCACTCTTAGCTCCATAGCCGCTTGCACTGCGAGGATCAAAGCGGATCACAACAATCCCCAGATTCGCAAGCAGATGTTCCAGAAGTCGGCCGCTCCACGCATCTTTCACCCCAGGATGATGAGGTCCGCCGTAGGTCATCAACCAAACCGGATACCGAGTCATTGGATCAAAGTCGGGAGGCCGCACGATAACGGCCTTTGTGGTTGTTTGATCTGACATCGGAACGTCGATCAGCTCTACCTGGCCAAACCGAAACTTCTCAGACGGGACCGTTATGGGTTCTCTGAGGGTTCGCAATACCCTGCCATCAGAGTCTCTGAGCACCTCCTCTGGCGGCTGATTCAGACTGCTGAAGGTGTCAATGATCAGTTTCAGCCCGGGACTTGCATCGGCAGCATGCTGACCACCACCTTCCGTCAGCAGCCTGATCGATGGTTTCGAGGAATCGAGGCCAACAGAGTAAATGCTCTCCGCGATGTGAGACTCTCGAGTACCCGAAACAAGTGCAATTCCATCGTTTTCATTGACTCCGATGAGCGAACGAACTTCCCACTCTCCGGACGTCAGCGGTTCCATCTGCGTTCCATCAGCAGACACTCTGTAAAGATGCTTCCAGCCGGTTCTCTCACTGAAAAGCAGAAAGCTTCCATCATTAAGGAATGTCACATCACCGGGATTGTCCACCCATGCTTCCGTTCGATCTTTCACAAGCAGCGTGCTCTGACCACTGGAGAGATCGGTTCGAACAACATCCAGTGTCGTCTGAATTCTGTTCTGAGCATACCAGAATAGCGTCTCTGAATCCGGAGTCCATTGAAAGCCCGCAACGATCAGGTCGTCAGACGGCCACGCAGACGTATCAACCCACTGAGTCGTCCCTCCGGAAAAGGGAACCACGCCGAGTCGCACAGTCGGATTCGTGTCGCCAGCCTTTGGAAACCGCTCGATCTCAACGGTCTGCTGAACCTCCGTATCGTCATTCACATGAAACACAGGCACGTGTGTATCATCAAATTGCTGATAGACGATCTTTGATCCGTCCGGACTCCATTGGTACGCATCCCAGCGACGATTATAAACCTCTTCAAAGTACACCCAGTCAGCTTTCCCGTTTCGGATGAGTTCTGTGCCTCCATGAGTCAGTTGCCTCACAGACCCATCCGAGAAGTCTGCAACCCAGATGTCGTTTTTGTGAATCATGGCAACTGAGTCTCCGCGAGGTGACAGTTTCTCAAGCTCACGCGGCTCCGGCAGGTTTCGTACGATTGACTTTTCTGTGCCGTCAAGCCGAATCCGAATCAGGCAATTCTGATGTTCAAAGACGGCCTGACGATCGGAATACTTTATGAACTTCCATCCGCCTTCCGCCATTGAATTTGCTTCATCCTGAGTCACCAGCCCGTCTGTAACCAAAGCCGTGGCCAGTGCTTCCTTCGAAAACCACGGTTGAGACTCGCCGGTTTTAGCATTAGTCACCATCCATCCCGATGATTCACGGGTGACCCACGACTCATCGGAGACCCATATAATTCCATGCCGGGCATTCCCGGACAGGTTCAGTCGATCCCGTCCATAAACCTGATCCCAGGTAATCGGCTGACGTTCGTCCGCGATGCTCATCAATGGCTGCATCGCAGCAAGCACAACGAACAGTACGATTTTCAAATCGCAAAATGTTTGCTTCATATTTCCTTGCTTCTTCTCAAAGTCGACTCAAATCCGGGATGTACAAGGTCCGGAATCATCAACATGTGCAGAATCTGGCTGCTCGTTTGCAGTCACTCCCGGTCTGAGGCAACAATACTGGCAAATACACTCTGAGTTTCAAAGGAGTCACCAGCCATGTTCCGCAGCATTGCACTGTTTTCCGTCATTGTTGGACTGATTGCAATTGAATGGAGTCATGCAGACGATCAGTCTCCCGGGAAAGACACTGCTGAAAATGCAGTTCGGGTCATGAGCTTTAACATTCGCTACGGCACCGCAAGTGACGGAGAAAATGACTGGATGCATCGCCGCGAATTCCTGCTCCAGACCATTACAGGATTTCATCCTGATCTTCTCGGTACACAGGAAACGCTGGCAATGCAGAAGACTTTTCTTGCAAATGCTTTGCCGGAGTATGAATCCATTGGCGTTGGTCGTGTAGATGGGAAAGATGATGGTGAAATGATGGCCATCTACTTCCGTCGCGACAGATTTGAAAAAGTCAGCGAGGGTCATTTCTGGCTGAGTGACACCCCGGAGAAAGTCGGAAGCGTAAGCTGGGACAGTTCCCTTCCACGAATGGTGACCTGGGTCGTTTTGAAAGACCGGAAGCAGACTGACTCTCCGGAAATCGCGTTCCTGAATACACACTTTGATCACAGAGGTGCAAACGCGAGACTCATGTCTTCTAAACTGATTCGCAGAACGATTGGAACAAAGTTCACCGGGATGTCGATTGTCTTAACCGGAGACTTCAACACCGAAGAAGATTCGGCACCGTACAATGCTCTCTTTGCCCCGCAATCAGAAGCCATCGACCAGATTCCAGCCGGTCACTCTCCTGTGGTCGACAGCTTTCGTGCAGCAAATCCTCAGCGGACGGAAAACGAAGGTACGTTCTCGGGCTTCAACAGTGCAATTACGGCTGGACCGCGAATCGATTGGATTGGCGTGTCTCGCGACTGGACCATTATGAAAGCCGAAATCAACAGAACTTCAAAAGATGGCAAAACACCGTCTGACCATTTCCCGATAACCGCGGTCATACATCGCTGAAAACCGGTGGAGACTTCCGCCGAGCTCAACTGTCTTTATCTCGTGCATTGCACGGCCCTGGAACAACTAACATGTCGCCGGATTCAACGCTCAACTGTGGTCGCAGCTACTGCATAATCAGTTTATTCGCAATATTCATCGTCACGACCCTGCCTGGATGCTCGCAGACAACACCCCCGGAATCAGATGCAGCATCACCAAAGGTTCAAATCGCTCTCAACTGGTATCCGGAAACAGAACACGGTGGATTCATCGCGGCCGATGCAGAAGGTTATTACAAACAGCAGGGGCTCGATGTTGAGATTCTCCCCGGAGATACCAATGCCCCGTCTTTAGTGATCTCAGAACTTGCCGCCGGACGGATTGAATTCGCTGTTTCCGACGCCGACAACATCGTAAAGGCTCGCGCAAACGATGTTCCGGTCGTCGCAATTCTGGCTCCGCTTCAAAACACTCCTCGCTGTATCATGGTCCACGAAGAATCCGGTATCACGCGACTTGAGGATCTTGCAAATGTCGAACTCGCAATCAGCGAAGGTCGTCCCTTTGCACAGTACTTGATGTTGAAACTGCCTTTGAAGAATGTGACACGAGTTCCGTATAACGGGTTGGTTGGTGAGTTCATGACAAAGAAGTCGTTTGCTCAGCAGGCCTTTGTCTTCAGTGAACCATTCCTCGCGAAAGAGCAGGGTGCGTCACCACGAGCACTGATGGTTTCTGAGATTGGATTCAATCCTTACGCAAGCGTTCTGGTCACAACCGAGAAGAACATACTTGAGAACCCGGAACGCGTTCAACGAGTCGTCAATGCTGCGTGGCGGGGATGGAAGAGTTACCTGGATGCCCCGGAAAAAACGAACGAAGCGATTGGTAAGATGAACAGCAACATGTCTGCAGGCGCACTTCAATACGGGGCCGACACGATGAAAGACCTCTGCCATTCCGCCGACGGCGAACCGGAATTCGGAATGACGCAGAAACGTTGGGTCACTTTGGTCGAGCAGATCGAGGAAATCGGGTCGATGGAGAAGGGGGCTGTCCGCGCCGAAGAGTGTTTCAACGATTCATTCCTGAAGAAGGCGGCCGCGGAATTCGGGAAACTCTAATTCTGCGGCTTAACGCAGCAGTAGCGTTCCGCAGGTGCGGGCCAGCATTGAGCTTTCAAGGCATCATGGTACCGGCCATATCCCATGACCGGTTCTTTTACGTTTCAGATCAATTATTTTTGGGGAGTATTGAGCGTATGGTCACAATTTCTTGCCGCACGTCGCGTCTGACATTCACGCTGCCCTTCGTTGCCACATTGCTGCTGACATTGGTCGCATCAGCGGGTGTCAACGATCAGGAAGTGCAGAAACCAGGGAAAGAACACGAGAAACTTAAGCAGATGGTTGGGTCCTGGGATGCTGTCGTCTCAACACCGGGGTCACCCGATTCAAAAGGTTCTGCCACGTATCGCATGACATGCCGCGGCATGTGGCTCCAAAGCAATTTTGAAACAGACATGGGCGGAGAAAAATTCGTTGGACGGGGGATGGATTCGTGGGACGCAGCTCAGAGTAAGTACGTGAGCGTCTGGTTTGATTCGATGTCTGGTACGCCGCTGACCTTCTACGGTAATTACGACGATGCCGGAAAAGTCCTGACCATGACCTCAGAAAGCAAAGGACCAGACGGTACTGTGATGAAATGGAAATCCGTCTCCACCGAGGAAGACGCAGACCATCACGCCTTTAAACTGACAATGATCCTTCCCGACGCAACGGAAGCTGAGGTGATTGCAATTCGATACACTCGGCGTCCGGAAGGAGAAAAATCTCCGGCGAGAAACCGTGAAGAATAATTGCAGACCGATCTCCATTTAATTGCCAGCAGGTTTCTGACGACGAACCTTCTTGTAACGAACTCCACAACCGCGAGCCGGGACGCTCGCGGTTTCTGGTTTTTCGCCTTTCAGTGCAGACTCAATCGCTAACTCAACATACCGCACCTGAACTTTCGCGGCGTCTGTCACATCATCCATTGCTCCGCGATAAACAACCTCACGATCGCGATTTATCACAAAGAACTCCGGAGTAAACAAAGCACCATAGGCTTTAGCGACGGTTTGTTCCGCATCTCTCAGATAAAGAAACCCGAACGCCTTCTCAGCGGCCCGTTCTTTCATCTTCTCCAGTTCGTCGGCACTGCCGGAATTGGAGTTGATAGCCACCAGCGATACTGATTTGCCGGCATCCTGATACTTTTTGTGCAGGGCCTTCAGTCGATCTTCGTAGTCAATCGAATAGGGACAGGAATTGCAGGTGAAACACACGACAATCACATCACGGTCTGCCAGCTCTTCCAGGGAATGATCCCGACCGTCAGTGCCCGGTAACTTCTCCCACGACGCAGCAGGATCACCGGGTTTCAGCTCGATCATCGCGTCCTGTGCGAATGCTGCGTTCTGCACCGAACCAATCACGACTGATAGCACAAGAACTGTAAACGCCACGGGCCCCGGCATCGTCCGTACCTCCGCTAAGACTCAATATTCGCAATCCATATGTTGATGAGTCGGCATCCGGGATGCAAGTTCAGCCGGTGCGTCAGAGGATCAGGCTGCCTCGAGGTGAGACTCTTCCTGAACGTCTGAGTGATCTTCGAAATGGACATCATTTTGCCCATCATCTGAGGAAGTCGCTCTGCGTGTAAGGGATTCCCGGCCAAGCGGACTCAACTGGTACTGCAGCCCAACGCTCCGTCCGGTAATCTCGAATTTCAGCATTCCCTGGGCAATCAGAAACCCATGAATTCCGGTAAGCCGTACTTTGTCGACCCCATGAACTTCATCAACTCGATCCAGCCACCCGTTGTAGTCCGGGTTGGATGCTCGAGCAGCAGCGTCGCGGATTGCGTAGTTGCTGAGCACGCTCAGGCAATCGTCGCTGATGGGTTCAGAATGTAAATCGAATGCAGCCATGGCCTGTGTATCGACCAATGCAGTCGATTCATTCAGTGGGACAATTCACGTCTGCACGACCGCTACAATACCCCCAGTGAGTTCAATTAAATCCCGCGTTTTGCGGTTTTCCTGCTGAAGTTGAACCCATCGAATCACACAAAAAAACAGAGCCTCGCGGCACAGCCGGCGAGACTCCGTGAAGACAGATAAACCAGTGAAACTTTTCCGGGGCAAAGTCCCCGCTGCCACAATCTGACTGTGACAGAGGAACCCGCCTTCTCCAGATCTACACTCTTTATTCCTGACTCTTTGCCGGTACCTGCATTTCCGGGTCAGCCACAGGAGACAGCGGCTTCGCTGCATTGACGTTCACCGAACAGTCTCCGGTTGCACAATTTCCAGTTCCACACGCAGAATTTGGAGCACACATAGAGGCTCCACACACGGTTTCCGGCACAATTCGACAAGTTGTATATGGCACCTGTCGTACAACTTGCTTTGCGACCATCCGAGTACAGGTCGCTTCGACTTCCTTCGGAACCACCTTGCAAACACGCTGTGTTGAGGTAAATGGTATCTGTTTTGAAACACAGTAGGGAACCTGACGGGTCTTCTGCTCAGTCACCATCCGACAAACCTGGTAGGGGATTTGGCGAGATTTTTGCTCAGTCACCATCCGACAAACCTGATAAGGAATGCGCTCAGTCTTTGTCTCAGACACCATTCGGCAGGTTCGATAAGGCACTCTCTGTACCATCTCCTTTGGGACCATTCGTGTGATCTGGACTGGAATCTGTTTGACAACGACTTCGGGCACATACCGTGTCACCTGGACCGGGCACTGCTGGCGGACCACCTGAGGCACCATCACCGTGCAGGCAACCTGCTGGTCAACAGCTCGTGGGCACCATACCCGTCGAGTAATCTGGCGAGGAGGACTCTGAGTCATACAGACGGTTGGACCAAATGGACCACACACCATGCGAGGCACCACAGGACCCGGAACTGTCTGACACTGGTTGACCCACTCACCACACATCCGGCGAACTGTTCGCGTCCGAGTTTCCGGACGCATGACCGTGTAGCAGCGTTCCTGCTGAATTGTCTCTGTCACACACTTCATGACCGTTTGTCGACATTCCTGCTGAATTGTCTCGCAAACGGGCTGCATGATTGTGTACTTACATTCGCGTACGTTTTCCTCCCAGACGGGACGCTGAACCGTGTAGTTACACTCACGATAAGCGGTTTCATACACCGGCCTCTGCACACAATACGTCTCTTCGCGAACAAGATTCTCCGTAACTGGGCGGCAGACCGAATATGTCTCATCGCGATACGCCGTTTCGGTCACGGTTCGATAGCAGGTCTGCTGAACATCTTCGTAAATGTTTTCATACACTGTCCGCTTGACGGTGTATTCCTGTGGTTCGTAAACAGTCTCACAAACGTTGCGATATGCGGTTTCATTCACCACCTTGCAAGTCGTGTAGCACGACGCAGGTGCACAAGCCGTCGGCGGACAGCTTGTGTACGAAGGGACTCCGCAGAGTCCGGCAAATGCAGCTCCCTGGGTTCCAAGGAATGAAGACAGAATGACAGCGAAAATTCGAAGTTTCATAGTTATTGCCTTGTCCGAATAACCAGAATGATCATGGGGACTCTTCCAGATTACCCAGCCGAAACCCGGTCTGACAAAGACAAAGTCCTCTTCTGGTCTAATTCCCCGACGATTCGTGGCAGACTTCCACCTGCACAAACAGAATAGGGGAGGAAAGATACGCTGGTTTGGAAAACTGCAGCCGAGCTTCAGTTTGAAGTGTGCCAAAAGGCAACACGCGGAAAAAAACGTCGAATCGCTTTCCTGCTAACTTACCCCTAATCCCCGTTCCCCAGCAGGTGATTGTCGCCCCAGCGCGACCACAAAACCGCAGCCGCGGCGGATTCTCGTTCGCCGGAAGCATCAACAGCCTACGAATTTCCGTCGATGCGACGACTTGAATCGCAGGCCGACTTGCACCACAATCTGCGCATGAGCGGGTCCCCTACAGGATGCGGAAACTCCCGAAACTGTTCTGACGCAAAACAGGAACGTAACACGAGTATGTCCATCGAACGTGCCGAACGACTGAAGCGTGAATTGACCGACAAGTGGGTTGTGGTTGCTACCGGTGTTCCGGAATTGAAGCGATTTTCCGACCTGACGGGTAAGGTGAGAACCGTCAACATGAACTGTCGGGCGTTGGTCGAATTTGATAGTCCGGTGGATATCGGCTGGTATGACATTGATCCGGATTTTCTGACAGTAGTTGAAGCCCCCAAGCCGAAAAAATCGGCGAGCACCCACGCTGAGAAGCCAGCTGCTGCTCCAAAGGCAGCGGCTGAAGGCGCGAAGCCTGCACCATCAGGCGGTTCACCACTTGACAAGATTCGTGCGGCCGGCGGCGGCTCCACGGCAGCGCCAAAGCCAGCAACGGGCGGATCACCTCTGGATAAAATCCGGGCCGCCGGTGCCGGTGCCGCACCTGCTGCTCCTGCGACCGGTTCCCCTCTCGACAAAATCCGAGCAGCTGGCGCCAGCGGAGCAGCTCCGAAGGCGGATGCCCCCGCGGCAACCCCAGCTCCCAAACCTCCAACCCCCGTACCCGCGGCAGGTGGATCACCTCTGGATCGCATCCGCGCTCAGGGCGCCATCAAGAAATCTGACAGCTGAACGGGATCAAACTGTGAGAACAGCATGGCTCGAATGCGCCACCGGTATCAGCGGTGACATGATGCTCGCCGCATGTATTGATGCCGGCGCAGATCGACTCGCTGTTCAACAAGCCATCCACTCTCTTCAGCTCCCTGATGTCACTCTTCGAATTGAAACCGTCATCCGCAACGGTTTTCGTTCTCTGCATATCCTTGTTGATCATCCACAACAACATTCCCACCGAAACTTCACCGACATTTGCAGGATCGTGAATGCCGCGACAGCACTCTCGGATCGGCAACGTCAGCTTGCCATCGCAATGTTTCGAGCAGTTGCAGAAGCCGAGGCTCGTGTCCACGGCTCAACCATTGAGCATGTGCACTTCCATGAAGTAGGGGCTGTCGATTCAATCGTAGATATCGTTGGCGTTGCCGTCGCTTTTGACCTCCTCGGAATCGAACGACTGATCTGCAATTCCGTTCCTCCAGGCCGAGGATTTGTTCATATCGACCACGGAATATGCCCGATCCCGGCGCCAGGAACGGCAGAACTGCTGAAGGGTATGCCGCTTGCCGACATTCCAATTGACTCGGAACTCACAACACCCACCGGCGCCGCGATCATCAAGGTTCTTGCAGACAGCTTCGGACCTATGCCAGCGATGACTCTGGAAGCTGTTGGATCTGGATGTGGAACAAAGTCGTTCCCGGACCGAGCCAACATACTGCGACTTTTTGTCGGACAGTCCTCGCTGTCACCGAATCAGGAATTCGTAACCCTTCTTGAGACCAACCTGGACGATGTTTCCGGAGAAACTATCGGCTACACTCGAGAACGCCTTGTTTCCTCCGGCGCTCTCGATGTCTGGGTGACTCCTGTGCAGATGAAGAAAGACAGACCAGGAGTCATCCTGAGTGTTCTCTGCCGACCTCCGCAAACCAGCGACATTGAGCGGATCCTCTTCACGGAGACCGGTACGCTCGGTGTGCGAAAAATCACAATGGAACGATCTGTATCCAGCCGCAGAATTGAATCGGTCCAGACCGTTTGGGGAACGATTCGAGGAAAGGTAGCATGGCGATCGGGGCAACAACCCACCTTCAGCCCCGAATTCGAAGACTGTGCCGCAATCGCCCGCCTGCACCAAATCCCCCTGCAGGATGCCTATCGAGCAGCTGAATCGTCCTGGCTCGACGCAAACAAAAAAGCTGTCCCGGCACATGATCACTCGCACGATCACTCGCACGATCACTCGCATGATCACTCGCACGATCACTCGCACGATCACTCACACGATCACTCACACGATCACTCACACGATCACTCACGGGACAAACACTCGTAGCTTGGGCATTCCTGCCCGAGCCGCCCCTGCACTCGAACCTGCACTCGAACCTGCAATCGCACCTGCAATCGCACCTGCACTCGAACCTGCACTCGAACCTGCAATCGACCCTGCAATCGAACCTGCAATCGAACCTGCAATCGAACCTGCAATCGAACCTGCAATCGAACCAGCGCGGGACGGGCAGGAATGCCCATCCTACTTAGGGCACTTCACCCGGCCTTCTTGAGTTCGCGATAGACGGCCAGTTTGTTTCTGAGAGTCCTGGACGTCACCCCCAGCTGGGCGGCTGCTTCTTCTTTATTACCTTCAAAGCGTTCCAGCCGAGCAAGAATCACGCGACGTTCGATTTCCCACAGTGGCAGGTTGTCAAATTCTTCCGGAAGATTCTCAAGGGAATCGCCTTCGGCAGGTGATGCGCCCAGATCGACGGACAAAATTGTATCCGTTTCAGCAACAACACACGCCCTGTGAATTACGTTTCTGAGCTGACGGATGTTGCCCGGCCAGCGATAGTTCAGCAGCTGGCGCATCACGTCCGGTGAAACACCCAATACGGAACTCACTGAGTCTTCTCGAAACTGTCGAATGAAGTGATCAACGAGGACGGGTATGTCCGAAGGGCGATCTCGCAATGATGGGACTCGGAGAGTCAACACATCAAGGCGATGGAAGAGATCTTCTCGAAACTTTCCGGCCCGAACCTGAGCCTCAAGATCTCGATTTGTCGCGGCAATCACTCGTGCCTGCATCTGGAGCAGCGTTGTGCTTCCAACTCGATTGTATTCATTTTCTTCGAGGACTCGCAGAAGTTTCGCCTGTGTTGATAACGGCAGCTCACCGATTTCGTCGAGGAACAGTGTTCCTGAACCAGCCGCCTGAATGCAGCCTTCATGTCGCCGCACTGCTCCTGTGAATGCACCAATCTCGTGGCCAAACAGCTCGCTCTCCGCCAATCCTTCATTGAACGACGCACAATTTACGCGAACACACGGCTGAGCTGCTCGCTGACTATGCTCATGCAGATAGCGAGCCACCAGCTCCTTACCTGTACCGCTTTCGCCTACAATGAGTACGGTGGCCGATGATTTGGCAAAGCGAAGCGCCTGAGTGAGCACTTTCTGCATCGCATCGGATTGAAATATCATCGTTGTCCTCGACTCTTCTCAGCAACACCCAAGTCAAATTGTCTTCATTGAATTCTGATACGCAGTCCGCATGGACCGCCGACGACTCTCCGCATCCAGACGCGGTACGAGACTGTCTCGAGCCTGTTCCAGAGTCAGGAAAACTGCATTCACTCTCGCCAGCAATTTTTCGATCCGTTGCTTCTCTTCAGCGACACGCTGTCGGAGCATTGCCGACAGAGGCCGTCCTGTCATCTCCTGAGTACCGCGTGCCTCAGCGACCCGTGCCTGCGCTTTTGTGACTTTCTCCAGCATTTGCTGCAAATGCTGGATTGATGGAAGTGCATCCGGGTGAGTCAGATCACACGATTTATCAATCGTATCAATGATCACCATCGCCTGTTCAAAGAGTGTCGACTGTTCCTGAAGCGCATGTGAAAGCCGTTCCTCTGCAACTCCCATTGCCGCCTTATTACTTCCCGCGAGTTCCATTCAACGCCTCCTTTTGACTCTGAATGAGATTCTCGTACCGTTTGAGATTCGCCTCCAGCTCAGTCCGTTCATTCATTTGCTGAAGCCACCATCGTGCAAGTTCATTCATTTTGCCTGCTTCCGGAGTCGCTGCCAGATGGCGATACTTCTGCTGAGCCTCGGACTTTCTGCCTAGTTTCCTGAGGCAACCTGCAATCTGAAGGGCAATCCAGTTCTCTTCATCCGGACCTAAAGTGGAAACATCAATCGACTCATACATCTTCAGCGATAACCCAAATTCGCCCACCAGATACAGGCTGTCAGCTGCTGCCACACGATCAATCGGCCCATCAACCATGTGGCTTCCAATCGGATACTCACCGTCCGAAGCCGGAGTCTCTGACGGAGTGTCTGGAGTGTGAGTATTGATTGGCGGAGTACCTGGAGAATGGGATTCAGCCGAACGCTCAGGACTCGGGTGCAGATCATGCGACGGCGTTTCATGTGCCGGTGATTCATCTGAACCTGGCTCTACTGGATGCGAGTCGACAGGTGGAACGTGCGAATCAGATTGTGCTTCGTGTGGCTGTGCTTCGTGTGGCTGTGCTTCCGGGATCAGCGGTTCTGCACCGAGGGGCTGCGTTTGTTGATCACGTTTCAACAGTGCCTGAATTCGATTTTGAAGTTCACGATATCGCCGGTCTTTTTCCAGTTTACGTGCATCAAGCTCTGCCGCTGTCTTGACGGACTGCAGCGGCGGCGGATCCGTCTCAGAGCTCGCCACGTTGGTTCGCCCCTGATTCGGGCGTCCGGCCGATGGCGGCGATCCCTGAGAAGCTGCAGTTCGCCCTGGTGACGGAGTCTTGAACTGCGGTGAAGGGGGAATCGTTCGTGATGACGATGCACCTTTTGCAGAAGTTCGGGCGCCTTGTTGCCCTGAAGATTGCGGTGTCGCATTACTCGTCTGACCACGGCGCCACACTGATTCCGTCTGACCTGAAACGGAAATTGTGTGAGTCAGCGACAATCCGACCAGAGTACAAATTGTTGCAACACTTTTCAGAAGTCGCTGGCTCACTGATGACCTCCGGATTCTCCATGTGTCATATCACCTGCCGTGGGAACGGGACTGATTTCTCTTTCGGAGGGCAGCATTCCTGAATAGCAATAAATCGCTGAGCGATGATCACCCAGTTTTTCGTAGGCCTTCCCCATGATTCGGAACGCCTCTTTCAAAACCTGCTGCGATGGCTCTTTTCGAAGAAGCTGCCTGCAATACTGAATCGCATCTGCGGGCTGTCCCTGATCCAAAGCGACGTCGGCAGACTTCAACAGACCTGCGATTTCCAGCTGATCACCAGCTCCAGGAGCAAGCCGAGACAACAGTTTCCGAGCATCGTCATATTTTTCATCGCGTTCATAGAGACCAGAGAGTCGCAGAACGGCTTCATTCTGCAGAGGTGCAGCGGGCTGAGCATCAACAACCGCCATATAGTAACTCATGGCCTGCTGCGTCAGTCCAAGTTCCTCAGCAATGCTCGCGGCAATCAGGTTCCAATGGCAGCCGAATTGCCTTGATGCATCGAAGCGAGACAATGCAACCAGCGCCTTTTGTCCTTCTCGCTCTCGTCGATCAACCAGGACCGCCGCCTTAAACGAAGCAGCAGTGGACAGAAAGGCAGCAGCATCGCGATGAGCGTCAATGTCCAGCCTCGATCGCCTTTCCGCCAGAATACTGGCCGCAGCCTGCGGCTGTGATGTCAATAGGTAACAACTTGACAATAACATTGCTGCGTGCGGCTCAAGCGTCGAGTTCTCACTCAACATCAAGCCTCTCATCAGCATGTTGACAGCGTTCTTTGAACGCCCCATTTCGATCAACAGTCTGCCGGTATACATGTACGCTGCAACCCGTAACTGCACAGATGTCTGACCAGCATCAATTGTCCGTAGAAACATCTGTCGAGCCTCTTCCGGACGTCGCAGCCGAAGTTCGCATTTGGCAAGATTGAAACTTGCTGAAGAGGCCAGTGCCGAATGCGGCTCCAGTTCAAACTGCTGAAGAAACACATTTGCCGCGTCTTCAACCTTTTGCTGTTGAAACAGCAGAGTTCCCATCGCAAGCCGATTGTGGCCGGCCTGAGGTGACTCCGCAGACTGATCGAGTGAATATTCGAGCAGACGCTGAGCAGACTGCTGCTGAAACCGGATGAGTTCCGGACCAGAAACCTGTTGCTTCAGACTGATCCGGATTGTCTCGCCGTCGAATGTCCATGTGTTCCCAAATGGAATCGTCAGCCCATCCAAAATTTGACTTAAGCGAGCATCAGTGAGACGTACCACGACCGTTCGACTTTCCATCGCCGACAATGAGAGTTCCGTATCTTCATACTTGAAGTGGCAGCGGTGAATCAGATTTCGAAGTAACTGTCCGACGTCAAGTCGAGCAGTGTGAAGCCGCAGAATGATCTTGTCCGGGTTTGGTTCTGGAATCGCCACCACCCCCATGATCTCACTACTCACAGGAGGTGCTTTTTCACTGATCATTTCCGGGAGCTTATCCAGAAGTTGAAAGTGATCAGGCTGCCAAAGCGGCAGCACCATGGAGTTATCAGACAGCAAATCCAGCTCTTTGACGGACATCAACTCTGCAACCCGCGCACGCCCCAGCAGTCCGATTAACTCGGAGCGGGCCGTCGGACTCATCGACGTTTCATCAAGCAACGCAGTACGACACACTTCTGACTGCAGAGTATCGTGCCTCTGAAGTGACAGCAGGCATCGAGCCTCTCCAAGTCGAGCAACACCGATCCATGCCGTCATCGCAGGATTTGAGATCATTCGCTGATATCCGGCCAGCGCATCGCCGTAATTTCCCATCATCTCGGCACACAAAGCGAGGCGAAACTGCAGCTGAGGCAAGTCCGCACGTTTGGCGATTTTCTGCAATGCCCGGTAACTTCTGAGAGCATGGGCATAGTCCCCGCTCCTGAGCATCTCGTCGGCCTGAAGCTGAGTATTTCCAAGGCTCTGAGTGTCGCTGTTATGATCGGACTGATCTGATAGATCCGACTGATCCGACTGATCCGACTGATCGGACTGATCGGACTGATCCGACTGATCCGACCGATCCGACTGATCCGACCGATCCGACTGATCCGACTGATCCGACTGATCCGACTGATCCGACTGATCCGACTGATCCGACCGATCCGACTGATCCGACCGATCCGACTGATCCGACCGATCCGACTGATCTGACAGCAGAGCGACATCCTGTTCCGATGAGTGGTTCTCCTCACCAGAGTCGTGTTTTCCCTGCAGAAGCATGTTTGCCCCGAAGCCGCCGGCGGCCATCATAACAGCAGCAAGCACGAGCATGCCCAGAGGCTTCAGAAGCCCTGAAATTCCTGCTTTTTTTGGCGGATCTGACACGTGAGCACCACCTGAGAAACGACAAACAGCCGTCAAAGTCTACGCAATCGTCACAATCTCATCGGCCGACACCAACTTTTGTATGAGCTGAAAATCGCCAGCAAGTTTTGCCGACATGGCTCGATAACTCATTCTGACTCAGGTTTCTCACCGGGAGATACGATCGTGCAGATTTATCGATTTCATACAGCTGGACAGCCACAAGTTTCACGTCGTGATGTGCAAACGCGTGAAAACGCAGTGGCAACAGGCAGCAGCGGAACGGTAGCTCGCGAAACCGAAGCCGGGGGGGTAACAGGCGGCGGCGAACTCGAAACACTGACTCGTCGCCTTGGCGACTATTCAGATGTCAGAGCAGATGTCGTCGAAGAGGCGAAAGTGAGAGTGCAGCGAGGCGACTACCTGACTCGAGCTTCTGCAGAACAAACTGCAGCGGCAATGTTGAGCAAGGATGCTTAGACAGGGCTTTCGGTAACGGATTGACTCCGGATTGTGTGGCAGTCACGCCACCGGTCTGAACCGGCTCGGATCATGGGCCGGTTAGGGGCTGCGTTTTCGTTTCGGAAAGCGAAGCTGGTTTCTTACATCCTTGATGTGGTCAACTGAACGCGTAAAAGTCAGCGCAGACCACGATTCATTCGACGAAGGGGCGGATCATGGGGTTGTCGATTGCGAACAATGTGTCTTCGCTGACTGCTCAGCACAATTTGGGCCGAGCAAACGCCGGAGTGGCGAAGTCAGTTGAACGACTTTCTTCTGGTTTGAAAATCAACCGCGGTGCAGACGGTCCCGCAGCTCTCGTGATTTCCGAGAAGCAGCGTGCTCAGATTGCCGGTCTGCGTCAGGCGATTGATAACTCAGACAAAGCGGTCTCCGTAGTGCAGACTGCTGAAGGTGCACTGAACGAAATTAACTCTCTGCTCGTCAAAGTTCGAAGTCTTGCGATTGACTCAGCGAACTCAGGTGTCAACGACGATGACGCACTGGCTGCAAATCAGGCCGAAATCGCAAATGCTCTTGATACGATCAACCGAATTGCCAGCAACACTCAATTTGGTACAAAGAAACTGCTCGACGGATCAGCCGGTATCCAGGGAACCGTCACAGACACAGACGTCACCTTCCTTAAGGGTACATCTGAAACGACAGCCGGCATCTACGCTCTTGCCGTGACAACAGAAGGCGAACGAGCTGTAGCAACAGCTGGTACTGACCAGACTCAGGCACTTGCTGCGGACGAAGTACTGACGATCAATGACGTGTCAATCACACTAAATGCCGGGCTGACTCAAGCTCAGGTCGTTTCACGAATCAACGAGTTCACTTCACAGACGGGAGTGACCGCCGACATTAGTTCCGGTGCAACTCGCCTCTATACAACAGCCTTTGGTTCAGCTGCTGAAGTCGATGTCGTCTCCAATGTCGCAGCCGCAGACGATAGCAGCGGATTCGGCACGAGCGTTATCTCGGATGCTGGTGTCGATGTTGTCGGTACCATTGGCGGTACGTCGTTTACAGGTGTTGGAAACGTTCTGACAGCAACTTCAGGTCCTGCTCAGGGCCTGTCGGTCCAGTTCGCAACAGATACCGATCCATTTGAGACTGTCGACGGTGCTCAGGGAAATATCTCAATCGCAGATAACTCTCTGGTCTTCCAGATCGGCCCAAATCAGAATCAGACAGCAAAGGTAACTGTCAACAAGGTGACTCCAAACTCTCTGGGTGTCGGGGTTACTGGAAATCAGTTCAACAATCTTAATGAAATCGACGTCACATCTGCGGCCAAGGCACAGGATGCACTCGGCGTAGTGGATGCTGCCATCGATGACATTACCAATCTTCGAGGCACACTCGGAGCGTTCCAGCAGAACACGCTTGAATCGACTGCGAATAACCTTCGAGCAACTCTTGAAAACACAGTGAACGCAGAGTCAATCATTCGTGACACTGACTTTGCAGAAGAAATTGCGAACTTCACCAAGGGTCAGGTTCTTGTACAGGCTGGTACTTCGGTACTGTCCAACGCGAATCAGATTCCGCAGCTGGTTCTCTCACTGCTGCGATAGTCTGATACGAAGGCTTTGGTTTGGAAAACTTAAACGGTCCGACCGGCGTCGACTTCAAACGACGCCTGGTCGGACCGTTCGTCCATTGATGAGGGGGAACATCTGTGGCAGTAACAATTGATGGCCTGGTCTCCGGAATTGATACGGAAAACATTATCAATGGTCTGCTTGAAATTCAGCAGGCTCAGGTGGATCGATTCACACTTCGAAAAACCGAAATTCAGCAAAAGCAGACCGCATTTCGGGGTGTCGAGGCACGACTTCTGACATTCCGTTCTGATGCGTCGAAACTTTCCCGTTCTGTGAACAATCCGTTTACTCGCCAAACTGTTTCAGTCAGCGACGAAAGCGCTATCTCTGCGACGGCAGATACAAACGCTGCTGCAGGTGAATACCGCATTACAGTCAATTCAACGGCTCGAGCTCATCAGATCGCTGCTCAGGGTTACGTTGACGGAGATGCAGAGATTACTCAGGGGACTGTGCAGTTACGAGTGGGCTCGGGCGAAGTCAAGACCGTAACAATTGACCCAAACAACAATACGTTGAATGGTCTGGCAAACGCAATTAACGCAGCGGGAGCAGGGGTCTCGGCAAGTATCGTTAAAGATTCTGCCGGAGGTGCAACTCCATGGCGACTGGTACTTACCGCGACGAAGACCGGCACCGAGAACACAATTTCAGTCACCAACAATCTCGCTGCTTCCAGCGGAAACGCTACCCGCGTCGAGTTCAACACGGCAAGCCCTGTTCAGGCGGCTGCTGACGCACAAATACAAATTGGATCGGGTTTGGGTGCAATTTCTGTAAGTAGCTCGTCAAATCGCTTTGAGGATGTCATTGCGGGAGTTGACTTCGACCTGCTGCAGGCGGACTCAGGAGATGAACTTCGGCTGACGGTTCGTCGCGACACAGAGAGTGCCACGGCCGATGTGGAGGCATTCGTCAAATCCTTCAATGATCTGATGCAGTACATCGATGATCAGTCGAAATATAATCCTGAGACTGAACAGGCAGGTTTGTTGCTTGGAAATCGCAGCGTCACGAGCATACAACAAAAACTCCGCTCTGCGGTCCTGGATGTCGTTCCGGGTATCAATCCAGCCGCCAATCGACTTTCAGCGATTGGGATTACGGTCACAGACAAAGGGCGGCTTCAACTGAACAATACTCGACTGCAGGACGTCCTGAATGGCCGAGTTGAAGGGGTTTCGAGCACCGATGTCAAACGACTGTTTGCGCTCGATGGAGTCAGTACAAATCCTGCCGTTTCATTTGTCCTTGGCAGTTCCCGATCGAAAGCATCTGAAACTCCCTATCAACTCGATATTACTCAGGCCGCTGAACAGGCAAACCTGACAGCCACGTCGTCGCTGGCGGCCTCGACCGTGATCAGTTCCGCGAACCGTGAACTTGAACTCACAATCGATGGAGCCACCACGACACTAACCCTTGCCGACGGCACTTATACTCGCCAGGAACTCGCAGACCATCTTGAATCTCTGCTGAGTTCGTCGACGGACCTTGCCGGACGATCAGTCACCGTTGGACTCGCCGGCGATGCATTGAAGTTCACAACCGCCAGCTATGGAAGCAGTTCAGAAGTTCGAATACTCAGCGGAAATGCCATTAACTCTCTGGGCCTTATCGTTGGCCTGTCGGACACCGGGCGTGACGTGGCCGGATCCTTCATCGTCAATGGGCAGACTGAAGCAGCCACCGGTCGTGGACGCCTGCTGACCGGCGAATCGGATAATGAATACACCGCAGACCTGCAGCTGAGAGTTTCGATTCAGCCAGCCAACGTGATTTCCGGTTCGGAAGGTCAAATCACTGTAACCCGAGGACTCGGCGCAAGTCTCGATAAACTCATAGGAGAGCTTATCAATCCCGAAAACGGGGCGATTTCAGCTGCCGATGATGGATTCGATGGACAGATTGAATCCATCCAAAAAGCACTCGATCGCCAGAAGGGCATTTTTGATCGTCAACAAGCGTCACTCCTCAAGCAGTTCTCTGCTCTCGAAGCAGCCCTTGGGCAACTTCAGTCAACCAGCAGCTTCCTTACGTCTCAGCTCGCCGCCAGATAATTCCACTGAACCCGCACAGGTCCCAGGACGGACAAACGAACTATGAATCCCCATCATCTGTACAAAGACCAAAATCGATTCTCCTGGACACGAATCGACATGTTGCTCGTTGTCTATGAACAGACAATTGATGCCATTCAGAGGGGCGCCGATGCGATCGCAGCCGGACGAACAAATGAACTCATCTCTATTCGTCTTCGGACAATGAAGTGCCTCGTCACGATTATTGACGGCCTGAATCAAAATGCCGGTGACACTCCTCAACAGATCCTGAGACTCTGTTTGTTTGTCCTCGACCAGGTCGAAACCGATGAACTCGAGTCATGGCAGTCTGCTCTGAAAATTATGCAGACTCTTTATGACGGCTTTCAGGGCATTCAGGATGAAGCAAGAGAGGCCGAGCACCGCGGCGAAATCCCCGCACTCGATGCGTCGGCCTGAAACTTGTCCTGAATTCAGAGTCTATCGAACTGCAGCCGAATATCGTCCGGAACCAGCTTGTCGATTCATCACACCAAGAGCTGTTCGGTGCACTGGCACCTGCCGAGACTGAAATGACATTGGCTGAATCGGCACAGCCGCCGACTGAGGGAGAGCTGCCGGTGGCAGGTATGCCCCCTGTACTGGAACTGCACCCGGAATTCCGGAATACTCGTGATCACCCCAAATGTCGCCGGTCATCGCAGTTTGCGGAACTGGCTGCCAGCCGGCGTATGGCTGACTTGCCCACGCCGTCTGAGCCTGAGGATATTGAACCATCATCTGTGGGCGTGCCTGCCAGGCCATTTGAGGCTGCGGCTGCCACGCAACCTGAGGCTGAGGTTGCCATGCCATTTGTGGTCGCGGTTGCCACGCCACTTGTTGCTGCGGTTGCCAGGCCATCTGAGGTTGTGGATTCCAGCCATATTGTTGCGGCTGCATGTTCCATGTCGACGCCGTCGGAGTCATAGAGCCCATCGCAGAACCTCCACCATTACATCCACAATCCGCAGTCTGCATGCCACCGGATGGCACATACTGAGTCTGTCGCCATTGTGGGGTCGGCCATGCCGATGGAAATGCTGTCGGAAAGCCCGGAGTTTGATATCCTGGCATCCCCGAATACTGCATTGGAACTGATGCTCCGCCACATGGATCACACGTCGAACAAGGATCGCTTGTCCCGCACGGATCACTGCCCATACAAGGATCACAGCCGCAGCCATCGGAAAAGGGCATCATCGGCTGAGCCATCATTGGCATCGGGGCGACCATCTGTCGTGGAACAAACGGTGGAATATACGGAGGGGCCTGAAGGCGAGTATACATCGGAGTGTAACAACTCCAGGGACGGAGTGGGTAATGGCCGAGCGTTCCCTGTTGCCCTCGAAGATATCCGTATCCCAGCCAGTCATCGATGATCTGTCGACCGGCCGCTGGATTATTCAGACAGCATCCACCAAACCAAAAGCTTGGATCAAGCAACGGAAACAGGCAACATGCCTGGGCTGACGAAGTGAGTGACGTCAGTAACGCCACACTCAAAATGACTATCCTCATGCAGCGAAGCATCTGGATCCCTTTTTCTGCACTGGTCCTGCACACATCAATTTCTACACAACTGCCGATCGGCGAGTGCGGAAAGTAGGGATCGACGCTTTCTGAGAATACTGGAAATTGACTCAAGTTTGAGTCACCACCACATTTTGCGAACAGCGATTTTTCCCTTTCGGCGGGAACCGCCGTTCAGCGGAGCAAAGCGGCAACGGTCAGCAGGAACACCAACGCAATACAAATACCGATAATCAGCAGAATCTGCCTGTGCTTCGGCGAATCATGCCGATCGCTGAAATTCTCTCCCTGATCCCGGGCCGATGCCTTCGGAAACAGGTCATCCACAATCGACCAGCGTGACTGCACCGGATGCTCTCGTCGATCTACCATCTCAATGGCGTCACCATCCGCAATCAACAACTCTCCCAGTCTTCCCTGCAGATCACGGGCACTCAACATCGCAGCATCCGCGGCAGGAACCTGTACGCGCTCCAACAGACGCCGCAAAGTCCGCGCCATCGGAATTTCATCCGCCGACTCCGGCAGCATGATCAACACGGTTTGTGCCAGACACCGCAGATCGTTCTCAACGTCCCGCCTCCAGTCTGAAATCGCGCCCTGGCCTGGAGCCGGTCGACTATGATCGGCAGATTCTGCCGATGCTCTCAACCAACGAGCTACGCCAAAGTCCACAATCGACACTGAAAGATCGTCCGAAACGCAGACGGTCTCAGCTGAAATCCCACCATGAGTGAACCCCAGATTATGAGCCTGCTGCAGAGCTGAACAGGCCTGCCAACCGATCTCAACCAGATCCTCAATCGAAAGGTTTCGATGTTGTTCAAGGAATTGAGCGACTGGTACTCCTCGGCATGGCTCCGACCAGAAAAACAGCCGACCTTCAGATTCTCCATCTCCAAGAAATCTGGCGATGGATTTATGCCGCAGAGTCGTCAGGAAGCCGCGATCCGTCTTGAAAGCTCTTCGAAACCACGAGGCCTGCGAAACCTCGGGTGAGAACACCATCAGACGTACAACATCTTCCGTCCCGGACAAAACTGCCACGAACACAGAATGTGTCTGTGTCGTCAGCAGTGTGTCCAGAATCTGAAAATCAGTCAGCGAAGTAGACGACATTCCGTTCAGGAGAAGTCAGAAGGGTTGCCAAACAATCCACCACGAGATGCACCGCGATCAGTACCTCCGCGAAGGTTCTGGTTACGTGCTTTTCGAGCTTCCTGCGACGCTTCCGTCTCAGGCTCTTCAGGTGGTTTTTCAGGTTTTGCGGTTTCAGGTTTCTTCTCAAGTGCCTTCAGCGACAGGGAGACTCGCTTTCGTTTTGTATCGATATCCTGAACCTGAAAGTCGCGACTCTCGCCGACAGTCAAAATTTCGCCAACGCTTCCGACACGTCTCCAGGCCAGCTCGCTGATGTGAACCATTCCTTCGAGACCAGGTTCGAGTTCGACAAAGGCACCGAACTCTGTGATGCGAGTAACTTTTCCGTTCACTGTTCGACCAGTTGCATATCGTTCGGGTGCCGTCGCCCACGGGTTTTGGGCGAGCTGCTTCATGCCAAGGCTGATTCGCTTCTTCTCTGTATCGAGCTTCAGAATCTTCACGTCAACCGTCTGACCCTCTTTCAGAGCTTCATTCGGATGGTTGATCCTTGACCAGCTGATTTCACCAATATGCAGAAACCCGTCAACCGGTCCGATGTTGACAAACGCACCATAATCTTTGATGGTTTTCACGGTTCCGGAATACTCCTGACCGACCTCGGCCTGACTCCAGAATGTACCTTCCCCTTCTTCACGCTCTGCCTGCAGAAGCGCTCTGCGGCTGACAACGAGGTTGCGTTTCTTCGGATTGACTTCTGTGATCTGCACGGTCAGTTTTTGATTCAGGTATCCTTCGAGGTTTCCAGCAAAGCCCAGCTCTACCTGGCTGGCCGGCAGGAAGCCTCGTAGCCCGCTCACAGTGACCTGCAGACCACCTTTATTGACGGCAGACACCATGCAGTCAACAACCTGACCCACGGCAAGACTCTCCCAATTACCACCTGCACGATGGCGACCGCGTGGCAATCGTGCGCGAATGAGTCCATCGGCATCGATTTCGTCAATGATCACTTCCAGCGTCGCACCAACAGCGGGCTGCTTGTCTTCTGCAAACTGCTTCAGCGATACCACGACGTTATGTCGAAGTCCCGCCTCAATGAAGACATCATCTCCATGCACCTGCTGAACGACACCCTTCACCTTTGTACCCGGACCAACAGTCGTCTCTTCCGGAGCAGCGTCGGGAGCTGTCTGAGCAATGGGCACCGCAACCGGAGCCACTACGCCGCCCATTGCCGACTGAATCTCGGCTTCAATCGATGCGTCAAGCTCAAGATCATCGGCCCGCGGGATTTCAACACGACCACCGCGAGACGTTGGTGCTGGTTGAGCAGTTCCCGACTTTGCTTCTTCATTTGCCTGAACACTGGATGCCAGCATTCGCTCACGAACTGCTGCCGCAGAAGACTCATCAGCTTCGCTCTGAGGTTCTGAAACAGGTGATTCCGGAATGATCTCAGCCACCGGAGGTGCAGGTACTGCGACAGGTGTATCTGCCGAAGACTGTTGGGCTGAGGTGACCGGATCAGAATTACCAGGCTGCTGCGGATCAGTGGTCATGAAGTCACGTCCTGTCAGAACCATTCAGGGAAATCGTTACACCCGGGTGAGGCCGTCTGACTGGAGCCGAACGCCGAGTCGTCTTGAATTACATCAGATTTACTTTCGGGAGGATACCGAATCAAAAATCAATTCGCCAACCGATCTGATACCTGTCCTTGCCAGGTTTTTTGGCAATTACGCCTCGATTCCGACGTAGTTACCGACTGAACAAGCGGCGTTTTACCCGGTGCCCCGCCCCATAACCTCCCGAATGAGCCTCCTCCGACACCTCCCTGACTGCTTCTACCCGACCTGATCCACCTGCATTATGGCGGACTGATTTCGTCGTATACTCGCACCTGCTCGCCATGTTTACCCAGAGTCGCATAGATCGTCAGGAGGAACCATCCCGGACGCTTGGTCCGAAATCTCTCGCGGACCTCGGGCAGAAATTCCGGAATGTCGAGCAATTGACGAGCATCCCCATTTGTACCATCAGACGGATAGGTCCCTAGATTGATGAACTTCACCGACCGGTTTTCGTCTGTTGCGCCAATGAGCAGCTTATAGCCGCCTACAATGTTGGGCGCTGCACCCCCTGGGTTCTTTCTACTGTGGGCCGATTCGACAGGTTCCCGATGAGGCTCCTCGAAATTCACACAATAACCGGGAATCGCCTCGCAGACCTGCTCCGGTGTCAACTCGCAGGCAATCAGTGAATCGTCCGAACACGAGGCATCATCCGCCGAGATCGGGCGTTTATTATTGAGGGGGCGAGTATCTCTCGAGGCAAGTTCGACGGTCCTCAGCATTGCCGACTGGACCACAAACATGAAGGGCGGGGCGAAGAAGTACAGCGTGTCTTTGCCATAGCGTTTCAGTCGAGTCTGATATTTTCTTGAGGTGGGCTCGGTTCGTTTTGCCTTCGAAAACCAGACTTTCAGTTCCTGATCGAAATCACTCGGAACGGGTTTACCCGGAAACGCATGCTGCCATCGTTCACGGAACCGACCTCGAGCATGTCCACTGACTTCCAGCTGAACGGGTTCGCCCTTTCGATTGATGTAGGTCAGACGAACTGCCAAATTCCTTTGCGATCCAATCCGCATGACTGATCACCTCCGTGATGCCCTCGTAGCGCCAACTGTCAGCGTGCCTTTGACACACCTGACCGCAGAACCGTCATCATGCAAAAAATCGAGTGCAAAAACAATCCTGCAATTGTCGGCAGGACCCGCAGAGTCGTCAAAGTGGCGTTTATGGAATGAAACAAATGATGCCAAATTTCAACATTTCTCCGCCGCGCCTGTGGCGTGAGGTAGAGTTGCCCACGAAGACGAAATCGAGATCGGAAATACTGGAGTTGAGTTCGATGTTCAAACTGCTCAAAAAACTGATTCTGGATCAGCAGGGCATGATTTTGTCATCCGAAGTCGTTCTCGTTGGAACCATTCTTGTGCTGGGTTCCATTGTAGGACTGACTGCGGTTTCACACGCCGTTACCGGTGAACTCAATGATGTTGCAAACGCATGGCGAGCAAATTCCAGCTATGCAAGTGCATCCGATGGGCAGAATGGGACGAGTGACACGGACTACTACACTGTTGCTGACAGTGCGGGTGTGCCGGAAGTTGCCGGATACTAATCCGGTGAACCGGAACGAGGCAATCAAGGAACGATCTGCTTCGGATTCTCCAAATGGACGTGGAAAAACACGCAAAACCGCCTGCTGAATTTCAGCAGGCGGTTTTTTCATCCCCTGGAATCGCAGTTCACAGACTGGTCAGACGTCGACACCTCCCGCCATTCCTGAGACAATCCCGAAAGTTCTTAACCTTCGGATGGCTCCACATTTTCTATCGACTGCCGTGACTGATTTACGAAAGAACTCAAAAACGCCGGCCTCAACGCTGAGCTCTTCCGAACCACTGTCTGGTGGTACTGAGTTGTCCGGTCTGGCTCACGATCCAATTCGAATTCATGAACTGCATTCCGCTGAAGACGACTTCCGCCGAAGAAATCCAGTTCTCTGGGCGTCCACTCTGTATGGCCCCCCAATGGTGTCTCTCATTGGAGTCGTGCTTCTGCTGGTGCTGACCGGCCTGGAGTTCACTCAGAGGATCCTGATCTCCACTGCCTTGTCCCTATGGGTTCTCGGTCGGTTCGTGATCCTGTCGGGCTCTGACGGAGCAATTCACGAAATTGAGGGCCCGTTATCGTCAGAACATCTGTTTCTACTAATTACATGGATGGATGTCATGACTGCATTAGTTTTGGCATTCCACATCGGCTTCCTGTTCAGGATCCCATTCGTTGGAACACGCATTCTTGCACTGGTTCGCGATGGTCATTTTATCCTCGATGCCAACCCATGGATGAAACGCGCGACATTTATGGGGCTGGTTGCCTTTGTCATCTTCCCCCTGACAGCGACCGGGTCTGTGGGTGGCTCCATCTTTGGGCGGCTGCTCGGAATGTCACGCACAGCAACGTTCTACGGAATTGTGATTGGCAGCATCATTGGTAATGGGATCATGTATGTGTTCTCCGAGTCCCTTTCAAAATGGCTCGATAAGGATCATGCGGTGATTCGCTACGGAGGTTTTGTTCTCATCGCTCTGATCACAATTATTCTCGAACAGAGGTATCGCCAACTCAAGGCTCGATACGAAGGAAGCAAAGACACCTCGGCGGAGTCTCCTTCCGCAGACGAATCGCCGACACAGCACCGTTAGACGGAGAATGGCTATGCACGTCGTTGAGATTCACGAACAGCTTTCAGGTTCAACTGCAAAGATTTCTCTTGATCAGGGATTTAACTGCTTCGAATTCAAAGCAGTTCTTCCCACAAAAGAGGTCGTCTCAGTACTCGAAGCACCCGCCGACTTCGCGTCCGGAAACTATCATCCGGCACATTACGGGATTCCCATTTTGTTTCCCTTCCCAAACCGTATTCAGGGAGGCCGCTATTTATGGAACGGCACCGAATATGCAATCCCGTCACAGACGGCAGTGACCGATGATCTCGGCAATGCCATTCACGGGTTCTGCTTCGATCGTCCCTGGAGAATGACTCAACAGTCGTGGGACACAGTCACGGCCGAATTTCAACTCAGTCGCGATGCGGCGGATCGAGCTCCGTACTGGCCATCCGACGCAAAGATCGTGATTCAATACGCTCTGCGTAACTCCAGCCTTCGGGCCGATGTCACGATTTCTAATTGTGGCAGTCAGTCTTTACCGTGGGGCTTCGGCACACATCCTTATTTTCATGTTCCCGCAGGCCCTCAAAGTTCACCTGGTGACTGCACGATCTACGCGCCCGTTCGACAACGATGGGAACTTGAGAAATTTGTCCCGACGGGCCGGCTCATCCCAACTCAGCCGGAAGCAAGTCTGATTGAGTCACCCTACTTTGATACACTCAAGGTCGATGATGTGTTCACTGACCTTGAGACCCAAAAAGGGATTTCCGTCTGCCGTATCATCGACGAAAAAGCGGGCGTTCAGATTGAACAATACTGTTCCGCCGGATTTCGGGAAGTTGTTGCATTCACTCCCCCGTGGAGCAGTTCTGTCTGCCTCGAACCTTACACCTGTGTTACCGATGCAATCAACCTTTATGCCCGCGGTATCGATGGTGGCCTGAAGGTTCTCGAACCCGGTCAGTCCTGGCAGGGCTGGATCGAAATCGAAGTCTCGCATGTCGTCTGCTGATCGTTGGCCATGCTTCCGCTGAGAAGTCTTCTGTAGACAATTGGGTCTGCAATCGGCGCTTGAACACCTCAGAAATCCGCGAAGAAACCAGCAAATGGAAGCCGAATATCACTGATTGCACAGGGCTGCTTGAATCACTGCATCCCGCGTCTATACTCACCGACTACCTGCCGGACTGTTGGTCCGGCGTTCACTCGAATTGATTTGTTAATGAAGGTTGAAGGGGATCACAATGAGCGTTCGGATTGGACAGCCTGCTCCCGGGCTTGATTTGGCATTGCAGGCGTACGACCGTACCAAAGATGGCACAGACAATCAGTTCCGTGACCTTAAACTTGCCGATCTCAAAGGCAAATGGGTGTGCCTGTTCTTTTATCCACTGGACTTTACGTTTGTCTGCCCGACGGAACTGGTCGCGTTTAACAAAGCCCTTGGCGAATTCGGCGATCGAGACACCGTTGTTCTGACGGCCAGCACCGACAGCGTCTTCTCTCACAAAGGATGGTGCGATTCCAACAAAGACCTCGCAGGCCTTAAGTATCTGATGATCGGCGACACCAACCAAAGACTGTCGGCCGCTTACGATGTATTAGACGGCGGAAAGGGTATCGCTTACCGCGGAGTTTATCTCATTGATCCAAACGGCATCCTGCGATGGCTCGCTGTCCATGACCTCGGCGTCGGACGAAATGTTGACGAAGTCCTGCGAGTTCTGGATGCTCTCCAGACAGATAAGCTTTGCCCATGCAACTGGAAGAAGGGCGAAGAAACACTCAACTAAATGTGTTTGCTTCGATCCTCGCCGTTCTTCAGAAACGAGTTCCCTCCACGGAACTCGTTTCTTTATAAGTAGCCTGGGCATTCCTGCCCGAGCACATCCCCCCCGCACTGCTGCAGCGATCGACACAGCACTGGACAGGCAGGAATGCCCATCCTACTTAGTGGGTTCGACCATGGCGGGGCTGTGGACGGACGCGAAATAGCGATTGTCGCGGATCCAGTCCTCACGCGAATAGGAAATCACCGATGTGTCGGTTTCACGCACTTCCAGATGACTCAGGCGAAACCCCATTTCAGTAATCTCCGTGAACATCATCCAGGCGAGATTCTCCACGCTGGTGGGGCCGTTAAAGAGTTTCAGCTTGAACTTTTCACCAGTTCTGCGGCAATGGTCAAGCAGTGATTCATACAGCGGATCATGAATATTGATCAGCATACCGTGGTCGTAAAACTCCTTTAGCCACGGATCAACCTTCTCGTCGAACTCGCCAAACAGCGTGCTGATATCGCCCGCACGTTCCACCTCAAAGAAACAACGAACACCGTAGCGATGCCCGTGCAGATTACTGCACTTGTCCCGCAAGGTTTCGTTTCGGTGAGCCGCGTAAAACTTGTAGTCCTTCTGAATGATCATCTCATCAAGCCTCTGCACTCTCGTTCAAAAGCCTCAGCGGATTACCCCGCCCAGGTTCATTTGCGTATGGTATTCCTTCCCGGGCCTGCGGAACAGCTTTCGAACTCATTTTCGTCCAGCAATCCGATTTTCACCGTCGATTTACGTGAGTTGTTCCAGAAACTGCTCCGCCGTGCGCAGGTGAGCGGTCAGTTTTTCACCCATTCGGTCACACTGAGAGACCATCATGGCCATCCGAGGATTCGAAGCAAAAAACTCGCGATGTCGATGGATGAACCTCCAGTAGAGACCATCCCACACCGAACACCAGTGCCCCCTGCGAAAGTTGCTCATTTTCAGGACGTAGGCGGAACCACTGATATAAGGTTTGGTCGTCATTAATCCCCCGTCTGCATGTTGGCTCATTCCATAGACGTTGGGCACCATGACCCAATCGTAGGCATCCACGAAGTGTTCCATGAACCACTGATACACGTCATCCGGGCTGATATCGCACAACATCATAAAATTCCCCAGCACCATCAATCGCTCAATGTGGTGGCAATATCCATGTTGGAGGACCCTTTGAACTACAGTATCGAGAGGATCAATTCCCGTAGTCCCCGTGTAGAACGACTGAGGGATTGGTCGTTTGTGGTTCCAGAAGTTTGAGTTTCGTTGCGATGTGCCAAACCGGCGGTAAATCCCTCTGATGAATTCCCGCCAGCCGATCACCTGCCGAATGAATCCTTCCAGCGATTTCAATGGTACGCGATCTCGATAGTTCATAGCTGCCGCTACAATCTGTTCGGGAGAAATCAGTCCGATGTTGAGCGATGGCGTCAGGACAGAATGAAACAGGAAAACTTCCGTGGTATGGATCGCATCTTCGTATTCTCCAAACGAATGAAAACGCTGATCCAGAAACTCGTGGTACATTGACATCGCCTGATCATGATCTATCGCATACCGGAAGTCCTCGGCAGAGCCAATCAGCGGATTCACGTCTTTCTGAATGGACTTCGTCACCTCTGAGATCAATCGCCCGTGTTTCACGCCAATCGTCTCGGGAATCGCCAGTGACTTTGGCAATTTGCTCCGATTGTCGGGATCAAAGCTCCATTGCCCGCCGGTTGGTTTTCCATCCTGTTCCAGCAGCAGGTTCAGGCGTTTTCGTTGCCCCACATAGAAGTCTGTGAAGAACAGCTTCTTCTTCCGTCCGACGAATTCGCTGAACACAGAATCCGATGTGAGAAAATGAGGATCTGGCAGCATCTCACAATGAAGCCCACACCGGTGAAGAGCGGCAACGAGTCTCTGTTCAAGCCAATTGTCATTGGGATCAACAAACTGAACTGCCTTGACACCGCGACTCTTCAGTAGGTCTGCAATCGATCCCGAGTCAGATAAGTCCCGGCACGGAACGATCTCGACAAGGACCCCCTTCTTCCGCAGAACCTCAGCGTATTGAGTCATCGAGGCGCGATGCAAAATCAGCTTTTTTGCATGAAAGCGAAATTCAGTGAAATACAGAGGATCTTCTACAAGAAAACACCGGTCCGTTCCGACCGTTGCCGGGTGATCCGCATACAATTGATGAGGATAAATCAGAGAGGCTCTCATTTGGCGAATTGCCTGAAATCGGGGGTCTGTCACGCTACAATCCGGAACCGCCACAGTACGATTCCGCCCGGAAAACTTAGTGTCTTCAGCGATCTGCCTATTGTAGGCCAGAGTGTTTATGTCACCAGGTGCTGTCTATATTCATGTGCCATTCTGTCTGCATCGATGCGGCTATTGTGATTTCACACTTGTTGCCAATCGAGATCAGCTGATCCCGCAGTATCTGTCCGCTTTAAAGAACGAACTGAGCACGGTGCACTCAGTCACGCCCGTGAACACCATGTTTATTGGTGGAGGCACGCCTACACACCTGTCCGCCAGTGAACTCGAAGAACTGTTTGCGATGATCTTTGAAAAGTTCCAACTCGCGACAGGTGCCGAATTCTCGATCGAAGCAAATCCGGATGGTCTTACAGATGACCGCCTTCATGTCCTTCAGGCTGCAGGAGTCAACAGGATCAGCCTTGGCGTTCAGTCATTTGATGAGCAGGTGCTCAAAGTCCTTGAACGCAGGCACACGCCAAACGATGCTTCCTCAGCGATTGAACGCTGTGCCGATCATTTCCGATCTGTGTCACTCGATCTGATCTTCGGTGTTCCGTCACAATCAATGGAGTCATGGTCACGCACACTTGATCATGCTCTGCACCTTCCCATTCAGCATATTTCCACATACGGACTCACCTACGAACAGGGCACGGCATTCTTCAGACGCGAGCAGAATGGAATCCTTCGCAGAACACCGGATGAAACAGAACGTGACATGTTCATCTGTGCGATAGACTCGATTCAGGCAGCTGGATTTGAACACTACGAAGTCTCAAACTTCGCGCGCCCCGACCATCAGTGTCGTCACAACCTGACCTATTGGCGTGCCGAGGAGTATTTTGCCTTCGGTCCCGGCGCAGCCCGTTACCTGAACGGGGTCAGAACCACAAACTGTCGCAGTGTGCCAAAGTGGCTACAGTCGTGGACCAGAGGTGAGTCCTGTATTCAGGAACGCGAACAACTCTCTTCAGAAGATCGCTCGCGTGAAGCGATTATGCTCGGCCTGCGCATGCGAACAGGACTGAATCTCGCCAGTTTTGAAGAGACTTATCACTGCTCCGTTGAATCACTGGAACCTGAGTCGTACGGCCGCCACCTTGAAAAAGGTCTGCTGGAAATTTCCAACGGGTTTTTGCGACTGACACGAGAGGGCCTGATGATTGCCGATACCGTGGTCAGCGATTTCCTGTAAATGGCCGATCGCCTGCCCGGTTCTGCAGTCGATCAGCCTCTTCGACCTGACCGATTTCTCTCAGCGCAGCGGCAAGGTCACGCATGGTCTGTGTATTCACAGGATCCAGTTCCAATGCTGCTCTCCAGTGTTCTGCGGCTGCTGAAAAGTCCCCCTGCAGGAAGTAGAGTCTGCCCAGCACTCCATGGCCGGACGGGTTGTTTGCATCGAGTCGATGCACTTCATTCAAATGAAACTTCGCAAGCTCAGATTGTCCCTGCATCGCATAAATGGTCCCCAGCTTGCTATGAAACTCTGCATCAGTCGGACGCTGTTCAATCAGCCATTTCAGTCGATTTGCGGCAGATTCATAATCACCCGAACTGATTTCCGTCAGCGTTTTCGACCATTCCAGATACAGGCGTTCCTGAGTCTCAACAACACGACGAAGTCTCTCCTTCAGTTCCGGACGCTCAGACACTGCCACTGCCTCGCGCAGATCAGCAATTGCAGCCATGATTCGGTGCTCCTTTTCATGCCGATCTGCTTCGGACACCCAATAATCCACATTGGCAGCCTCAAGCGCAGTCCGTTCCTGCTGATTTTCGGCAGAGGGATTTGCGTTCAGCCATTTGAGTACGACTTCGTTTCGAGCGATTGGATCAACTGCAATTCGATGGCGAAAGCGACTGGCTGGAGGAACAAAGTTGTCTGTCTCGGTTTCAAACTTCACGTTGATCTTGATTCGTTTGGGCATATGACAGGCAACGCAATCACCGCGTATCGGCTCGGGAATCTCTGCCTGCTCACCGCAACGATCCGGTTCGTGACACTGGCGGCACGAGTGGGAGGGTGACTCAGATGAATCGGGTTTTCGATGGGGATCGTGACACGTTACACAGGACATGGTCTCTGAATTCTGAAAACATGGACTCTGTCTCAGACCATCAATTTGATTGGCAACATGATCATCTTCGGGAAACGAAATCGTGTGTGTACGGTAGGTTTCCTCCAGCACTCCTCCGGGACGATACGAAAAGGATTCGTTCCGATGGGTCACTGCGTTGCTGTGGCACTGAGTGCAAACCTCAATCAATCGTTCCCGGCTCAGTTTCGCCGGCTGAATTACATGATGAGGATTCTGGTCCTCCGGATGTTCGTCATGGTATGAAATGTGGTCCGCTGCCGGACCATGACATCGTTCGCACGTCACACCGTGCACCGCCGTATCTCGACGATATTCATTGACAGTGCCTGGAGTATGCTGCATCCACGTGTTGTGGCATTCCAGACATCGAACGGTCATCTGACGTGAGAAGTCTCCGGTACCAGCTGCGTGTAAAAAATGACTTGCACCCCACTGATCAAAAGGCCATAACCAGGCCACCGGAAGTTCAAACATCTGACCGTTGTCATGCCATGCAAGATAGACGTCATCCGCGGTACCTGCGCCAAGAATCAGATCAATGCGTGTTTTCTGCTTCAGCCGTCCAATCGCCGTATCGCGGATCGTCGCCTGGTAGAGATGATCGTTGTCCCATTCAATCGCAATCTTCGTGCCATCAATGCGAGTCTGGTAAGTATTCCGTCCGTCAAAGACAGCTGCCGGCATTTCATCGCGGAGCGGTACCCGACATGTTCTCGCGTGGTTCGTCAGCAAAAACTCCTTGACACGTTCCTTATGACATCGTGCACACTGGCCGGGTCCAACATAACCGGGATTACGGTCGTCTTCATCGACAGCAGCAAAGCGGAAAGGTTTGTCTGCCGGCAAATTCGACACTTCCTGGAACCAGCCGCGTTTTGCGAACCACCCCGGACTTTCCTGCGATCCATACAAGTACAACAGATATAGACAGCCCGGAACTCCGGCAACAATCAACACGATCAGGACGCCCAGGGTGCGCCGCGGCGGCAGTGACGACCGGCCATTGGGTTGATTTGTCTGCATTCGAAATCCCGGCGATAACTGCGATTGCACGGCCAAAACGAAATTGCAATTGCACTCGCACGATTATGGTCAATCACTCGTTTTTTTGAAACCTGCAATTCACAGTGATCCCCCGTGTTCTGCAAACTGTTCCATATCGGCCTGACCTGCTATCCTTTTGTACGGGCAGGGCTCTATTTTACGCGGCGGGGATTCGGGTTTCGTGGCGGGGATGAACGACCGTGATTTCGTATCGAGCACTCAAGAAGCTGATCGGCGAAACAAGTCTTGAGCGGAAATGTCGCTTTCTGTTTGGCGCCGCTCTGCTGATCCTGATTACCGCCAGCTTCTGGCTGTATGCCAATCGTACTCGTGCACTGGTCGAAAATCAGCAGGTGATCACCGCTCGCAGTCTCGTTGATCGAATCCTTCAGATTCGGCACTATCAGGAATTCGTCAAGCAGACTCAGGGTGAATCTGACACAAATAATTCCCTCAAAAAGCCGACCGACAAAACCAGCACCCTGTCCGCAAGTCCGCCGGGAATCTCAATCCTCGGCGAAAACGCCCTGATTCGTGATCAGGTCAACGAATTCGACAAGTCCATTGTCGAATTGCCTCAGTCATCCCTGGCAATGACATGGAACCTGCTGGACCTTGATACATCGTTCCCGGAAAGCGATGCCGGATTTCAGGCGATCGACATCTTTGAAGACCCGGACCGGCAGGATGACGAACACTGGGTATTCCGAGAAGACGACCAGGGAACCAGAGAGTTGGTCTATTTTGCTGCCATACGCCCCAACCCATCGTGTCTGAATTGTCATCAGCCACCGCCCTATCATCGGCAACAGGCAGGCGACTTGTTGTCGCCAACGTCCTCGACAAACTCGGCTGCAAACACTGCTGAAACCGAAAAGGAGAATGCTCGACGAAATACCCTGATGGGAATGGTCCGAGTCGGGTTGTCGATGGAAACGGTCGAAGCACAGTTAAGCCGAAACAAGGCCATCTTGATGGCGTCGGCCATCGTGACATCGTTCCTTGCGATGATGGCAGCATACGCCATCGTTCGCTACATCATCGTGAAACCGGTTTCGCATCTGAAGGATGTCAGCGATCAGATTGCACGTGGAAATCTGAATCTGCGTGCCGACATCAATACGGGTGATGAATTTGAAGAACTCAGCCATGCATTTAATCGAATGCTGCGTCATATGATGACCGTGAACGATGAACTTCGCGGCCTGAATGAAAGCCTCGACGGAAAAGTCGATCAACTCGCTCGGGCGAATATGGAGTTGTTCAACAATAACAAACTCAAAGACGATTTTCTGGCCACAATGAGCCATGAACTGCGGACACCGCTGAACAGTATTCTGGGATTCAGCGACATCCTTCATGGTGCCGCTAATCTCGATGAACGACAGAAGCGATATGTCCACAACATCCAGACGTCCGGCCGCAGTCTTATGGTTCAGATCAACGATCTGCTTGACCTTGCGAAGATCGAGAGCGGAAAGATGGATCTGCATCTGAGCGAAGTGGTGCTGCACGAAATCATTGAACTTCAGGTTCAACAGGTGATGCCGCTCGCTGATCGACGAAATATTGATCTGCGTATTGAACCCTGCCTGTCTCAAATTCCGGTTCTGCATCAGGACCGCGGCAAGATCATGCAGATCCTGAACAATCTGCTCTCAAATGCCATTAAATTCACTCCGGAAGGTGGACGAGTTCGCGTCGCGTCAAGAATGTTTGATCCCGATTTCTTCGAATTCAGTGTGGAAGACACCGGGATCGGAATTCCGTTGCACGAACAGGAACATATCTTCGAGAAGTTTCGACAGGGGACAACAAACCCCGGTGAACGCGATCATGTGACTCGCGAATACGAAGGAACCGGTCTGGGCCTCTCCATCGTCCGCGAACTTGCTCGACTTCTGGGTGGTGATGTTCATCTGCAGAGTGAGTTCGGCAAAGGAAGTCTGTTCTCGGTGCGGCTGCCAGTGACCGCTTCCGATCGTCGACTCGAAAAACATCCACCACTGGAATCGAGATCAGGAGCCGGGCTCGCAGGAATTACATCTGCAGATCTGATGGGAACAAGGTCATCAGAATCCGTTGTATCCGCTGATGCGAAGTAACGTCTCAGCTTTTATGCCCAACGCACAGGAGTGTCCTGCAGTGGATCGTCGAAAATTTCTGAAAGCTACCGTCTTAGCTACTGCCGGATCAATCGCCGTGTCTGCGAACTCAGCCTCTGGTGAATCAAAGGCCTTCTCGCAACTAAACTCTTCACCGCAGCCAGACCCGTCGTCGCAGTCTCGTTCTGTGTGGCAGCCCCGTTATATGCTGGCTTCGTGCATGTATGGTTACATGTACCTGGGTGAAGTCCTTCCTGAAGTCGCTCGCACTGGAGCCACGGCAATTGACCTTTGGCCCAAACGACACGGCAATCAACGAGAACAGCTGCAGGACCTTGGCGAAGAGCTGTACCAGTCACTGCTTCAGCGCCACAATGTCACCACTGGCTGCCTGACACAATATCCACTTGGACCGTTTCGACTCACGGAAGAAATGCAGTTGGCGAAACGTCTGAGTTGTACAACCATTGTCACTGGTGGCGAAGGCCCAAAAGGTCTCGCAGGAGACGAACTCAAAAGTGCAGTTCGGCAGTTCACAGAAAAGATGAAGCCTCATTTGGAAGTTGCCGAAGAGACCGGGGTCACGATCGCCATTGAAAATCATGCGAACAATCTCTTTGATTCAGCGGATTCATTGAAGTATCTCGCCGAGTTTCGGTCATCTCCACGGCTTGCGGTTGCGCTCGCACCTTACCACCTTCCACAGGATGCCGAACAACTGGGCTCACTCATCCGCACACTTGGCTCAGCCATTGCGGTCTTCTACGCATGGCAGCACGGTCATGGCTGTATGACTCGACTTCCCAAACAGGAAGAACTTCTCCAGCTTCCTGGCCGCGGTGAACTCGACTTTGCTCCTCTGATCAGGGCTCTCGCGGAAATACAGTACGCCGGCTGGGTGGAGATCTTTATGCATCCAGTTCCTCGCGGAATCCCCATTCTTGAAACCGCGGAAGAAGTCACGGCTGAAATTAATCGATCCCGAGACTATCTCTCGAAAATTGTGGAGTCACTATGAATCAGGTGCTCATCATCATCGGCGATGCCACCGAAACCCTGGATACGATGTATCCGTTTTATCGTCTCATCGAAGCAGGCTTCAGACCTGTTGTGGCTGCGCCGGAGAGACGGCGTTATCAAATGGTGCTGCACGAGGTTAAACCTGGCTGGACAATTACGAAGGAATGGGAAGGCTACACGCTGGAAGCGGACGTCGCGTTCTCGGACATCCGCGAAGACGACTATGCAGGGATCCTTTTCAGCGGTGGCCGAGCCCCTGAGTACATTCGGTATGACCCGGATCTTGTCAGAGTCACACGACACTTCTTTGCGGCCAACAAGCCCGTCGCCAGTGTTTGTCATGGCGTTGAAATTCCCGCATACGCTGATTGTGTGCGAGGACGACGAATGGCCACAGTCCCAAAGTGCCGATTCGACCTCGAAGTGTGCGGTGGAATCTTTGTGAATGAACCCTGTGTCATTGACGGCAACCTGATCAGTGGTCGTACGTTTCATGATAACGGTCATTACGTTGGACCGTGGATTCGCCTGCTGGAAGACGCAAGAGCAGCATCCTCAACATGAAGACAATTCGCGCGTGCCACTGTTGCGGATTGGTACACACCATTCCCGACCTTCAGCCTGACGAAACCGCCGAATGCACTCGTTGCGGCGCCGACTTCCCTCGTCCGGGTCAGAGTGGGGTCGCAGCCAGCAGAACCGCCGCAGCGGCCGTTGCAGCGTTTGTTCTCTTTTGGCCCGCCGTCCTGTGTCCGATCCTTGTCATCGAGAAACTCGGAATTCAACATCAATCAAGCGTCCTGGGTGGAATCATTGATCTGCTGAGGCATGGCAGCTGGTTTGTCGGCGGAATTGTATTGGTGTTCTCAATCGTTTTCCCCCTCACCAAAATTATTCTCCTCCTGGAACTCAGTCTCCTTGAAGTCTTTCACAAGAACCACAAAGCTCTGTCATTGAGGATCATGGAACATGCGGGTAAGTGGAGCATGATGGATGTCATGCTGCTCGCGTTCCTCGTGATGCTTGTCAAGCTGGGAAACCTTGTTCAGTTTCAGTTCGGTCCGGCTGTCATTGCCTTCGTGCTTTGTGTTGCCATGAGTATGCTCGCATCCGTACTCTTCGATCCCCATGCAATCTGGGAAGATGACGTGGAACAGAATCCATGACAGAAATCAACAAAATTCCAACTGCGAGTGTGCGAACGGGGCGAAGTTCTCCACTGAAGTCACTTGGACGCTCAAAGCTCTGGTGGCTCACACTGCTGTGTGTGATCGTAGCGGCAGTCCTTGCATGGCGTTCCCTTCCACAACAGGGCTATGTCATTGCAATTCAGTTTCCCGAAGGTCATGGGCTAAAAGCCGGTGACGCAATTCGACATCGAGGGATCGATGTTGGGCAGGTTACAGAAGTGCGGCTCTCGGAAGACTTGTCAAGAATTATTGCAAATGCCAGTCTGCTCCCGGGCTCCGAAGGCCTGGCCGTCGAAGGTACACGGTTCTGGATCGTCCGACCACAGGTGAGCATCGCCGGAATTTCGGGTCTGGATACAGCCGTCGGAGGAAAGTACATTGCCATCAGTCCAGGTGATCCAGCAGCTCAACGAACGAGGATCTTCGAAGGACTCGCCGCTCCGCCCGTTGATGAACTCCCGGGAGACGGAATTGACCTCGTACTTCGCAGCGATTCGCGTCACGGAATCTCCGAGGGCGCGCCGGTCACGTGGCGCGGAGTGGATGTTGGACGAGTTCACTCGGTGGCACTCTCGCCTGATGCCCGACACATCAATATTCTTGTTCGCATTGACGGTCAGTATCGACGGCTGGTTCGCTCGGCATCTGTGTTCTGGGTCACCAGCGGATTCGGTGTGGATGTGGGCATCAGCGGTCTGCGAGTCGACGCCGATTCGCTGAGCACCATTATCAGAGGCGGCGTTTCGTTCGCGACTCCCGGCGGACCTGGGGCAGACTCCTCCGTAAATCCCAATCATGTGTTTGATCTTCATTCAAAGCCGAAACCTGAATGGACAACTGCTGAAGCATCAGTTCCATTGATCGATTTCCCGCTCCCGCGAACCGTTGATCTGCGAGGAAAACGAAAGTCATCTGTGCTGGGAATCCCCACAACAAAGTCGTTCCGAATGACGGGCGTTCTCCTTCGATCAGGATCAGGCCAACTGCACATTCTTACGGCTGGTGATGGACTTGCTCCGCTGGATGAAACAAAGCCGGAACTTACGGTTGATATCCCCGATCCGCCGCAGGCTGCGACGGTGACCTGTACGTCCGACAATGTTACGTTTTTCAAAGCTGCTGCCTGGATTCTTCTAAATCAGACGCCGGATGCTCACCCCGGAGGACTAAGTCCAACAGCATTCCGAGTACCAGTGGCCGTTGAAGAACTCTGCATAAGCCGCACGGCCGGAGCGGCCGATCAACCCACTGACTTGATTCAGACAATCCCAGTGACTCAACTGCAATCTGCAGAACAGGGATGGATGATGACCGGGGAAACCGACGATCTGACCACGTGGATCGGAGCTCCAGCCGTCGCCACAACCGATGGTCGCATCATCGGCACATTCACAATCCTCCCCGATGGCCCCGCTGTAATACCCCTGGAACGAATCCCAGAGTGAATTGTACGCATGACGCTCGACTATGACGTTGCGCACTCGCGTGTATGCTGCTGATGCGTCTGGAGTGCATGCACAATTCGATACCCGGTCCGGCGCTTGCGCAAATCCCCGGACAGATACTTAAAGGCCCCTGCCGACCCCGCGTCGGTAGAGCCCAGGTATGGAAACCAGAACGAGAGACTACCGGTCAGTCGACGGTAACTTCTTCCAAAACTCCTTCGGGAATTCACTCAGCCGAATTCCGGGCATCTCAGTGGACAGCTTGGGTCCTTCGAAGTCCATCAAAACCCATGGCTGAAGTCGCACAGGAACATCGTTCACATCTGATTCTTCAGATGCCTCGATGTCATGGGACGAATGCACCGGAAGCGAACCGGCAAACTCGGGCGTTGCAATCAACAGACTCTCTGAAACCACTTGTTCCTGAGTCGCCTTTACATAGGTTCTCAACCCGGTGTCGTAAAACACCACCGGCGTTACCTCTGGCGGAATCACAATTGGGTTTCCTGTTTCAGGAAGACGAAATTCGACCATGCTGTCAATGTTCTTCCAGTCGGATGAACTGGCAATTCGCACGATCGACATCTTTGGACTGAAAACAGATTCACCCCCGTCGATTCTGACCTTCAACGGTCCAGCGGATTCCCCGTTGATCACAAGATCGAGAAACGCAGAGCCTCCTCGTTGAGTGATTTGATCCATCGAAGCAATCAGCTGCGGCCTCGCATTCGCCGGTACGTCACACAGAATCGCTGACGAATCGGTTCCAAAAAGACAGTTCGAAAACCCGGCTTCCATTGGCGGGGTATTTATTCTCAAACCATGCCCCTGGCCGGTAAGAATCACATTCTGCAGATGGATTGATGTCTCCGCCCCCGATGGTGCCCACGCGATCGAAGCTCCAAACACCTGATTCACAATTTCAAGCAACTCACAGCTGAGCGACTGTCCGGCAAACACCAGCAAACCTGGGCCACGATTTTGCGGAGTTGAATTGCGATTCCCGATCGCATCAATGATTCTGACGTTTCGAATTGTCAGCGATTCTGCCTGAACGATCCACGAACGATCTTCCACAAGGATCAAAGCCGGAATACCAACCGAGGGCGACTCAATCTGAAGACTCACACTGGGCTGACTGATGGACTTTGCAATGTACCTGCGTCCATTCTCAAGTCGAATTACACCCTGGGCATCAGGTGCCGGAAGCGATAAGCCCTGCGTTGATCCGTGGGCCAGCTTTTCTGAATCTTCAGCTGGGGCAAAGTTTTCCGAAATCAAAGGCGATGTGTGTTCTATTTTTGCCTTTCCTGAACGCGACGCATCGTCCGCACGCCCCGTAGCTCCGGAGTTTCGGTCCCAGCGGAGCGACTGCGGCAGAACGCCAAACTTTGCAGCCCCAAAAACTCCCGCCAGCATCAACAGTGCAAACGCCAGCTTGAGATTCACACCAGCTCTCGAAGATCTACGTCTTCGTAATGGAACAAGTTGACGCACCGGACCTATGGAATGTTCCGGGAGCTCTCTGATCATTGCTCGAGTAGCTCTATGTCCGCTGCCCGAATGCTGTTTCCAGACCTTCAGGAGTTCGCTGGCCGACTGAGCTCGCAGCTCGGGACTTCTTCGTGTCATCTGATGAATAATTCGAGCCATCCACTCCGGACATTCCGGCGCAAATCCTCTCACATCGACAAGATCATGGTCGCGAAGTCGCATGAGTCTTGAAACCGGGTCTGCGTCCAGCACAACAGGACGGCTTGTCAGGAGTTGCCAGAATACACACCCAAGATGATGCAGCTCACTTCGAATGTCCGCAAAACGTCCGGTCCCGATCTGTTCGGGGGAAACGCCTTCACAGTCACGAAGCGTCAGTTGATCTGTCAACGAAATCCGCGGCACCACCAGGCGACGAACAAACGGAGCGACAAGAACCGCAGTTCCTGAATGCGTCAGTCGGATATTGCGAAGGCAGATGTCACCATGCAGCATTTGTCGACCTTCGAGCCACGAAAGGGCAACGAGCAGGTCACGTCCAATTTCTGCGACGGCCTCCGCTGGCAGTCGCCCCCCGCGAATCAAAAGCTCATCACACGACCATCCGCTGATCCATGGCGACATGACCATCAGTTCATCCGCTCCGGCGGCAATGAGTCCTGATGGAACCACCAGTGACGCCGGCAGGGCAGGACTTGCCTTGTGAGCAACATTGATACAGGAGTCCAGCCGAGTCTGAAGGCTTCCTGGCGAATCGTCTCCGGCGGCGGAAACCTGCTGGGAACTCCCACTGAGATCAACTCGCGTGAGGACAACCCATTGAGACTTCCGCACATGATGTGCAAGAAATGTTGTTCGACCAAGGGGCTGACGCACGAGGTATTCCCCGCAGCGAACCGCATCTGGTTGCTCGCCCTGAAGCTGCTCTGCCTGCCAGGGTGTGATGACCCTCAACTGCACCAAAGCATCCAGCCAGACAGAATCGAAGTCCGGCAGATCGCGGCACAGGGAATGTACGATCCTGCCCGCCCGAGTCAGGTCTGCTGATGAACAGACTTCCAGACGAATCAACAGGTCTTCAAGCTTTTGAGGAGGTAACCGCATCCATGCACCCCTGCCAGAACCTCATGTCACAATTGAGTATTGTGCAGATTCTACAAAAATTTTGTAGTGCAAAGTAGCAGGCATTCTCCGAATGCCGTCCGCCACCGCACAACCAACGTGACGCGGACGCCACAAAGTAGCAGGCATTCTCCGAATGCCGTCCGCCTCCGCGCAGCCAGCGTGACGCGGACGGCACATGGAATGTGCCTGCTACTTTCGTTTCGCTTTCGGCGTTTTCTTTTTCGCCGTCTTCGCAGGCTTATTTTCCACGACATCGAACCAGACCGGTTCGGTTGCATCTTCTGAACCATTGTAGTTAATGGTGATCTCTTCGCCCGGCTGAATATCCTTAACAGCGGTGTAGTACTTCGTCATTCGCCCTGCGTCATCGTAGCGAGCGTTCGGGGAATAGGAATGGTTGTAGAGCGATCCGTAGCCCAGCGCCAGAGCAACGGTGTCTTTGCCCCATTCGAAAACGTAATGAGAAAGCAGTGTCTCTTCTTCAGTCAGGACTTCGTGAGCCGGCATCACCAGTACGGGAACACGTTCAAAGACAGTCCCTTTGGGAATGAACTCCTTTGCAAAAACCCCGCGTCCCTTACCTGCGGTCCAGCGAATCTCAATCGACGATGTCTTCTCAATCGGCATGTTCAAAATACTATCTGCTAAAACTTTGTGGCTGGACGAGAACGATAACGAACGTCTCCGCCCACGATGGTCATGATGACTCGTCCCTGAACCTGAAGTCCATCAAACGGGGTGTTCCGGCTCCGTGATCGAAAATCGCCCGCGGAAATCGTCCATACTTCCGAAGGGTCAATCACCGTCACATCCGCCAACACCCCTGACGTCAGGCGACCGTGAGGCAAACCAAGGACATCTGCAGGACCGCAGGTCAATTTTGAGATGAGCTGTGACCAGCTTAAATGACCTGGCTCAATCAGCGCCTTCGCGCAGACGGGCAACAGAGTCTCAAGTCCGCAGATGCCAGGAGGAGCAATATCCAGTTCAACGGCCTTCTTTTCGATTGCCAGTGGCTGATGATCTGCACTGATACACGAAATGGTGCCATCTTTCAGCCCTTCGATCAACGCGCGAATATGTTCGGGCGTTCTCAAAGGAGGAAAACACTTATACATGGTATCAAACCGATCCATTTCACGGTCGGTCAGATACAGATGATGAGGAGTCACATCGGCGGTGATCTTTAGACCTCGACGCTGAGCAATTCGGATGCGTTCCACCGAGTCTTCGGTTGAGATATTCATCAGATGCAGCCGTCCGCCAGTCAGTTGCACCAGAGCAATATCGCGGCCAACCATAATGTCCTGCGCGGCGGCCGGAATTCCACGAAGTCCAAGTCGTGTCGACTCGAAGCCTTCATGCATCACGCCTCCCTCGGCAAGCTCCGGCACAATTGCAAAATGCAGAATTGGTCGATTGAACATCTGAGTATATTCGAGAGCGCGACGCATCACTTCTGCATTGGCGACGGGCCGTTTCGCATCCGAAAATCCAACAGCCCCTCCAGCCACCAGCTGACCAATTTCAGCCAGTTCTTCTCCGCTCGATCGCTTGGTCACAGCACCCAGTGGATAAACTCGACAGTTCCCGGCTCGCTCTGCCTGCAGTCGGACAAATTCAGCGGAGCTGCGGTTATCAACCACAGGATCTGTATCAGACTGAGCAGCCACTGACGTAAATCCGCCGGCAAGAGCAGCCGCGGTTCCGCTGGCCGTACACTCGTCTTCTTCAAATCCCGGTTCACGGAGCGAGACATGCGGGTCGATGAATCCTGGACACACAATGCACCCGGAAACGTCAATCCAACGCCCACCGGCGTCGGCTGGTACGGAACCTGGACGCTCTATCGAAACGACTCGACCATCAGCAATCACCAGATCACCGGGAGCATCGATGCTGTTCGCCGGATCGATCACCTGCCCGCCGGAAAGAACAAGTCGATTCATTGAGCTACCTCAACGGCCTTCTGACGCTCTCGAGCTAATAATGTTAAACAGGCCATCCGGACAAGCAATCCGTTTGAGACCTGATTGAGAATGACTGAATTTGGTCCATCGGCAACTTCCGGAGTTAACTCGACTCCGCGATTGATTGGACCAGGAGCCAATACGAGCATCCCATCTTTGCCTCTGCGGATCCGATCACCATTCATCCCAAACAGAGCCGCATATTCAGAGATCGACGGAAAGAAAGCGCCTCGCTGTCGCTCAAACTGCACACGCAGCAGATTCACACAGTCCACTTCAGGCAGGATGCGATCGAGGTCATAAGCGACTTCAACACCAAGCTCAACGATGTCCGCAGGAATCAGGGTCGATGGACCACACACAATCACCCGAGCTCCCAGCTTGATCAGCCCGTGGATGTTTGAGCGAGCAACCCGGCTATGGCGGATATCGCCAACCAGGGCTACCGTCAATCCATGGATCCGCCCGAGCTTCTGGCGTATCGTCAGAATATCGAGCAGCCCCTGAGTAGGGTGCTCATGAGTTCCATCGCCTGCATTCAAAACACCGGCTCGCAGATGACGCGACAGCAGATGAGGAGCTCCAGGAGTTCGGTGACGACAGACCACAAGGTCAACTCCCATGGCTTCAATCGTCAGAGCAGTGTCGACAAATGTCTCACCTTTCGACAAGCTGCTGCTGCTCGCAGAAAAATCGACGGTGTCCGCACCAAGCCGCTTCGCTGCCAAACTGAAGCTGGTTCGAGTTCGAGTGGAATTCTCGAAGAACAGGTTGGCGACTACAAAGCCTTTCAGAAGATCGAGCCGAACGGCGCCCTTCTGTGTCATTCTGTGATAGTAGTCGGCCAAATCCAGAACCGTCTGAATCTGGTCGGCCGTCAGTCGCTCGAGTCCCAGCAGGTGTCGTTCACCCCATGGCCCCGCGATCGGAACTTCTGAGAACCGCATTAATCCCTCATTCCCCGCTTGATGGAACGGCCACCGTCACCGGAGGCGACTTCGTTCCCGCAAACTCCAAAAATCCCCCAGCCAACCCTCTTAAACACCGGCGGAACGCGAATCTAATTCACCCACGAAGGGACTTCAATTCACCTCAGATTGCAGTCCCCGCGAAATTGGCAAAACAGGACCGGCTCCAATCGTACTGAACTCCCAGGTCGACTCGCGGAATTCCACTGTTTTTTGTAAGATTCCTGCTGGTATGACCCCGTGACTGGCAACAACGCTAAATACTCATATCGATTTTCACGAACTTTGGTCGACTATCATTCGTAAGAAAACCCTGATCGGGCCTGCATTGTGAACTCCGCATCGCCTCAAAGCATTTTTCTGGAGCATGAAGGGTGGCTGCGAACGGTCGTACGCAGTCGCGTCAGCGAGCCTGATGGCGTGGAAGACGTGATGCAAAACATCGCGCTGGCGATCGTCCGACACCGAAAAACGCTGACAGAAATCCAGAAAATCGGTGCATGGCTCTATCAGATTGCTGTTCGCCAGGTACTGATGTATCGCCGAACGACAGGCCGAAGACGAAGAATGATGGATCGATTGGCAGGCGAACTGCCAGCCGCAGAGGCTGCAACTTCGGCAGGGTCTGCTCCTGTGCAGGCAGTCATCGCTGCGGAAACGAGTGAAAACGTTCAGAAAGCACTGGCTGCACTGAATGATCTGGACCGACAGATTCTGATGCTGAAGTACACGGAACAATGGAGCTACCGGCAACTCTCTGAACATCTTGGCGTCAAGGAAGACACGGTTGAATATCGCCTACTCAGGGCACGAAAAAACCTCAAACGTCTTCTTCGCCAATATGGTGAGGAAGGAGAGCAGTTATGTTGAAGACACAGATTTCACAACGAGATGAACTTCTGATCCAGCGTTGCATCGACGATGAATTGACGCCTGAGCAGACTTATCAACTTCTCTCTCGACTCGATGAACTCAGCGATGGCTGGAAATCACTGGCCTGCGGCTTCATTGAAGATCGCTCTGTCGGCAAAGCTCTGCGAAGTGAGTTCGTCTCACCCAACACGACGTCAGTACTTGGGGATCTTGAAACTCAGGAATTTCACGCTCCCCTGATTCGACCATCAACGTTCCCGAAACCGACGATTCCATCCGCACTCGCAACCGGCTCTCCGGGCAGTCCGCCAATAGTTGGTCCCCCAGGTTCCCGGGTCTCTCGACAGCGAATGTCATTCTGGTGGGCTCACCCAATGACTTCCATGTCACTCTGTGCGGCCATTGCTTTCGTATCCGGAATGCTGCTTCCGGATATCGCACAACGTGATCTTCCTCAGGTGGCTGAAAATTCGGCCCGATCCGGAGGCAGCACTCCTGTTGTACCCGGTGGTCTCGCCGGCAACGGATCCTCTTCTCCTCGTCGACCAAATCCACAGGGTCATCTGTCATTACCTCTGAACTCTGCGGATGGCTCTTCGACCCTCGAAATACCCATGTACGAAAACTTTGACGAATTCAACCCGTACACCGGCTCATCGAGGCAACATCTTCCTGTCGACCAAAATGACAGGCGAAACCTGCTTGATGATTTAGATCGCGGCAAACTCCGGGCCATTCGAGTCCCGGTCGACGAAAACAGAGATGCCCTGATTTTTTATCACGATCAGCTGATCAATCATCCCGTTCAGTAACCCCCTCGATCCTGTCTGGCAGTGTTGCCTTCACATTGTTGAGCACTCGCTCATAGTAGATGGAGCCTATCGATGAAAAAATGGAACGTTATTCTTGCGTCGGCCGTAATGGCCGGATCCCTCGTCAATCCCGCGTTCGCTCAGGATTCTCAGGAATCCACCACAGCAACTGCAACTGTCAAAGGCGAAGCTGGCGCAGAGAGTGTGACTGCGACAATTGAGGGCGAATCAATTTCTGTTGTCAGCGTCGACGAAGCCGAGGCGTCGGACGAAGAAGAAGCTGAATCGACAAGCAAGGTCTCCGGCTCTATTGTCATCATCGGTCCTGATGGACAGAAGACAGAGTACAAGATCGGGAAAGAAATGCCCGAAGGTCTCAAACTTCTGCTGTCGCCTGAACACAAAGGGGTCGCTGGCAGTCAGATCAGCATCTTCCGCACAGATTCCGTCGAAGTCCAGAACGACGGAAGTCCGGAAGAAAACAAGAAGTCTCGGTCGATTTCGATCGTTAGCTCTGATGATGCGGAAGAAGCTCCTCAGCAAAGACTGATGATTGGTGTTCATTGCGAAGAAGGCAGCGAACTCCTGCGAGGTCACCTGAAGCTCAATGGGGCAGGGCTTGTTGTTCTGGAAACCGTGAGTGACTCACCCGCCGCGGCAGCAGGTCTCCAGAAGAACGATATCATCCTCAAGGTTGGTGAAACCGAGATGAAAGCTGTCACGGATCTGCTCGATGTGGTGACCAAATCCGAAGGAAAGGACCTGGCGATCTCCATCCTGCGAAGTGGTGATCCGATGTCGCTGAACGTCACTCCCAGGATGATGGAAGTCCCGGAACAAGTCGTGTTCTCGATCGCTGGTGAAAACTTCGAATATGCACCTGACGCAGTAGAACACGAAGCTATTATCGAGAAAGAGAGCCTTCCCGAACATGTTCAGGAACTGATGAAGAACAGGCCTGGAATGAAACGCCTTCGCCTCCTTCAGCCCGGCAGCGTAATGATTGACCGAAAGGCGGCTCCCGAAGAAATCGAACGCATGCTCAAGGAAGCCGCCGAAGCAGCCCGAGCAGCAGCCGGGAAAGCACAGGAACAGGCAGTTATCGAACTTCAAACGACCAAGAAGCACGAGCAGGCAGAAGTTCAGCAACAACTCGAAGAACTCCGTGAACAACTGAAAGCCATGAAGGCTCAGATCGATGAGCTGAGTAAAAAGAACTGAGATCGAAACACTGAGAGCAGCCAATCACGCTCCGTCGCGATTGGCTGCTATTGTACTCATCGAGCTCCGCCGTGATGACGATTATTGTACTCATCACGCTCCGCCGTGATGACGATTATTGTACTCATCACGCTCCGCCGTGATGACGAACACC